>NZ_JBTMZT010000010.1:0-129069 GCF_054570475.1 Bacillus sp. C1
ACCACAAGACCATAGTATTAAGTCCTGTACGATTTCTATGACACCTACTGGTAAATACTATGTGTCCATCTTGACTGAATACGAGAAAGAGATTGTACAAAAAGAAGTAGAAACAGTTGTTGGATTAGACTTTGCGATGGATGGATTATACGTTAGTTCTAAGGGTGAGAAAGCCAATTATCCTAAGTTCTATCGTAAAATGTTAGACCAATTAGCAAAGGCACAACGAGTATTATCAAGACGCACTAAAGGTTCTGAGCGTTGGAATAAACAACGTATCCGTGTAGCTAAGTTACATGAAAAAGTATCAAACCAACGCAAGAACTTCCTTCATCATAAGTCTAAAGAGTTAATTTATGCATTATAACGATTTCTTCTTCGTTCCATCCTCGTTTGACCTTGCGTTATTTCCATTTCATGATGTTGTTGCTCTCGTTGTATTGTCTGATGAGTTGGTACTATTTCCTCACGATTTGGTTCATACGTACGGATTTCTTTTGATTTAGAAGATTTTTTTCTACTAAAATTCACTTTCAATCTTGGTAAACTTGGAATGCGCATTTTAAATGTAGGCTGGAATGGTTTCTTCTTTCGCTTAAATAGATTCGTTTTTTCTTGTTTTTCATCGATGCTACCACGCTTTAACATGCTGGCAAACAAGCCACCAAGTAAAAATCCGGCTACTAGCAGAAGTAGATATAATCGTTCTGCTGTCAGTAAATTCATGATATGTCCAAGAACTACTAATGATTTTGCTTGTTTTATATCCCATAATAAACCACCCCACAATGCTAGTAATCCTAATGTAATTGCATAGGTACGGAATCGTAATATAAGTGGAATCACAGCAACGCATCCAGCAATCTTTGCATTTGCTAGTAATGAATTAGTTGTTACGTATTGATCCCAAATTGTAAGTAAAAATGTGATAAATATCGTATAAGCAAGCCAACTACATATTCTTGAATGCATTCGTTTTGTGTAATAACTACCAAAACTAGTGAAAAACAACATTCCCCCTAAATATAATGACAATTCAAGCGGGATTTGTTTCATAATACCTGCAATTGGGAACAGGAGGCTGAGTACCATTAAAAGCACATCAAATTTCTTCAAAACTCTCATCCCTTTCCGATTTCTATCTTTCTTCTATATAACAAAGCAATTTTTTGTTTTAGCATGCTCCTCACTTCCACTAAATTATAGTTTATATGCATGCGCATAATAACATTCCTAAAAAACATCTTAATCCTACTAGCACCAAAAAGTAAATAAAAAAACAAAACTATAATTGACAATAGAGGTCTAGATTTATATAAAGAAATGACAAATCCCGCTATTTTTAGATTAGCGGGATTATCAAATTACCTATTATATACTTAACGATCTTTCCCATCTTCACACATGTGATGAACAAGAGCTTAACAACTTGGATATACTCTTTTTATATGATACTTCCATTCACACAATAGGGAATTTATTATTTCTCATTCACTCCCAAAGCCCCAAGCGCCATCTCCATATGTGCTTCTTCCTTTGTCTGTAGTGCAAACAATCCAATCATGACTGGATAAGCAGCGCCCAGTTCAATGATGTGTTCAAACATTCTCGGCCAAACTTTTCCTCCTGCTTTTTCATATTCGTTTAATAGTACTTTCAAATTTTCCTCTCCAAAAATTCTCAGATAAAGGGTGAAATCAGTAGCTGGATCTGTCACTTTCGCTTCTGTCCAATCTAAAAGACCTGTTACTTTTTCATTTTTATCAACTAAAATATGCGGCGGATGTAGATCGCCATGAACAAATGCAGAGTGCTTCGGCCAATACGATTCATCTGCAAGCCATTTTTGCCAGCGTTTCCATAGTTCATCAGAAACACTAAGTTGTGATTTTATTTGTTGCATTCTATCTACTAATAACTGTTTGGCTTCAGCAGGTGGAAGAACTTCTATTCCGTGTTTAGTCGCTTCATGATGATTGATCGAATGCAAAGTAACGAGAGATTCTGCTAAAGATTGAATAAATGTCATAGACGGTGGATTATGTTGAATGTGCCACACATAATTTTGTATTTCTAAATCAATCACTGCTGCAGGATTACCTTTTACTAATGGATACGCAATTAACTCTGGTGTGTTGATTTTCCAATTCGGTACTGCAACAGGTACATGCTTTTGAACAAGATCTAGTATTTTCCCTTCTAATGCCCCTCTTTCAATGACGTCTGGCCTTCTTGGTTTGCGAAGAACCCATGAAACGCCCTTCTCATCAGTAGCAAATACAACTTGAAAATCCATTCCTGATTCATTTAATTCAGCACTTGCTTTATCCAACTGTAAACCATTCTTTTCAGCGATGTTTAAAATCTCCTCTATACTGGTTTGCTCATTTCCATTTGTCATAGAAAAACACTCCCTTCAAATTCTTCATATGAGTACAAAAACCACAGACTGATTGCCCATGGTTAGATTGACCACTCCCACGGCTAAAGCACATGGGCTTTCCTGCTCACAAATTCTGTAAACTGAATATACCGTAACAAATAAAGTGAAACTTTAATCAGTGAGGTCTTACTACCCGCAAATAGCCGGATAAACCGAAAAATATCTCTATGATTATATGTGTCTCTCAATTACAAATAATTTTTAAACACTACTTTCCTATTTTTATTTCGCTCTTCCTTGCACCCAAGTAGCAATATCATTTATAACATACTCAGGGATATTGGCAGGGCTATAATATTCATCCGGTTTACTTAATTCTCCCTCTCCTTCTGTAAAGAAGTGATTTAGCTTTGGATATAGTCGATAATCAACGTTATCTCGCTCTTTTAATTGTTCTTTCCAAAGAGGAATTTCTATTTTTGATTGAACTTGATAGTCTCGTTCTCCTTGAATAATGAAAAGCGGCGTCTTTTGTTCTTTTGACAGTTCTGCTGCCTTAATTTTATGAATAGAATCCCAAAATACAGGTGATCCTAAATAAAAATCTTTTGGAGGGTTCTGACTAGAGAAGTTAGGATCGTTTAATAATTTAAATTGCGCTTTGTAAAATTTATATTCTTCAGGTTTCATTCTACCGATAGAATACAAGTAATCAAATTGGTCTAAAACAACATCTTGGATTGTACGAGCTGGTCCTCCCATCACAATTGCCCCAGCGATATTTTGATTTTGGTCTTTTTCAATCATTTTCGGAACCATCATTCCACCTTGGCTATGACCAAGGATATAAATTTGATTCTTGTCTATCATAGGTTCATTTTGAAGAAAACGAGTGGTAAGAAGTGCATCGTCCGTTGTCTCTTTATCAACTGTATAAAAAGGGCTTAATTGTGTTTTCAAGCCATGTTCATACGTTCGTTTATTATAGCGAAGAACAGCAATTCCTTTCGAAGCAAGCCCTTCAGCTAAATCGCGAAAAGGTTTTAAAGCAAACGCAGTTTCATCCTGATCGCTTGCTCCAGATCCTTGAACAAGAATAACTGCTGGGAAAGGGCCCTTTCCTTTCGGAACAGACAATGTTCCTGGTAGTGGAAACGCGCCACTTCCGACCACTACTTCTTTTTCAACAAACGATTCAGGCTTACTATATGATGGACGTTCTGCAACAGGACTAAACGACATACTAAGTTGAAAATCATCTACTTTTCCAGATGGGTCTAATTTAATTAGTAAAGGTACAGTAAATTGTTCAAAAACTAGTCCCACTTCTACATTTGTATGTACAGAATTCGTCTCTTTTTGTTTCACTTCCCCAATACCAATAAAGGAACCTGCTTCTAATTGCAGCGGTAATCCCTCCCAATATCCTTCCAATCCCTTTTCGGATAGTACCTTCTGTAAAGATCGAGAAGTTAAGTCAAATGCAGCTTTATAATTTTCATTGTGCATATTACGGATAAATGTAAGAGTAGTAGATATAACAGGATTTTCATCATCAACATTGTCTATTTCTTTTATATTTGTGTTTGTTTCCTTTAATGTCGAAATAAATCGGTAGCTGAACGGATTATTATATGTATCTGGATAAAAACTTGTTTTTAATACATCCGTATTCCTATCCTCATATAAACTTGCGAAATTTTTAGGTAAAATTACTTCCTCCGCATATGAAATAGAAGGAATACTTATCGCACAAATGGCACTAACGAGTAAAATTTTATTCCCTATTCGTTTTCTCGTTCTCATATTTATTAGTTCCTTTCCAAAATTAATTTTTTCAACATACATCCCAATTCATGCAATCCGAATGAATATTGTAAAAGAAATTAATAATCTCTTTTACAATCAACCCTAAACAAACTTCAACAAAAAATCTCTTCTTCCTCTTTTTTATTATATAAATTCTTTATAATATGTAATCGATTCATTACTAAAAATAACTGTTCTAAAACAGGGAGGGAATAACAAAAAAATGACTAAACTAAGTTAGTCATTTTTTATACTCTTACCTGCATGATGAGCGACATATCTTTTACTTATAAACTTACATCTTCTACTTGTTTTTTCACTGGCCATTCTTCTAACGTGTAAGCCATCTCCCAAAATGAATATTCGTATTGACTGCTAATTACAAAATGCTGTTTCATCCGCTTACGGTCAACTTCTGTTACCGTTTCCGCAATCGCATCTAGTCTAGCAATTTGCTCCTCTACTAAAGTACGGAACCAGTCAGATCCGTATGCTGAAATCCATTCTTGGTAAATTGGCTCTTCAGGTTTACATTCTTTGAGTTTCTCGCCGATTTCATAATAAAGCCAATAGCACGGTAAAATCGCCGCAATCACATCCCCGATATGCCCTTCATATGCAGCGCGATACATATGTGATGTATACGCATAAGCGGTTGGAGCAGGAATGAATGATTTTTTTTCTTCTTCCGTAATTCCTAATTTTTTCGCGAAATTCTCATGTAGTGATAATTCAGCTTGATATGTATTTTGCGCATGATGTGCCATACGAGCTGTTGTTTCTAATTCAGTAGCTTTTGCCGCTCCTAACGATTGTACTCTTGCAAAATGACTTAAATAATATGAATCTTGCAAAACATAATAACGGAAACTAGCTAAATCTAATGTTCCTTCTCCTAGTTTTGTCACAAATGGATGGTTAAAACTTGCTTCCCAAATCGGATTAACTTCTTTACGTAATAATTGTGAAAATGACATAATAGACCCTCCAATAAACATTTGTAATAGAAAAAAATAAAACGAGTTTCTTAACTAAACTACTAGGATCCACTCAAATAAGTGTGTAAAATAAAAAAGCTTTCTTTACACATACGTAAAGAAAGCGGACTGGACATCATTAATATTTTAAAAATATTATCTTCTGTCACTTCCACTTCCCTACGCTAGTATTACCCAGATCAGGTCCTAAGGGTTTCAAAGGTATTCTTTGGTCTCAGCCGGTAAAAGGCCCCCCTAGTGGATAGATATAAACTATTTATTTCATATTAATCATAACATATTTTAGAGTACCATCAAATATGATTAATAAATTTAGCACTAATATACATACACAACTACTTTTCATCACACATCTTTCCGATACAAATTAATTAAATCTTTCAAAGCTGCCGCTGCTGCTCCTCTTGGACTTGAAGCTCCCCCGGTTGAAGTAACTTTCCCCATTGTGTCGGTATGAAAAGTAATTCCTTTTTCCGTCCCATTTACATGCGCTAGTGGGTGCCCTTTCTCTATTTCACGCGGATATACTTCAAGTTTAAGATTTCCTAAGTGATCTTTATATGCTTTCGCAATTAGTTTTAGAGATTTACCATGTTCTTTTGCTTTCTCTATATCTTGTTTTGTAACACCTTCTATCCCATTTACACATACGTAATCAAGGGCGTATTCCGACTGAAATAGACTATTCGCTAGCAATAATAGTTTACAAGCACTATCCATTCCACTTACATCTAATGATGGATTTGTTTCGGCGATTCCTTTTTGCTGTGCTTGATGTAACGCTTCTTCGAATGTTACATCTTCTTCGTACATCTTTGTAAGAATATAATTTGTTGTTCCATTTAAAATGCCTTCTATACTTTTAATTTGGCACCCTGCTAAACTATATTGTCCAATATCTAATGTAGGGAGTGCGGCAGCAGTTGCTCCGCTATAACAAATACGTACGTTTGCGAGTTTTGCTTTTTCTTTTATTTCTTTCCATGCGTTAACAAGTGCTCCTTTCGAAATAGCTACTACATCCATCTGATTTTCAATTGCTGTCTGCATGTATGTTTTTCCTGGTTCCCCAGTTTGAAGATTAGTTGGTGTTGATTCAATGAATACAGTACCAAGAGGAAATTTTTCATTTTTATCAAGCGGATAGTGTTCCGTATACTTCTCTAATGCATAAGAACCAGTACCATAAGTTAATAAATTTTCAATATGTAAACCCTCTTCATTATACAGGCTGACTGCCCTTCCAATAATCCCAGTAAAAATTAGTTCGATTCCGTATACCTCTTTTATATATGAAGATTTCTCAAATACTAATTTCAAAAATTCTTTTCCAACAGTTCCATATCCAGACATCACTACGTTAACTCTCATATCATCACCTCAAATTATTATGCTATTTTAATATTAACTCCATTATACTCCGAATGTATGATACGATTCACGAAGTAAAACTCCCTCAGAAGAACTTGAGGGAGTTATTACATTTCCATATCAATATGAATCCAGTTATTCTGGTAAATTTGATAATTTTCTAGCAATATCTCGATAAAACGCATTAATATCAGAAAACCCTAATGCATCCGATACACTTAATCCCACCATATCAAGGTGATCCCAGTTTTGCTTTGTCTCAATATGATTCCATTTTCCGCGCTCTGGTGTACCACTACTATTTATAACTACATCAGTAGAAGGTCCTACCATGGAATTTGTATTTACTACACCGTCATTTTGCCACCAAGATGACTCAATAAATGGCCGATTTTGTTCATACCTTGCGTATGATCCTAAGAAAATCGCATTCCCCATTAATGTTTTATTCATGGTAATGTGCGGGAAATGAAGCCCTGTTAAAGGCGCTGCCTGTGTTGCATGTCCACTGTAAGAGAAATAATAAACATCTGGTTGCGCTTTTACCCAATCATTCAATTCTTTCGCTCCATCTGTACTTAAATCCCATTGGCTTATATCTTTCCCATCTTTCAAAATAGAACTATTTAACACACGGTTTGCATATTGATAAAATGATTCTCCCGCTTTCTTTTTCATTCCCCATTGATCCAATTTAAAATCATATAATGATAGATTATTATTTTCTCCAATTCCGGCAGTTGCGACTAATAATTGCTTTACAGCTGGCAAAAGTAAACTCCCATCTGCAAGAGTTGTCCCATTATGCGGGGTTGCTAATGTTGTTACACTATGAACATATGACTTTCCGCCTTGGAACAATGGCGATATCTTCACATCAGTATGCTGTTTCGCATATGCTCGTTCATCTTGATTCCCTTCTTTCAACAATTGAACAAGCGTGCGGATCGTTTGACCTCCCATGCTATGTCCTACTAAATGAACCTTATTTGTTTCATTCCAATTTGAAATAAATCCATTATATGTTCTTCCATAACGATCATGCCCATGTTTCTCAGCGTGATATGCCCCGTAATCAACTGTTCCACCACTAATTTGAGCATATAACTCACAAGCACGATCCCAGTTACTTGATAACGGTCCAACAGCAGCAGTATGTACACTGTATCCATCTCTCTTTAAATTCTCTTGAATATCATGTACACCTCCCCAATACTTCACACCTAACAATTCATCTCTGCCCCATCCTGTAAAGCCATGAACTAGAATAATAGGTTTATTATTTTTCTTCCCTTCTTCTGCATGTGTTGATACTGGAAGTGCTATGCTAGAAATGATAAAACATATAACCGATAATCCCAAAAGTAATCTTTTCATTTTACATCCCCTTTTTGTTTTTCTCTCCCCAATAAAAACGCTTTCAATTTTACCTCCTTGTAATGTAATAGAAAAAAGGTCCACAAAGATATACCAGCGCAAGTTGCAACGGTTATATAGTGTGGATCTCCAATTCTCTATCACAGTTAATAACTTAAAGATAATGTAAACCATCTTATCAGAATTGTCTATCAATTATGAAATATTACATAGTTGATAAAGTTTTGTTGACAAATTTTCAACTTGCATCCTCAAAAGTAATAAATTTTACCGAAATTAATTTATGAAACTCTTTGACTTGTCTTTTCATCTTTAAATATTCATTTACTAATGTATTGTCTGTTGACATTTTAGGCTTTTCGTAACCTAATGATTTTTTGAAGTGAATAAGCTGTAGCTTCGTTTCAGCCGCTTCCATTTCTCTATATACATCCTTTTTCGCAACAATCAGATACCATTGAGACTCAGAATCACGAGAATTTCCAATCCAAGCATCGCTGTTATACGAAACAGGAATTTCTTTACTGTTTAAATCGATACTCGTAATATGTTTTTCATCTTCATGTGTAAATAATAACGAAACTCCTTTTGGGATTTCCGGTAATTTTTTTATAGAAGTGTAGCCGTAGTGATCATTCATATCACTCTTCCGCAAAATTTGATTTTTTATCATAACTTGCGCTGTAGATTCATCTATAATAAGTACTTTTTTTTCATCAAAAATCCCCGTTTTCACTTCAAATACTTCTTTTTCTTTTATATTTTCTTTGTAACGTTCAAAAAGAGGTAAAG
Source organism: Bacillus sp. C1 (assembly GCF_054570475.1). Taxonomy (NCBI): domain Bacteria; kingdom Bacillati; phylum Bacillota; class Bacilli; order Caryophanales; family Bacillaceae; genus Bacillus; species Bacillus sp. C1. The sequence continues at coordinate 8,731 of NZ_JBTMZT010000010.1, forward strand.
TAAATTGTTCGTCCCCAATCATTATCATCCCGTTCGCAGGCCGTTTATTTTCTTCAGAAGAAGAACAGGCACTTAGGCTTGTTATGATCAGGACAATTAACATAAAAAAAGATATTATTTTTTTCATTATAGTTCCTTTCGTTGTCTAATTTAATTTTCAAGTATACTCATTAAGGTTTGATTTCATTTATCTTTGATACAGCAAAACCTGACTCATCCTATTTTACTGATCCATAGTCCTATAAAGTTTTTGCAGGTAACGCCAACGAGTCATAAAGAAATACAAGATTTGTATACATACAAATGAAATTAAAATGGTAATTGAACTATTTAAAATAGAAAAATCCACTAATTGTTGCAGTGCAATGTATGCGACTGCAGTATGGATTACTGCAATAATAATTGGTAAAAAGAACATGATTAACAACTGTCTCGTTACAACTCTTTTTAGTTCTCGCTTGCTTAATCCCATTTTTGAAATCATTTTATATTGTTGCTGATCCCGATCTAAATCTGTATATAATCGGAAATAAATGAAACTCGCTGCAAAGGTAAAAAATACGATTCCCACTAAAACACTTGCCATAAGTAGCAATCCGTTTGCTTGTTTTGCTTGTAACCACTCTAACGTTAAAGCAGCGAAATAATAATTACGCTCTTCACCATCTCTATCTAGTATGTTATTTAATTGATGTGAAATTTCTTTCGTTTTCATCCAATCATCTACAACAAATCCATAAATACGCTCTTTAGAGAACGTGATATCCTCACGAGCAATGAATGGAACTGTATCATATACTTGGTCTTGTACTGCAATTAAAGTATTCCCTACTTCATGTGGTAAAACTAAATTCTTTACAGCTTTTTTCACATGAAATGTTTTCACCCAATCCCCATGAATCACTTCAATTTCTTTTTTAAATTCACCATCTTTAAATTCTTGTATTTGTGCTACCCATCCTGGGACTAACAAAATCTCATCTTCTTTATCAAGCATTTCCTGTTGGTAGCCAAGAGCCTTCGCAAGATCATTATATTCACTTAATTTCATAACAGAAACATTGCTTTCCGTATATTTAGTAGAGGCAGAACCCAGTCGATAAGCAATATTTTCCTCATTAAGATATTTCTTAATTACAGCAAGGTGCTCATTTTCCATCTTATTTTCTTCAAAACTCATATACGTAAACGTGTACGGATTGGTCATTCTTGACAGTTCTTTATTTCCAAGTGCAGCAGTAGTTCCAATTGCAGTGAACGCGACTGCCGAAATGATAGACACAATAAAAAACATCGTTGCATTATCTTTCATTCGATATATTAGCTCTGAGAACGTTAATATATTTGTTTTCTTTAAAAATAAAGATTCCCGCTTTTTAGCAGCTTGCAACAGAAAAACACTGCATTGCGTATACAGAAAATAAGTACCGATTATAACTAATAACACACCTAATCCTAATAATGGAAAAGAGATAATTCTTCTAAAGTTAATATAAAGTACGATTCCATACCCAGAACTGATACTAATAAACGATAGAACCGACAAAATAATAGAAGATTTCGGTTCAGGTTTTGGTTTTTCTTCGGCTTGAATGAGTTCCACAAGCTCTGTTACTTTTATCATTTTAAAAGTAAACAGTGATACAAGTAAAAATAAGAAAAGAAATGTAACCACAGTTAATAGAACTGCTTGAGTTGGAATATAGAAAGGCAATCCATTATTAATCATTAAAATACTGGCACTAATAAGTAATACCAATTTAGAAAAAATAAGGCCGATCATAATACCTATAAAGATTGAAACAAATCCAATTAACATATTTTCAATGAGCACTAACTTTTTTAACTGTTTTATAGACATTCCTTGTATCATTAAAATACCGAACTCTTTTTTACGTGTTTTTAAAAATGAACTTACTGAATATAAGATAAAGAAAAATGAAAAAACAAAAATCAAACCTTGTGAGATTCTAAACCCAATCGTACCAAGTTTACTTATCGTTTCACTTGTCGATTTCAACTCACCAGCTAAATCAGGATGAAATAATAAAAGCGCATACGTAAAGAAAATCATAATGGAAAATGTGCTGCTTAGGAAATGAGCAGCATATGTACGTTTATTACGAAAAACATTATTAAATGCGAATTGACGAAAAGTCATTTTTCTTCCCTCCCAGTAATGAGAGCACATCCATAATTTTTTGATAAAAAGTTTGCCTGCTTTCACCACAATAAATTTCATTATATAATTCGCCATCTTTAATAAAGATAACTCGACTGCAATAGCTCGCTGCATATGGATCATGAGTAACAAGCATCATCGTGGTGTGTTCTTTCTGATTTAGCTCTGCTAACATACCCATCACATCATTTGAAGACTTAGAATCTAAGTTTCCTGTAGGCTCGTCCGCTAATAATAATTGCGGCTTATGAATGATCGCACGAGCAATCGCAGTGCGCTGGGCTTGACCACCTGAAATTTCATATGTTCTTTTATGCAAAATATCCAGAATTCCTAACTTTTCTGCAACTTCTTCCACCCGCTTATTCATTTCCTTTACAGCCACTCCATCTAACGTCATTGGCAACACAATATTTTCTTTTATAGTAAGCGTACTGAGAAGATTAAATGACTGAAAAACAAATCCTAGCTGTTGTCGACGAAATAACGCTAATTCTTCAGATGACAATTGAAAAGGATTCGTACTATTTATTAAAATATTTCCTGATGTTGGTGAATCAATCGTAGATACCATATTCAATAATGTTGTTTTTCCGCTACCAGAAGGACCCATAATACCAACGAACTCACCCTCTTGAATAGATAAATCAATATCAGCAAGAGCTTTATAAGGAACTTTCCCCTTATATACTTTACTAATTCCTTTCGCCTGTAATATTTCCATACTTCATTCTCCCTTCATTTATTCTGCTTAGTTTGAAGTGTAAAGGAGTTATCTTACATCTCATATTGATTCACCTTTCATTTATCTTACAACTTTGTAAGGTTTCTAAAAAAAGCTGATGAAATAAACTTTTTCATCAGCTTTTTATGAAGAATAAAACATAGTCCGTACCGTTGTACCTTTTCCAACTTCAGAATGTACTTCTACTTTATGGCCTAAATGTTTTGCGATTTCATGTACAAGATATAGCCCCATCCCTGTAGATTCTTTAAAATCTCTACCATTTTCTCCTGTAAAGAACGGTTGAAATACTCGTGGTATATCTTGTTTTGGTATACCTACTCCAAAATCCCTTATTTCTAAGATGATAGTTTTGTCTATGTTATATGCTTTCATTATAATTTTTTCTCTACTGCCCGCTGAATACTTAATTGCATTAGATACAATTTGACCAACTAAAAATTGAAGCCATTTCACATCGCTTTCTACAATTATATCTTTTTCAATCTTGACTTCTGGATATACAAAATTCCGGATAAAAAAGCGCTTATGTTCATGTATTGCTTCGTTTACTAACTTGTATAATTGCACTCTTTCTACGTAGAAATCCTGCGTGAAAGTTTCTAGACGCGCCACGTATAGAGCCATTTCTAATCCTTTTTTCAGTTTATCTGCCTCTTCACCAATACTCTCAAATCTAGGATCAACTTCATCTTGTGTAATCAATTCAATAACAGATAGAGGTGTTTTCATCTGATGGATCCATTGATTCATAAAAGTTAAATGCTCCTCATTTTTACGTTCCTGCACTTGTAACTGATTCTGATAGTGACGATATTGAACTTCTAATAACTCATGTAATGCAGTAGATAGGACTGCAAAATCTGATTTTTGTACAGATTCATCTAAGGATTGCATCGGATTTGCCAATCTTTCATAAAAAGACTTATGGGTAAAATAGCGATATAATAAATACGCAAGCAAAAAACATAACCCTAAAAACATTGCATAAAGTGCAGTTGTCATATGACGATAGCCATCAAACCAATAAACAAGGAAAATAGCGATGAATTGAAAAATTGTAAAACATAGTAGTGGAATATGCTCACGTATAAATAGTTTCATCATTATTCTCCACCGATTTCCCATGTTATATGTAATCGATAACCGACACTACGAATGGTTTCAATTGCACCTTGAATACCTAACGCTTGCAACTTTTTCCGAACACGTGTTGTATTCACACTTAGCGTATTATCATCAACATATGATTCACTATCCCAAAGTTTGTTCAATAGCACTTCTCTACTTACAACGCGCGGATAATTTTTCATTAACATTTCTAACAAAATCGCTTCATTTCTTGTTACATCAATTTCTTGATTACGTAGCTGTAATATTAAACGCTCTGGAAACAACGTAAGCCCTTGTTGTTCAACCATTCGTTCTTCTATTTTGGGCGCATAGTCTCCATATGCACGCCTTAGTTGACTACGAATTTTCGCCATTACAACTTCATAATGAAACGGCTTTGGAATATAATCATCCCCACCATTTTCTAATGCCATCACTTGATCCATTGTTCCTTCACGCGCTGAAATAAATAAGATTGGACATGTAGAAATAGCACGAATTTGCCTGCACCAATAATATCCATCGAAACTTGGTAAATTAATATCTAGTAGCACTAAGTCTGGTTGTTCTTGTGAAAAAATATCTAATACACGTTGAAAATCAACAATCACAATTGCTTGATACCCGTATTTCTCAATATAAGAAGATAATAATTCCGCGATTTTAGGATCATCTTCCACAATCATAATTTTAACCATGTTTTCATTCCTTTCTTATACTCTCTACGTAAGCATATACTACCATACTTTTTCTTACTTATTTTAAAAATTCATGACATGACTACGCGAACACTTCATTTCTTTACCTATATGACAGCTGGCATTTCCTTCAATTGACACTTATGCATACAAAAACCCCCTTTTTACAGATACAATAATGACAACATTATAAAAAAAGAGGGAAATAACGGGGACTACTAACAAAAGAATTCGTACAAAAATGCTTAAAAAACAAGGGGCTACTATTTTAGATTACGGATGTGGATACGGAAGAACATTATGTGAGTTAAGAAAAGCAGAATTTATCAATCTATATGACGTTGATTTCTCAGAAGAAATGATTAAACGAGCAAAATGCAAGAGTCAAATGAACTCCGTTCGCTGTGATGCCGGAGCAATTCGCTCGTATTCAGCAAATTATTAAAGAAAAAAGAAAGGTATCACGTCCTATATTAACTCAAGACACCAAAGAAGAAATTGAAGACAAATTATTACGTTCTCTCTTATGTGAAGAAGAGATTTTGATTACATATTATGAAGATGGTTATGTATTAACAAGCTATATGACTGTTGTTGATATAGATCCAATGGACAAGAAGGTAATTTGTACAGATGCTTTCTACGATAAGAGCACTTATAAATTCATTGATATTATTGATGTATAATAAAAAAAGAACCTGCTCTTATGATTTTATTGATGTGCACCCCAATTGTTAGACACAATTAGAGGCGCACCTTTTTATGACTCTGTGAATAAAATAACTATAAACCTTTTTATTTATGGGGATAAATTATAATTTTACACAAGGTAAGATTCTGTTTCGCTTGGGATGGTGATTCCCATGTTGATCTGAACTTATGGTGCTGGTGTTATGCTTATAATATCTAATACATTTTCCAATTTGAATTGTAGAAGCATTTCTTGTTTAACAGCCGCTTGCAATGTCTGTTTCACACTGTTATTTACTGCTAACAAACTTGATAATGTCACAGGTGGAGGTGTAATACCAGTAGTTAATGTTCCTAATAAAAATTGAATTTTTTCCGCTTCAGTATTAATAATATGAGCTAATGCTAATTCTTCAAGAGCAATAGAAGCCAAAATTAAAGAAGTTGATTGACCTGCAGTAATTGATATCGTTGGAGTTATATTAGGGATATTCGCTTGAGACATACTCATCTTCCTTTCATTTTTTAATTCCATACATCATACGAACTTCTAAAGGAATTAGAGTCTGTCCACAAAGCCCGTATTTTTTTTGGACTCCTGTAATATAAGATTTAGGCGCTAACGGAACGAATAATTCCCTTATATCATCTAATGTAAACAACTGTTTGTTACTTTCTAATTCATTTTATTTTCGGGTTATATGCCCTGTATATTAGAAGTGACACCAGGAAAAATCATACAAAAAGACACCTTCAACTGGGGAAGGTGTTTTTTATCAATTCCAAATACATATAAATTTTTAACATCAAGAGGCTAACGTAAAGTAAACGTAAAAAGACGCGCCTCCTACCACCATTGCTCCTGCATAAGCTGTAATTAAATCTCCAATAGATGATACAGAAACCTAGAATGCAAGAGCAAATTCATTCATCATACATGCATCCATAAATTCTGAGTATTGACAAAATGACATCGTCAATATTTAAGCTCTTTCTTTAGACTCATGACATTTAAATATTAAAAACTATCGCACTAATTCCTCTGTTACTGATTTGTACATTTACTTATACCCTATCTCTATAACAGGAGAACCCGTCGCATCATTCCTAAACAAGTTAGTTCCATGCGCAGCTCCAAGTCTTTTTTCATTAAGATTCTTACTTCTCCTTCTCAGCTACCGGAGTTCTCTGTATGCAATCATTCTTAACTACTCTTCTCTTCATTGCTATTTTTGTTATTAGTTATTTTTCATATAATAATTTACAACATCCCTGTTGTCAAATTTTTCTGAAATAAAAGGTGTGTGATCCCTTTTCAGAGAATATGTATTTAGGTTAGCCTTATAGAAAGGAGAAGTATATATTGTTAGAACAATTAGAATTAATTCTCGATGCGAAAGCCAGTCTAGGAGAAGGTCCTTGTTGGGATGAACAGAAACACCTACTATACTGGGTTGATATTCTAGAAAAAAAGTTATTGATATATAATCCTATTACAAATATAAATCGCGAAATTTCATTCGACCAACAAATTGGATGTGTCGCTTTAGATACATCTGGCGGAGTTATATTAGCAATGGAACGTGGTTTCCATTCTCTTAATCTTGAAACAGAGGAATTAAAACTTATTCATGACCCGGAACCTCATTTACTAGAAAACCGCTTTAACGATGGAAAGTGCGATCCTGCTGGTCGTTTTTGGGCCGGAACGACAGATTTATATGGCGTCAATGCAGCCGGTTCTCTCTATTGCTTACATACTGACTTTAGTGTGGAAAAGAAATTAAAAAATGTTAACACATCAAATGGTTTAGCATGGTCACCTGATCATACCTATCTTTACTTTATTGATACGCCTACCAAAAAAACAGTCCGATTTGAATATGATCTACATACAGGGAATATCTGCACCCCAATAGATGTAATATGTATACCTAATGATGAAGGACTTCCAGATGGTATGACAATTGATAAAGAAGGCTATTTGTGGATTGCACATTGGGGCGGCGCAAAAATTACAAGATGGAATCCAAGAACTGGAGAGAACGTGTTGACTGTTCCAATTCCATCCCCCTATGTAACTTCCTGTACTTTTGGAGGATCCAACTTAACAGAATTATATATTACTACTGCCCGAACAAGAATGGATCCAGATCAATTAAAAGTTTACCCATATGCTGGTGGCGTATTCCGAATAAAAACACAGGTGAAAGGCTGCCTGACTTATCGGTTTAATCATAAGAAATCGCAGGTGAAAAAATGAATCGAATCGCATACATTAGACAAGAAGAAAAAAAGTATCATGATTTTTGTTATGAACAATATAAATTATTCGAAGCCGGCTCTTGGCTTTACAAACCAGTAAAAACAGTAATAGATATGATGCGTTATTTTGAAGGCAAGGATCAAGTGAAAGTACTTGATCTCGGTTCTGGGGTTGGGAGAAATAGTATACCAATTGCAAAAAAGATCATTCATAATGGTGGAAAAGTTACATGTGTCGATTTATTGGACTCTGCACTAACAAAATTAAAAGTAAATAGTGAAGAACATCATGTCATCGGCGCCATCGAAATCATACAAATAGAAATTGAAAATTATAATATTGAACCCGAAAGTTATGATTATATCGTTGCGGTATCTAGTTTAGAACATGTTCCATCAAAAGAATCTTTTGATAAAGTACTCTTATCCATGAAAAATGGAACGAAACATAATGGTATCAATTGTCTAATTGTAAATTCTCAAGTTCAAGAAATCGATTTAACAACGAACGAGGAACTTGACCCTTTAATAGAAGTAAACCTTTCTACTGAAATGATGATGAATACACTTCGGAATATGTATGCAGGGTGGAAAGAAATTCAAGTAGAAGTTAAAAACTTGACGTATAACATCATGCGTAATAATAAATCAGTTCAACTAAAAACAAATGCGGTAACTTTTGTTTTTCAGAATGCATAACTGCAAAATAAATAATCCCCTCCACTTACCTCATATGTACAGTGGAGGGATTGAGTATTCTTTCATACGTGTTAAAAAAAGGGGCAATCTAGTTCATCAGTTAATACCCACGGCTTATCTTCTATACATTTAGGAAACTCTTCCTTTTTCATATCTACACTTTCAGTAAACTCTTTCTTTTTCATCGTTACGTTTTTGAAAGGATTTACTTCAATTTTAAACATAGGAGTAGGTTCAATGTAAACGGAAAAAACATGGCTACTTGGTAATGTTTTTGAAACATCAATATCTCCTACTTGTTTAAACAGTTGCTGGACACCGTATAAAAAAAAGTTTGTTATATCAGATTGCTTATTAATCCAAGTAATCATTTCTGGAGACACAGATTTATTTAAATGTATTTTCACCCGATCACCACATTTATACTTCTTACGCCGCATGTTCACACCAACTAACTAATTGTTAAATTCGTGAACCCTAATTCTTTTTGTTTATGTTCTCTATACCGCGGTGAACATGTGTAAACTAATAATCCACGTGCATTAGTAAATAAAGGATTATCTACAAATGTTACATTTTTTAAACGACCTTTTTGTTTTAAAATAAGTTGCAAACTATTTTTAATGATAACCGCTCCACCACCATAGATAAATACATATGGATCATCTTTCATATCATCAATTTTATTAATAATGTCCGTCGCAACCCGTGCGGCTAATCCTAGAAATGCTTGTTGAGACTCTTCCACTAGCATCGTGTGTCTCGGGTGTTTCTCATTTAAATAAATTTGATTAAACTCTGTAATGCTATCTATTGTTTTTGTTGGATGCTTCCGATTCCATCTTGTAATAATTTGTAATAAAGTTTCTTTCACTCCATAGGACAACCCTTTACTTAATTGTGGTCTAAAATTCACTCCAAATGAAACTACTTCTTCAGTTGTACCAGCACCTATATCAAAAGATAATAATGTTTTGTCAACGAAATCAATCTCAGTTGTTTTATTTTTTTCATCTTCTACTTTATGTTTTAAGACATTACCATCTTCATCATATACGAGTCCCCACGTTCCAGATGCTCCTTCAGGTAAACATTTACAATATTCAATGGATACATTTATCGTTACATCTCTTCCATTGGGATAATGGAAAATAAGTTTATGATTCCCCATATAACGTTTCGCATTTTCTGCCGCGACTTCCTGCGTAATTGTTTGCATTGGAAGAGCGACCGATAAATCGTAGCGAATATTAATATGGTCTAATTTCGGACTATGACGCATAGCACCAACTGCTAAACCTGATAAAATCGTAAGAACCATTAGTTCATCTGTAGATTTATCAGATTTCTTCTCTACTTCCGTCCCTTTTAACTGATCATTGATAACCTTTTGCCCAACAATGTACCGTACGTTATTTAACATGAGCGATGGTGAATTTATCGTTACATCAATATGATTTTCCACTTCAGTTATCGGTACATCTTCCTCATCCAATAAACCTGTCGTCTCTCCGATATATAGCGAATATATACTTGGGATATAAATTGGATTTTGACCTTTTACCATTAATTTCAAACCATTATTTCCAGCGTCTGCACCCGCTTTTAAAAGTATGGACATATTTACCCCCCATTTTAATCTGACATCCCTTCAAAATATATGCGATTCATCCCCCCGACATTCAAAACAAATAAAAATCTTTGTAATTTTTGTTCTTTTAATGCGAGGAAAAAAACGATTTTTTGTAAAATATGTTTTACATTATTTTCTATCATTTTATACTATTAAGTGTAAAGAGTTTTTTACACTTTTAAAGCGGTGAATAAGATGAATCATAAGAAATTTATTTTTGTAGTTATTGTACTATCGTTACTTAGCATACTCGTCTATAGTGCATATACGTATATAACCGACGGAACGATTCTCGGAGGAACTATATTTGGAGGCTCTCTCATACTTAGTTATTTATTAAATCATATTACATGGGGCGATCCAAACGGTGTCTCAAAAGAAAGTCAAGATGAGATGGGATAATATATTACATCTACAAGTTTCAAAATTGGGTATTTTGTGTTGGTTGTTATTATGTTTATTTTAGTGATGTGGTCAGAAGGATTTTCTGTCTTATATTCACTTGATACTATTCAAAACCTCCCTTTATTTATCGCACTTTGTTCTTCTTTTATTGTGATTCCCCTTGTAGAATTGATTGTTTCAAAGGGGTACCAATAAATATGTACAAAAAAAGAGAAGGCTTGTCCTTACGCAGGAACGCCTTCTCTTTTTGGTTCTATCATGCACTCTCATTATCTATTTTATGAATAGGTAAATATAATACAAGTTGTCTTCCAATAGGCCCCATTCTTCTTTGATCTCTATCTTCAAATCCTACTTTGAAATACAACTTTTGAGCAGGAATGTTCCTTTCGTTTACAGCTAGTACAATTTCATTTTTATCTGAAAAATGAGATGACACAAAATGATGTAATAGCGTTAATCCTTTTTTGGCATACCCTTTCCCTTGTTCTTCATAATGAATAGAAAAAGACGTTAAAAGTAATGCATGCGGATTACCTGTATATTCTCCTACCCTTTTTCCTGATTGTAATGCAAACACTCCAACTGGTTTTTGATTTGCGGTAATGACAACAACGTTTCGGGTTGGGTCTTTCTTTGCTTTTTCAAGTAAGTCCCTCGGTTTTGCTGTAAATTGTACTTGTTCACTAGGTAAAGTAAATGCTTCAATTGTTGTTTTATATTGTTCATCATATGGAATAAGCTGAATATTTTCTGTTTGTAAACTCATTTTCGTTTCCTCATTTCTTCTCATTACTCATTTAAACGCCATCTCTCCTCCTAACTATTATTAAATCATATATCACCTCTTCGATAAACAGAATATTTGAAACAAAAAGAATATCCCGCATTTGCATAACACGGGACATTCTTTATTATCTATTAAGATGATTATTTGATTGATCCTCTTGTTCTTTTCTTAATTCATTCTCTTCATCTTTCGGTAACTGTTTATCATTATCTTTAATTGGATCCGTTTCTTTATTTTCAATCATATCATTTGGTACTTGTGGCATAACACGTCCAACAATTGCAGCAAGTTCATCAAGAATTCCTTCGCCGTTTTTCCCGCGCTTCATTTGATTCCCCATTTGCTTTAATCGCTCATACGTATCAATATCAGCAACAACAACTGCATTTGCACCATTTGGATCATGTTTCAAGCTTTCTGCAACCGAATATTTGATTGATTCTACGCGAGAACGATCCAATTTCGCTTTCACATCTATACCAACAACAGCATATTTCCCTATAACAACCGCTGTCGCATCTTTCACTCCTGGTATGCTAGCAGCTAAAGATGCCAAATGATCTGCTACTTTCTCATTCGGTTTATTTTTATCATTTGTATAACTGACATTTTTCATCGATACATTTTTTTGTTCTGGTTTGTCTTGTGGATTATCTTTCTTTCCGATGCTACATCCAGTAATAGCAAAACAAATCATAAGCATGTATATAAGAAGTTTCATTATTTTCACCACTTTATCATTGATGTTTAATCATAAATTTTCTCTACAGCCTGCATCTTCTTCACTTTTTCTTCTGTTCCGTTATCCGCATTAATGAAAATTTGGTACGTATCTTTTCCTAATGTCCCAACAAACTCATAACATAAAACTTCTTTATGAATGTCATTCACAACAATTGCTTGACGCTCTTCCATTACTTTAACATCTGGATTGATTTTCTTTCTCGCCTCACCAGCTGTTAACTTTGCTTTTGGAATCGTCCGTTTTTGATGCGATGCTAAATATTCTTTTGCAGAAAAACCAACGATTGATCCATCGTCTAAAGCGATTTTCATTTGAATCGCTTCTGGATAAATACGTACATTTTTTTCATTCACTACGTACGTAAACACACCTATATTATCGTATTGTGAACTATCATAAAGCTCCATGTTAGCAAATTTATGATCTTTCAAGAAAGCTGACCCTTTACTTCCTGCATCATTCAAACTAATTTTTTGTTCTTTAATCTCACGGTTATTCATTACCCAAATTGGATACCCACCTTTTCCCGTGATATCCATATAAAATTCATTTTTTGTTTCAGGATCTTGAATTTTCACGCTGTAAAAAGATTCTTTTGCTCCTTTTCCACTCTTTTCAACTTCTACTTTTTCATTCCCTTTCAAATTTAAAAATGATTTAGCGATTTTGACTGCTTCATCTTTTGAAATCGCTTTACCTGTCGCTTCAAAGCCACCTTTTTTATCTTTCTGCATGCTTGTAAAGGTTGGACCAAAATTATTTGAAGAATAGGATGAGACGTTCTTTTCAACCGTTTTAAGTCCATCAATGATCGTGTTATCTGCTGGATCTTTATTCGATGCAAGTGCAAGTTCTACATCCATCCAGCGTAAATTATTTTTCAAAACGAGATGCTGTACTTTTCGGAGCTCATCTTGAATGTTGCCAGCATTTGAATATAGGTTTTGCAATGTTTTATATTCTTGCTCATTTAAAGGCTCTTTCTCTAAGTCACGAATTGCCGTACGATAACTAAAATCACCAATATTCGCTAGAAATTCTTCCGTTTTATTAAATGGCATTAACGTTAACGGAAGTTGTCCTACATCAGAACGAGCTTCTGATGTTAAGCGCCACACATCTGCTAGTGCCGGTGATAAAGATGTTCGTGAATTCATTGCGAGTGTTGTTCCAATTTTATCGTGTAATAGATCAACCTCATATGCTAAATCATGAAAAGCACGCTGATAGCTGTTTTCGGCCCGTATTAATACCGCATTTTTTTCTTGATGTTCTTTATATCCCCAGTATCCTGTTCCAACTACGCCAATTGTTAACAATACAATGATAATACCTCTTAACATTTTTTCACCTCCGCTCTATTTACAGAAAATATGTTTTCCAATTTTTTTAATTTGTGGTCGACTCCAAATCCATTTACTCGTTGCCGTATCTGGATTGAAATAATAAAGCGCATTCCCAGTAGGATCCCAGCCGTTAATCGCATCTAATACAGCCTTTTTCGCTGTTTCATTTGGTGTTAAATAAATTTGTCCATCCGCAACTGCTGTAAATGCACGCGGTTCGAAAATAACCCCAGAAACTGTATTCGGGAATGATGCACTTGTCACGCGGTTCAAAATAACTGCCGCAACGGCAACTTGCCCTAAATACGGTTCACCACGAGATTCGCCATAAACCGCATTCGCCATTAATTGAATATCATTTTGCGAATAACCATTTGGTACATTTGTCCCCTTATTCTGAGCTGGTTTATTACTTTGTCCACCTGTATTTCCTTTATTCGCCGTTGATTTTTCATACTTTGTTGCTTTTGCTAGCATTTGCTTCGTCTTAGCACCGGCTAAGCCATCTACAGGTAAACCAAACTTTTGTTGAAAGTTTCGCAATGCCCAATATGTACCCCAACCAAACACACCATCTACTTTCCCTGTATAAAACCCGTTATATTTCAGTCGAGACTGTAATTCAATGACATCTTCTCCAGAAGCCCCTCTTTGAATTACTTGATTAGAAAAAGCTTGGACATTTCTTGTTTGCCCGCTACTTACAATGAGAGACATACCGACTAATATAAACAAAATCAGTATTTTAAAAATGGTCTTTTGATGCATACATTACCCTCCTTATTTCCAACAATGATTTCATGGTTATGTTTTGTAAATACAACGCTTTTATGTAAAGAAGACAAAAAAATCCAAACTTATATGATTTAGACTGCATGTACACAATAAGAAAAACGACTAAAAGGAGTTTATTATGAAGCGTATTTTTACATGTTTCGTGTTATGTATTATATTTGTTGCAGCATACAGCAATACATATACTCATTCTGCTATCGTTTATGCCCAACCACCATATGCAAAATGGGGTAAACTTGCAGTTGAAAAAACGAAAGAAAAATATCCAAAAGCGCAAATTATTGATTACCTTCATATCGGAAGAAAACCGAAGACAGTGAACATAACAGTTGAAAAATTTAAATTATGGCTGCGTGAAGCTGGAAAAGAGTATGGTGTGTTTGTAGATGTAGAATTTGATACGAAGACGGAGAAGTTTTTGAAGATTACATTTCAAAAAACGAGCAGATAAAGGGAAACATCTATGGTTAAGTAGCTGTAAAGTTTTCATATAAAGGGTTCGGATTTAAAGTGTACAATTAAAAATAAATGCAAAAGAGGTGCAATTAGTTAAATATATATAAGGACAATTAGTTACCTAAATATAAAGCCTGTATCTTAAATTACCAAGTAGTCATTGATACAGGCTTTTTTATGTTCCTTATTATACTAATGCACCCGTTAGCTTAACAGAAAATGATTACAACCCACTATTTCTCCCAAAGCTCGACGAGTCGACCTTCAGGATCTTTAATCCAAATAAACTTTCCAAATTCACTAATCTCTTTTTTCTTTACAAGAGGTACACCAATATATTCAAGATGCTTAATAGTCTCATTTAGATTATGTACTTGGAAATTTAACATCACTTGTTGTTCTGTCGGAAAATAACTGTCATTCTCGGTAAAGAAAGAAAAGATAGTCTCATTTCCTAATTGAGGTTTAATCACAGTCCCATTCCAATTTTCTATTTCAATCTTCAACACTTCACTGTACCATTTTTTTGTAACATCAAGATTCTTAGTTCTCCAAAATATTCCTCCGAAACCTTTTATCATCGTATCTAACTCCTGTCTGTCTTTACATTTTTAGTTTTTCGATTATTGTTAAGTTCCTTCTTCAGCTAAACTGCCTCATTATCTGTTTGTGCTTCTCTAATGGATATAATCTCATGCTGTTTATCTTTTTATTTATATATCTTTAATAAACAGAACTTCTTTTGCCCAAATTACTGAACCTTTACTATTACTAATTTGTCCTAACGGTTTCTTGAAGTTTTTCCATTACCCTTGATACAGCTACAATGGAAGTTGTTGTGTCAAATTCTTCAACATCTAAGGAATGGTTTGCATTTTTGATAACATCAATCTTTACATTTGATTTACTTAATCGGTCAATTTGGTTTGAGTTGTAATGACGGTCTTTATCCCCGATAACTAAAAGTCCTTGATGGTCACTACTTAAGATTGAGTCAAAAATCGAATCAAACGTTAGTAAAGGGGTGAGTAAAATCATTTTTGACTTTAAAAATGCCTCTCTCTTCATTAAGTCATTCGCAATTGGAATGGTTCCGAGTGATTTTCCTAAAAAAATGAAATTGTTGTATTGTCCACTTTTTACAACTTCTGAAATGACAGGGTTAATATCATCCATCATGATTGCAGTTATTTCTTCAATCGTTTTTTTCATTGTTTGCTCATCGTAGGAGTAATGAATATGGACAACATCGATTTTATGTTGGAGCATGACCATTGTCGAGTAATAAAACAAAGGTTTATCGTAATTGTAACCTGAACCGGAAAACATAAAGCAAATCATTTTAGAACCTGTTTCTATATGTGTATAACGAATTACTTTGTCGTTTGTTTGTATTTCCTTTTTATTCCCCTTCATCCGATCTCCCTCCAGAATTGTTTGAATATTACACTTTTTGTATATTGTAACATAAATCATCTCTTGTTTTATAAAAAAACTTTTGACGGGATCTAGCTGCTATGTAAGAGTACCAGTGCCTGCTTTCCTTTTCTATTGTCACTCTTCATTCATTTTTGAACAATTTTCTTGTAAATGACTTATAAATAATTTAAGTGGTACTAATCCTCGCTTAGGCATGTTACTACTAATTACAGCTACAAGTTCTAACTTCGGAATGATAATGATATATTGTCCGCCATATCCCATAGCAAAGTACATACAATACGGTATGTGAAATCTTTCATTTTCTAGCACCCACCAATGATACCCGTATGCCCCAACATGTTCATATGTTAAAAAGTGATTCTTACTTGATTGTTCAATCCACCCTGAAGAGACAATCCTTTCTCCATTCCAGTAACCATCTTGTAGACATAATAATCCTAGTTTTAATAAATCCTCCGCCTTCATTTTCATACCAAATCCACCAACATAAATCCCCTGTGGATCTTGTTGCCATTCATACTCAGTGATTTGTAAAGGATTGAATAGATGTTCCTTTGCGAATTGTTCCGTTGTCCTCCCAGTTGCAACTTGTAATATATAACTTAACAAATGTGAAGAACCTGAATTATAATTCATTTTCGTTCCTATCTCTTCTATCACCGATTTCTGTAAAATATATTTTACCCAATCATCTGATTCGACAAAATCATTTGGAAATACAACACCATCACCAAACTCTTTCCAATCTTCACCTGTTGTCATTGTCAACAAATGATAAATGGTCATTCCCTGCTTCTCTTTCGGGACATTCGGAATCCACTTTGCTATAGAGGTATGTATATCATTTATGTATCCTTTATCTATTGCGATACCAATTAAAATCGATACGATGCTTTTCGTGATCGAATTAATTTTATATAAATTGTGTGCACAGTCTGCTTCTTTATAATACTTTGTCGTTAATTCCCCTCGTTGATATACAAGGAATGCATTCACTTTCTTTTTCATGAACGCATCTTCTAATTTATAAAAATCCAATTTACGTTCCTCCAAATATATATTGTTCTTATTTATTTTACTATGTACTTAAATGAAATATATATTTCTATCGCTGTGTAATTTCAAAGAAGCATTCTATTTTCTATATAACACATAAAACTTATTCAGTTATACACTGCTACTTTCTTTACATATTTTATTCCAAACGAATAAAATAGAAAAGGTATCTTGCTCTATTACACACAAGATACCTTTTTTATTTATTTCTTTCTAAATTCTAATATTGGATTTTTATCGCTTAATTCAACAAAGAAAGGAAAAATAAATAAGAAAAGAAGTCGTAACATTTCACTTGAAAAATGAAACGTTTCTAATGATAAGTACTGCCTTTGATAGCAATGTGGACAATCTTTACCATTGTTTTGAAAATAAAGAGACCATACATCCTTCGCTGTCCATCTCGCCTTGCAATACGTACAACGAGTCACAAAATTCCTCCTATCTTTTTATCCAATCTTCGAACTTTTTTCGGAATATGATATCTTCATTATACATAATCACAAAGAAAAAAGTACAACACTCTTCAACAGATGTTGTACTAGCAACTATCATATTACAACTTCGTCCGCACATTCCAAAGCTCTGGGAAAAAGCGTTGCTCAAGAACGCGTTTTAAATACGAAACACCAGATGATCCGCCCGTTCCCATTTTGTGTCCGATGATACGTTCTACTGTTTTCATGTGACGGAAGCGCCACTGCTGGAGCCAATCTTCAATATCGATTAACTTCTCTGCAAGCTGATATAAATCCCAATATTTTTTCACATCAGAATATACTTCTACCCAGGCTGCTTCAACTGTCGCATCTTCCTCATAAGGCTGTGTCATATCACGATTTAATACGTCTTTATGAATTGGGAACCCCTCTTTTACAAGTGCCTGAATCGCAACGTCATAAAGACTTGGCGAATGAAGTGCTTTATGCAAACGCGCATGTAATTCGGGATCTTTTTCATAAATTTTTAATGCGTGAGGTGTTTTATAGCCAAGTGCATATTCAATCATACGATATTGATACGATTGAAATCCTGATGCTTGACCGAGCGAATCACGAAATTCAATATATTCAGACGGCGTGAGCGTCGCAAGAATATCCCAAGATTGGATGATTTGCGATTGAATTTTCGAAACGCGCGCAAGCATTTTAAAAGCGGGTGCTAATTTTTCATTTTGGATAGATTCAATTGCCGCATTCAGTTCATGTAGTATAAGTTTCATCCAAAGTTCACTTGCTTGATGAATGACGATAAATAACATTTCATCGTGATGATCAGAAAGTCTTTTTTGACTTCCTAGTAAGCTATCTAACTGTAAGTACTCACCGTATGTCATATTCTCTTTAAAATCTGTATGAATGCCTTTTTCCATAATCACTTTTTCATTTTCCTTCATAGCAAAAAACACCCCTTCTATACATCATCTATCTACTATTATAATGGTCTTATTACAGCTCGAACTGGACTCCCATCCGCATCTGCTAGCGCAAGTGGTAAAGCAATCAGTTCATAATCTCCGTCTTGTACATGATCTAAAACAACATTCTCTAAAATATGAATGCCATGCTGAAATAGTTGGTGGTGCGCTGCTAATTCTTTATCGTCTAACGGGTCTACAGAAGGTACATCTACTCCAATTAACCGAATACCCTTTTCAGAAAGAAACGGTGCGATATCGGCACGTAAATATGGTATTGTTTTTGGAAATTCTTGTGCATTTCCATGTGAAGAGGTCCGAAGTAATAGTCTCTTTACACCATCTAAAGAGAATACCTCCAATTCTTTTGCGCCAATAGTCTCGATACCTGACACATCAATAATTCGAGCTTTTCCAACATAGACGTTCACATCTAACTCTGATACCTTTTTTCCATTGTTATCAAAATGAAATGGTGCATCAATATGTGTACCTGTATGAATACTCATCGTTAATTTCCCAACATTAACAGATCCACTTTGCTCTTTTGACCATGATACTTCATATGAAAAGGGTGTATCTCCTGGCCATGTCGCAATCTCATTATTTAATGGTTGTGAAATATCAATCCAGTCAGACTCTTTCATCGTTTACGCCACAACCTCTCGCTTATTTTCAAATTGTTTATATTCTTCATCTTTCATAACCTTTTTCAATATTTGCACAGACTTCCACACTTCTTCATACGTATTATATAAAGCAACTGGCGCAAGACGCACTCCATTTGGTGCACGAAAATCAGGAATCACTCCATTTGCCTTTAAAGCTTTACAAATACGTGCAGCTTCTTGATGTTCTAAATATATATGTCCTCCGCGCTTCTCATCTTCTAATGGATTTCCAATTGTAAATCCCATATCCTTCAATTCATAATGGATTAAATCTAGCATATAGCGGGTAATATGTAATGATTTTTTGCGCAGCCTTTCAATACCAGCTTCTTTGAAAATCTCAAGGGAGCCAATTAATGGCGCTGTACTTAGCACATGCGGCGTCCCAATTTGATATGCCCCGGCATGATCAGCTGCCGTTAATATATGCTCCATATCAAATTGCTTATCTTTTCTTGAACTAAACCAGCCAGAAAGACCAGGAAGACGTTCGAAATGTTTTTTGTTTACATATAATCCCGCAACCCCACCAGGGCCTGCATTTAAATATTTATAATTACACCATACTGCGAAATCAACATCCCACTCTTTAAAATCGTGCGGAATGGAACCAATTGAATGACATAAATCAAAACCAATAGGAATGCCACGTTTATGTGCTTCAGCTGTTAATCTCTTCATATCAAGAATTTGGCCACTTCGATATAATACAGCTGGTAATAAAATTAATGCGATATCATCAGTCATTGCATCAATAATATCTTCTTCTTGCAGCATTCTGCCATCTCGGCTCTTCACGCGGACAAGATGTTCATCTGGATCTAGCCCTTTTAAACGAATTTGACTTTGCAAAGCATAAATATCTGATGGAAACGTTAATTCATCCGCAAGAATTTTTGTTCGAATCCCTTTCGGTTCGTAAAACGTCGCAATCATTTGGTGAATATTTGTTGTCGTGGAACCGGTTACAATTACTTCTTCGGGTAAAGCGCCAACAAGTGGAGCCGTGAATTCTCCTAATCGCTCTGAAAGAAAGAACCAAGGATGTTCCCCCTCTGTCCATCCGTCAATCCCATACTCTTTCCACGAATCTAGCATCGTAAGTAAAGACTTTTCTGCTCTTTTCGAAAGTAATCCTAATGAGTTTCCATCTAAATAGATTGTATCTTCTTTTTTATAAAATTCTTTTTGAAATCCTGCAAGTTCATCATGCTTATCACACAGCGTCGCATATTCATAAGATGGTTTAAATGGCTCTTGATACATTCTTTCACCCTCTTTTAATTTTCTTTTTATTCTAACTAGTTGAAATATATCACTATAAATGACATGACGTCAATGATATTATGTCAGTTGACTTTTTACGTTGTATGCAACTAGAATAAAGTTGTATTTTCTGATTTTTCAGTGTAAAGGAGTGTCCATTTTGGAAAAAGATTCACTTTCATTTAGACAACAACGATCTATAGAAACGAAAAAGAAATTATTAAAATCCGCTCGGAACGTTTTTTTAGAAAACGGCTTTCAAAAAACAACAATCTCTCAAATTATTAAACATGCTGAAACTGGTTATGGCACAGCATATGTTTATTTCAAAAACAAGGATGAGCTCCTAATGATTCTAATGGAAGACGTGATGAAACGTTTTTACAAAGTAGCTGAACGATCTTTTTGTCCGCAAACAAAAAAAGAAGCTCACAATATGATTCAAAATCAAGTGCGAACTTTTTTACAATTAGCTGTGGAAGAAAGAAACATGCTACAAATCGTGGAAGAAGCTATCGGTGCATCAAAAGAAGTACACAAAAAATGGAATGAAATTCGCGAACGTTTCATTAGCCGCATTATACAAGATATTACCTATTCTCAAGACCACGAATTAGCAAGAAATGAATTAGACAAAGCTATTGTAGCGCGTGGCTGGTTCTCTATGAACGAGATGTTTCTATGGGAAATTGTTCGAAATGAGAAGGAAATAGATTTAGAGAAAATTGTGTATACATTAACAGAGCTGTACACAGCAGGGTTATATAAAAACCATTCCTATAGCACTATCTTAGGATGCGGCGACGAATAAATTCAATTGTGTCAAAAGCGATTTTCTTACGTCTTAGTACAATACCTGCATGACCAGTATGATACATATATCGCGTTGGTTTATCCCAAGAACTCCATAAATAATCGGTATCTTGAAAATGCACATATTGATCATACTTTGCGGCTATTAATAAGATGTTTTCTTTATTCATTATTGGCATTGCTTGATTCGGTTCAATAATTTTCCAATGCTGCACCAATTCTTCATACGTCACACCATGAAACTCTAAATCAGCTCTAATAAATTTCCCAGGATTTGTGTTCCATATCGAATAGGACAATCTATTGGCATAAAATATCGAAACGAGCACATCTATTTCTTGTTCAACGAGCGCGGTTAAATTTGTAATAAACCCGCCTAAACTAATACCAATTAATATAACCGGTCCTTTTTTATTCCTTTTTATCCAATTAATCAATGTTCTTATATCTATTACAGCTTACTGAGCTGCGTGAATGGTTCGCTTTATATTGGCACTAATCATATACTCTCCACTATATGAAGATTGTTTCGGTTCTCTTTCAAAATGATATGGCAGTGTGAAATAGTACATATTCCATCCCAATTTCTTTACTTGATCATGAAATATCTTTTTCACACGATCATTGGAATCCATTCTCCATCCATGTACAAAAATAAGGTTGGGAGCATCTTCATTTTTATGGAAATAAACTTCCCCGGCTGCAATGTCATTTTGCAAAAAATCAGATTGCAGCGCACTTTTATACTTAAAATGCCCTATATCGTAGTTCTCCTTTGCGGATTTATTCAAATTAAAGGAAATATCAGTTGCATGTAATTGATAAAAATCCTCTAACCTTTCTTCCATTTTCATTTTCAAAGGGTTTTGTGTAAATTGAAAATCCTTGCTTTTTTTCTTATGTAAATCATATAAAGCGAGTTGATCTATCATTTTCCATATAAACATATTTCGTCTCCCTAAAATGTAAATCCTCTTTCTATTTTTACTCAATTGCCATTATAAAATATTTCTTGCGGATATGGCAGAACTAATTTTGGTATTTCACTTCTTTTAAAACATTGCAGTTTTAAAGACTCTCCATCTATCATCATTAACTCCCCACCTATTTGCTGGTTCTATCGCACCTTCACGCAAATTGAGGAGGGAGTCTTCTGTCGGAAAATGATAAATTGTGCTATGATGTGAATACATATAAAGCTATCTAAAGGAGGGATTCACATGCCGCATGTTGTGTTTCGTGGAATTACTACTGAACAATTAAAGAGCATAAGCAAGCCATTAGTAGAAGAGCTCGCAGAGATTTGTGAGTGTGGTACGGATAATTTTACGTTGGAACTACCAAGTTCTACGTTTGTATTTAATGGGGAAGAAATAGAAGCGTTTCCTCTTATTGAAGTGAAATGGTTCGAGCGTGGCCAGGAGATTCGTGATCAATTTGCCAAGGTCATTACTACATATGTAATGGATTTTGGACTTCCAGAAGTAGAAGTTGTATTTACGGTTTTCACAGAATCAGCATATTATATTAACGGGAAGCATTGTGCAAGTTAGAGCTATTTGAAAGATTTTTGTAACATTTATGAGAGCGTAATGAAAGATTTGTTATGTATGTGGGATCACCACACATACATCAACTTAAGAAAACAGGTCACCCCCAAAAGCTTTTTCGTTACAAGAAAGCCTAAAAATTTCGTTCTGGAGGTGTAATAAAACTTTAGCTTGATAGGTATGGGGTACCGCCAACATTACAAAAATTTTGTACGCTAAGACATTTTTCGAAAATCCCCCCCTTATTTTTCTACGCTAATCAGAAAAATAAGGGGGGGATTAAGGTCTATTATTTTTAGGTTTTAATTTCTGAATAATGTAATATTAACCTAAAGCTCACGTTAGTCCAACAACGATTTAGTCATTACACATCTTTTCAATATTATTAAGTTCTATCTTTTCTCCTGTTCGATAATCATTTTTATTGTTTTTACTCATTATAAAAATATTGTGGCGTAAAATAACTTAATAAACTATCAAAAGAATGGATCTCGGCATATGGTTTTATTTCCGTATCATTCTTGATCATATGAGGGTTGAACCATATGCCCTTTATATTTGCATGTTGACAACCGCTAATATCCTTTTCTATGTCATCTCCAACGAATAATGCGGCTTCCGGTTGCACATTAAGCTTATTTAGGGCTAATTCAAATATGCGCTTGTCAGGCTTACTAAACCCCACTTCTTCAGAAATAATTATTGTATCAAAACAACTATTTAAATGAGTGTTCATGATTTTAGCTTTCTGTCTCTGAGTTGAGCCGTTTGTTATAATCGCAACTTTAACTTGCATCTTTATAGTATTTATGATATTCATAGTGTTTTGGTTTATAGAAAAACAACGAGGGAAATTATGATTCCAAAAATCTTGAATGTAATTGCTTGGCAATCTATATTTTGGTGGAAATTCATCAAAAAATGATTCCAAAACTTTTGTTTTATCACTATGTCCATAGCTTCTTTTATCATACTCCTTGAATTTTTGTAACATTTCGTTTTTCAACGAATATTTAACATCCTCATAAAATTTTTCTAAAATAATTAAAAACATTGTATCTACTGCCTTATCCCTATTAAGTAACGTATCATCTAAATCAAATAGCATTGCTTCATAACCTCTCAAATAACTTCACAGCCTTTCTCATATTATATAAATAATTCCTAGTTCGTATCTTCAAGTTTTTGGTTACGTAAATAGTGTGCTAAATTCTAAATGACAATGTTTTAAAACAATGTTTCGATAATGAAAAAACAGAATTTATTTTAACTTCTTCTGAACTCACTTATTGGATAACAGAAACGTTTCACATTGACCGAAACTTATATGAAAATGCGGTGGAAATCTATAAAGCGAAACACAAAGAGTAATAATTACGTTTCGTTTATGTTCTATAAATCACTCACAATCCCTAAAATAAACTTATACTCATTCCGCTTCTTTTTCATCTTCTTAAACCCTTCCTTCGAGTCTAAAATAAAGCATGTTCTTCGAAACCAAACTCGTATATAAAAAGATTCAAAAGCAATTGGCTTCACAATGCCTTTTTGTTCAAACTCAGTTCCATCTTCTTTTTCTATCTCTGTTCGAACGAACCACCTATTTCCAATCCCAATTTCTATGTATTTCACTCTTAACACCTCTTTATAACTGAGCTTAACTTCCTAACGAGAAATGTTTTACTATTTCCCTGGTAAGCGCATATTGTGACAAGTTCTCTATTTTTTCTACTTCACGAAAACTAGCAATAACCACCTTTATATAGGAAAAGCCTTTACCATAACGAATTACAAAAATGAGTACAATTTTTCAAAGGAGATATACATGTCATGAATAATCAATTTACTACTCTACTAAATGAGATGATCTTTATAGAAAGACAATATCAATTTCAACATCCCGATGTCGTTCTCTATCATCCTGGCCATTACACTGAATTAAATGAACAAATCATCAAATTATTTCATGAGGAAGGGTTTAAAACGATTATGATTCCAAGTGTCCATAATACATTTTTACATGCAAATGAATTTATCTTTCATAAAGAAATGCTAGTTAAATTAGGAATTCCGGAAGAACTAGTTATTCCCATAACAGGAGAAGCTATTACAGCTACCGATGTTATAAAAAACGCAATGCTTCATCTATCAAAAACAGCAGAAAACAAAACTATTTTATTAGCAGGGAAAACCTTTTTTATGAAGAGGTTTTTGCTGATTGCAACTGCATTCGCTACTCGCAACATGAAAATTGATGTTCTTCCATTGCAAGATAATAGAAACATTACGAAAAACACGTGGTACTTAACTGAAATAGGCCGGAAAAGAGTATGGAATGAATATCATATGATTTCACAATTCCTAAACGAACACTACAGCTGACTATTCTCCCTTTCTCATATACTCATATTTCCTTTCGAGTAGGTTTTACTATTTCCCCGGTAAGCGCATATTCCGACAGAACGTGCGCTTACCAGTAGATTAACATTATATATATCATTATTTTAAATACGTTTTACTTATTTTAATAAAATCGAACATACCTTTCATAACGAAAACTTCCCATATATGTAAGTGACACAGTGAATTCATTAGAGGGAATGCAAGCACGTTAACAATTCGGATCTTTTAATGAACCCCCTTGTTTTTTCTAATTAGTACTACATTTTGTACAATAGAACCTATTGTAATGAAAACCCATAACCATTTCATCGAATGATTCGTTAGAAAAAATATTGTGCTTGCAATAATGAAGAAAACAGTGGACATGATACTAATATATAATTTTGTGCGTAGTTGCAAGATATTCACTCCTCTTACCCTACACTCTGGATTTTGTTCTTGTAGAAATATATAATTCCATCAGTTATTGTTCCTTGAATCTTCCCATCATGACAGTATGATAATACTTCCCATCAGCAAGCTTTTTATCATTTTTTAATATCCCTTCCACTTCAAAACCGAGTTTTGTATAAAGTGCAATCGCTTTCTCATTTGTTTCTAGTACATGCAAGGCGATTTTTTTAATCCCATTCGCATCGGCCCAATGTATCGATTCTTTTAAAAGATTTTTACCAATCCCATATCCCCAAAACTCTTTTAATACACAGACTCCAAATTCTATTTTGTGAGAAAATCTTTTTACATACACACCCTCACATCTTGAAAATCCGACTATCTGCTCATCCACTACAGCAACTAAAAATAAATTTCTTGCACTTTCAGTATCCGTTTTAATCATCTCTTCAAATCCTGAGACATCTATAAATGCCTCCCCCGGTTCTCTATCCATATTTTCTGTTTCCCCATCAATCTGGACCCTTAATTTAGACAACGCTTTCGCATCTTGATGAAGTGCAGATCGAATCGTATACTCCATGCCATTTATATAAAATTGTTTTTGATTTATTATCATGGGATCCCTCTTGTCTATTTAGTTTAACGAATTTTTGTTAATTTCCCTGCAAATGTATCTCTGTTCGTTCCATCCATTCTCCAACTAAACTATTAAACAACTCAGGTTGTTCAATTTGCAAGTTATGACCAGCCATATCTAAAATAGCAATCGTTCCTCGCGGATACGCTTCAATCGTCTCCAATAAATCTTGATATCCAACAACTATATCTTGTCTCCCAGCTAGCAAAAGAACTGGTTTATCGTATGTTTCATTTGTATGAAATGATAACGTGTAATTTCTTTGCAGCATTTCCACAAATTCTTCGTTAGCCGCCATAAGCCCTGATTTGATTTCTTCCTTATAACGATTGTATGTATACTCATTTGCTACAACCGCTAATTCACAAAATTCATTTCTTTCATCCGCTGAAAGTGTATTTAAAAATTCATCATCACTTATAATCTTGTTATAGTTTGGAACCGTTCTTTCTTTATGCTCTGCAATAACAACTGGGCATATAAGCAATAAGCCATCAATTCGATGAGACATTTTTGAAAGTATCGCTCTAGATAAATATCCGCCATACGATTCTCCCACAAGTAGAAAATTTTCATTAGGAACAATCTTTTCTATAAATAAAGTTAAGATTTCTAACAACCTTTCAGAATGGTTTTCCCAATTAGGCACAGATGATTTTCCCATCCCCGGTAAATCAATATAAATACGCTTATAATTTGTATGTTTCTGAAATATTGGTTCCATACATCCCGTCATCAGCTTATGATCTACAGAACACCCATGCAAAAGAATGACTGGTTTCCCCTCACCAATGATTTCATAATATATTTGTACATCTTTAATTTGGCATATCATAAAACATCCCCCTTATTTCAAACAGAAATTTTTTCCAAACTACCCGTTCTTAGTATATAGCACCTCGTTAATGACTGACAACTTAGGTTTTTCAAATTATTATTCTATCATTTACATTTCATCTCTCCTCCAATCATTAAATTTGACAAAAAAAGTTATTTATGCTATAATTTACATTTATCAATATAGTATGTATAATAGGATTCTCCTGGCCAGGGGAATCCTATTTTTTTGCTCTAAAATGAAGGAGGATGTTTATATGAAACAAAGTGAGTCTAGTTTAACTTCATTAATATCAGCTTTTGGTAGAGCGTATCATAGTCAGTTTGATACACCTAAAATCTTTAATGACTATATAGCGAAAGATTTAATCTCACAAAAAGAATTTCATGACATTAAAGAGAATATGGTTCAAGGCATATCGTTCTTCAACAAAGATATCGCGCAAAAATTTGAAGGAAATAAAGGAGAAATATTAAAATGGATTACACAAGTTCAACTTTCTCCCATCTCCTTGGCACGTGCTGCTTATTGTGAAAAAGTATTACAAAATGAAATGATGTTAGGGTTAAAACAATATGTCATACTTGGTGCTGGATTAGATACGTTTTGTTTCCGGCACCCAGAATTAAAAAACTCCTTAGAAATATTTGAAGTTGATCACCCTGCTACGCAGGAATTTAAAAAGAAACGATTAGAGGAAGCTGATTTTAACATTCCGAGTAATCTCCATTTTGTGTCCATGGACTTTACGAAACAGTTTTCCTATCAACCTCTACTAGATGAAGGGTTCCATAATAAAAAAACTTTCTTTAGTTTGTTAGGCGTTTCTTATTATTTAACGAAAGAAGAAATTACAAATTTGATAGATTATTTATTTGCCAACGTCCCATCAGGAAGCTCTATCGTGTTTGATTACGGGGACGAAAAACTGTTTGAAGAAAAAGGAATTTCGAACAGAGTTGAAAACATGGTAAAAATGGCGGCAGTAGGCGGAGAACCAATGAAATCATGTTTTTCTTATGATGAAATGGAAAGAATGCTAGAAAACTCTGGTTTACTCATTTATGAACATTTATCACCAGCTAACATGCAGGAACTTTATTTTCATAATCGAACAGATTACCTATCAGCTTTTGAAACCATTCATTATATTCACACAGTAAAAAAATAAAACGTATCAAAAATATGATGATGTAAATTTGAAAATGACCGAACAATCTCTTACTAGAGTTTGATCGGTCATTTTTTCATATAGTGTTTTCGGAAATTCACCTCACTTATGATTGATTCAAAATATTTCTTTTGCATCAGAAGGTAAACTTCTTACATGTTTCAGGTATTTCGTCATGTTTGTCTCATCGTCAATTGGATATGTAAACAATAAGTGATTTGCGACATCTTCAGCTAAAGTTCTAAACAATTTACAGGTTATAGATATAGAATCCCAAACATTCTCGTAGTCATGATCAGAATAAGTTTTTTCATACATTTCCCAATATGATTCAGGAAGATAATGTTTGAAATACTTTCCCATTTTCCCAGTTGAAACTTGAAAGTTATGTTTTATACCGATCCACCAAGAAATTATCTCATCTAACCTATCTCTTATTACATATTCAAACATTTGCTTCGCATATGGCAATTCATCACGCCAAATTCCTTTCGCAACGTTTTGTAGACACCACCAAAAGTCATTACAGCAGCTCATAAACATAGATTCTGTTGGCTTATTCACATGGTAATCAATATCTGTGGCGGGCGGAATCACTGGTAAAATATTATCTTTATCCAGCAATGGGACTGTAAGTTTATCATTTCCATATCCCTCACGCATTGTATCTTTCGTTTCGATATGCAGATCTATCCGGTTTCCATCAGTAAAGAGCATCAAATACCCATAAGACTTATCAAAATTCATTTCCCTACCAACTGATTCATCATTTTGATCAGGTTCTTGTATCATAAGTAAATCTCCAAAAGTATGAATCCACGTCTTATCTTTTATAAACGACGCTGTTTCTTTTACTACATACACAATATCGTAATCCTGAAAAATATCCTTTGGAACAGTAGGATTTGTTCTTGAGCCGTTCAGATAAACTGCTCGAATACGTTCATCTTTCTTAGCTATACCTACTATTAAATCAAACATCTCTTCTTCACTTCTCATCGCTATTCACCTCAGATCCCCTTTTATTCATTTTTAAATTTTTCTATACAGACTATTGAATGAATCCATTCGACATGAATCATAAAATTCCTTTACAACAGGCCTATTCATTATTTTATATTTCATTTACAATGCTATCTTTCTAAAGAGATATAGTTTTCTCACACCGACAAGAAATATATGACTAACAAATCCAAAAAACTCAAACGCAACAAATGTATGTAAAGAAACAAAAAGGATACTGACCACCAATTAACAAGAACGATAGATTTCCGCTCAATAACTCGTTATGATATAAGAAAAAAGAAAGTGAGTACACAATGAGCAGAATCGCAATTATTACAGGTGCATCGAGTGGATTTGGACTTTTAACTACCATCGAACTTGCAAAAAAGGACTATTTCGTCATCGCTACAATGCGTAATCTTACTAAACAAACGGAATTATTATCGCAAGCTACTGCACTACAATTACAGAAAAATATTCAAATCCATCAACTAGATGTTACAGATCCAAAATCCATACATACATTTCAACGGTTTTTACAACAATTCAAACAAGTGGATATTCTTATTAATAATGCGGGATATGCAAGTGGTGGATTTGTAGAAGAAGTTCCAGTAGAAGAATACCGGAGACAATTTGAAACAAATGTATTCGGAGCTATATCCATTACTCAACTTGTATTACCTTATATGCGAAAACAAAAAAGCGGAAAAATTATTAATGTAAGTAGTATTAGTGGGCAAGTTGGATTTCCTGGTTTATCCCCTTACGTTTCCTCCAAATATGCATTAGAAGGTTGGAGTGAATCTCTTCGTCTAGAAGTAAAACCATTTGGAATAGACGTTTCATTAATTGAACCTGGTTCTTATAACACAAACATATGGGAAGTCGGAAAAGAAATCGCAGAAAATTATGTAGAAGCAACCTCTCCCTATAAAGAATATATGGATAAAATACAAAATCATATTAATAATAGTGATACATTTGGTAATCCCATGGATGTTGCTCAAAAGATTGTAGCAATTGCTGAAGCGAAACAGACAACACTTCGCTATCCAATTGGAAAAGGTGTAAAATTGATGATAATCGCGAAAAAAATGCTTCCGTGGAAGTTGTGGGAATTTCTTGTTCTTAGAAGCTTTAAAAAGATGTAATGCACAATCAATAAAAGTAGTGATGTTATCTGATGGTTATACTCAAAATGGAATTAACATGGTAATGTTTGCTTCATTCGTCTCAAGTGGCAATATTACTATTAATTCACAAGCAACCACAGATGCTCAAGTTAATTTAGTGGGCGGAGGAATAAATGGCAATGTCATCATTAATGTACAATCTGGTCATATTCCAATCGATCCTTTAAATTTAACCAGTTTTGCAATTACAGAAAACATCTTCAATCCCAGTCCTAATTCAGGAAACTTAATTGTCAATGGTGTTAACAACGTTATCACCAGAGTAAGAGCAACAGTCGATTCAATCCCTATTCGTTCACGAGTAGTTCTTACAGGAACGAATACATCTTTAATTAGAGTGGATGACGCTTTTGGATTGGCATACACACCTGTTAATCCAGGTAATTGGGCACCTCCTCCTCCAACTACAGTACAAGAAGCTTTAGATAGAATAGCTGCTTTATTGGCTATAACGATTGGTACTCCTTAACTACCTGAAAGATTCTTTTTAAAAGAAACCCAAGTTTATACGTGTGAATGAATAGTCTCTTCAATTTTGAAGGGACTTTTTAATACACAAAAACTGAAGTTAGATCATAAACCATCTATTCTCTCTTTCCTTTTTATAAGAAATATGCCCTTTTCGTAAGTAAATACATCCCCCCCTATTCTTTTGTTCTATGAAAGAAACAATCCCCTCAGGATAAGTCTGTTTATCTTTTAGCTCCTGGATATTTTTCCACGTAAGAATAATATTTTCATGCTCTTTATGATGTAACACTTCATTCATAGAGGCTGCAAGTTTACACCAATGAAACAATGTACATTGATGATGCAATTTTCCCTCAATCTCAAATAGGTGCTCATTTACGATTGCTAATTCTCCAATCTTAACTTCTAAATCATATTCCTCAAGTAACTCTCGAATAATTGCTTCACACGCTGTTTCACCAAATTCAATGGATCCACCTAGAAAACGATAGAACGTTTCTTGATTATCACACTGCACAAGAACTTTAGAATGATCTTCACTTAGGATAATGGCTTCCGCACGCAGTAAAGGTCTTTTCATTTCCTGTCCCCTTTACGACTTATTTGAAAATTGTATTTTCTCTGGTTGATTACTCGGATACGTACAATACGCATGATTTTCATAATCCCAACTCATCATTGTCGCACTATCTCGTCCTAGCTGATCATGAACATGCTCTAACACATTTTGAACACATGTTGTTAATTCTGCCTTATTTTCATACATATCTTGATATAAATGAAACGGGTTTTCATAACGGCGCTCTCCGCATTCTAGTACCCCATCTGTTACCATTACGATTCTGTTGTTCCCTGTACGTAGTTCCCGAATACCAGATGAATAACAAGGAACTGATAAAGAAAATGTATTAACGTGTCCAATCCATTCATAAAAAATGACGTTGATTCAATGTATATTGCCCTAGTTTATGGAACTCTTCATGAAATACGTAAACGAGGCAATCCCCGATAGAAAACCACCAAATATAATTTTCTTTTCTTACACAAATTAGGCAAGCTGTTTCACCTTTTACTTGCTGACAAGCCTGTTTAAATGAATTGGACTGAAAAATGGAAAGTAAGTGCTGTTCAACAGATTGAAATACCGTTTCAACAGGTCCTTCTAGTATACGCTTCATATTTTCATATTCATTTTGAATTGTATATACGACTAAAGTGACACTTTCTGCACTGTTGTGTCCATCTAATATCATCGTAAACTCCCAATCCCCATTTGACCAAATAAGGGCACCATCTTCATTCTTCTTTGCACCCGCACTTGTATTTCCACCATACCTACCAAGGACTACATTACCATGTTTCTTAACCGAAATTTCCCCTAAACACATTTCGTTACTACCAACCCATGAATATCGTTTTTTATTTGTTGTATGCATACTCATTCCCCATATACATTTGTATTCTTTCACATACTGTTCGTATTTGTTCTGCCTTTCCATGAGGTGCCCCTTCCCAGTTTGCAATTTTAGTTGGTGACCAAAATTCCTCCGGTGTATTTGAATAGCGCGGAATGATATGCATGTGCATATGCGGTGCTCCATTCCCTGAAACGAAAGCATAAATATGTTCAGCACCTTCGCATTCTTTTAATGCTCTGCTTACTCTACTTGCCATTAACCCAAAAGTTTTCGCCTCTTCCTCTGTTAATTCCGCTAACCCAGGCGTATGTCTTTTTATATCAATCATTACATATCCAAGATACGTATTTTCCTCTTCTCCCCAATGAACATGCCCGATATATACAAGGTCATCTTCATAAATCGCACCGCCCGGAACTGTGATGTTTCCTTTATGTTTTTGACATATAAAGCAGCTTTCTTCAGATTGTTTATTTGTAGTCATACGTATCCCCCTCATCCCTTAAATTTACAATTTATCATACCATAAAAACGAATGTTTATTGTGATTTTTCTGAACATTGTATCTTAGGATAGAAATTACTCCATAATAAAAAGACAGGGTATGTTTTAAAAAACTTCATCAAAACATACCCTGTCTTTTTATTCATGTATCGAAGCTATTCGCTCCCTGTAAAAGTGATATTGAAACATCTATTAGATGATGGTTCCATATCACTTACATTACTGGAAATCCACCCTTTCAATAAACTCAATGACTTCCCCATTCGGGCTATATACAAGTGCGTTATTTACTTTAATAGCTGGTGATCCCAATTCCATAGTAGCCGGTGGAATACATTTTTTCGCCCCAAAATAAATTGCAGTTTGATAAGCTTCACTTGCATTTTCTACTGTTAAGGCAAAATGTAATAACGCACCATGTGTTATTTCTTCATGCTCCAAAGCCTTTCTTCCTTGTGCAGCTATTTGAGCTTCATAATCAAAGACTTCTATATACGTAGTACCATCAGATGAAACGAGCATAGCGGCTTTCTCCAAATTAAACGCAGGTAGTGCCCAAGTATGTGCAATTTTAAAATGCAATGCATTCGTGTAAAAACGAATGACTTCATCGAAATCTTTTGCCTGTATTGCGATATGTGCAATTCCTTTAACATTAGACATCTTAACTCCTCCTTTCCATAAGTATAATTTGTTGAAAAGGATGAATACATATGATTAATAAGTTAAATCTGCTAGTATAACTTATAAATAATGGCATTTCGAAATAAATACCTTAGGAGTTGTAAGTATGCAAAATTATAGTGATTTAGATGAAATTGATTATAAAATAATGAAGATTTTACAAAAAAATGCCCGTATTCCCATTTCAAAAATTAGTCAAAAGATTTCTATGTCTCAGCCTTCCGTAAAAGAACGTATTTCTAAATTAGAAGAACGAAAGATCATTTTAAGTTACAATACAGTATATAATCCGGATAAATTAGATAAAGGTGTAACGACGTTTATTTTATTCAAAACTGAAAAATGTCAATCTTTCATTGCATTTTGCGAAGGGTCTAAAGAAGTTTCCGAATTACACAGAATTAGTGGCGACTTCAATTATTTAATGAAAATCCAGACTACCTCTATTGAAGCTTTAGCAGATTTTCAAGATTCCCTTACCAAATATGGGAATTCTAAATCTCTTATTAGCATGAAAAATCATATTGAGAGCAGATTATTATTTTAAAATACTCTAATTCATTCGGAGACAACAAAATCAAGTTTGTGTACCTGTCATTGTTCGTATGTAATACATGTATCTTTTTAAACTTCATCAAAACAAAAAACACGCCTCGTAACCAATATATATATCCATTTTGATTTTCCGACACATACCCCGCTGCTAGGAAGAACAAAAAGTGAACTACATTCATTTTCTCTCTTTGTTTTCACTTGGCATGGGGCAGGAAGAGGGGCTGACCGCTTCTATGCGTGGCCGGATCCTCTCTCCCACCTAAAATGGTTTTATGTCATTCTTTCAATTTGGATTTATACACTCACATACGAAGCGTGTTTTCTATTCATCCTCTTCTTTTCCGGTGAAATCCTTGCGTAATCCGGTCTAATACAATCGCAATAACTACGATAGCTAGTCCAGCTTCAAATCCCATTCCAATGTTCACTTGTGTTACGGAGCGATATACATCTACCCCAAGTCCTGGTGCACCTACGAGTGAAGCTGTAACAACCATTGATAAGGATAGCATAATACTTTGGTTTACGCCGGCCATAATTGTTCCTGTTGCAAGGGGCAATTGTACTTTAAATAACTTCTGAGATGTAGTAGATCCGAATGCATTCGCAGCCTCGATTAAGTCTTCAGGTACTTGTCTGATCCCTAAATCAGTAAAACGGATCGTTGGTGGCATCGCGAAAATAACAGATGCGATAATACCTGGGACAACACCTACTCCAAAGAATGTAATCGCTGGAATAAGATAAACAAAGGCAGGCATTGTTTGCATAAAGTCTAATGTTGGTTTTAAAATTTTTGAAAACCTTTCATTTTGAGATGCTAAAATGCCCATTGGAATCCCTACAATAATAGAAATAATGACTGATGTGAGAACAAGTGCTAATGTTTGCATCGTTTGTCCCCAATAGTTAATGTTTAAAATAAATAATAAGCCGATTAACGAAAAAATAACGAGAGATACTTTCCGCGTTGTGTACCAAACGAGAAAACATATGATTATAATCATTAAAAATGCTGGAATCACTGTTAAAAAGTTGGTAAGTAACTCAACGAAACCACCTATCACATATGAAAACCCTCTAAATAGTCCTTCAAAATGTGCATATAAACTAGCAACAAATGCATCAACCCATTCACCTAAAGGAATGCGCGGAATACTATTCATCGTCATCCACCTCTTCCTCGATATTTCCTGCAAGGGCTTGAATGACGCTTTCTCGTTTTATTATGCCTCTTAGTCTTTTCTTTTCATCAATTACTGGTAATGGTAGCTTCATCTCCGCCATTTTCGCATACGTTTCTTCTAGTAATGTATCTACATACACATGCGGAATATCTTTCAGTAACAAATCGGCAATCGGCCATTGCTTTTGAACTGCTTTACTTGCATCATCAGCCGTTAAAATTCCTAAAAACTCATGCTTTTTATTTACAACATATACGCTAGAAACACCCGCATTTCTCATAATTTGTAATGCTACACGTGGGCCTCGATCAATTAATAACGTTTCTGGTCTTTTTAAAATGGACTCGGCAGTAATTACTTTTCCTAAGTTCACATCTGCCACAAACTTCTCTACAAACTCATTCGCAGGACTCATCATAATTTCTTCTGGGGTCCCAATTTGCACAATTTCTCCATCTTTCATTAACGCAATACGATCCCCAATTCTAAGCGCCTCATCTAAATCATGTGTAATAAAAATAATTGTTTTTTCCATTTTATCTTGTAGTTCTAATAACTCATCCTGCATCTCTTTTCTAATAAGTGGATCCAATGCGCTAAAAGACTCGTCCATCAGAAGGACGTCTGGATTATTTGTAAGAGCCCTGGCGATTCCAACGCGCTGCTGCATCCCGCCACTTAATTGTCCTGGATAACTATCTTTATGATGATCTAATCCTACTAATTGAAGCGACTCCAAAGCTTTCACTTCCCTTTCTTCTACCGACACACCTTGTATTTCTAAACCGTAGGCTACATTCTGCAAGACTGTACGATGCGGGAATAGCGCAAATTTCTGAAAAACCATACTCATTTTCGTTCTTCTTACTTTCCGTAAAGCTTCTTTCCCCATCGTTGCGATGTCTTCCCCATCTATGTATATGTGACCTGTTGTTGGCTTAATTAATTGGTTCAACATCCGCACTAAAGTTGATTTTCCACTTCCGGACAACCCCATAATTACAAAAATTTCTCCGGTATATACCTCAAACGTTGCCTTTTTCACCCCAACGTTCATTCCTGTTTCTTTTAATATTTCTGATTTACTTTTTCCTTCTTTTAATAATGCAACTGCTCGTTGCGGATTTTTCCCAAATACTTTTGTTACGTTTTCAACACGTAATTTTGTATTGTCCATGCAACTACTCCTTTTCTGCCCATCTATTCACATAGTGTAACGATTTTAAACAGAAATATTACATAACGAGGCTTTTTTTAAAATTCTTATTTTCGTTCATAATAAGAAGGTTCACTTATAGAGTGATTTATTTCACTATCAATGGTGAATGAAAAATTGCTACTGATGGAAATTTCACTTTATAACATCTATGTTAAATCACACAAAGGATGAGAATCTCAATGAAACGAAACATATGGCTTATCAGCATTTTGTTATTTATCTCTATGATTGTCACCTCTTGTAATGCAACAAATGCGAATACAAAAGGAAAAATTAAACTTGGTGTAACAAGTTGGAAAGAAAACATTGCGACCGCAAATATGTGGAAAGTCTTATTAGAACAAAAAGGCTATCAAGTTGAACTCATGTATTTAGAAAAAGCAGCCGTTTGGACCGGTGTTGCGCGCGGTGATGTTGATGCAAACTTAGAAGTGTGGCTTCCTGTAACCGATAAGCCATTAAATGATCGGTATAAAAATGATCTTGTCTTGAAATCAAAATGGTATGAAGGAACTGGACTTGGTTTAGTCGTTCCTTTGTATATGAAGGATATAAACAGCATCGAAGATTTAAATACTCATAAGGATGAGTTAAACAATAAGATTATCGGGATTGAACCTGGCAGTAGCCTGATGAATTTAACAGATAAAGCCATGAAAGAATATGCTATACAGCTGAAACTTGTCCAATCTTCAGAAGCTGCGATGATGAGTGAATTAAAAAAGGCCTATACACAAAAAAAGCCAATCGCTGTAACACTTTGGAATCCACACTGGGGCTTTTCAGAATTTGATTTAAAATATTTAAAAGACCCTAAGAAAGTATATGGTGAAAAAGACGACATTTATTACTCTATAAGAAAAGGTTTTGAAAAAGATTATCCGGAAATTGTGAAATATTTCGATCGATGGAAAATGAATGATGAACAGCTCGGTACATTAATGGTTATGTTAAACAAAACAAAGGATCCTGAAGAAGCTGCTAGAAAATGGATCAAAAAAAATCAAGAATTAGTAAATGAGTGGATACAAGATTAATGTATTACGCAAAAACAGGCCAGGGAACCCAATGTTCACTGGCCTGTTTTTATTATTTCTTTTCAATAACCGCATCAACAATGCCATATGCTCTTGCTTCTTCCGCCGTCATAAAATAATCTCTTTCTGTATCCTGTGCGACTTTTTCAATTGGTTGACCCGTTCGGTCCGCTATAATTTGATTAATATCTTGTTTTAACTTCAATATTCGTTTCGCTGTTATTTCAATCTCTGTCGCTTGCCCCTTCACCCCGCCAAGCGGCTGATGAATCATAATTTCACTATTTGGGAGCGCAAATCGTTTTCCTTTTGCTCCAGCGAGTAACAATAATGCTCCAAATGACGCTGCGAATCCCATACAAAGCGTTTGCACATCTGGTTTAATGAGGTTCATTGTATCTAATATCGCAAATCCTGCTGTAGTTGAACCACCTGGGCTATTAATATAAAGGAAAATATCTTTTTCTGCATCTTCTGCCTCTAAAAATAATAACTGTGCCACTATACTACTCGCTACTTGATCATTAATTTCCGATCCAATCATAATAATACGGTCTTTTAACAACCTTGAGTATATATCATAGGAACGCTCTCCTAATTTCGTTTGTTCCACAACATATGGAATTGCATTCATCATAATCCCTCCATCTTATTATTAAGCTGCACATAACATGTAACTGTAAGAAGAAGTTTTTTGAGTACCAAATCGTAGCATCGGTTCTTTAGATGATAAATGTGTAAAATGGATGGTTGGAAGAAATTTTGTTAATAATTCTGGTTTTTGTTCGCGAATGGCTGTCACAAGTACCTCAACCTCATCTTCTTGCCCAGTTAATGTAACTTCTTCTTCGCTTACCGTTTTCAATCTATTTCTACTCCGAAATAATGAGGCCTTAACTGCTCCTTCTGATAAGGAACATATTGTTGCAATGTCAGATAAACTGTACTGAAAAACATCCTTCAATAAGAAAATAACGGATTGCTGTGCATTTAACGAAGAGAGTACTTTTTCCACTACTTCATGCAAATCAGCAATTGTTCCGTGCGGTTCTTCAGTTATAATTTGCTGCTCTAATTTCTCTTGAACTGATTTTGTCTTCAACTGATCTAACCAATGATTGCGGGCGATTTTATATAGAAGTGTAATACAAATATCCTTATCTACATATTTTTGAAGTACTTTGCAAACTGTTTCTTGCGCAAGGTCCTCCCCCTCCCATTTGTTTTTCGTTAAAAATGTACAGTACCTTTTTAACTCTGCATAATTTTCGGTTAAAAAGTTTCTATTTGAATGATTCATATCGATATGATTTTTTAACATTTGAGTTACTTTTGTGCACAAAATAACCACTCCTTTTCAGCGCTTACTTTATTAACGATTGAACAAATAAAAAAGTTACGGGATAAATAAAATTTTTTCATGTTTATGTTTATAATTGTACGGTCATAAATAGTTTATGTAGAATTTTACACGAGGAGGCTGTAATATGCCAAAATTAACCGTTGTAGGTAGCGGAACATTTGATGTAAAAGAAGGGACAAAATTAGTACTAGCACTTGAAGATAATGGTATCCAGATTCTTCATCGCTGCGGTGGGAATTCTCGCTGTACAACTTGCAGAGTTGAGATCATCTCCGGTGACTTTTGTGAGCCTACCCAGGGTGAGAAACATGCAATTACGGAAAAAGGGATTGAAGATCATTTACGATTGTCCTGTCAAATGCGCGTACATAAAGACTTAACTGTTCGCCCTATATTAACAGTCGAAAATTCAGGTTTAGATGCTGGGCCACGTCCCGCGGAATAATATTAGAAGTCATATAAATGAAAACAGCCATCTTTCATTTTGTAGAAGATGGCTATTTCACACGAATAAAACAATTTTACTAACCTTGAAAGAAGGTTACATATTATATAGCTAAAGTTTCATCTCTTTGATACTCTTATATAAATGATGTTTTTTTATATCCTCTTCATAATAGAAAGGACTGAATAAGTTGGAATCAAGACAAATCAAAGAAATAGCTGATTTAGAAGTTGCCTTTCAAATTCGAAAAGAAGTATTTGTTAAAGAACAAAATGTTCCGCTGGAAGATGAATTTGATACGTTTGATACACTAAGTGATGCATGTCATCACATTTTAGTTTATTTTCACGAAAAACCTGTAGGAACTGGACGAATAAGATTTGTAGATAACATCGGTAAGTTAGAAAGAATTTGCATCTTAAAGTCTTACCGGAAATATGGTTTAGGAAAAGTAATCATTCAAACATTAGAAAAGGTTGCTAGAGAAAAAGGTATATCCAAAGTGAAGCTGCATGGGCAAACACATGCAGAAGGTTTCTATCATAAACTCGGTTATCAAACTACTTCTGATGTATTTATAGAAGATGGTATCCCGCATATTCTTATGACGAAAGGGTTATCTGTTAACGTTATTCAATAATACATGAAAGCTCCTTTTCTGCATTGGTGAAAAGGAGCTTTCATATTTTTTATTTTTTTCGAACAACGGATTCACAAAGCGCACCCATTCCTATCCCAATCGTATAAGCCACTAAATCACTCCATAAAAAACCATACCCTAATACAAGCCCACCTACAGTCGTTGCTCGTATACGATCGATCCATTCGGCGTGATATAGTTGACTCATTTCAATTCCATAGCAAAATAGTAAACTTATGAATACAACTTTCTTTGTCCCCATTTTATTGAACAAAAATCCAAATCCAACAAAAATCATAAGAGCCCACAGTGCGTCCCCTAAGTAGGCATTTAATAGATTAGGTAAAGCGTACGCAAATTTCCTTGAAGCAAGTCCTAAAATCATTACGATTATTGTTACAACTACATACAGCAATCTATTTCGTTTATCGCTCATGATGAAGTCCTTTCTGTTTACACGAAATGTTTTATACATCCTATACTTTTTTCAATATATAGCCTTTTTATCTCTTTTATATGCACATCCTCTTTTGTGGTTGCTATATACGCTATCTTCCCGTCATATTTTCTCATATATTATATCGTATATCTTAATTACGTACCAAAAAAAATGCTGAACTTTCTAAGGATGCTTGGATGAATGGACAAGTCTCAAAAACATTTCAAAAGTGTGTATATTGTTCTTTTCATCAAACCCTTAATACGCCTATATTTATTGAGAAAGTTTCGATTTGACTGAATATTATTTAAATTAAAAGTAATAAAGAGTACAATATATGCATATAAGGAGGAATGTATATGAGTTTTTGGTCTATGCATCGAAATATAAAAATTAGAATTATCACTTCATTTTTTTCGAGAACTGTTTACACGATGATTTTCCCATTTATGGCCATCTATTTTTCGAAAAGTTTAGGAAGTGGTCTAGCAGGTACATTGCTATTTGTTAACGTATGTATCTCTATCATCGTAGGCTTATACGGTGGTTATATCGCCGACCGGTTAGGACGAAAGAAAATCATGCTTATTGGACAAGCAATGCAGTTTACTGGTGTCGTTTCTATGGGGATCTGTATCTCTCCATACGTTAATTCCCCTTGGCTAACATTTTGTTTCATGCTCATACATAGTCTTGGTACAGGTTTAATGACACCAGCAATCGAAGCAATGCTAATCGATGTTAGTACACCGGAAAACCGAAAAATGATGTACGCTATTAACTACTGGTGTATCAACTTATCTATGGC
Organism: Bacillus sp. C1; assembly: GCF_054570475.1. NCBI lineage: Bacteria > Bacillati > Bacillota > Bacilli > Caryophanales > Bacillaceae > Bacillus > Bacillus sp. C1. The sequence continues at coordinate 49,925 of NZ_JBTMZT010000010.1, forward strand.
AATTGGAGCTCTTTTAGGCGGTTTATTATATGAACAATATCGTACACAATTGTTCATCTCATTAAGTATTGTTTCAGCAATTACGTTTATCCTACTTGCTGTATTTATTGAGGAAGTTTATGTTGTCAAAAAGAAAGCACCGCAAAAAAACATTATAAAAAATATTGCTGCAAGCTATAAAGTGGTAATAAAAGATCAGGCATACATTTATTTTTGTTTAGCATTTCTTTGTACACTCGGATTAGAATTTCAAGTCAATAATTATATTGGTATCCGGTTAGAACAGGAATTCCAAGCTTTTCAATTGAATCTATGGGACGGCACTGTATTCAACTTGACTGGCATTCGTATGCTGAGCTGGATTTCAGCTGAAAATACGCTGTTAATTGTCCTTTTCTCCGTCTTAGCGGTAAAACTAATGAAAGGATTTAAAGAGGAAAAAGTATTATTCACCGGTGTTTTTATATTCACGCTTGGATTTGCAATTGTCGGCTCAAGTAACAACGTATGGATTTTATTACTCGCTGTATTTCTATACACAGTAGGAGAAATGATGTATGCGCCAGTAAGACAATCTATTTTAGCAACACATGTACCAGAAGATGCTAGAAGTTCATACATGGCAATTAACGCTTTAATCTACCACGGTGCAGGAATCATGGGTGCTTTAGGTGTGTTAATTGGTTCCATTATTCCTTCCTTTGGTATGAGCGTTGTCTATTTCGTAATTGGTGTAATAGGAATGCTGTTATTTATGAAAGGTATTCAATTGTATAAAAAACAAGATGCAAATACTGAAGATCTAGTAAAAAGCGTTTAGTAGAAAAATAGCCTCCAACATAAGCATGTTTTGAAGGCTATTTTTCTTTCTCAATATGTAAAAACAAAATAACCTTGACTTTTCTATATAATTCTTAATTTTATATAAATTCAATTTGATTTTATAACAGATACATTATGGTTATGAAGAATAGACAGAGACCTTCACTCATTTTCTCCTTCTGTTTTCACATGGAATGGGGCTAAAAAAGGCACTGACCGCTTCTATGCCTGGCCGGATGCTCTTATCCATCTGAAAAGAATGATTTGGTGTTAGTTTTTTTAATTTGGATTTATATATACTCATTCTTCCTCATATAACACTTGAAAATCAGTGACTAGTGATACAACGTTTCCTTTCTCGTCAAATCCCCAATAAGAAGGATAAAAACCATCACCGTAACCTGAACGGAACATAATAATATTACTTCCTGTTTCCTCACAAACTACACAATTTCCCCACTCATCATCATGTTCTGTTAGTACATCGTCTATCAAATCATCATACAAGCTTATAAATTCGTCCCCTAGCTCTTGTTGTAATCGATCCTCTATTTCTGCTAACTTATTCATTGCTTCTATATCTGCAAAACAACCTAGCCCCGTATCAACTGGGTAGCCAAAAATATATCCTTCCTCTAATTCACTTACATTCTGTCCTGGTTTTGTTGCCATTTTCCATGCTGTCACTTTTGCTTCTGATAATTTCAATCCAGCACCAGCAATTACGTTATCGTGCCACCAAGCAACGATTGGATATGTACCTGGCTGAATCGTTTGTTCGAAGTAATTTTTATTGAAAATAAGAGGATCACAGGCAACCAGTTTTCCTGAAGTAACTTTTAACGGCTCTAACAGTTCAGACCGAAGAATTTCACTATCTGATTTTGATAATTCTTGTAATAACTTTGACATTATGCTTCTCTTCCTTTCGTTTTCTTGTTTATAGTAAGAGAGAATTCGCATTTCAATTCATCTCTCCTTATTAATGCCATAAAAACATTAATCATTCCTAGCCCAAGATTTCTTTTTGCACCTTTTTTGAAAAAGATTGCAACACTAATTCATAAGACCAATCTATCATTTTATTAATTTCTTCTTGACCTAATCCTCTATGTATATAAACCGTATTCCAATGTTTTTTATTCATATGATAGCCCGGAATAATCGAATCTGGATATTCTTCTCGAATCTGTAATGCGACATTGGGATCACATTTCAATGTAATTGCTGCTTTTTCTCCCTTTTCATAGTTTAAAATTGCAAATATTTTATTATGAACCCTCATACAAGTTGCATTCCATCCATCCGGAGAGTCTTCTGTTGCTTTTCCTTTTGAAAGACAATATGTACGCATCGATTCCATCACTTCTTACATCCTCTCATTCTCTTAACTAATTACATTTTACTGTGTATATTATAGTTATAAATTCTATTTATCGTTTTTATTTTACATAATATAATTACATCCAACTTACAATCGCTTCTCTAAAAAATGCTGACTATACCCTTTCGGATGATCTTCCACTACGCCAAATTCCCGATAGCCATGCTTCTTATAAAATCCAGGTGCTTGAAAACTAAATGAATCGAGTAATATGAGTCTACAATTTTTCTCTTTAGCAATTTCTTCGATTTTATGTAGTAGTTGACTACCGTAACCTTCTTGACGCACTGATTCATCTATCCATAAGAAATCGATGTGCAGATGATAAAAATACATCGTTCCTGTTATGCCTCCAAATATTTTTCCAGCATCGTCTTTTAATACAACACTTACATGTTCTAACGTTTGTTTTACTTCACCTGGTAGAACTGACATGTTATATTGGATTACTTTGTTTTTGATGTATTCACTATCTTTCATATTATTTTGTTGGATAATTTTCAAGTAGATTCTCCTCTCTTAACACTATATATAACCTTCTGTATGTTCTTTATATAAATATTGCAATGTTTCTTCTATTCTTATATCAACTTCTTCGTTTTCATAACGATTTGGTAAATCTGTTCCTCCAATCACGTAAAGAAACGGGGTTTCATAAAACGTTCCAAGAATACCAACATCAATAACAGCTGTAGGTAATCCACCTGTCATATGCGCCAAATGATAATGTGGTATTCCTTCATACTTTCCTTGTTGTCTTACCATTCCATTTATGAGTGGTTCCCATAGCACCGGATCTGATTCATATCCTTGGAATATACGAATCAAAAGTTTAAGAACTTGTTTTAAGTTCCCAACGTTCTTCCCATCCCTTGGGTCTTTTGTAATATACATCTTTGCAAAAGAGCATTGAATCCTTCTATTTACTTCTTCCCATCCCCCGCAAAAGTTCACCACGGATTGTGCAATACAAGTGTCATGACATGCGATCATGACTTCTACAGCATTTCTTAGTGTTAACACTGTTCTTCTTTGCAGATGTGGATATACTTCTTTACTATCTTCTTTCGGATGAAATGTGATATTTTTGATTTCATCACTCCAGCAAATCTGGTTTTCTTCAACCATGTTAGCTACAGCAAATCCAATTGCAATTTTTGCTGCGGACGCTAACGGAACCAATATATCATCATTGTATAAAGCGACAATATTTTGGCTTTTTGCTGAATACACAACTATCCCTACTTGTCCTGATTTTATCTCCTTTATTTTCTTGATTGCTTCTTCCATTTGTCCGCCTCTTCTCGCTTTCGTCTTATTCCTTTCAATACTTCGATAATACGAATTAAAAATCCTTTTATGAGGTGAACAAATGCATGCTCCTATTTTCGCTCTAATTCTACCGGTAAAACATAAACGTCATTTTCTTTTTGAAGTTCTATTACCTTCACAATCGCATTTGTATTTATAGTTCCATATATGTGTGGATAATCTTGACCGTTAGAAGCGCATTCATATTTTATCTCCGCATCAACTAATGATGGCTCAATAACAAGTAATACTAACTCCATTTCTGTACTAAAATGCTTTTCTGCAACTTTAAGCGCTTGTTCTGAAAAAGAACAATGAATAAATCCTTCTTGCAGCAGTGAAGCTTCCATGATGTTTCCTTTTATTTTCGCTATTTCCCATTCGCTTTTTTTCATTACTTTTGTAATCATATTTATTCTCCTTCTCAGCTATGAATACTCCCCCACTTAGCAAAGCTTGAAGTGGAGGTTTCTAACGTTTCGGCCTAACGGACGATTAACGTCAGTGGAGTTAACACACTAGCGAGCTGTTTCACGCCTAATCCCTCTATCCCGTTTTTCCATGCATTCGGGACTACTTTTCGTAAAATATTCGCCGCAGCATTTACGTCTGCGTTAAGTTCGATGCCTTTTGCAGAACGATACATACCACGTTTTATTCGTTTTCCTGAAAAAGTTGCATGTTGGTCATTTATTCCATACGTTGGAATGAAGTCATGATCTAGAAAACTTGCTTTTGACGTGTACGATTCCTCGGTTACAATAACTTGCATGCCTACTGCATTTGCTTTGTATGTAATCATTTGAATCAATACAGTATGCGAGATATGGCAAAATGTTTGGTTATTTTTCTTTCCCATATCAGTTTCTTGTTTCCAACTTTTGTTTTGACCAATAACGATTTTGCAAACTCTCTCTTCTTGAGCCAGTTTTACAATATGATGACTCGCTTTATGGAAGATGTCTTTTATTTTCAGGTAACGCTTTTGATGAAGTTTTTCTATTCTTTTTGAAGTAAAAGGTCCTGTCCCTGTTTGTTTACCTTGCCTGAGAACACTTGTAAAGTGACTCTTCATTTTGTTGTAATATTGATTTATGCTTTTGACATGTTTGCCCTTAACAAGTACAGGCTTTATACCTGTGTTTGTTACAATGGTTGCAAGGTTATCAATACCTAAATCAATACTCATATAACGACCATTCTCTTCAACAGTTTGTTGTTTTGAAGGACCATCTAATACGAATTCCACTACATACGCATTGTATTTTGGAATGACACGAACTTGTTTCAGTTTCCCTTCAGTAAACCCTAATTTCCCAATATTCAATTGTAATTTTGTCTTTGGAAACTTTAAAAACAAAACAAGAACGTACGTTTCTATCATTTTATTTGAACATAAAATATTTTTTCAATTCACCTCACCATCTTCACATATGTTTAGAGGTAGGAGTCCTCTCGAAAGATATGATAGAAAAGCAAGAGGATTTTCCTCCCTTATCGTTTGAAAATCCTCTTGCACATCTTTTATTTACTTTCGTAAAATGCTTCTTGTATTCCTTCAATTAAAGGGGATGCTTCTCCTGAATAGAAAATCCGTAAATCATGTAGGGATCTCGTACAGCCTACATATAATAATTTTGCATCATGCTTCGTACCTTTATAATGTACTTTATCGACATCAATAAGAAGCACTGCGTCAAATTCTAATCCTTTTGCTAAATAAACAGGCACAACTGAAATGCCACCTTCATATTTACTTTGATTTGCTTCGATGACATTAGCTTGGATTCCTACACCTGTTAACCCCTCATATATATGACGACACTCATCATCTGTTCTTCCGATAACAGCAATCGTCTTCACATTTTCATTTTGCATATGCTGTATGGTCTTTACAACTTCTGCAAATTGATCATCCGTAGAAATAACCTTCACTTTTTCCCCACTACGAAAAACAGGAATTGCGAGGCCTACTGGAATATGTGCATTTTTAATAACTTCGTTTGCAAACTCAATAATTTCTTTTGTCGATCGATAACTTCTCGTCAGTTCATAATAACCTGTTTCTTGAAATACTTCTTTAAAGTCACTCCAGTCTTCAATTCCTTGATAATCATAGATCGCTTGCGATAGATCACCTAAAATTGTAAACGAGTTACCCATTGTAATCTCTTTTAATATATAAATTTGGAAAGGTGAAAAATCTTGCGCTTCATCGATAACGACGTGATGGAATTTTTGACCAATTTCAATACCTGCTAATCGATAATGAATATGAATAAGAGGTGCTAAATCCTCTATATATACTTCTTTTTTACGACAATTTTTTTCTGTTGCCTGCACAAGTTCTTCAGGCAACACTTCTACTATTTCTTTTTGCTTCATGATCGAACTATAAAATGATAGCGGACTCATTTTAGGCCAAAACTTCATATAGGCATTCAATCTTTTTGTCGCTTCTTTTTTCAATTCTTTTTTCTTGTTCGTTCCTTCAAACTTTTTCAGTTCGATCTCAATCCAGCGCTTGATTCGACCAACCAATCGTTCTCTTCGTTTCATTAATGGATAATGCTTATATTCTACTTGCATCCATTTTTTAATTTCTTCTACTGTAATAACAGCTTTCTCCCATGCCTCAAAATCTTTTGTTGGCACTAAATCTTCTTCAAAGTGAACGATACTTTCTTCAATAAATGCCTTAAATTGCATCGTTCCTTTTAATTTTCCGAGCATAACCTTATGATCATCACGATTGATTGCAAAAGCTTGTGTCAGTTTTTCTTCAGTATTTTTTAATTTCACCGCATCATCTAATGTACGCAGCGCCCAATCTTGAAATGTTGTTTGCTTAATATTTCCAACGCCAAGCTCAGGAAGTACACTTGAAATATAATCTAAAAACAAACTGTTTGGCGCAAATACAATCATTCTCTCTGCCTCTAGTTGCTCACGATATTCATAAATTAAAAAAGCAAGGCGATGTAAAGCGATCGTTGTTTTTCCGCTTCCTGCAACCCCTTGAATCAATAGTGGCATGTTTTTCTCTGCACGAATAATATCATTTTGTTCCGATTGTATCGTTGAAACAATATCTTTTAATTTATTATCTTTATTTTCACCTAAGCGATATAGAAGAAAATCATCTGCAAGAGATACATCTTCACTTCCTTTTACATATGTATCCACGACACGTTCTAGTTCTCTTTTACGAATAGCAATATTTCTTTTTAAATACACATCACCTTCTACTAATCCATCTGGTGAATGATAAAAAGCCGGTTCTTCACCACCAGTGAATGAATAAAACATACTCGCAACTGGTGCACGCCAGTCAATAACAATCGGTTTCATCGTTTCTGTATCTGAAACACCTACTTTACCAATATAAATCGGATTTGGCTTTGAATGTCCCTCTTCCTGAAAATCAATTCGTCCAAAGTATGGCTCTTGTACACCAACCCGTAAATCTCTCCTATTTGACTCCCTCATACTTTCAAGGATTTGCTCCTTAAAATCCTCTCCATAATAAACTGGAACCTTTTCTAGTTTGTCTAATTGCTCATCCATTGTAGATAAAGTCTCTTTCATTCGCTGTAATTCTTCTTCAAATATAGTACTCATTGTGATGATTCCCTCCTGTCCGTTCGAAAATTTCAGTCGAGATACAATTGTATAAAAAATACATTTATAAAGTCAATAGTTTAAGTGAGAATTTTCTAAAATATAAAACGACTTCCAATCCTTGTAGGCACAAATTAAACTAATAGATACATTTCATTGGGAAACGAACTTCCGCTAATGCAGATTATATGAATGGAAAATCCCTTCAGTAATCTGAAGGGATTTTTAAAGGTTTTACGATACTTTGGTTTTGTGTTGAAAAAAATTACCTTCATGTACAACAACTACCTTTTTAGTCTACAATGTTTAAAAAAATGATGTACCAAAATGTATATAATGTGTAACATTATATACATCACCTTGATTCTATAATAATTATTATCTATTTTATGGTATAAATTTTACAGAGTACCCTGTCTTTTTGTTATAGAATCAACCTTTATCTTCTCATCCATAAACAGCATTACAAATATCGATTGTAAATTGCCCAGACATCCCTTCAAATGCTGTATTTGTAAAAGCAACAACACTAAGTTTTTTGATGGGATCAACAAACCATGAATGCCCATAAGCTCCCCCTAAACGCCATGAGCCGATTGACTCTTTTGTATTCGCTTTTTTAGGATCTTTTAAAATCGTAAAACCAAGTCCAAATCCTCTTCCTGGCCAATTCTCTAATTCTATATCTCCCGTTTGAACTCTCCTCATTTCTGAAGACAATTCTGAAGACAGCAATTGTTTCCCTACTCGTAACTCTTCTAAAAACTGAAGAAAGTCACTTGCACTTCCAACCATACCTGAACCACCTGATGGGAATGCATCTTTATCGAATACACGATCTGGTTCAAATCGAATTCCTGCTGTTCCTTCAAATACTTGTGCAATTTCTATCTTACCCATTCTTCTCGTACCGAGTCTGTCATTCACGTAGGGTGTTACTAATCTTTTCTCATCTACTACATGAAAAGCAGTATCCTTCATGTTTAATGGTTTCGTTACTAATGATTGAACCGCTTTTTCCAATGGAGAGTTACTAACCTTGCTTATAATAGCACCGAGTACATCGGTAGCAATGGAATACCCCCAATTCGTTCCTGGTGTGTATAGCAAAGACACCGTGCTGAGGCGCTTTAAATTCTCTTCTAAGGAAAGGCCCGATCGATCCATCCCATCCGAAACACCAGCCCTATGATAAGCTCCTCCCTGTTCTTCTAAAAATCCATATGTTAAACCTGTTGTATGTGTTAACAAATGGCGAATCGTAATGAATGCTTCCTGTCCATTAGCTAATCTAGGTCTGAATTCTGGCAACCATTTTTTAATATCATCTTCTAAACTCATTTTCCCTTGAGAAACTAGGGCTAAAGCTGCCGCTGAAACAATTGGTTTTGTTACAGACGAAAGTCTAAATAATGCGTTTTCTTCTATCAATTTTCTTTTCTCACAATCTGAAAAACCAGCAGAACGTCGATAAATCAGCTCTCCATTTTCCGCTACTAACACAACTGTTCCTACAATTCTATCTTCCGTAATGGCACGCTCAATTACTTTGTCTAACCGTTTTTGTCTATCAAATGTATCCATTCCTACATGTAACATTTTCATATTTCTTCATCCCTTCTATTGTAAAATTGATAAAACGAAACTCTAATATATAGATTCAACGAATAGAAACATGCGATTTCATTTTTTGTAGAGCTATGTTCCTAGCTACAATGCAGACAAGAGCAAGTGCTGCAAAAAGAATCCCACTCCATAAAACTCCTTTAATTCCAGTTTGGATAATAAACCATCCCCCTACTGATGATCCTATAGTCACTCCAAAATTAATAAAAGAAATATACAGAGCTGTAGCAAAATCAGGTGCTTCTAACGCTTCAGATGTCACCCAAATTTGTGCTACAACGAGTCCACTTGTATGAGCTGCTCCCCATAATACAATGAGTATCGTCATTGTCATAAAAGAGTATCCAAAGATATATAAAAGAACATACATACTTACGAGGATGAGTGGATGAAAAAAAACGGTACGAACCTTATTTTTACCCATAAAGATTCCATAGACTATATTTCCAAACAAGCCACCTATTCCAAAAAGAATCAACATGATACTGAGTAATGTTCCATTTATTCCTGTTACTTCACCGAGAAATTTAGCACAGTAACTATACACAGAAAACATAGCTGCAAATATAAATGTAGCAGCGCCAATATTTAACCACAGGTTCCTTTTTTGTAGAATACGAAGCTGGGACATATATGATAATTTCTGCTGCTTTTGTGGATTTGGCAATATGATAGCTACTCCAAGTGCAGATAGAGCGTTGACAACTGCACAGAATACAAAAGAAGCCTCGTAAGAAATTTGCCCAGCTATCAATGTTGTCAAAGGAATTCCTAACACCATTCCCATACTTGTTCCGATCAATGCTTTTGTCGTGGCCTGAGCTGATTTCCCTTTAGGATACAATGAAGTGGCTGTAACAACAGCTAGTGAAAAGTAAACTGGATGAAAAAAAAGCAGGTACGATACGAGAAGATAATAGTAATTCGAATGTTGGTAGGTATGCTGACAACAAACTGCTTATCGAAAAAATAACGAGACATAAAACCAATACATATTTACGATTAAACTTTGAAAAGAAAAGGACCATCCAAGGACCAGAAAATGCAATAATTAAACCAAAAAGCCCGACTAACATTCCTGCTTTCGCTGCACTAATGTCAAAGCGCTCCATTATCATAGGTAGAATTCCTACAACCCCAAATTCAATGCAGTATACCCCAAATAACCCTAATGCTATAAAAAGAATTGGCAACTGTTTTTTCATAATATTCCCCCTTATAAAGCAATTCGCTTACTATAATTTAGTATAAGTGGTAAACTACATTTATTACATCGCTCAATAACGGAGTTTTTACTAAATTGCAAAGGAATTTAAAGTCTTTTTGTGGTATAACTTTGAATTCATAACTGGAGGGTTAATATGGATAAAGTTGATCAACATATTTTATTTCATTTGCAAAATGATGCACGTTTATCAATGACTTCGCTTGGTAAACTTATAGGATTATCACAACCTGCGGTAACGGAGAGAGTTAAACGGATGGAAGAACACGGCGTTATAAAGCAGTATCGAACTATTGTTTCTAATGACAAGATTGGTAAATCAACCGTAGCTTTTATGCTATTTCGTACTACTCAATGCAATAATTTCGTTGGATACTGTGAGGATGCCCCGCAGGTTGTAGAATGTCACCGGATAAGCGGGGAATACAATTACTTAATAAAAGTAATTGTTGCATCCACAAAAGAATTAGAGCAATTCGAAAACCAAAGTATGAAGTACGGTAGTTCAACAACTTTAATTTCCCTTTCTTCACCAGTTGAATACAAACCTTTAGTTCCGTCTGACACATTAATTAAAGAGTAATTTAAAGAACATGAGTGTAGACAAACAAAACCCGAATAATGGACTCTTTTCAGAGTGTTCACTATTCGGGTTATCCATTTATCCCGCTATTTGCGGACAGTAAGACTCCCACCTCAAAATTCAGTGACAGCAAAGAAGTTTGGTGGGAGATCAACTGCCCGTAAAAGCCCGATTGGTGAGGGCTAATAATCAGTGGGGGATGAAGAAAACCTCCACTGATTAAAGTTTCACTTTATAGTATTAAAAACGCTTCATTTATTATCGATTTGAATTTCATTCGAATGCGTGCATCTATTGGTTTAAATGATTTTTAATTGCTCTTATAACCAATTCATGGTCTTCTTCTGGGGGTAATCCTGAGACTGTTACGATTCCGATAGCCCCTACGTTTTTTATTTGAATGGGAAATGCTCCGCCAAATGCGGCATATTCCGAAGCATCTAAACGGTATTGTTCATGATATGGGATTCCACTTATTTCACTTTGTATCTGCATATAATACGAGCTATGATTATGCAGAGAAACGACCCGTTTTTTACGCTCAATCCATTTTGTATTTTCCTCAGTTGTCCCTGTCATCTTGAAATGAAATAATTGCACACCATTTTTTGTTATATCAACTGCAATCACTTTTCCCTCTCGCTTTGCTGTTTCAACGATGAATAAACCTAATTGAAAGGCATCTTCATTTGTAAAAGAGGAAAATTGAAGTGTTTCCTCCTCTATTAAAATTTTTTCTCTTATTTCACTCATACTTGAAGTACTCATATCTTTAACCTCCATAATCGTGTTATGACAAATTGGAATTTTTTGTAATTATCAGGTTCTATAGTACCAACTTCCAATCATTCTGAATCTAAATAAACTGCTGTAATATAGTTAGTAACTAGTACCGTAAAGCTTATTTTCTTATTACAGATGCTATTACGAATCATATTCAACACAATAAAAAGTACGTACTTTAAAGTGCTATAAGTACTTTCCTACTTCCCCCCTCTTACATAGGCTATTATGAAGTATATTTAACACATTAAAATTGTATGTACTTTAAAGTGCTATAGGTACTAAAAAGCAATTTTTACTTAGAGTAAGAAATTTGCGTTTTGCTGGGGGGACCTCATTGCTATCAAGCTAAGAAAAGAAAACCCCAGAAATCCAAAGATTTCTGGGGCTTTATTATATGTCTATCTCTTTTTGCTTTTTGATTTGTTTATGTCTATAAAGGAATTTACGACCTGTTAGAGAAATCAGTAATAAGATCAGTATTAGTACTAAAAATTGCATATATGATAAATTAAAATATTTAACACCTGTAACAATTAAAAGTGTAGAAATCGTACCTTTTACAATGAAAAAAATAATAATCCATAATCCGCCTTTTTTCCAGTTCATTATATTTTACCCCTTCCTACGTTTAAATTCATAAAAAAATCAGTGATAGTTCTTGAGAGTGACACCTTAATGAAAATCTATTACATGAATAAAATAGTAGAATTTTTTACAAAATCACGACCAATTAAATGTGCCGATTTCATAATAAGTGAAAATGATATTCATCGTCAATTTTATTCAACTTTTTTAATTCAAATCGTCTCCATAATGGGACGATTTGAATAACCATTCTTTTCATCTCAATCACTTTCCACTTTGTTTCTTCTGGGTAATGAACTCTTGTCTTCAAATGAAAAAAACGGTCTTCTTTCTATCTAAATGGAAATGAAATAACCTTAGCTCAGCGAATACCCGAACTAAGGTTACTTTAAAATCTCATAGGTATGAGAAGAAAACAGTCTTTGATATATTAGGTGTCGTTTACAATTGTACTATGTCTGATAATCAAGCGGCTTAATTCAAAAAAATGAAATCCGTTAGGGTTTATTTCGTATGCAAATCTTTAAAACACCTACATATAGACTTTCGAAAAAAAGAAACAATCTCGCTTATCATTGACGTTACATGAGCTTAGCTTGATAGCGATGTGCATCTATCCCTATTCTCTATTTCCTTATTTGTAAATAAGCGCGAATCATAAAGTAACTTACTTCATCTGGAAGTTGTTCTTTAATCGATTTTAACCCACCTTCTGCCTGTTGTACTGCTGTTTCAATAAGAGATTCGTATTCAGCCGAAACAAAACTTGGCCAATCTACCTCCATGCCTTCCTCGTAACAACGAATTAAGTGGTTTTCAACCGTTTGACGCGACAATGCTCTTTCTGTTGCAATCGTGCTTAGTTCAATGCCTTGCTTATACATTTCATATGTTTCTAAGTGTGAATTAGCAGAAGCCTTACCAGATTTCTTTCGCTCCGTAACAATTTCTGTTTTAATCGTTTCAGCGTAGTCTGGATTTTGTTCAATAAACTGAATGACTGCTTGTAAAAAGTGAGAACCATACTTTGCAAGCTTATGTTCTCCAATCCCTTTTACTTGTAAGAGTTCTGCATCACTTTGCGGCATTTTTACGCACATATCTTTTAACGTTTGGTCAGAGAAAATAACAAACGGTGGTACGCCTTCTCCTTGTGCAATTTCTTTTCGCACTTCACGTAATACTTCAAATAATGGGTGATCTTGTACAATTTGTCTTGTTTCCACTCTTTCTTTTCGTAACACATTTTCGTTTCCGAGTAATACGTCTTTCCCCTTTGTTGTTACTTTTAAAGTTGGATACGTCCCGTGTTCCACTGCAATTAACTCTTCTGAAATTAAAAACTCAATAAACTCACTTACCTCTTTTACGCTACGATTTGATAAAAGACCGTAAGTTGGTAATGTATGAAAATTGAATTCAATCACTTTTTTATTTTTTGATCCGGTTAACACTTGTGCAATCATTTGCTTTCCAAAGCGCTGGTTTGTTCGAATAATACAGGATAAGACCATTTGTGATTCTCGCGTAACATCGACGCTCTCACGTTCATCTGTACAATTCCCGCAGCGACCACAATCGTCTTTCGGCATTTCACCAAAATACTCTAAAATAAATGATTGTAAACATTGTTCCGTATGACAATAATCAGTCATATGCTGCAATTTTTCAAGTTCATTTGAAAAACGTGATTCTCCAGTAGACTGATCAATTAAAAAGCGTTGCACTTGTACATCCTGAGAGGAATATAACAAAATACATTCACTATCCAATCCGTCACGACCAGCACGTCCTGCTTCTTGATAATAACTTTCCATATTTTTCGGAAGTTGATAATGAATCACATAGCGAATGTTTGATTTATCGATCCCCATACCAAATGCCGATGTCGCTACCATCACACTCACTTCGTCACGTAAAAATCGTTCTTGCTGTTCATTGCGATCATGATCATTCATTCCAGCATGATAACGAGCAATGGAAACCCCAGCTCTATATAAATCTTCATACAACTGATCAACAACTTTTCTTGTCGCTGCATAAATAATTCCCGATTCCTTTTTATTTTGACGAATATAATCTGCTAAATATGCATTTCGATCCTGTCCTTTGATCACTGAAAATGATAAATTTTCTCGTCCAAAGGTTGTCATAATTGTATTTTTTTGATCAATCTCTAAAGTATTACAAATATCTTCACGCACTTGTGGCGTTGCTGTTGCAGTTAACGCGAGTACAAGCGGTTTTTCCGGAAGATAATCCAATATGCGATGTATATGTAAATAACTTGGCCGGAAGTCATGTCCCCACTGCGAAATACAGTGCGCTTCATCAATTGCAATCATCGGTATGTTCATATCAATTAATTGATCTACAAACTCCATTGAATCAAGACGCTCTGGCGCAACATATAACAGCTTATAATGTCCTTGCTTCGCTAATTGAATGCGTTGATTTGCTTCTGTTATTGAAATAGAACTATTAATATATGTAGCTGAGATTCCGTTTTGTACTAACGTATCTACTTGGTCCTTCATAAGTGAAATGAGCGGCGATATAACCAATGTCGTCCCCTCAAATACTAATGCTGGAATTTGGTAACAAATCGATTTACCACCGCCTGTTGGCATAATACAAACGGTATCTTTTCCATCCAATACATTTTTAATTGTCTCATCTTGCCCTCTGCGGAATGACGAGTAGCCAAAATAGGACGCTAAAAGTTCTTGTGCTTTTGTAAACAAAAAAGATTCACCTGCTTTTCTTAGTCTTTCATCTACTATTATTATATCATTACTTATAATTCATTGTCCCCTCTACTTCTCTCCATTTCTTCGCATGCTTACGTATAATCATTAACAGCTCCTGTAAAGCTGGAGAAAACCATTTATTTTTATGATACGCCAGTTGTGTTGCAAACTTTGTTTCATTTGAAATAACAGCGTGTAATCTCTTATCTTTCCATTCTTGTTGGATCGTAATAATCGGTAATAAAGAAATCCCTAATCCACACATAACGCATTGTTTTATCGCCTCAATGCTCCAAAATTCAAATGTACTTTCATGCTGGATTCCTTGCCTTTGTAAATAGTGCTCAAAAAATGATCGATAACTACAACCACGTTCCGTATACAAAAAGGTTTCCTCTTGAGAAAATAGGACGTCTTGCGAATCGGTCTGTATCGCAGTGTAATCTTTTGGAAAAACAAACGCCATTTTCTCTATGACAAGTTGCTCAATATGTAAATCCTCTTCATGACGCTCAGCATCTAAGAGAAAAGCAATATCTATATTCCCGCTCTTTAAATCATTTCGCAATTCCCAACACGTTGAAGCTTTTAATGTGATTTTTACTTTTGGATACTTCTTTTTATATTCATGAAGAATAGAAGGCAGTCGATAAATTGTTAATGATTCCGGGGCGCCAATTACAATTTTCCCAGTAATTTCATTATCCAAGCTTGGTATTTGTTTCGCTTTCTCAGACAAAGTAATCATTTCATTTGCATAAGGCAGTAAATGCTTCCCTACATCTGTTAACACCATTTTTTTCCCTAATCGATTGAATAAAGGCTGGCCCATTTCTTGTTCAATTGCTTGAATATGTCCCGTTATAGTAGATTGTGCGTATCCTAAATAGTCGGCTGCCCGTGTATATCCTCCCAACTCAACGATTGTTTTAAATGTTTTTAAATGCCGAATCTCCACTTCAACCTCTCCATTCTAACATCGAAATTCCCGATTAATAACTTCATATATATCTATTTTACTGATAGATAAACTCAAATTACAATAGAAGAAATAGAATTCTTCAAAAGGAGATGTATACATTATATGAGAAAGAAAAAATTAGGACCAGTACTGCTCAGCGGTTTAATGATTGGCCCCATTTTAGGATCAGGAATCATTTTACTCCCTCCGCTTATTTACAAAACAACTGGAGATTACGCTATTATTGCTTGGTTACTTATTATGGGAGTCGGCTTTCTATTTGCCTCCTTATTTGGTAAATTAAGCATTCATTTTCCTAGTGAATCTGGAGTTGCACATGCGGTAGATCAAGCTTTTGGACCTTCTATGAAACAATTAACTTCTATTTTCTTTATTATAGCAGGCTGCCTAGGTCCTACAGCTGTTCTCATGACAGCCAGTCAATATATCGCTGCTTTATTTCCAAACTTTCATGTTCCGTTAGAAGGAATTGGTTTTCTTTTACTGAGCGTTTGCGTATTCATTTTATTATTAGATATATCATCGATTGGAAAAATATCATTTGTATTTTCAACAGCTGCGACCGTTCTTTTACTAAGCGGAGGAATAAGTTCGATCCCTCATTTCCGATTAGAAAATCTATTTCAAACAGCTTTTTCTTTTGGAGATTTTGGATATAGTATTTTACTACTTTTTTGGGCTTTAGTAGGTTGGGAGGTTATCGGAAATTACAGTATGGAGGTCAAAAATCGTAAAAAAACCATCCCGCAAGCAATTGCGATAAGCACACTTACTGTAACCATTGTTTGTCTTGTCGTAGCAGGCGCCACACAGTGGATTGAAATTCCTAATTCACATCAAGAAAACTTACGGATAACAGCCATATTAGCTACTTTATTTGGAAAGTTTTCCGCTTCTCTCATCGCTTTTATTACTACTGTTCTTTGCATGAGTACATATTTATTAGTTGTTGGCGGAGTCTCACGTCTGATCGTTTCTGAAACGAAATATATAAAGAAAGTATCTAAACTTTCCTATCGTACGAAATCAAATGTACCAATCTTTTCTTTACTTTTATTAATCAGCATACATACGATTGTATTTATCTGTCTTTATATTGATTTCATTACAGTAGAACAAATCGTAGCTATTGCAAATGCTTTTTTTATCTGTAATGCAATTTGTGGCATTTTAGCAGCATATAAATTATTACCAGGTCTATTTAACAAAATTCTTTCTTTCAGTTTAATTGTCTGTTTCCTTATCATTCTATCGTTCTCTTCCATTTGGATTTTAATAAGTATTGGAATACTAGTTGTTTTCTATGAATTACAGTACTTCAAAAATAGACACAGTACTTATGAAAAGAAAGTTCCAATCAGATAATGAAGAGAAAAGTTTCTCAATCAAACGATTTCACACACATATTACACATTCATTTCCATCCTATATCCGTATTAAATTAAGGGAGGTTTATTATGAAGCACAACAAAAATCTAATTGTTTTTCGCTCTTCAAATAAACAGCTCAAGGATTCTAATCGTGATGCTTGGAAATATGAATCTCTTTATAAATATCGGCCCGTATTTTCTTATAGGAAGCTGTTCACATCTCTTTTCACTCTCTTTTTCAAAAGTACAAAACGTTAATATCGTTCATTGTTCACTATACATTTGAGATAATGAATAAAGATTTATCATCCAATATATAAATCTTTTCTAACAGATACACTATGGTTATGAAAAACAAACAGAGACCTTCGCGCATTTTCTCCTTCTGTTTTCACATGGAATGGGGCTAAAAAAGGCACTGACCGCTTCTATCCATGGCCGGATCCTCTCATCCATCTGAAAAGAATGGTTTGATGTTCGTTTTTTAATTTGAATTTATATATATTTAATAGGGGCTTGTATTGTTTCGCTGTAAATTTCTTCCATGCAAAGTTTCTCAACATGTAACCCATAGACTTCATACATAACAATTGATAACATGTAAGTAATCTGTTGAACTACACCCCCTTATTACGACCTGCTTTATACTTGCAGGTCTTTTTTCATTCTACTATTAAATAAGCTTGTAATACAAAGTATCATAATTCAGAAGTTTGATAGAAATAAAGTAACTTTCCATTACAGTTTCAATTTTTTCTCAATACACAAAAGGCATTTCATTTGTTACGATAAAAGTACTCCAGATGAGTTATTACTCATCAACATTATCTAGTTAAAGAGACCTACCGCGGGAAGTAGGTCTTTTTGACTTTATATTAACCTTTTTAAAACTTTTTGTACGTAGTAGTGCTCCATTCATTTGGACACATTTACCAGGTTTCTTTCCAAGAAATTCATGTTACGATTATATTGTCGAGCCCGACATTCTCGGCAATATACCCTTACGAATCCCTGCTACTTCCCTTGCAGGGATTCTTTTATTTTTTCATCCCTTTACATTTAACATATATCGATATATTTTATTAATATCTTTTTATTTGTAGGAGGAAGCACATTGATTAACGCAATAGGTCTCGCTTTTATTCTTTCTAATAAGCCTGAAAAGAAGAAAAAAGTGTATCTTAATGATAGATTCGCACTAATAGATATTATTGACTCTAAAGATGTATATGATTCTGAAGGTAACCCATTAATAGAGCTAACATGTAAATATAGTATTTATTTAGATGAAAAATACTATTGTAAGTCCCTTGATGACTACACAGGACAAGTATTTCCTTTCCTCAGCGCAAAAATCGGAAAAGGTCTCGTTCGAAATTTAAATTACTATTTTTCACGCATTGATATATATGATAAAAAGCCACCCGTTAAAGAGATTAGAAACCTCATGGAGCAAATGATAAATTATAAAGTGAAACTTTAATCAATGGGTTTTTTCTTCACCCCCCACTGATTATCAGCCCTCACCAATCGGGCTTTAACGGGCAGCCCCGCCCCCTAACTTCTTTGCATTCGCTGAACTTTGAGGTGGGGGGTCTTACTGCCTATTAATGCGGGGTAAATAACATTTTTCGTATTCTAAATTCAATAGAACCCACTCAATAATGATGATTGCTGAATGAATGCGTTCCATCGTATTTCCTAAGAACACTTTATTCAGCAAATCATCTAAATTAGAAGGCCGATTAGATAGTTTTTTCATATGTACCAAAACAGAGCTAGAAGGAGGTATTGGTTTATTGTTTATAGCCCATATCCCTTCTAGCATTACCCAAGTTGATGTGTTCAATATATATGAAGCCTTTAATACATCATTTACTTTCATCGCAGCATGAATCTTAATACGTGTACTATGTAACCAATGAGCAATGCCTTTTACTTGTTTATCAGAAATACAATAATCGTTATATTTTTGCCCGGCTATCTGCATGAGTTGCTTCAGGATTCCTTTATTATCAAACAAAATTTTTCCATCTAAAAAAGAGTATAATTCCATTGGATTGTTATCAAAATTTAATTGAATTTGGTTAAAGTCTGCACATTTATATTCAACTAAAATATCTCCTCTCATCTCAGAATAGAATTTTTGTTATATCCATCTTCTAAAAGAAGATATAAATCTAAATCTGAGTCAGGATTAGCATCTCCTCTTGCAACAGAACCTATAAGCATTAGCCCAATAATTTCATCTGTAGCCATACACTCATTTAAGATTGCTCGAACTAACTTTTTATGGTGTTCATAATTAATAAATGAAAGGTTTTCTATCATTTTGCCCTCCTTGTTTAATAAGACGTTCGAGATATAAAAAAAACTGCTATATGATATTCCTCTTCAAGTTCTATTACATATTATATCAGTTACCTACATTGCTGTACGATGAACCTCCACTAAAAACGTTAATTGCGTATATCCCTATAAAAAAAGCGGACATCGAACGATGAATCGCTCTTCATAGTTCGATGTCCGCTGATTCTTCCAGTAGGATGAAATATTTAATAATAAATCGGCATTCATAACGTTACTCTTTACTTTGTAATAGGGTATTAAAATATTGACGATTATATATCACTGCTGAATGATTAGGCATATATTTTGCTGCTAATTCATTATAATGAGACGCTTTTTCATAATCCCCTAAATGACTATAGCACAAACCTATTTGAAAATATGGAATCCAATTGTAACTTGCTGGATTATAAAGGATGGCCTCGTTCGGATACGGAATTTTTGTAGCTGCTACATACCAACGAATTGCTTCCTTATATTTTTTTTGTTCCATCATGACATGCCCGATACCAACACAAATTTCCCCTCTTGGCTTACCGTATTGAGAAGCCCTTGTAAAAGCTTCCAATGCTTTCTCCCATTGTTGAAGTTGTGTATAACAATAACCTAAATTTCCGCATACATAAATTTTTCCTTCTCCCGATTCCTTTTTGCTATCTAATACTTTTTTATAAAATTGTATTGCCTCATCATACTTTTGCTGAAACATACATTCATTCGCATAATTAAACCAATCTGTAAGTGTAGCTTCTTCTGTCTCAACTATAGATTGAAGGATGTTATAATTCTGATTCATTCGTGGTGTTTCTTTACAATGGTTAATAATGATATCCGTGTGCAACACGTTCCCTTCAACTCGTATATATTCATGCACCTTGTTAGTCCATTGGAAGTTTCTTGAGCGTTTCACAAGTCTATGACGAGTTGTAATATATAGCGGTTCCGCATCTAATCCAGTATTCAAATGATACGGCATGGAAACTGCATCAACATCAAGATCCAGTTCTTGTTTTAAATTTAACAATTTCTGCTGATCTTTTTCCAATAACACATCATCCGCATCCAACCATAAAATATAATCTTTTTTCGCTTTAGAAAATGAAAAATTTCTGGCCGCCGCAAAATTATCATTCCACTTGAAATCATAAACACAGGTTGTGTATTCCCGAACAATGTCTTTCGTCTTATCCTTGGACCCAGTATCAACAATAACGATTTCATCGACTATATGTTTTATTGAATCTAAACATCTTGCAATAACCTGCTCTTCATCTTTTACAATCATACATAAACTAATTGTTATTTCAGTCAAGATAACCCCTCCCTTTGATTTACTATATTCAGGATCCAAAGAGAACTTATCTTTACAAATGCATTTTATTTAGATATCAAATACCGTTTGACTAAATTATAGATTTTATTTTCTGATTATTGTAATATCTAATAGAGAAGTGTACTTAAAATATCACAATAAAGGATTGATTATATGAAAATCTCAAGAAACCCAAAAGAAATTCATTCACCAGTAGCACCCTACGTACACCAGATTGAAGTAACTGGCCCTAATAAATGGTTAACATTATCTGGACAATTAGGTATGAAATTTGATGGAACCGTACCTGAAGATCCCGCAGAGCAAATGCAATTAGCACTAGACAACATTCGAAAAAACCTCGAATCTGCTAACATGGATGTTCAAGATTTGACAAAGTTAGTTTTTTATTTAGTCGAAGAAATTTCCCCTGATAAAAGAAAGGCAATAATAAGTGATTTTCTTAACGATCATCTTCCATGTACGACAATGATTTATGTTGTCGCATTAGCTGCACCTGTTTTTAAAATAGAAATTGATGCTTGGGCATGTAAAGAAATAGAATAACTAAGCTTTTTAGATTACAAACGATATCAGTAAGGACATCTCTAACGGAACTGGTCTTTCTCCTGTTTGACTATGTCACTCTAGAGAGGGATCGGTTTTAATCCCTTACCATTACATTTCCTACAAACTACAAATTTATCAGTTTCCTTTTTTACAAAATTCAAATTTAATTACTACCCACTAATATAACTAAACAAATTCAGAATAACAATTAAATCTCATCACCTTTTTCAACCGCACACTTTAACCTCTGCAGCATATAACCGATTCCCTTGCACCCTTCTAATGGATACGAAATAATTTCTTCCGGATATAATTTTGTCACTACTTTTTTATGTTTCTTTCCTGCAAGCAGAACAATTTCATCAAATTCTACTAATTCCTTTTTAATCATTTGCTTTTTTAGTTGTTCTATACAAATAATCTCGTCGCTTTTCGAATCAAACGCAAGATCATAGTTTTCTTTCACGATATCAGTTGGAAGTAAAAATCCATGCTTTGCCGATAAAATAACCCATTTCTCAAAAAATTCCGATGCATATGCCTGACATGCCTTGCCAAATGGACTCATGTATACATCTTTCGCCTCTGTCGGCCCCTTATCGGGATACTTATCCCAAATTTTCTTTTTCCCGCATGGAATAATGCATAATCTATTCATCGTTACCTTTGTACCTCTTTTCTCTTTCAACTCTATCTATTTTTTATAATTACTTTCAAGTTATAAAATAGTCATTCATTATATATAAATGCAATGTGATTTTCTAACAGATGCATTATGGTTATGAAAAACAAACAGAGACTTCCACTCATTTTCTCCTTCTGTTTTCACATGGAATGGGGCTAAAAAAAGCACTGACCGCTTCTATCCATGGCCGGTTCCTCTCACCCATCTGAAAAGAATGGTTTGATGTTCGTTTTTTAATTTGTATTTATATAAAATCATAGCATGTTCCATTCGCATATATAAAACAGTGTTTTTAATTCTCGCTTTAAGCAAAAAAAGAACAAGCAGACCCGTGATCTGCTTGTTCTTTTCATTTCACCCAAACCTACTCTTATAGAGCTTGGAACGTTTCTGTTAATACAGGAACGATTTGTTTTTTACGAGATACAACACCTTTTAAAGTAGCTGTATTGTTTTCTAATGTTACATTGTACGCTTTTTCAACAGCATTCACTGCTTTACCGATCGCAAGACCGACAGAGTCGTTCGTTAAAATATCAGTTACAACGAATAAGAATAGGTCTAATCCTTTTTCTTCTACTACTGCAGCGATTACTTTTTCTAGTTCTGCTTGGTGTACAAGAACGTCGTTTGTATCAACAGCGTTTACTTGTGCGATTTCAACTTTTGCATCGCCCATTTGGAATTCTTTTGCGTCAAGGGAGATTAATTGCTCCATTGTTTTACCGCTTAAATCTGCGCCAGCTTTTAACATTTCTAGACCATAGCTATCTGCGTCAACACCAGCAATTTCTGCTAATTCACGAGCAGCAGCCACGTCTTGTTCTGTGCAAGTTGGAGATTTAAATAGTAAAGAATCTGAAATGATTGCAGATAACATTAAACCTGCAACCTCTTTACGAATCGCAACGCCATTTTCTTTGTACATTTTGTTTAAGATTGTAGCTGTACAACCAACTGGCTCACAACGATAGTATAAAGGATCGCTTGTCTCAAAGTTAGCAATACGGTGATGATCGATAACTTCTAAAACACGAACAGATTCGATATCGTTAGCACTTTGTTGACGTTCGTTATGGTCAACTAAGATTACGTTGTCCACTTCATTTGCTACTGTCTCAACAAAACGCGGTCCTTCTACTTTGAAATGATCTAACGCAAATTGAGTTTCACCGCTGATTTCACCTAAACGTACAGGCTCAGCATTCATTCCTAATTCTTTTTTCAGCTCTGCATAAGCAATTGCAGAACAAATTGCATCTGTATCTGGGTTTTTATGCCCGAAAACTAGTACTTTTTCCATGTTTTCCACCTCTTCATGAAAAGGATATCTTAAAGAAGCAAATATGACAATATTTTAAACGCATTTTTTTAGAAATAAAACCAAGTTTCTTTTATTTTTATATGAAAACACTACAATTTTTCTATATAAGATGAAAAAAGAAGCAAAAGTGTAATACAATTATAAAAAGATATGTATTCAAAGGAGGCTTTCTAAGATGCCCATTTTAAAACTTGAAAATAACGTAGAGTTATACTATGAAGATCAAGGAAAAGGTAAACCTATTCTCTTTATTCATGGTGTTTGGATGAGCAGCCGTTTTTTTCATAAGCAAATCCCTTATTTCAGTGAAAACTATCGTGCGATTTCGATTGATTTACGCGGACACGGACGTTCTTCACATGTTGAATCTGGTCATACAATTACAAATTATGCTCATGATCTACATATCTTTATAGAAGCTTTAGGTTTAAAAGATGTTACATTAGTAGGTTGGTCAATGGGAGCATTTGTTGTGTGGGAATATATAAAACAATTTGGAGAACACAATATACAAGGTTCCGTAATTATTGACGAACTGGCATCAGATTTTAAATGGTCAGATTTTCCTATTGGCGCTTTTGATTTTCCAACGCTCATTCATTTCATGAAAGAGATTCAAACAAATCAAACTAAATTTCTAACAGACTTTATCCCTCTTATGTTTAAAGAATCTCTTACTACAGAGGATTTAACTTGGATGCTTGAAGAAGTTACAAAAGTTCCAGCCTCCATTGCGAGTGCTATATTGTTTGATCAATCTGTTGTTGATTACCGTGAAGAACTAAAAAACATAACAAAACCAACATTACTTTGCTTCGGTAGAGAAGAAAAATTAATTCCAATTGCTGCGGGAGAACATTTACACGAGCATATTCATAATTCCAGGCTTATTATTTTCGAGGACAGCTGTCATTGCCCATTTTTAGAAGAAGCAGAGCGGTTTAATACTATACTAGACTCTTTTATGCAATCTCTTTCCTAGTTTTTTACCTTAGTATAAAAAGAAAGGCCATTCACTCTATACAACGAATGGCCTTTCTTCAACTTATTTACTGTTGATCTAGAAATAAGTGCGAAGAAGGAAAATCAAGATATGAAGGTTGATACGCCGAAGCAGCCATACCATTATTCACAAGATTTACATCTATAACTTGATAAAAAGCATTCCCTGTATCAGCGATTTCCCAAACAGCTAAAATAAGATGGTATCCATTTCGATCAGTAGGTACGTTAGCCTCATGAATAACTGTTGTCCCTGGTCTGATTCCTCCATCATTCTTTACATAAAAAGGTACTAAATCTAAATCAGAACGACTCAATGGTTTATTAGGATCCCAATCTTTTTTTGTAATATAGTATTTCCATTCTTTTGTGCTATGTGGCGCCGTTAATTTCCACTGAAATGTGTTTGTCCCGCCATTTAATGTTACTTTATTCCATCTATCAGCTGTTTGCACATCTAACTCCGGGAAATGCCCTGCCCCTGCGATTTGTCCGTCAGATGGACCAAGATGTGGAAAAAGTCCAGGTGCTTCTACACTTTGTGGCTCATATTGAACTGGGCCACAATTTATATTTACCTCTTGTTTACATAAATAAGAGCGACTCGCTGGCGATTCTACATAGCCATGTGCAGAAGCTTTGTCTACAAAACTAAATGTAGACAAACTAATCATACATGCGCCACATAATAGAGAAAATCGGATCGAATTTTTTAACTTCCTTCTTTGTTTATTCATATTTCTCCTCCTACCCATATCATAAAATAATGACACTCCAACTTGCATAGTCATCTTCTCAACATTATAAAAGAAAAAAATCAATTTATGTATCCGTTTTCATTTTCTCAACTTTGAAATATACTTTCTCAAATGAAAAAGCAAGCAAAGATATATTCGCCTTCGCTTGCTTTTTTCACACTTATACAGTTTCTTTGTAATTATTTACATTCTCTTTTCTATGGAACGCTTTAATGGTGTGGCTACGAAGTATATAGACAACTATTTGTTTTTGTTTCGTTTTTTAGAATTGCACAAGCAATTGGACAAGAATCTGCGAAGAAAAACAATGGTATTGGAAGCTTGTAAGCAAGTGAATTGTATGACAACAGCAACATTACAGGCATAAAAAACCAGTTGATTGAGAGCAACTGGTTCAATAAAGGGTTTTATATTGGATATTCATTCAACCAAATTAATGCTTGTTCATAATCATCAAAAAATTTTATAGATTCTTTTGTATTGGATTGTTGTAAATAATTCATTATCTCCCCTTCTTCAAGGAGAAACGCAATTGCCTTACTGTGATTCAAAATGGTTTCATTGAAGAACTTATCTTTCCATGCTTTTTGAACAGAAAAATGATCTGGCGTGTATCCTTTTCTATCCATCAACAATTTGTATTTCCGACCCTCGGAAATGAATTGCTGACAAACCTGCTCGAAGCCATTAAACCATTAAACCATTCATAAACATCATCTGTTTTAATCTTGCCAATTAGATGGGTAACAATCAAATCTCCTGAAACTGTTGTGCTGATATTCTGTTTACTCAACTTGGAATCATCTCCCTTAGTTACAATTATGCGTAAAAATCTCATAAAATCAATAAGGATAAAATTCTTAAGCAATAAAGCAACATTATTTAGGAAAAGAGCCTTCAAAAAGAACAATGTAATTCCAAATAATATTTTTACTGCCCCATCCGCAACTGCAACGTACATAAACGAAATGTCTGGCTTCATCATTCCAAACAATCCAATTATTGTTAGTGGAATAAATAGGTAAATCATACTCTTTCCGTGCACAACTGTACATACTAAAAAGAGCTACCGAGATTACTCTCAACAGCTCTTCTTCACTACTCATCCGAGTTATTTAAATTCGCTAATGCGAAAATACCTTCTTCATCATCTAATTCAAGCTGTAATCTTGCTGCAAACGGATTGACATTGTATTCCTGATCAAGCCATAAACGAAGTGCTTCAATTAAATTTGCCTGGATTAAAATTTGCTGGCGACCATTTACTTCTACTTCAGCAGAAAAACCGTAGTCATCATCATACATCAGTTCAACTAATACTGCTTCTGGACCAACTTGTCTTTTTTCTGCGATATAAACACAAAGTGCATTTATAAGCTCTTGTTCAGAAATTTTTATCGTCTCCATGCTGTTTCTTCCGCCTGTGTCTTACGTTTGTTTTTAAAATATTTAAATGCTCGAACCGCTAACATTGCGATACCAGCCACTAATAACATATTTACCATAAACGCTAATACAGAACCAAGTGCACCCATGTTTGCGAATAAGCTGCCCATCAGTAAACCACCAAGACCACCAAGTAATAAACCTTTCATAAAGCTTCCTTTATTACTCTTTGGCGCTGTGTTTGATGCTTTTGTTTTTGTATCAGGATTTGTTTTCTGTGCATTCACATTAGAATCTTTTTTATTTAAATCTACTTTTGAATTTTGTCCTGAACTTGGTGTAAATGATTTTTTACCAGATTTGTAACTTTTCGCTGCCGCATGGTCTACGAAAACAAAGCTGCTAGCCCCAAAAACAACCATTAATGCAGTCATTACTGTAACGATTTTCTTCAACATAGTATATCCATTCTCCTTTTACTATAGATATATGTGAAATCTACCTTTCTTTAAAATAAGAATAATAGATTTATTTTAAAGTTAAACAAAAGGTTCTTATGAACTTATTATATGACCTTTCCTTATAATAAGCAAGTATTATTTACTTAACTTTATTAACAAATTAAAAAAAGGAAAAATAAAGAAAAACAGAATTGACTTTACAAGCAACAAAACATATTATAAGTTCATAAGAACTTTTATAATTTTGGAGGTGAAAAGATGGAAACATTTCATCTCACACGAAACGAAATGTCAACGCTCCTTCTTTCTCTTAGAGGATGGAATACAAAAAAACCTCTCGTTATTTTACAAGAAGCTTGGGCGAAATCCCATAAAAAGGATATTGAGTGTGGACAAAGTGTTACGGCCTTTATTACAACCGCTCTTTCACCTATTTTTGAAAAGCTGATTAAAATTGAGGATACAGATATCGGTTTTTCTTTAAATGAGATCGTCGCGCTTGGTAATCAAATTGAAAATACCAGTTTTTCTGTAACAGCTATGCAAAACTGGGTAAAACGAGATATAAAAGAAATGATTGGTTCTCCGCAAAAAGGAAAAAAATATTCTATTGAACAAGCAGCTTTACTATTCATTGTAGAAGATTTAAAAACTGCGCTAGATTTTGAATCGATACGTAAGTTATTAAGACTCATTGTAAATGACCCAGCCGATCGAAGTGATGATTTAATCAATCCTGTTCACTTATACGTCGCTTATTCCTCTTTATTCGAAGAGTTAAATCAAGGTGGCTATTTGCAATTAAATGCGACTGATACGATTCGAACAATTGAAAATACGATAAAAGAAAAAGCAGATAGAATCGCAAGTAAATTTGATCAAATTAATAATGAACAACGAGAAGCCATTCGCAATGCAATTATTATTGCGACGCTTTCTGTACATACCGCATATGTACAAATGTTAGCAAAGCGCTATGTATCGGCAACATTATTCTTACAACATCTCGACATAAAATAGGAGCATACACGCTCCTATTTTTTATTATACGAAATTATAATTAGCAATCACAAACCACTATATACAACCAAAAGTTTGAACGAATAATCCCTCTCCTTCTAACTACTTTACTTCCAGCTACCTCCACACGAGCTTAAGGTGTGTGATAAAGCACGGAAATGATACATACGATATCTCTAAGTAAAATGGTAAAAAATACACCAAAGAATTCTACATACTATCCTCTTCCCAAGTAAATATTAATGGCAGTTTGATAAAAAGGAGGAGACATTCCATGAAAAGTAAAAAATACTTATTCGCCCTAATGGCTACAGTTTTATCGACAGGATTATTATTTGGTTGCAATAATGCTAAGGATGAACAAGAACCCGATCCAACTGAAGAACCTTCTGAACAAAAACAGCAAGATGAAAGAAAAAATGAAAATAACACTAATAATAATCAATAATTGATTATCGTAATATAAAGGCTACAGATAATTTTTTTGATACACTAAACATAGAATTATCAATATACACTATCTTCTAATATGAGGATGACATAGGTTAGAGAAATGTATTTGAATTTATCCATAATTGCCATTGCTAGTAACAGATCCTATCAATTTTTAGAATCTTTTTTCCATTTCTCTACGAAATCATAAAAAAATAGGAGCAATTTTGCCCCTATTTTTTTATGATTTCCCCATCTTTTTCCAAGAAATAAATATGTTCTTTTAACGGCAGGCTAGCTATTTCTCTAATATAATTTGAGCTGTGCATAATATCATATAGACCATCGTCTTTTTTTACATAGATACCACCTATATAAGAGCTATAATTTTTCTTTTCAGTGATAACGCCTACTATTGAATCATCTTCACTACCTAGTTTAGAGTTAAGCTTCTTACCTTCCACCCACTTTAAACTACCAAATGATGAAAGATATAAATAAGCTAACTCCGCTATTTCTGTCTCTTTATTCATTGAGAGCGTTTTTATCTCATTGCAAATGGTCTTGTCATTTAAAACTAAGAAATCTGTTACAAGTCGTTCTTCTTCCTGCTTATGAAAGAACACTTTTAATTCAGAAGTAACAAATGGAATTTTTTCTTCTTGCATCATGTGAAAAATCTTTTGTAATAACAAATCTTTCCCCACTACAAACGGATGGCCAAATCCACTGTGATAAAGGGAGTTTTTCACCTTTACAAGATGCTCTATATACGGTATCCCCGCTTCTTCAATGACAAGCTTTTGATTTACTATACGCATAGTAGAAATGAACTTTTCAATTGGGACTCTTTCTAATTTCAATGATGAATAATGCAAATCCCGATTCCAAAAATCTAATTGATCCATGCCTAATGATGAAAATAATAGTTCCTCTATAATCGGAAAAATACTTTCTTCTGACAAGGTTTTAGTTACATCTCCAAGTAAATCAGGTGTCCGTTCTAATATATTACGTATTTCTCTATCTTCTTGGATAATCCTTATCGTCCAATCACCATGATCTTGACCGGATATTTGTTGAAAACAATGTGAATATGGACCGTGACCAATATCATGGAGAAGGGCTACTACAGAAACAATTTTTCTTTCATAATTCGAAAAATACACATCTCCTATTGTAGTAAGATGATCTATCACCTTGTTTACAAGCGCATATACCCCGATAGAATGCTCTATTCTTGTATGTGTAGCGTTTGGATGTATATAGTATGTATGCCCTTGTTGTTTAATTTGAGAAAGCCTTTGAAATGCTTTTGTTTCTATTAATTCAATGATGTCTCTATCATAAATAGAAATCATTCCATAAATGGAATCTTTAATCTGCACTATTTCTCACTCCCCTAAAATTTATTCCCTAATCATTATAACGAATTTTCTGTTTGTTTAATATTTTAATAAAAAAAGGGTTACTTCCCCTCCCCTAACTTCTTTACTCTAACTGAACTTTTGGGTGGAGTTTTACCAGCCCGTTAATGCGTGATTACAATTTTCTCTCGTCTTATCTTGTTGAAGGTAAGAACAATCACGTTAAAAATAAAACCTTAATATAGCTATAAACGCAAAGATTATTGTATAATTTGCATATAGGAAAGTATTTACATTTTATTTCTAAATAGTAAGCAACATTTCTCCTCTTACTATTTAGAAAAATTTATTAACTAGAAGGTGCAACATGTTAGGTAGTTTGATTCAGTCCGCATTATCATTTTTAGAAGGCCTTGGTTATTGGGGCATTATGCTTGGACTCATGATTGAGATCATTCCAAGTGAAATCGTTCTTGCTTATGCAGGTTATTTAGTGTTCTCAGGAAACATCTCCTTTATAGGCGCTGTTTTCTTTGGTACTGTCGGTGGTGTTATTGCGCAAGTCTTCATTTATTGGATTGGGCGTTACGGCGGTAGACCTTTCCTAGAGCGTTATGGTAAATATATTTTCATCCATAAAAAACAAATTGATTCCGCAGAAGAATGGTTTAACCGTTATGGAGCTGGTGTCATTTTCACAGCACGTTTCATTCCACTTGTTCGTCACGCCATTTCAGTCCCTGCCGGAATTACTAAGATGCCCTTGATGCGTTTTATTACCCTTACAACACTTGCGGTTATCCCTTGGTCTGTCATCTTTATCTATTTAGGTAAAACGCTTGGAGCAAATTGGGAAAATATCGATGAGGTAGCAGGACCATATGTAACATCATTTGCGGTTGGTGGTGTCATACTGATTGTTTTATATTTCGCTTTAAAAATATGGCAAAAGAAACGAAAGCCTTCAAGATAGTAACTCAAAAACACACCGTCAATTAAATTGATGGTGTGTTTTTATCTCTATACTTTTATAAGTGAGTCTGACTATTAAAAAATAACAATCAAAAAATAATCACTTAACTTCATTTCTTATACTCATAATACGCTAACCGCCGTCCATCAAAATCCACATTATGTGTGTACTGGAATCCAGCCTTTTCTAAAACGTTTTTTGATTTATCGTTTGCACTTCTAATTCTTGCGATTAATTTTTCGACTTTCAAAGTCTGAAAAGCATATTGGATTGATGCATGAACTGCTTCTGTAGCATATCCATGTCCCCAAAACTTCGAATCCAGAAGGTACATAATTTCTACCTCTTTTGTTCCATCGATATACCTTAAACCACAATGCCCTATTAGTTCCCCTGTTGTTTTATGAAATAAGAACCACACACCAAAACCATTTTCAGTCCAATGTTCTATAACTTTTCCAACGTACTGCCTAGCCTCTTCCCTTAACATTCCTCTAGATATAGCAAGCCATTTTCCAACTTCATCATGTTTCACAATTTGATGGAATGCATCAATATTTTCTAAGGTAGGTTGTCTCATAAAAAGTCTTTCTGTATGAATTGATTTTTCATCGACGTGGATAAGCATATTCTCTTCCCCTTTGTAATATGTTTACTTCGGTACATTATATCATGAATTTTCTTTTATTTTACGTTTTAAATCGTAAAATAACGATATATATTCACAAAGAAACAGACTCCCGTTCAACCAAAGTCTGTTTTCTTATTTCATTTTATTTTTTTACATCCGCCCATTTCAAACTAGTCGCAGGTCCGAATTGGTGCACATATACATCTTTTACGTATGATTTTTGTAAATAAGATAATCCGCGCTGGAACACTGGCGCAATTACCGCATCATCAAGTAGCATTTTTTCTGCATCTTGCATCGCTTTCCAGCGGCCTGTTTCATCATTCCCAAGTTCCACTTTTATCTTTTTAATCAATGCATCGTATGCTGGATTTGCATAGCCAGTATTATTAACGCCATTTTCTGAAATAAAGACTTCTAAGTAAGTCAGCGGGTCTGGATAATCAGGCAACCAACGTGATAATGACATTTCATATTCTTTCTTTTTCTCTAACGCTAGTTTCTGAGAGTGTGGTTGTAATTTCACATTCACCGTTAATCCTGGTAAGTTTTTTTCTAATTGTTCTTTAATATACTCTCCTACTTTTTTAAAGTTTTCTAAATCATAATTTAACATTTCTAACGTAACTTCATTCGTTCCCGTTTCTTGCTTCGCTTTTTCCCAATATTCCTTTGCTTGTTTTACATTCGTTTTATTAAACTCTGTCGTTGTTTCCCTAAAATCTTTTTTATCTGGTCCTTTCAAGAAGCCATTTGGAACATAGTAGTTAGCAGGCACTGATCCATCATTTAAAAATGAAGTCGCGAGTCCTTTTTTATCAAAAGCCATACTAAGTGCCATGCGCGCATTTTTATTTTTAAGAATGGGTACATTTTCATTCAAACGGAAGAAATACATGACCGGATCTGTATATTGCTTTAGCTCTTTATCGTTTTTATATTTATCAACAAATTCTGTTGAAATAACAGCACGATCAATTTTATCTGTTTCATATAAATTTACTACTGTCGAAATGTCTTTAACAATTTGATAGTTTACTTCATCTAAATTCACTTCTTTTTTATCCCAATATTGATTATTTTTCTTCATTGTAAAACTCGCTTCATGCTTCCATTCTGACAATGTAAATGGTCCATTATATAGCGTCTTATTTGCTTCTAAACCGTATTTATCTCCTTGTTCTTTCGCATACTTCTCATGAATTGGATAAAAGGACGGTAAGCAAAGTAATTTTGTAAAGTACGGGACTGGCTGTTCTAACTCCACAGTAAAGGTTTTATCATCCTTCGCTTTTACTCCTAATTCATCCAGCCCCATTTGCTTCTTATTTATCTTCTCTGCATTTTTCACGTCATACATGATATATGCGTACTCAGAGCCCGTTTCTGGGTTAACAAGTTGCTTCCAAGCATATACAAAATCATGTGCTGTTACAGAATCACCGTTAGACCACTTCGCATCACGTAAATGAAATGTATATGTTTTCCCATCGTTACTAATTTCATGCTTTTGCGCCATTCCAGGAATGATCTCGTCGTTTTTTGAAAGTCTAAATAAGCCCTCCATTACATTATTTAATACGTTAAACGAAACAGCGTCTGTTACTTTTAAGGAATTCAATGATGGAATTTCTCCTGTTTCTGTTAACTGTAATACTTTCTTCTCTTCTTTTGGTTTTGTAGTCGTTTTTTCTTTTCCACACCCCGCTAAAAATGAAGACAGTAGTAACGTACTCACTAATGAAAAACGAACAACCTTTTTCATTCAAAATCCCTCCCTTATATGATTCTCTTTATTAAGGTAAATAGCGGCGTGCTCCCGCATATTCTTCAATGTATCCTGGCGTGTTCACAGGAATTATTTCAACCGTCTTCGCTGCGTTTGGAGAGTGAATCATATTCCCATCGCCAACATACATACCTACGTGATGAACATTTCCTTTCCCTTCTTTGTAGGCAAAGAAAATTAAGTCCCCTTTTTGTAGGTTTTCTTTCTCAACAGCAATCCCTGCTTTTGATTGTGGACCGGAGTCACGCGGAATTGTAATACCATGTGATTTGTAAATCGTATGTGTAAATCCTGAACAATCAAATCCGAAACCACTTGTTCCAGCCCATATATACGGTAATCCTAAAAATAACTTTCCAGTATTCACTAATTCATCACCTGTTGGAACAGGAATGTCATTTTGCGATTTGTAAACCGTTCCATCATTTTTCCGTAACCATGCCTTTTTTCCATTCGGTAAAAGTACTCGATATGAAATATGATCTTCACTTAAAAGTGGTAATCTTGTATTATAGCTAACTTCTAATGCCTTATACGTATCAGAAGGATTCACATATAAAATAGCCGTTGGTTTTGTAATGAGTACAAATGGTTGTTCCTTTTTCTCTGCAAATTCTTGATTATAAGTTAGCTGTTTTACTGGAATCCATCCTAGATAACCAGCCTCATTTCTCGGCGTAGGCTGACCATGAACAACTATTTTCGCCCACTCACCTTGCCGATCAAGGATTGTTACTTCCTGCCCTAATAAAGCTTGTGTTTCTAATTTATTTGTACTCGTTAACCAAAGTTTTTCATCAAGCGTCATTGATTTCGTCCATTTCCATAAATCAACAGGGTTCGTTGCGCTTGGCTCATCAATCGGCCGGAGTAAATTCGGCCCAGTCCATAATGTTGCTGCCGCCACATCGACATATGCTTGATTCTTTTTTACCTCTTCAGCATTTGCAGCTGAAAAAGATGAAAATACTAACAAACTACTAAAAAGCACCGTAATGAACTTTTTCATAAACACATCCTCCCTTTCATAATCCTAATGCAACATAATTTCAACAATAACATTACTCCTAGAATGTTACTTTATATCCACTGCATGATGCAGGTTTACCCTTGGTCCGTTATATGTGATTCCGATCGGCTCTTCCATTAACCATAACGGAGCATCCAGATCGAAGTAGTGAATGTTTGGATGAGCAGCTGCTACATGTGCAATTGCTGCTACAGAAAGCGATGATTCCATCATGCTCCCAACCATACATTTTACACCGGCAGCACCAGCAATATCGGCAATCTTCCACGCTTCTCGTATCCCGCCGCCTTTCATTAATTTAATATTTAATAAATCAGCGTACTGCCCTTGAACAAGCTTTAAAGCGTCTTGCGCTGAGAAAACACTTTCGTCAGCCATAATCGGTGTTTGCACATGATTTTTTACATATTTCATCCCTTCCCAATCTGTCGCATGAACGGGTTGTTCTACAAATTCTATATAAAAATTTCTATTTTCCATTTCTCGAATAATTGATACAGCTTCTTTCGAACTCCAACCTTGATTTGCATCTAATCGTAAAGTAACACTCTTTGGTACAATATTTCTAATTGCCTCAATGCGTTTTAGATCCAAACCTGATGATTTGCCAACTTTAATTTTTAATGTGTTAAATCCTTTTTCCACATAACTTTTTGCTTCTTTCGCCATTACTAATGGTTCATCAACACTTACGGTAATGTCTGTTTGAATCTCTTTCTTTCCACCTAATAACGCGTATAGTGGGATATTATGAATTTGACAATACGCATCATATAAAGCAATATCTACCGCTGCCTTTGCACTCGTATTGCCTACACAGCTTATTTGAATTTGTAACAACAATGTTTGAAATTGTTGCAAATCTTTCCCGATTAATACAGAGCGAATGGGCCCTAAGATAGCTTCTTCCATTCCACTCGCAAAATCTCCGGTAATAACCGGCGTCGCAGTCCCAGCCCCTTTTCCTACAATCCCTTCATCTGTGTGAATCAAAACATCAACACTTTCAATTTCAGTTACAGTGCGCAACGCTGTTTTAAATGGTGTATGAAGCTTATTGAACTACCCCCACCTATCTCTACACGAGCTTGAGGTGGGAGATGCTCCTGCTTCTGCCAAGGCAAAAACAGTTCCTCTCGTTCAACAAAAAGGATACAACGATATAGAGTTCCGTAGTGTCCTTATGTAAGACAACCTATTCTATCTTCTAGCACAAGGAAAACAAAACAGGTACAGCTACTTTTTCTTATATCGAGGATCGAACACTTTGTCATGCATCCAGTTCCTAGACTTGTTATCTGCTCTGGTAATAAGCGTAAAAATCTGGGACAAAGTGTTCTTTTTATCATACAAATAGCTTTGCTAGCTTTTTCTTTTCATTTTCAAACAAGTGTAACCGTTCGATTTGTAACGATTCTTTCGGCTGATTTACATCGTATAACTGATAAAAATGGTGCGTGCGAATATCAAGTTGGTTGTTTAATTGATGCCAGTGACTCCAGTGATGCGCTTCTTTCTTTCGAATATAAGGTTGCAGCACCTGGGGCACTTTTTCTTTATATCCTAATCCCCGGCGACCAATCGTAAAAGCTGCGGATTGATGAATAGAGATCCCGAACTTCCGCATATATTTCATCTTCCCTGAGATCGAGGTGTAGGCAGGATTCACTTGAAAGACAGCCAAGCCTCTTTTTTCTGCACGACTAAGGATTACACTTGTCATCTTCTCGTACGCAAACATACTCTTCATTCGATTTGCTCGCTTATTTCCGTATCGATCCCCTGTTTTTGACTTCGTCGTATCTAACTTCTCTATTACAATCGGCTTATTATACCACTCCGCTAGGTCCACTAAGCGAATGGCTTCCGCCTCGATTATCTTTGTGATTTGTCCAGTAGATTTACCTAGAATAGAAAAACAGAAGGAACCACTTCCTTTATAATTTCCATCCTTCGTTACATTTCCTTCGTTACATTGGCCCAAGCAAAATGTTCTAGATTGCAATCTACACCAATGACTCCATCCGATTTACTATAATTTGTATGAGAGTTTTCCGATACATCGACTAAGCATTTTACAATGTAATACGCACCATAATCTTCTACAGACCATGCAATCGGTTTTCCATGTTTTTTCTTATTTTTACACTGTAATTGAGATGTGGTTACTTCTTCTATGACTTCTTGTCCATACGGGAACGTTACAAATGGAAACTGAAGTGTTTTCCCAGAACTTGTCGCCATCCATAATTCCTTTGTTTCAGGCACATACTGAAACACAAAATTTCCATATTTAGCATCTTTACGGCCAGAGAGTATAAGCTGTCTATTTCGAGCACGAGAAAATAATGTTTTCCATTTGTCATGGTTCCGTACAAACTCGCGGGTGGTAAATTGAGACCGAAACAGTTTTTTGCTTCCAAATACTGCGCTTGGAATATTCGTTTGATAGGATGAAAGTTTTTGTGTTAAACGGAATTGTCTGTGGGTTAGATGGCCGATTTTCGCCTGAATCCTTTTGATTTGGATATCTACATACTGGTGTTCAAATAGATATTCACTCAGCCAAATTAGGGTTTCTTTTTTATGAGATAAGGAGATAAGAGTGTTGTGCTTCGCGAAGCGGGTGTTTTTCGGAAATGTTAGTTTTCCCTTCAAGCAACTTTGTTTGATTTTACGAAGAGTTGTTAGTTTTGTTCGTTCTTGTTTTAACTTTTTCTTGAGTTTCTTAAGCTTCTCTTGCGTTTGCTTCTCATATAGTTTTTGTAACTCCATTAAACCTGTAAACAACGCCCTTGCTTCTTGCATCGCACTGTTTGCATAGTAATCATTCAATTGATAGTTCCGCTTTAGAACGAGATGAAGACTGTCTGTACGAATCTTACGGTTCCAACGTTTTTCCCGGACGATTGTTTGAAATGCAAAGCGTTTCGCTCGATTAAATGTTTCGATTGTCTGTGTCAGTGCATCTATCATTTCATGCGGTAAACTGGTCTTATATATTCGTTTCGAAAAATATGCTTTCTTCACCTGTTCTCACCCCATTTTGTTTGATACGATTATTATACACTGAAACAAACGTACGTTCTACAGAAAGAAACATTTTCTTTAAAAAAGATAAAAACTGATTCATCCCCCACCTTCACTTCGTTTAGAGGAAGGAGTCTTCTCAGTTAAAATGATAAAACGACGTTTTACCGTTAAATCTATGATTTTCATTTCATTCATCCTTTCCTGTCCATAAAAAAATCCAGCCACAAGAACGAATCTTATGACTGGATTTTGTCTATGAATGTGTAGACAAAGCAGCAATTTGGTTATATTTTTTTTGTGCATCTTTTAATGCGACAAGCAATGCTTTTTGAGACGATCCGAAATAACGATTTTTAATTTCTTCTATTAACTGTGGATCATTCATATTTCTATGCAGAAATAGATGTTTTACAAATTGAGCAGTTAATGAAATGGTTGCTGAACAATCCGCATCCACAATTTTCCCTGTATCTTTTTCTACAACAAACGCAACAAAGTAGCTTTTAAATTTTTCGGTAATTGGATTATTTTGAGGTGATTTTGCGTCCCCTACGATATAAATCGTATTAGAAGCGTACACGTAAATCTTCCTTTCTTATATGAGAATAACGGTTTTCTTACTAGTCGAATGAGCTGAAGACTCATCATTAATCAAGAAATGTATCCGCTTACTGAATATTATAATAAATTAACAGAATTTTAACAATATTTATTTTACTAATACTTCCTATAATATATTTCAACATTTAAGCTTAAAACTACACTTCTAATTCGAGATAGCGTTCATTTTCCGACTATTTTTTATTTAGGTATGACAAATATCGTTTCATTCGGCTTAGAGAATTGATACTCTTTCCTCGCAAACTGTAAAATTTCTTCTTCATTATTTGTCAAATTTACAACTTCACTCTTTAAATGTCGTGAATCTTTTTCTAGAGAAAGTAATTGCTTTTGCTGATTTTGGATTGTATCTCGCTTTTCTACAATTATTTCTTGTTGTTTATCGAGAATATATTGAATATAAAAAGTGGTTAAAAAAATAAAAATAAAAGCTAAAATAAACCGACGCAACTTTTTCTTATTCATAACTCGATATTCATTAGACTGTGTTTGCTGTTGTGGTGTATTAGGAACATTTACTTTTTTGAGTTTCCTCATTTTTCAAATCCCCCTACCCCATTTTATTTCACTATCGCAAGCATACTTCCTTACTAACCTAAATTCTCTGCTCATAAAATAAGCTCCTCTATAAAAAAATCTCATAAATTAACCAATTAGAGATAGCTTTCGACGACATCTCTATATTTCAGATGAAAATTTTGTTTTTCGTGCCGGGAAATAGTGATTTGAGTCTGAAATAAAATATTCCGCAAACACATTCGTTTTTTCACTGAATAATTTATTAGGAATTCCTTTTTTAAGGAGGTAAACCAATGCAATACCGTACATTAGGAAAAACCAGTTTAACTGTTTCTGAAATTGGATTTGGTGCTTGGGCAATTGGCGGTGATGAATGGGGACCTGTACATGACAACCATTCTATCGCTGCAATAAAAAAGGCAATAGAATGCGGCGTGAATTTTATCGATACCGCTGATGTGTATGGTTTAGGTCATAGTGAAAAATTAGTGGCACAAGCTATAAAAGAACATCGAGATGATATCGTTCTGTCTACAAAGGGAGGTTTAATTGGTCATCATTACGAACCTAATGGAGAACCTGTCTACAATACAGCAGAAAAGGTAATCGCAGTATTTGAAACTAGTTTACTTCGCCTGCAAACAGATTACATTGATGTTTACTTTTGTCATATTTGGTGGGACAAAAAAGAAGAAACTGAAGCATTCCTTCGTGCATTTGAAATTTTAAAACGGGATGGAAAAGTAAGAGCAGTTGGTGTTTCTACACATGATTTAAATTATATTAAAAACTTTAATATATATGATGAAATTGACGTTGTACAACTTGACTACAGCATACTGAACCGGGCACCTGAACATGATATATTCCCTTACTTACAAGAGAAAAACTTAGGAGCTGTCATTCGTGGACCATTAAAAATGGGGATACTAACTGGAAAGTTTACAAAGGAAACAACATTTCCTGATGGTGATTTACGACAAGATTGGCCAAAAGAAACATGGTTTCAAGATGATTTACGAAAAGTTGAACGATTGAGAGCACTTACAAATCCGAAACGAACTTTAGGACAATTGGCTCTTCATTATGTACTCTCAAACCCTGCTGTGTCCGTTGCGATTCCTGGAGCAAAAACAGACATACAAGCGCAAGAAAATGCAGCTGCTTCTGTACGCCCTCTTCTATTAGAAGAAGAGTTAGCATATATACGAGAGCTCTAAACAAAAAGATTGGTAGCAATACTACCAATCTTTTTGTTATTTTATTACCCCATCTTTTTCATACTCATTGTCATGAACTAAAAGTATTACTAAGAGTTTCAGTTCCGAAGCTCAATATCGTACTCCATTCTTTTTGCTGTTGTTTCTGCAATTTCTAGACCTAATACATTTTTCACTATATGAAATGACATATTAATTCCAGCAGAAATCCCCGCAGATGTTATAATATGCCCTTCATCAACAAACTTTACATTCTCTAATACTTCTACATTTGGAAATTCATTTTGAAATCTTTCAAATCGTCAATTGCTAGATTTGGAATGGTGATAGGGGCATTTTTCTTCAGGAATTTTTCATTCCAGTTTTTTTCTTCTTTTTCGTTAATAAATCCATAAGATTCACTTGAAATTCGACGCGTTTGATTGTAATGGTTTGTTCTTCGATTTCCATACTTGATTTTTTTAATGGAATACAATAAAAATACTTTTTTCGCCATGGATATTTTGCCTTTTTATCTGTTTTTCGCAACTTACGAATGCTTTCACGATTTGCTTCATATTTATCCGCAATAGCCTGCACGGTCTGATAATGAAGATTATACGTTTGTTTTCGAACGGCTTGTATTTCCGTTTTGCTTAGCCATTTTTCCCACGTGAAATAATAGCTTGTTGCTTCGCGAACAATATCGTTCCAAACAGACGCTGTTTCTCGTTGCATAGAACGAAGCGAGTCGTACAATTCTTTTTTGTATGGAATTTGAAACGAATGAGTGACAAACATTTTATATTCTCCTTTCTTATCGAATTTTTCCTCGCGTCTATTATAATAGCAACATAAACACAGGGAGTTTTCTATTCGCTTTCATCCGACGGCTAAAGCTCGTGGGCTTTCCTGCTCACAAATTCTGTAATTTCTACAATTAAATTCATTGTTATCCCCTTCTTACATAGAATCGAATTATTTTCTAACAATCTATAAAACTATAAAATAATTCGATTCAACATGAAAAATTCCTTTTTCACCCATTCTTTTAATTTACATAATAATATTATTTTCATTTTCAATTCGTTATCATATTAAAAACATTTTTATAATAAAAAACAACTCATTATAAAAATGGGTTGTTTAGATTTTTTTTAAAATCTATTTCTATATAAAATAGATTTTTGTTTTTATATATTAATCAAAAATCCATACACTACAGCGGAATCATTATATTTTTAAATTTAAAATACCTTTCCAAAAATAAAAAACGACTGTATTGTTTTTAATATAAAAATAATTGTTAGTATATATCTCTGTTTAGGTTGTGTTTTTCAAATAAAATACAAAAATGATTTTTATGTTTTATTTGAAAATTCATTATTTTTACAAACACATTAACTCCTACATTAACCTATAACAATTTTGCCTTCTTCCCTTTCCGGTCTCTTTCAATACATAAGATTTCACTACGAGTTCAGCTAATGAATCCGTTAATGTTTTATATGATAAATTAGATAGTGCTAGCAGATCATTTGTATATAAAATTCTATGTTTTTCTAATAGTAATAATACTAATCGTTCAGATGGCTTTAATGTTTCGTCACTTTCTAGTATAAAATCTACATCTTTCATATATATATTTACATTCTCCTTACTTTAAAAATTAAAATTATCCAATGTTAATACGAAAATATTATATAATAAATTCTATGTTATTTCAAAATAATATAGAATTTATACTAGAGAAGTATGTAGCGTTCCTTTACATTTCTACTTTTTTCACTCCAAAAAAGCCTCCAAATTTGGAGGCTTCCTTCTATTTCACAATTGGTAATGTTACTTCACTTCGTTTTACTGTAAGATTCGTCCCTGCTTTTGGACGAATTGTATAGTCATAGTCACTTGAAATGAGTACGACTCCTATTTGATGACCGGCTTGGAATACATAATCATCCGGCTGCATGTCCCATGTAAATGTATAATCTTTCCCTGGTATAATTGACGTTGACTGTTCTTTTCCATTCAAGTTTTGTGGGTCCATCCATCCTCTCGTCACAATTTCTGGTTTCGCACCGCCATAATCAACAAGTAATGCCGTTAAATTTGAAACTGGACGATTGATACTTCCTTTAAATGAAATTTTTGGTGTCCCGCTAATTCTCATTTCTCTCTCAAGCTTAGGCATTACATATACTAACCGATTTGGTGATTCTAATTCTGGATTGGCTATCAATTGATGCGATTTTATTTGTGCATCATCTAGCAATGAAGATACTTGTTGCACCGCACCCACTTGAAGCGGTAAATCTACTGCTTTATTACGTAACAACATACGTATTTTAGATGGAGCTGCTGCAGGGTCTGGCCAATTTTTTAATTTTTGCCACGCTTTATTTTCTCTTTGTACATCTACCATCGGTTCATTCATAATTCCATTTTCAATTCCGTATAACCAATAGTCAAACCATTTATTTTGTGTTTGCTGCCAGTTATTATCAGAAGTTCCACCATGTTCTCCTTGATGTAACCACATTTTACGAGGAACATGATTCTCTCCAAGCGCTTCCCACCACTGTGAAAACTGCTTTGTCTTTACGTTCCAATCATTCAAACCATGTACAACAAATACACTTGCCTTTACGTTTTTAGCGTCCTTCACGTAGTTACGCTTGTCCCAAAAATCGTTATAATCTCCTGTTTTTCGGTCTTGTCCATCCGTTAGCTCTTTTATGACTTTTTGACAAACTTCAGGATTCCACCTCGTTAACACCGCTTCGGCCATATTATCTGTATCTTCACCTTGGTAACCACCTGGTGCAACGACTGCTCCATTTGCACGGTAATAATCATACCAGCTACTAATTGCCGCAATTGGAATAATTGTCTTTAATCCTTCTACTCCAGTTGTTGCAACAGCATTCGGTAATGTTCCATTATAAGAAACACCTGTCATCCCGACATTTCCTGTAGACCAATCCGCGTTTGCCTCTTCTTCATATTGTGCGAATGCTTTTGCTCTTCCATTTACCCAATCAATAACAGCTTTTGTGCTAAGAATTTCTTGTTCATCCCCCGTTGTTGGGCATCCATCTGAGTTTCCAGTTCCGATGCTTTCCCCTAAAATAACAGCATATCCACGAGGAACATAGTAATTTCCATATGGACCAAGGTCAGTTGATCCTGCATAAGGTTTACCTCCAGTAGGATGTAATTCTTCATCTACATTATGAACTGGTACGTTCATTATTCCTGAACGGTAAGGACTCATTTCATAAATAACAGGAACTTTCACACCCGGTTCTGTTTTCGGTCGCATTACCTTTACTGATACACGATCCTTTCTTCCATTTCGGTCACTATCAATCTCAGTTTCTACAAATATATTTTCTACAATCGCCTCATCAAGTGAATAAATTGGCTTTGTCATTCCATCTTCCAACTCAATTTTTGTCGATTGAGCTAACGTTTCTGGCACTTTACCATTTAATGGTATATAGGAAAATTCCATCGAACGTTCTTCGTTCTTTTCTGCATGTACAGTAATGTTAGAGATACTTGATGTAAATGTTATTGAAAACATCGCTGACAGCGCAATTACAAACTGTTTTTTCTTCAAGCTTCTTCCTCCTTTATATTTTTTGTTACTCCTTTTACTATACAACTAAAAGACGGAAAATTCAGTTTTCGATTGGGCGAAAACTTGAGAAATTTGTAAGATAAATGTTCATGTGACATCTATTTGACAGAATGCAATTAATAAAAATAAAAAGAACCTACTTTCAATTTGAAGAGGTCCGAGTAAAAAGAGTAAAAGCTTTCACAAATTAGTCGTTTCTAACATGTGAAAGCTTTTTATTGTTAGCATGTAGATCTTGATAATGCTTTTCCATATACATATAAAATTGTATTTCTTCTTTTATAATAGAGACACCATACTCAAAACCATGTCGTTCTAAAATACTTTTTACAATGGCTAGTCCTAATCCAGTTCCTGATATTTCTTTATTACGTGAAGCTTCTGCTACATAAAATGGTTCCCAAATTTTTTCGATATCTGTACTGATTTCAGGATCAACCCCATTTTCAATACGAAAATATACATAATCATTTCTTTCTTCCAGTACAATCTTGATCTGCTGATTTGTTGTATATTTGACTGCATTTGAAACGAAATTATTAAATACCATTTTCATTTTATCAGCATCCGCATAAATACTAGTATCTCGTGCACGACAATCCATTTGTAGTTGGATCCCCTTAGCTTGGATTTCAATTTTATGTTTATCAATGATACCTTTAATCATGGTCCCTATCTGTACTTCTTCTTTTTGTAACAGGTCTCTTTCTAATTTCGAAAAGCGCAACAACTCTTCTATTAAATTTGCAAGTTGATCGGTTTGTTTAATAATTATATCTACATATGTCCCA
This sequence comes from Bacillus sp. C1, assembly GCF_054570475.1. Classification (NCBI taxonomy): domain Bacteria; kingdom Bacillati; phylum Bacillota; class Bacilli; order Caryophanales; family Bacillaceae; genus Bacillus; species Bacillus sp. C1. The sequence goes on from NZ_JBTMZT010000010.1 coordinate 93,865, forward strand.
TCATCGAGACCATCTTTTATTCCCATCGAGTAAGCCTTCACTAACGCAATCGGTGTTTTTAATTCATGGGTAATATCTCCCATGAATTGCTTTAAATGTTCATTTCTATTCGTTAAATCTTGATGAGCTTCATATAATTTATCGCTCATCATATTGATACTAGTAGCCAAATCCCCTATTTCATCATTCGTTTTTACGTTTGTTCTCTTAAAATTAAGATGAGAAATATCTTCTGCAACATCGCTTAATTCTTTTAACGGTGTTGTAATCGTTTTTGATAATATCCAAACAAGTACAATAACAAGAAATATTGAAAAGCCAAATATATATATATTAAATGTATTAAGTGTCTCAATGAGTTCGTTTGAGTGAGCGATAGATACTCCCACTAACATTAACATGTCATTTTTCGAAATATAACTCGTAAAAAAGCTAGCCTTCAACTTCTCTTGATCATATAGTTTATTTATTTTTTTAGATTTCTCCACTTTCGTTATTTCTGTTTTTGTAATCCATAGCTTGTTCAATGTCACTCTCTTTTTTATAAGCTGAGAACGTAATGATTCATTAATTTCATCTTCTGTATTGTTTATAGGGGTATACACAATTGTTACATTATTCTCATTCTCAATTTGATTGATCGTATCTGTTAATTGTTCAACAGGCGCAGACTGAATTTGATCTGTAATGGCATGTAACTTTTCTCGCGTTTTGTATATATTATATTTCGGTAAAAAATAGTTCATTAACAATAATGAAATGGTAAATATAAGAATGATCGTTAACGATATACTAACAAAAAGTTTTTTACCAAGCTTATTCACGTTCATCCTCCAAACTGTAACCTAAACCGCGATGCGTTTTAATAACGTCCTCACCAATTTTTTTTCGTAATCGCCTAACATGTGTATCCACTGTCCGCTCATCTCCAAAATAATCAAAACCCCATACGATATCTAGTAACTTTTTACGTGTTAATATTGTACCTTTATGATTCAAAAAACATTTCATTAATTCGAACTCTGTTTTTGTAATTTCTAATTCTTTATCATGTTTATATACTTTATTTTTCGTCAAATCGATTTTAAGATCTTGAACTTGTATAACGTTATCTTGACCCAGTAGTTTTTTTGCGCGAGCAATTAAAATCCCTGGATGAAACGGCTTTTTCACATATTCATCTGCCCCGCTTTGCAAGGCATTAAGTTCATCCTCATTTTCACTTTTAGCAGTAAGCATTAACACTTTCACGCTCGAATTCTTTTTTATTTCCTGACACACAGTGATTCCATTCTGTTTTGGCATCATCCAGTCTAAAATAGCTAAATCAATTTTTTCTTCATAAAATATTTCAAGCGCTTCTTCTCCATCTTTTGCTAGAAGAACTTGAAATCCTTCTTTCTCGAAATACGCTTTTAAAATTTTCAGCATATCTTGCTCATCATCTGCAATTAATACTTTCATGTGTTTCTTCCTCCATTAACTATCTATTGAATGAATTGTAAACATTATCATACAATATTTTTGTTACATCAATGTGACAAAAATATTTATAGGATTTGAGGGAATAGTAAATATGAGGTGTTGTTCCATGTTTAGAAAAATAGGATGCATTTTTCTGTTTTCATTTTTATTATCAACAAATGTTTTCGCAGAAACAACGAAACAAATTGAAGTTTTTGATTGTCAAAAGGAAATGGTTATCCAAAAACAATCTCCAAACATAGAAATTCAAAAAGAAGTAATACAATATGCAAAATCCATTACTGGCGCATTTAAAAATTTAAATGTTGTCCCTAAAACTGGGCATATGGTGAAAATCCCTTTATCTAAACCTGTAGTCATTACAAATCAATGGATACACACAACGATAGATGAAGTCCTTGTACTCCTTCCACTTAACGAAAAGCCCTATATCATGATTTATGATGATGAAGATAATCCACACTTTTATTATGTACAAGGTCACCCTGAACATTTATTGAAGTATTTAAAAGTAACATCATCGTTACGTAAAGAGAAAAAGATTCCATAAGAATGTGCCTTATGGAATCTTTTTTTATAACCTTAAATAATGAGTCGATCCTTGATACGCGGTACTTTTCATATTCTTAATCATTTTAATAATGACCCTTGAAGATTGATTCGCCGCAACTTTTGCAAAGTTTTCATATGATATAGTTGCTTCATCATCCGCAGTATCAGAAATACATCGAATGACAAGAAATGGTACATCATTTATATACGCAACATGACCAATCGCCGCCCCTTCCATCTCTACACAATGCGGCTTATATTCAGCAATTAATTTTTCTTTCAGCTGCGCATCTTCAACAAAGCATTCTCCACTAACAATTCTGCCTTCATAAACGTTTCCTTCCAATCCAATTGCATTACATGAATTGAATGCAAGTTTTCTTAATTCCTGATCCGCAATGAACGATTCCTGAAATGGAAACAATCTTTTCATTTGTCCTTTATCTACATCATGATGTGTAACATTCGTGGAAATGACGAGATCTCCAACTTTCATACCTCCATGCAATCCACCTGCGACTCCAGTATTAATTATACAGTCTACTTCGAATTTATTTATTAATATTTGTGCGCATGAAGCTGCATTCACCTTTCCAACCCCACATCGCGTAAGAATAATTTCTTTATCCATGAAAATCCCTCGATAAAAAGGCATTTTAGCAAACGTAAATTCTTCGTGAATATCTAATTTTTCCAAAAGTAGGTCTATTTCGATTTGCATAGCTCCAATAATCCCGATTTTTTTCATTTGTCATTATACCTCTTCTCGATTACATATGAATTTTAAAATTAACGAACACTTTTCCGAACCCTCTCGGCTATAACAGATACTAAAAATTTTGGAAGGATCAACTGGCGTTTTATTCTTTTAGGTTGTGTCACTAACCGATATAACCATTCTGTTCCAGTATCCCTCATAATTTTTGGAGCTCGTTTTACTGTGCCGGATACAATATCAATCATACCTCCAATGCCAATAGATACAGGTACGTTTAATTTTTCAAGATTTTCATAGATGAATATTTCTTGCTTAGGAGACCCTAATCCTACTAATAGTAAGTGTGGTTCAAATTGTTGAATGCGAAGTTTGACTGCTTCTATCTGCTCATTTTTGATAAAACCATGTTCTCCTTCGAAAGTAGCATGTGGAAAACGCGCTTTTAAATTTTTTAACGCTTTCTCATTACTTTCTGGTGCAGCACCAAAAAGAAATACACGGTATCCATTTTGATTACATTCCTCTATTAAGTCATGCATTACATCTGCACCTGTAACACGATCTTTCAATGTTCCTTTTAAAATTTTAGAACCAAGTATTACACCTATTCCATCTGCTGTTATTAAATCCGCAGATAGCAAAATCTTTTTAAAACGGACGGATTCAGCCGAAGTTTCTTTAGCAGACATTACAATTTCAGGATTCGCTGTAACGATAAACTTTGGTTTATTTTCCTTTTCAGATAACCAACTTTTTAATATATCTATTACACGCTTATATTCTAAGCTACAAAATGGTATGTCTTTTATGTACTGCTGTTCCATGTCTTACATACACTTCCCCTATGTGTTCTTTTCACCCTCTTTTATAAGCTGCAAATATTCAGCAATATCTTTATTTATTTGGAGTAATGCTTTCTTCCAAAACGCATGATCAGCAAGATCAATATGAAAGTATTGTTTCACTAACTCCTCAACTGGGTGCTTTCCAGTCTCACATAAAAATGCTTTATATTTTGAATGAAACTCACCACCATCTTGTTTTGCAATTTCTAATAATCCTAAACTCAGTAAATAACCAACTGTATATGGATAATTGTAAAAAGGAACATTCGCTGTATAAAATTGACCATATTTCATCCAAACAAACGGTTGATATTCTGTTAAACCATTTCCATAAGCTTCTTTTTGTGAGACTATAGACAATTTCTCTAATTCATCCGCACTTAAAGGTCCCTTTTGACTTTCTTCATAAAATGTTTCCTCAAATTGAAATGAAGCTCGAATGGCCATTACATAATTAAAGCTATTTCTGATTTTCCAGCTAAGCAATGACTTTCTTAGTTCTTTGCGTTCAGCTGTTTTCACTAAGTAGTCTACAAGTACCATTTCAAAGAAAATGGATGCTGATTCAGCCATGCTCATTGGAAGACAATCATCCAAAAATGCGGTAGACTGCCTATTACTCATTACATAAAAATGCCATGCATGTCCTAATTCATGCGCTAATATTCTTACACTATCAATCGTTCCATCATACCGTAATGAAATGCGGGATTCTCTTTCACTAAAAAACGGAGCGCAAAATCCACTAGGAGGCTTATTATCTCTTGGTTCAGCATCAATCCATCCATTCATAATAGCCTGCTGTGCAAATTGTGCTAGTTCTTCATCAATATCCTTTAAGGCATCGTAAATATTTTCAACCGCAATTGAAAAAGGAATTTCAATTTGTTCCGTTTCTTCTGCGGTCATCAGTTCATGCCATGTAAATGTTTTTTTACTATTTTTATGAAAATCTAAAACACGCGATAACTTTTCAAGATTTCCTTCAATAGCGTTCCACATTTCCAATAACGCATTTTTAGAAATGCCGTTTGCTTGCAGGGATTGTGACAATACCTCTTTCTCTTGCATTCGGTTACTTTTTAGATTACGCAATCTCCCTATTTGATTCAGCACACTAGCAAATATCGCTTTCTCCTTTTCCAATGCCTCTGTAAGAGAAGTGAATACGGCTAATCTTTTAGAATCACTTTCCGCATTCATCGCAAGATAGTTTGCTTTTCCAAATGAAAGTACTTCATTATTATGATGTATTTCTAATCTATTTCGTAATTGGATGTACATGTCTTCCCAAGCTTTTAATTCATTCTCTATAAAGCTAATGCTTTGATTTTCAGAGAAGTTACTTTTTTCGTGATTTGATTCTTGTAATAATGAACGAACTTCCATTTTCAAATCATTTACTTTCCTCTGTGGAACAACTGTCGATTCCTCTACGTGTTCAGTAAAACGACAATACAAGTAGTACTCCGCCTTTTCGATCCGTTGTATCATTTGTGAAAGGGTTTCTGAGTCACTATTTTCTTTATATGTTTCTATTAATTGTTTAATAATTTCTATTTCTGTAGAGAACATAGGATCTTTTATGTCAGTATATAACCTTTCCAAATCCCATCGCGTTGGATGTTCTATGACTGGATTCATTTTATAACCCCCTATTTTTACAGATTATTACAATGAACTATTCATAGCTAATTATATATGAATCTTTTGAATTTAGATACATTGAAACATTCCGACTTTTATCCAAATATTTTATTTCTGTTTTTTTTGATATATAAATACGTTAAACATATCAACGCAACTACAATCGGAATGGCGATGACATCACCTATAAATGGATATACCATTACACAACATGTAAATGCTAATGCAGAAGAGATCTTTCCTACTCTATTTTTGATTAGCTTGATTCCCGCTGCCGTACCCACTATATATGTCACAATTCCTAATGAATTAGGGATTAGTACTAATTGATCTATGCTAACATGAAAAAAGAAACTTATGAAAAGTCCTATTATTGCAATGAAACCTACTATTATTAAAGCATTCGTTGGTGTATGGCTTTTTTTACTCAAACCCCTCAAGTAATTAGGGGCAAATCCCTCTTTCCCTAAAGAATAACCAAGCCGGCTCATACTTGCTATAAATGCATTCGTTGTCCCTAAACAAATGATAAAAGCTACTAATCCAACTAACCATGCGAATTGGTCACCTAATGTGTTTTTTATAACGATCACAAGAGCAGTACTATTATCAAACCCTATCGAATATGATTTTGTACCGATTACTGAAGCAGCAATTCCTATATATAAAAACCCAATAATGACAATAGCTATTCCTGTAGAAAAAATGATATTTCTTTTTCTTGGAGATTTAAATTCTGGTGCTAAACTTGAAATTGCTTCCCATCCAAAGAAAGACCAAAATATGAATAATGAAGCCTGTAAAATTGATTGTATTTCAGCTTCTGAAACGTTCAAACTCATATTCTTCATTTCAATCGTAGGTAATGAGCAAACAATTGTTAGGAGTAAGATCAGAAAAGTTGATACACCTATACATACTTGAAACACTCCGCTTATTTGCAATCCAAAGAAATTAAACCAAATAGCTATGCTTAAAATAAGAAAAGCAATCGCATATGCAAAGTAAACAGGAAAATCGAAGACTTTAGCAATATACATCCCGCCCGTTAGAGACACGATAATTTGCCCAACACTTCCAGCAATAAAAAAACACCATCCTATTATAGCTCCTACATTTCTTCCGAAAGCTTTTTCAGAAAACGTTGCAATTCCACCTGCACTCGGATACTCAATAGATAAAAATGCAAAAGTAAACGCAAGTGGGATACTAAGCAAAATCATTAAAAACCAAGAAACAATAGCACTTGGCCCCGCTATACTAGCTGTCATACCTGGTAAAATAAGAATTCCCGATCCTAAAACGGCCCCTACATATAAAGCTGTGCCTTTTCGAATGGAAATCGTTTCTTTAAAATCATTAGACATTCCATGCACCTCCATTTATATTTAAATTATAGAAAACTTTCAATCTATTTTATATTCAAAAATGAACATAAACATTTTCTAAACTTTATATTATGAAGGTATTTTAGTTATTTATTTTCAGTTTTGTAAAGGAGTATACATTATGGATGAAATCGATAAAAAGATCATTTTACTTTTACAAGAAGATGCCAGAATGACAATTAAAGAAATGACGGAACATTTACACCTTAGTCGTCCTAGTGTTACAGAAAGACTCAAACGATTATATGATGCAGGGATAATTGAAAAATATACCGCACGCATTTCTCCTGATGCAGTTGGCAAAGGAATTCAAGCGTTTTTAAGAATAGAGAACTTAAAAATCCCTTGCAAAAAATTCGAAGAGAACATATACAACGAACATAGAATACTTGAATGCCACCGAGTAACAGGAGAAAGTAGCTATTATTTAAAAGTGGCTGTGCAATCAATGAAAGAATTAGAATCATTAATCGATATTGTCATCCCGTTTGGTACGGTAAAAACCTCTATGATACTCTCCTCACCAATCCCTTATAGACCCATTATTGTGGAGTAAATATATAAATCTAAATTTTAAAAATGACATAAAACCATTCTTTTTAGTTGGGAGAGAGTATCCGGCCATGCATAGAAGCGATCAGCCCTTCTTCTTGCCCCATGCCAAGTTAAAACAAAGAGAGAAAATGAGTGTAGTACACTTTTTGTTCTTCATAGCAGCGGGTTATGTGTCGAAAAATCAAAATGGATTTATATATAAGAAAGGAGTGGCCATTAGGACCACTCCTTTCTACTTTACATTTTTATCAAACCATAACTTTACTCATCTATTTCCAAATCTCATTCACCCATTCAGGATGATCAATAAATGGATTACGATTATGTTGATACTTTGAGTAGATTATTTCATTACGCTTTCGCTCAAAGTCATCAACAGGATCTTGTTCATTCCATTTTAGTAAGACAGATAGTTTTCCCATATATGGATCTTTATTGTTATTCACTCGCTCATTAAGTTCTAAATCTACTTCACCGTTATCCCCTTCATAACGAACAGCCATGTAAAATAACATTCTAGCAATATCACCTTTTACACTATCACGAGGTTCCCAAGAATCATTATCGTATTTACACTCTGTCGCTTCTGAATGATTCACGCCACCGTTATCAAAATCCAAATTTCCACGTGAACTATTGACAGATACATCCGTCGCTCTTAAATGGTGTAGATCCGTTCCTGGTCCTGCTGCTGTCCCAAAATTACCGTGAGATTTTGCCCAAACATGCTCTCGGTTCCAGTTATCTACACCTGAACCATTTGTAAGTTTCCCTTGCGAACGCCCTGTATATAAAAGGATCACATTATTTTTATTATTTGGATCTTCATCCGTATCTCTTAATGCATCCCAAACCGCACTGTATGATATTTTTGTATGATCATCAATAATAGTATGAAGTTCCTTTTTTAATTCTGAACCCGTTTTCCCCTTCGTACTATTATAATACGTATCATCATAATTAGTTGCAGTAACCTCTTGTGTTAAAACTGCCCCTGCTTTCGTAGTCGCTGAAACTGCTTCAGCATATGTAGTATTTGTAAATGACAAGGACGAAGAACCTAAAATAAAGAATGAAGAAATAGCAACCATACCTAGTTTTGTTTTTTGAAATGACATATATACAAATCCCCTTTGAAATTAGATACTAGCAAATGAACAAGATCTCATTTTAAACACATGAACTATTATTACACTATATATATTTTCTTTCTCTCTTTTAGAAGATCCTATTCAACTGAAATAAATTTCCACGCTTTTGGTGTATCCGTTTTCTTCCCTAACACAATCCAGCTCTTTTCGTTACCATTTCCTTGATAATTTACTGGGTATCCATCTGTATATAGGTAATACTCAGATGGGTTATTCGGATTTGGGTACACTTTAAACTGAGCAGTATTTGTTTTTTGTTCTGCAAGATGTACCCAATTTGTCATATTAGAGTAATTGAGAAATACGTAATTATCATAGTTAGACTGCGTCATTTTCAGCAGTGCACTTTCTCCCTGGTGAAGAATTCCATTATTCTCTTTATCAAATACAAACTGAACTGGTGTCCCATGAACTTTATTATCATCTACGTGATTAGATAATAGTGCATAGTCATTCCTCGCATACGTTTCAAAAGTCAAACCTCTATTTGAAAACTCACTCGGCACAACGAAATATTTTTTATGTTCTTGTATTGCTTCTCCCTTAAAATCTTTTACTACAGTTTTTTCAATATCTTCAGCAGCAGTTTTGCCAACATATGTTTTAAACCATAAATGGATAAACCCTGCCGTATTCCTTTGAGCTGTTTCTAAACTTCTCTGAACAGCTGGCATAACTTCTTGTTGCCAAAGAACATTGTTTCCTTTATTATAATGAGATTTAATCTGATCACTAGTAATATTCGTGATTTCTACTTTTGCGAGTCTTGCAGTTTCATGAATCCATTGTTTTGGATCATTAGAATTCACTAAACCATATACGCCTTTTCCGTCCTTCACTTCAAATTGTGTTTGAATTGTCGTCACATAATTTTCAAAGGCACTATGAAACTTTAAGGCACTCATATCGACAGCTGTAAAATTAGCAGCATGCATTGGCTGAGTCGCATCTGTGAAGTAGTGCGTCGCAACACCTAAATAATAAAAAGCTTGTTTTCGGTCATCCTTCTTAAAGTATTCACCTGCTAATTTAAAATATTTATCTCCTTGCGAGAGGGCTGTTGGTTCTTCTTCCCCTTTATAGTTCTTTCTCGTATCAGGATCGTAGAAATGAGATTTCCATCCTCCCCTAATTAGCCCGTCAATACCGATTGTACCTGTACCTCCATCGTTAAACTCATCCAGGTAATCAGCATCATAAAGACCTCTTTCAAATAACTCCTTATATTCAGGAGTATTTAAAAATTGTAATTCATTTGCTTGCACCGTCTTATCTTGATTACGACTCATAATTTGAACCGCATTTCGCGCAATCCATAAGTGTGTACTTTCATTAGGATGGTGCGGATGCTCCGCAGACCATCTCTTCACACGTTTGTGCTCTTGGTTCTCTTGTTTCACTACTTCTCCTATTCCACAAGCAGACGCTTCTGTTGGAATTGTTATAGTAATGGAAGATATTGCTGTTATAAAAGCTAGTGTACATAATTTCTTTTTCCTGTTCATATCGTTCTCCTACATTTCATTTTCATCGATAACTGAAACGCTTTTACTCTTTATAAAAGGATTGTTCTCTATTGGAGTGTATTAAGATATCCTCCTTAAAAACTTAATTCAATAATAACCTAATATACCTTAATTTATTTATGCAATTATACATATTTAATTGCATATAAAAAATCATAGTTGAGTTTTCACGCCAACATTTTGACCACTATCACTGGAATCCTTGATATTTAGGAGTGAACATATCCGAAATCTGAAAATGTGTAGAACCCAATACACGAATATGCCGAAAATAGTTTGTATACAAAAATTCTTATTTTCTTTTAAACAATTAAATTTTAAATGTACTTTTGTTAAAATTAATTAATTGGACATAGCCTTCACTTTTTCAAAAAAATCTTTTAAATGTACAAATTCCTCTTCATTTCCGCGTGCTGAAAAAACATCTTGATCTTGATGGGAAATAACAATAACAGGAATCATTTTAAAAAGCGTAAAAGCTTGTTTTTTCTCTTTTATTTCATTAATTGCGTGGTAAGGTATCTGTAATGAAATAGGAAACTTGCCAAATACTTCACTATAAAATAAAAGCTGGCGTTCTGTGCAAGCTAGAATACCTCTCATAGGTGTAGAATTCCCATTTGGTACTCCTACTAAGCCAGATATACCGCTTTGCATCTCATAATAAGCCGAAATCATATGTTGTATATTTTCATTTGAAGATATTTTCTCTTGAAATTCTTGCATTGCATGTTCTTTCAAACTCATGTAGATATCTCCTTATATTAAAATTTACTTTGTTTTTTTATCAAAATGGAAAAAATTAAATATTAATAAGAAAGCTTGCATTACTAAAAATGGGATTGTTATAACTAAAAAAACAAAATCAATGACTAATCACTCTTCATACAAATAACTTGGGTATACTGTTACAAATTGTAAATCCCATTGACGCATATAATATAAAAATATCATAACATAAAAATAAATAGATTAATAACTCGCTTTTTCATCTATACTTATCACTATGCTCATTTAAAAACTGACTCAGTTTTTTCTGTAAGGGATAACAAACTTAAGTATTTGGAGTACAGAAAAGGATAGATATGGTACTCTAACTTTATCTATCCTTTTTTATTACATTTTTTCACTTTTGAGGCACATCATAATATTAGCTTGATGGGCATGGAATTCCACCAACAAAATTACAGTTTTAAAAATCGTTTTTCCCTAACACTATTTTTTCTCCGATGCTTTATGCTGCACTCGATAAGAAAGAGAATGAACCCGCTGTGAATATTTAAAACCTGTCTCAGCTTTTTGAGAAACCCATTTTGAAACGGGTCTTAGTAAACTATTTATACTAACAATCAAAATCGTTCCTGTTATAGCTATTAGTAAATAACCGCTGCCAGCTAACGTCCCTACAGCCGCAGAACACCATAAGGTTGCGGCTGTATCTAGACCTCGTACTGTTAATCCATCTTTCATAATAACGCCAGCACCTAAAAAACCAATCCCGCTTACAATTTGAGAAGCAATTCTTGTCGGTGTATTGTCGTGCGGAGTAAGCACACTTAATAGCACAAAAAGTGCAGCACCTACAGAGACAAGTATATTTGTACGTAATCCAGCTATACAGTTGTGCCATTGTCTCTCTAATCCTATTATTGCTCCCACAAGTATTGCTACTAATAATCTGAGTACAATGTCTAGTTCCATATGTCTATCTCCCTAATTTCCATTCTTAATGATCAGGATGCTCTAAATCGACTTGTTGTAATGGAATCACCTTTGTTTTTTTCATAACTTTATAGCTTAACCAAAATGCTAAAAATAGTGGTAATCCAATATAAGTAGCAAGTACTTCATACCAATCCACATGTGATCCTGTAAATGCGGAATAATTCTGTCCTAAAAGAATAATGGTACATGTTATAAACGCTAAAATAGGACCGATCGGATACCATTTCGCTTGATATGGGAGTTTGTTAAGATCCTTCCCTTGATGTAGATAAGCTCGCCGAAAACGATAGTGGCTTACAGCAATTCCTAACCAGACAATAAATCCACAAAGTCCCGAAGCATTCAAAAGCCATATAAATGCTTGACCTTCCCCAAATAAAGAAGCTGTAAATGCTATGGTTGCTACAGTCGTTGTCATAAGTAATGCATAAATAGGAATACCTTGTTTATTCATTTTTTTAAAGCATTTTGGGGCTTTCCCTTCTTTTGCCATTACCCATAACATTCGGGTTGCAACATACATTCCAGAATTACCTGCTGATAGAACGGATGTTAAAATAACTGCATTCATAACAGAAGCTGCAAACGCGAATCCAACTTTCTCAAATACTAGTGTAAAGGGACTCATTGTAATATTACCAATGTCATTGTTGGCTAAATTCGGATCTGTGTAGGGAACTATGACTCCAATTACACAGATGGTAAGTATGTAAAATAAGAGAATTCTCCAAAAGATTTGCCGCACAGCTTTTGGAATGTGCTTTTTAGGATCTTTACTTTCTCCAGCTACAATTCCGACCATTTCTGTACCTTGAAAAGAAAACCCTGCAATCATAAATACACTAAATATAGAAAGAAAACCTCCATGAAAAGGTGCGTCTCCCATTGTTAGATTATGAAACCCAGTAGAGTCTCCTTTAAAAACCCCAAATATCGTTGCGATTCCTAACGTAATAAACACAATAATGGTAATAACTTTTATAAGTGAAAGCCAAAACTCCATTTCTCCATAATGTTTCACTGAAAGGATATTCACTCCAAACATAAATAGGATGAATAACACACTCCAAAGAATAGACGAGCTATATGGAAACCAATATTTCATAAGAATGGCTCCTGCTGAAATTTCAACTGCAATGGTAATCGTCCAACTAAACCAGTAATTCCATCCAATCGCAAAACCGAATGCCGGATCTACAAATTTAGAAGCATACGTACTAAAAGAACCCGATGTAGGCATATACGCTGCCATTTCTCCTAAGCTGGTCATCAACAGATACACAATACAGCCAATTAACAAATAAGCTAAAACTGCTCCGCCAGGTCCTGCTGTATGAATAGTATTTCCGCTTGCAATAAATAATCCCGTACCGATGCTTCCCCCTATAGAAATCATTGTTAAATGTCTCATCCCAAGTTCCCTTCTTAACTCAGAAGGCTGGGAATGAGAAGAAAAAGAAAAAAGCGAATTTGTAGTTTTTATGGGTGTCCCTTTCAAATGCCTCATCCTTTTTTGAATTATTTTCCAGTAAAAAGGTATAAAAAAAGACACCGAAGTTTACCCAGTGTTTTTGAAAATCACCATAGTATCTCCTCTCAAAACGCTTACGAGGTTAGCTGTCGGATTCGGGCCTAGAGAGTAGCCCTACCTACATGTAAGAAGGATTCACCCCAAGTGCAATCGCACAAAAGTTGGTTCCCCCGCTCCATATGGACTCAGCGAATAGTGATATGAATTTATGTACAATATATTACTCCTATGCCCTGCTGTTTGTAAATAAGATAATTAATTATTTTTACAATTTATATTTTTCGAAGAGTACAAAACATCCCGTATAAACAGACACATATACCACACAATGATTGGAGGTTCCTGTATTCACTGAAAAATCATCGCTATAATTAAGTTCCTTTACATGTATCATATGTTTTAAATCAAACGCAGTTCACTTATGAAAAGATCATAATATATTATATCTATATAAAAAAGGGTTGATCATCATGATCAACCCTTTACTCTACCTCATTTAAGAAGAACAATGTTAAAACGCCTGGCCCTGTATGTGCTCCGATTGCTGATCCGATTGTGTTTACAATAAACACTTCACAGCCAAATCTTTCAGTAATTAATGCTTGTAATGCATTCGCAGTTTCTAAATCGTCACCATGTGTGATTCCGATTGTTTGACCTGTAAGATTATTCCCCCGCTCTTCCATAATGTCAAGCATTCGGCTTAAAACTTTCTTTTTACCTCTTATCTTTTCAAGTGGTACAAGCTTACCTTCTTCTACATTTAAAATTGGTTTAATATTTAATAAGCCACCAATAAATCCAGCTACCTTACTTAACCGCCCGCCTCTTACAAGATACTGCAAATCAGCTACCGTAAAGATATGTTCCATACGTTTTGTTAGAAAAGCAATCCGGTTCAAAATTTCTTCTTTCGATGCACCCTTTTTAGCCATTTTGGCAGCTTCTAATACGACAATCCCTTGACCAAGTGAAGCACATTTTGTATCGATGATTTCTAAATCGAGATCTGGATTTTCTTCTTTTACCTCTTCCTTAATAACAACCGAAGATTGATATGTACCTGAAAGTTCAGATGAAAATGCTAAATAAATACAAGGTGTCCCTAGCTTCGCATATGTAGTAAATTTCTCTTGGAACGTTTCTAATGAAGGCAGTGATGTTTTGTAAACTTCGCCTTCTCTCATTTTCTGTAATAATTGAACCGATTCTAATGTAACACCATCTAAATATTCTGTTTCAGCTTCATCATATACACGAAGTGGTATTAAATCTATATCGTAAGCTTGCAGCAATTCTATTGGTAAATCCGCCGCACTATCGGTAATAATTTTAACACTCATTTTTTAAACCTCTATTCTATTATAAGTATACTAAAATAAGAACAATTACCTTTAAATTATATACGTAAACCACTATTGAAGAAAGAAAAAGTATTATTAAACTATTCTATATTCTATGCACGGAATATTGAAAGATGAACTTCATTGTCAAAATGACATGTAAACTACCTATATCAAGTTAAATACCATACTGCTAGTTCGTTACAAATAATAGTATTTCCTATACAATATAAATAGCAGAATTTTCAAAGGAGTGTATTTTTATGGAAATCAAATTTGCTTCATCAGAGGATTTAGAATGGATTAATCATCAATATAAAATAGTTGGATTTGTATCCAGTGACTTAAAAAAAGATAAAGTGGCAATTGTGACACACAACGAAGAATATGCGGGAGTTGGACGTCTCGTTCAGATTGATGAGAGTACGATAGAAATGGGCGGTATTTACATACTCCCTAAATATAGAGGGTATAAATTAGCTGGAGAGCTCGTTTCTTTCTTAGTAAACGAAGCAAAACAATCTAATGTACCTAATACTTATTGCATTCCTTTTGAAGAGCTGGCATCTTTTTATAAAAAATATGGTTTTAAAGAAGTGAACCTTGATCAAGAGACTGTTCCTTCTACTATTCTGACTAAATATAAATGGTGCTTGCAAGAATACGATAAGAATGTTTTATTGTTTAAGTTATAAAACTTTAGTGAGAGCCCTCACTAATCGGACTTTGACGGGCATTTTCTCTCTAAGTTAACTTCTGTATTTTCGATAAATTTCGCCGTAGGAGTATTGTTACCCATTCATACAGGATTCATTTAAAACCTTCACTTTTCACGAACAGAATGAACGCAATTACTTGTTAGTACGACCGAAGAATGAAACTGTACCAGGTTGTGTCCAAATAATATAAACAATGCCTAGTAAGAGTATTTAAAAAGGATCATTCACTTTACGAAAGGAAACAATTTCATCTTTCCACGAAAAAACGTTATAATAAACTGTAGCCTCTACGATTACGTTATAAAGGAGAATGAAGCAATGGCTAAAATTAAAGTATATCAAGTAAAAGAAGAAAGTATGGAAGCAGTAAAAAACATCATTGATGTCGAAGAACAAAATCCCACGACTGCTGACATACAAAACCTATACACATGTGTATTAAATACTGAGGATATGGCATTGCCTGAATCATATATAGAAGAAGATATTTTAATCGATTCTATTGAAGTAATGGTAAACGTTTCTCAAAATAAATTAAGAGACCTAGGTACATACGATGTAATTGAAGTCCAAAACAAAGGTAAAAAAACACAAATTTTATTATTAACAGACGATGAATACGAAGTAATTGAAGGCTAATTGAGTTTTGACTGAACAACATCGCTTATAAGCGCCCCAGGTAAGCTTAAGGAATAAAAATGAAAAAATAACAAAACCCACAGAGAAAATACATTTCCTCTGTGGGTTTTCGTCTTGTAAAAAAGGATTTTGAAACGTCTCCTAAAAAATTATACTATGCTAATTTCACTATATCAATATTAGCTCCTTCAAAAGTTAATGTATGAGCTGAGCCATTAACTAACGATAATACACCAGGAGCTGCCCCTGTATTAAATACGGCTTGTGAACTGTGTGATACTCTAACTGCATCTGGGAAAACTGTACTTAAACCAATTAAATTAAACTCACTTTGTGTTCCTCCAAGTAAAGCTCCATCCAAATTGAATTGCACGATTGCAGTTCCTTGATTAGCAAGACCTAAATTTGTTGCAACTTCATAAGCAGCATAATATGTTTGATTCGGCTCTAATACAATAAAAGGTGATGGTGGTGTATGAGTAATTGCTGTTCCATTAATAGTATTATTAGTAGATAAAAGAGCATCAGCTCCAGCTGCTACCGTTTGAATTGCAGGATTCGTTATACGAGCATTATTAGCTGTTACAAGTGGTCCTGTTACTCCTGTTACTCCTGTTACCCCCGTTGCTCCTGTTGCTCCTGTTGCTCCTGTTGCTCCTGTTGCTCCTGTTGCTCCTGTTGCTCCTGTTGCTCCTGTTGCTCCTGTTGCTCCTGTTGCTCCTGTTGGACCTGTTGGACCTGTTGGGCCTGGATCTCCTGTTGCTCCCGTTGCCCCTGTTGCTCCTGTTGCTCCTGTTGCTCCTGTTGCTCCTGTTGCCCCTGTTGCCCCTGTTGCTCCTGTTGCTCCCGTTGGGCCTAAAAATTCAGGGAATGCGCATGGGAAACAGTCATTAGGAAAAAAAGGATTACAATTATTGAACTTACCCATTCTTTTACTCACTCCTTCAGAAATAATTCTGTACATGAACTAGCCATTTAAATCATATATTTTATACTTTAACAGTTTATGAAATAAGGTCGAAATGTGTTTGTGCAAAGGCTGATTTTAATTAACAGGCCTACATTAAAATGAATTCGTTTTTTATGTTTTACCATGGATGTTGTGGGATTTTCGCATCAATCATAAATCCTAATTCTGCACTTGCAGAGCTTATAATATGATTTACTACTTCTTTCATTACAACCTTGATGTAAGCTCCTGTTCTTTCCAAAGATTCAGCCGACACTTTTCATTTTACTGTCACCTACAAAATAAACTTTCATATATTATTTTGTAGCCGTGTCTTTTAATAGATACGTTCGCAATTTTCCACTCCTTTTGTCACTTTCATGATGCCATTTTATGATTCATTATGAAAAAGAGCACTACTCGAAGATGCTCTTTTTCATTTTTTATGCCCATAGCGATTCTATTTAGATGCGTCATACATCAATATTACGAACTTCCATAAAAACTTATCTTTAAGTAGAAGATTACATTTATCTATGCATAAACCAAAAAGAGAAAAGGAGTGCAGGTCTCCTTTTCTCTTTTTGGCTTCATAGCCACAACTTATATTCAACAGGGGTATATATAAATGCAATTTGATTTTCTAACAGATACATGATGGTTATGAAGAACAGACAGAGACCTTCACTCATTTTCTCCTTCTGTTTTCACATGGAATGGGGCTAAAAAAGGCACTGACCGCTTCTATCCATGGCCGGATTCTCTCATCCATCTGAAAAGAATGGTTTGATGTTCGTTTTTTAATTTGGATTTATATATAATGACACCATGTATCAACCTGATAATACTAGATAATCCAAATACCACATCAAACAATCCGAGTTTATGATTACTTGCAACTCTATATGTCCCTCTCATTCTTATACCTATATTTGTTTATGTTCTTTTACCACTGATGTTCCTTTTTGATTAAAACTCGTATGATATTCTACAACACTTATTTCACAACCAGGACCAATTGTAATATTGTTTCCCCTTACGACTTCCGCTATTGTATGTTCTAAATAAATGTCATCTCCTTCGATAGTTGATGTTTGAAGATTACCAGTATGGCTGATAAAAGGATTAAATCTAGCTTTTTTTCGTATACTAATCTTTTTCCCGCCAATTTCTCGAACTTTACTTCCCTCAAAACGAAGTGTAATTTGAATATGTTCCGCGTTTAATAAACCTTCACTTTCAAGTCCGCCAACTAATAATAATTCTTCTACTTCAATGTCCTCCTTAACATTTAAAGCACCTTTAACATCTACTACATTACCAGATAATCTCCCTTTCGTTTCAAGCATGCCTCTAACTTTCGTTTTGTCAACGTGAGCATTACCTTGTACTTGAGCATTACCGTATACTTTCACATATTCTGCTTGTAAACTCCCTTGTACTTCGCTATCTCCATATACTACATAATTTTTCGCCTTCACATTACCATGAACATCACTCGTTCCGTATGTTTTAAACTCATTACAACTAAGCTGATTAGAAATTGTTCCTTCGCCGCGAATTTTCACTTTACTATAATCTCCACCTGCCGAACTACCCGATCCGTTCACAGTGAGGCTATGCTGCTTTTCCATACGTATTCCTCTCTTCCTAGAAAATTAAACTTGCTGAATTTCTTTCACTTTCGCGTTTTTGTCAACATGAAGAATCCCTGTACATTCAATACGTCCAATCTCACAATTCGGACCTACGGTGATATTGTTACCTCTTACTATATTAATGTGCACATGATCAATATCAATGTTGTCACCTTCTAACAATTCCGCTTCTAAATGTGATCCAAACACTGTTTTAAACAACCTACTAAAGGCTGTTAATCTTTGTCTTATTTTAATAGTTTGACCGCCTACCTCTTTTGCTCTACATGTACCATGAATATCTATGTCAATTTCATCTGCACTTAGTAAACCACCGATTGTGAACTGCCCTTCTGATGAAAAAATATCCACTTCGCAATTACCATCAATCGTCGCTTGACCACGGATTTTGAGCTCTTCTCCAGTCAACGTACCACCAATTGTTCCTTTTCCAGCAATTTTTAAATTGCTAGCTTTTACATCTTTTGTAATGGTTGCTTTTCCATCAATTCTCATATTTTCAGCACTTACGATACCGTCAACTTTACCGAATCCGCTAATTCTTGTGTTTTCGCTTTTTAAATTGCCATTTACATTGCCAGAACCATTACATTCAAAATCGTTACATTCAACATTTCCGTTTACAGTTCCTTTTCCATTTAATTGTACTTTATGAAACTCTCCACCATTAGAAGAACCGTAACCATTTATAATTAAATTTTCTGATCGCATGATTTCTCCTCCACTATAACAATTTTGTTTTTAATGCTTCTGTATAATTCATAACTGCTACACGTACAACGATCTTTGTTCCCTTTTCAAAAAGTAAGTCTTCCACATTTGACACTAAGAAACATGTAGAAATTCCTAACTTCCGAATTACAACTACGTCACAATTTTTATACTTTATATTTTCATAATTATCCTGCAAAACTTGTAAAATCATCTTTCCTTCTTCTAAACTAATCTCTCCTGATTGGAGAAGTTCTTCTAAAATATACACGTAAAGAATATCTGTAAATTGAAAATCAGCTAGTTTATTCGTTTGTTCGATAAAAAATTGTATAACTGCTTCTGAAGCAATCTCTTTTCGTATTACATCATCTTTCGTTAAACAAATTTCTGTAACACTCGGTGAAAACATATTTGCTAATTCATCAAGAGACAAATCCTCTTTCATCGTTTGAATTTTATCAATTCGTTCTAATATCTTTTCTTTTGGAAAAAATGTTTCTTGCCCTGTAAAAGTTGATTTTCTTACAAACCAATCTTCAGGTATTAAATTCTTTCTTTTCCATCTATATAGCTGTCCGTATGAAATACTAGTCAGTTCCAATAAATCCTTTTTTGAAATTAAATCCGTACTCACCTGTATAACACTCCTTCCTAATAACAATGTAACATAACACTGTTACGTTGTAAACAGACGTTAGTAAAAATATGTTAAATAAAAGTCCTTCCACATAAAAAAAGTCCTTTTACGTTTGCAAAAGAACCTTTTTCAATGCTTATATATTAAGGTTTAAACCATATATTATAAAAATCAATCCACCCTTGTGAATTAATCATTATATTTTGTACTTTTTCATTTGTACTTATATGCTGTTTATTACGATATAAAGGAATAATATGAATCTGACGTAACAAAGTGTTCTCCACATCGCGTAACAGTGTAATCCGTTTTTCCTTATTTGGTTCGGTAAAGAACGCCATGAATTGTTCATGAAAATCCAGAAGGCTATGCTGATGAATAAAACTATTTTTTGATAGAAACATATATAGAAAACTTAGTTCTATGCGCTCACTGATTGTAGCACTATCATGGATAATGTCTGCTTGTTCAATTATGTCCATCTGTAATAATTCCTG
The DNA here is from genome assembly GCF_054570475.1 of Bacillus sp. C1. Classification (NCBI taxonomy): domain Bacteria; kingdom Bacillati; phylum Bacillota; class Bacilli; order Caryophanales; family Bacillaceae; genus Bacillus; species Bacillus sp. C1. The sequence goes on from NZ_JBTMZT010000010.1 coordinate 114,144, forward strand.
AACATCAAGAAAATGTATTTCAATCGCAACCCCATACTTTGCACACTCTTTTTGAATCCATTCTGAATCTTCCAGATGATCTTGTCCTTTAAATGTATATAAATATAATGTTTCACCACTATACTTACTTTTTTGTAAAAGATGATTAATGTCCTCTGTTATTCTGCAAACGACACTATTTCCTAACAATAGTTCAGTTGCTATCTCCTCACGTTCCCCCTCTAACTCGTGTATCATTTTGCTACTATGAATTATTTTATATAACGCTTTCCGAAACGTGATATCTTGTAACGGACCTTGTTTTTTTACATTTAACGTAACGTATGTTACATTGGATTCCAATTTGGAAATTTCTTTATGAGGTCTCCCCATTCCTTGATGTTCTGCCTTCATCGAAACATCATATGCTTCAATACTTTCCTGTACATTCCATAATTCAATCCGATCAAGAAAAGGACGTTCTCGAAAATACGAATTATGTGCTTCTAATACAACTATCGATTCATTATTTTCACATAACCTAAATGGCCCCGTCCCACTTACATTATCTTCTGTTATAATAGAACACTGTTCTGTACTTAAAATATGTATGAATAACTTATTTTCTGTATGTAAGTAAATCTCCACAACATGTTCATTTACAATACAAATTCTTTCAATATGTTGCAGCATCCAAAAATACGGATTATCCTCCATATTCATAAATCTACCGAATGTGTACGCAACATCGTGAGCTGTAAAGCGTTTACCATTATGAAACTGCACACCTTTACGTAAATAAAACGTCCAAACTTTTTGATTGTCATTATATTCCCAATGAAACGCAAGTCTCGGCTCTATTACGTTTGTACTCTCGTTAACATATACAAGCGTATCGTATACATGTTTCACGATATGACATTCCGAACGCATTGTAGCATATACAGGATCCAAAACAATGTTTGGATTCATTTCAACTTGTAAACGAAGTACATCTTGTCTCCCTTGCGTCGTCATTTCAATCTGATAACCAAATATTGAGTTGATCCAAGTTTGGAATTGTGTTTGCAAAGATGGAAAATACAACATATATTGGGCAACAAACTCTCTCCCTCCTTTTATATTTCCTTGCTTCGTTATCTCTTTCCCCTTTTCTAAAATTAAGGCAGCAGGAACTTTTTGAAACGATAACTTTGACCGATTCCCTCTCCCGCGTCCTGGAAACCAACAAATCCAAGCTAGCTCTTCTAATTTTTTAATAATCAATTTACTATTACGATCTGTACAAAACAATGTTTCCGATACATTTTGTAATGATATTTCTATTTTTTCTCCCTCTGTTCTCCCTTTTCCATACTGGAGCCAAAGCTGAATGTACTGATCTAAAATAACCATATCTCTCCCCCTAAAAGGTGAAAAATCCCTCTCTTTTATTCTACCCTTTTTCATTTCTTGCTTCTATTCTAAGATTTCCATATGAATACTCCCCCACTTAGCAAAGCTTGAAGTGGAGGTTCCTAACGTTTCGACCTAACGGACGATTAACGTCAGCGGGGTTAACACACTAGCGAGCTGTTTCACGCCTAACCCCTCTATCCCGTTTTCCCATGCATTCGGGACTACTTTTCGTAAAATATTCGCCGCAGCATTTACACATATGTTTAGAGGTGGGAGTCCTCTCGAAAGATATGATAGAAAGGAGGCAATCAAGAATGAATAACCTTATAAAACGTTACAGTAAGCCAATCTGGATTCGGTTATTAGGCGAATTACTAACTAGAACAACTGAGGCTATGTTGGCTATTATTTTTATTATCCATGTTAATAAAGCGTTAGAAGGTAATGTGGTTCTCACGATGCTTTTGTTTGGATTACAGCCACTTTCTGATATTGTATTCACAATCATTGCGGGAGGGATAACAGATAAGTATGGTAGAAAGAAAATGATGTTACTCGGATTATTCGTGCAGGCAATTGCAATAGGCGGATTTATTTTCGCTGCATCAGTCACTTTCTTCGCTTTGTTATATGTAATGAATGGTATTGGTCGTTCCTTATATATTCCTGCTCAGCGTGCACAAATTGCAGACTTAACTGCGCAAGAACAACAAGCAGAAATATTTGCCGTTCTTCAAACAGTAGGAGCTATTGGTGCTGTAATCGGTCCATTCATTGGCGTCTTGTTTTATAGCACTCATCCCGAATACTTATTTATGATTCAAGCTGTAACTCTCGTATTGTACGCAATTGTTGTATGGACACAACTTCCAGAAACAGCACCAACTATTCAAATAAATAAAAAAGCAGCACAAGCAACAACACGTAAACAGTTTATTTCTAAGCATTATATTGTATTTGGACTCATGCTATCTACTCTTCCGATTAGCTTTTTTTATGCGCAAACTGAAACAAATTATCGCGTATTTGCAGCAAATATTTTTCCGAATTTCTTATTTGTTCTCGCATTCATCTCAACTTGTAAAGCTGTCATGGAAATCATCCTACAAGTTGGTCTTGTCAAATGGTCTGAACGGTTTTCGATGCCTAAAATAATCGTGATTTCATATATTTGCTATACACTTGCAGCCATTGGGTATGGTTATGCAACAACATTATGGTCACTATTTTTTACGCTTTTATTTCTAACAATCGGAGAAAGCATTGCTTTAAATCACTTACTACGATTTGTTGCGGAGATTGCACCGAGTCACAATCGCGGATTGTATTTCTCTATATACGGCATACATTGGGATATTTCGCGAACATGCGGTCCTGCTATAGGAGCAGTTATATTAAGTCATGTAAGCGGGAGCATATTATTTTATATTTGTGCATGCTTATTAATAATGGGGGGGATTGTTCAAACTTACTTTGTATATTCAGTAGAGCGTAACAAATCAAAAGAGCTGCCCTTGTAAAAGGACAGCTCCAACTATGTATTTATACTTCAATGCTTTTTCCATCTTCAACAATATGGTAAAGTAAATGAGCTAAATGATGAATCGGACCATACTCTTCCTCTTCTTCATCTGTTTCACCTTGGAACTCAAGATCATTTAAGTATAGCGCTAAAAATTGATAGAATAGTTTCAAATCAAATCCGTAACAAGCACTTGGTTCTTCATGATCTCCTTCATACTGTAACATTAAGTATTGGTCATTTCCTTCCGCATCTTCTGCATCAAAGAATACAAAAAAACCAACATTTGTATCTAAATCAAATAGATGACGAGTACCGTTTTCTGTTGCTTTATTGAAGTCTTCTTCACTTAACTTATGTACTGTTGTTGCTTTTGCATTGTCTTCTTGATGAAAGTTTACTGTAAATGATTTCAATGCTGACACCTCCTGATTGTATAACAGTAGCATAACAGATTACACAAAATAATACAAAAGGACTGCTTACCAACGTAAACAGTCCTTTACCACTTATTTTCTCATTGCTCTCAATAAGAAGCTTACAATGAAAATTAAAATAATAGCCCCGATTAATGCTGGTATAATTGCAAATCCACCTATCACAGGACCAAATTTACCAAGTAAAGCTGTACCGATCCAAGAACCGATGATCCCTGCAATAATATTACCGATAACGCCACCAGGTACATCTCTTCCAATAATCAAACTTGCAAGCCATCCTAAAATACCTCCGACAATTAAGGACCAGATGAATGCCATATTATTTCCTCCTTTATTACAAAGCAACAAATAATAAAATACATTATTGCTTACCGTTAGTTATGTTACTTTTTCAATAAATTATACGTTAAATCTCTTATCATTCTTTTTATCCTCCTAAAAATCTCCACCACTTACCTTCGCCATGCTTATCTTATTCTTTTTTGAAGGAATGTAACCATAAAAAATTGCATCCAGATTGTAAGAATGTGCCTAACAATTTGGATGCAATTTAGTTAATCTTTCATTTTCCTTCTAAATCCCAAAACAGCAATTACAAATATAATAATCGTATAGCCAATGACCCATACTAAAGGTACAACAAAATCACTGTATTCACCCGCTAAAGCAAATCGTATCGTATCAACTGCATGAGCAAATGGCAATGCGTAAGCAATTGTTTTAAACGTACCACCAATCATATCTAGCTTAAACCAAGTGCCACTTAACCATGTCGTAAGATTGACGAAAATCGCAAAAATCCCGCCAACTTGCTTATCTGTGAAATATGTACCAAATAGTAGACCAAATCCAATATAAAGCATCGCAATGATAATGAGCAAAAAAGCGGCAACTAGTACATCCACATTAAAGGATAAATCCAAGAAAAATGCTGAAATAAAGCAAATAACAATTTGAAGAATTGCAATCGGTAATAACGGCAAAGTGTATCCAGTAATGTAATCAAACGCAGACATGGGAGAAGCAAAAATCCGCATTAAAAATGAACTGCTTTTATCCTTCCCAATCAGCATTCCTGAAAATAACGTTATAAAGGAAAAACTAAACACGATTACACCTGGCGTTAAGTTTTCTATATTATATAGGTCAAAAGGCATATTTTTCTGCATGATTGAAAACAGACACATAATAATAACCGGTAGCACAATTCCCAAAAGAAGCGTGAGAGGATCTCGTAACATCTCTTTACGATTACGTGAAGCAAACGCTACATATCTCATAGTTTGACCTCCTCTTCAGTTAATGTAAGAAAAATATCTTCTAAAGATGATTGCCCCGTATTTTCTTTTAATTCATCAATCGTTCCAAGTGCATGTAACTTACCACTATGCATAATACCAACGCGATCAGCAAGTGCTTCTACTTCTTCTAAATAATGCGTCGTTAAAATAATCGTGATTTTACCCTTTAATTCAAGTAAAACTTTCCATAAATCACGCCTAGCACGAACATCAAGTCCTAGTGTTGGCTCATCTAAAAAAATAATGTTAGGAGACGAAATAAGTGCCATTGCAATACTTAAACGACGCTGTAACCCACCTGATAATGTTTTTGCTTTATTTTTTGCACGCTCCAAAAGTCCAAACTTTATCATCATTTCCATCGCCTTTTGTTTAGCCTCTTGTTTATTACTTCCATAAATACTCGCGATGAATTCTAAATTTTCCTTTACAGAAAGATTCGGAGCTACCGCTGTTTCTTGTGGTGAAATGTTTATTTTTTGTTTTACTGCTTTCGGATTTTCGACGATACTATCTCCTAACATCAGCGCATCACCACTTGTAGGTGTAAGTAAGCAACTAAGCATTTTTATTGTTGTCGTTTTCCCAGCAGCATTTTGCCCTAAAAGTGCGAAGAATTCGCCCTTTTTAATGGTCAGTGTAAGATCTTCGACAGCTGTGCGTTTTTTAAATCTTTTCGTTAGATTTTTTATAACAACAGCCATTATTCCTCACTTCTCCCCTCTAGTTTCCTTAATTGAATCGCCGCATTAATTTTTTTTACATCATTCTTTGAAACGATGTACTGAATCACCCATGTGATGACATACGTACCTAAAAAACTAATAAAAAAAATGAATGTACCGAAATGTGTTTGTGGCATCCAAAGCAGCATTACAATCGGCCCCCATACTAATGCCGTTATACAAAAATGAACGATGTACTGTTTTAATAGACTCCATTTTGCTATTTCAAAAACAAGTGCACTTGTCGCAAACGTGACCCCAATCAGCCCTGTTAACAATATTTGTACTAAAACAGCGGACATCTCACTAACAAAGAAAGAGCGAAACTGGTCTACAACTGGTATGTACTCTCCTTGACCTAATGTGAACGAAATAAGGAGTTGCACAATTTGCCCAATAATCACACCAATAACAAAACCACCAACAACTCGACTACGTAATTTTTTCAAAACCTTTCCACCTCATATTCCAAATAATTTCTTGATTTTTGAAACATAGCGCCGAGAAGCATACGTTTTGATATTCCCTGTTAATGACACGCCAATTGTTCCTGTCATACTAATATCCATACTCGTGATCATTTGAATGTTAACAATCTCTGAATTTGAAATACGAACGAAAAACTGACTATTTAATTTCTCTTCCAGTTCATATAACCTTGAGCGAACGTGATAAATACCAGAAGCGGTTTGGAGAAATACTTTCTGTTTCTCTGTATAGATTCTAACGATATCTTTACATGCAACAATTTCAACACCTCTTTCTGAAAATACAGCTAATGAATCCATATGAGTTTCTGACAATCGCTTCATAATATCAGCTATCTCATCTGTCATCTTATCCGTTAGAATAATGATTTTCGGCTCTTTATAAGATGGATCAATCGACACTTCAAACTTCACTTCACCACTTCCCTTTCACTCGCTCTAACTATAAAAACTATTTCAGTTACTGTAAATGAAATTTCGATAATCGGTCGTTTTCGCACGATAACTGGTCAAAAGATGCATATAACAATTACATACTTCAAGAACGTATTCTCTCGATTCAACTACTGTATTTTTAAATAAAAATCATTTAATTAAGTTATTCCGCTGTGTAGATATAAAGTGAAACTTTAATCAGTGGGGGTTTTCTTCATCCCTCACTGATTATCAGCCCTCACCAATCGGGCTTTTACGGGCAGTTGATCCCCCACCTATCTTCCTTGCTTCTCTCTGAATCTTGAGGTCGAGGTCTTACTGCCCGTTAATTCGAGATGGAACATTCAAAATACTCCTTTAATAGAAGTTCTACTCTGTTACTGAAATGTTCTACATTTCTATTATACATAAATAGAAAAAACGACACTGTATGTTGTGTCGTTTCAGCTTTCTATCATTAAACAATTTTATTGTTTTTTTAAAGACTTTATTATTTGTGCACAGCAGTTTCCATCTTCTTATACGACAAATATGCCAGTACGTTCTTACTTGTATCATATTTTGGATTGTTTCCCTTTTTTGGCTCTCTAACATGTGTCTTTTCAAACCCAGGAATTTCAGGCATTCTTTCCAAAAATTCAACAATCTCTTGTTCAGTTCCTTCAATACGTACGCGAATCATTATAAGTACTCCTTCATTCTTATTTTCAATGTAATAAGTATAGCGTACTTAGAGAAGACCGCAAGATAATTATCTTTTTAAAGTTGAGCTTTTTTGACATACAAAGAGTGCCATCTCAGTATAAAACGATTCTACTTTATTATTTTCAAAACAAATTTTAAAAAACTCCTTCATTTCATTTGAAGTTTTCATCATACAATCTGTTAACTTTGAGCGCGTTTGCTGTGGCACATCCATCATGTCGCACCACCAATCAAAATGAAATTGTTTCTCAAATGTAATACATGATCGCATTTGCAAACCGTTTTTTTCTAATAATGAGATCCATTCTGTTTTTGTCAAAGCTCGTTCGTGACTCGGATCACGTTTCTTCTCAATAAAATTATAAAATGTATCATACTCTGGATTTTCTGGAGAAACATTATCAATTAAAATGAAAAAACCCATTTCTTCTAACACTCGATGTACTTCCTGAATGAACTGAGATGGATTTTGGAAATGATGTGCTGCAATACGACACACTACTGTATCAAATGATGCATTAGAGAATGGTAAATTCTCAGCATTTCCAGCTACAAATGAAACGTTATCATGTCCATTAGAATGAATAAATTCTTTTGCTTTTTCCAACATTTGTTCCGTTAAATCAAGAGCAACTACACTTTTGAATAATGGTGCTAATGTATTCGCTACATGTCCACCTCCTGTAGCAATATCAAGAAGACGAGCATTTTTATGATCTTGAACTTGCTGCATTAAGTATTGCAAATCTGACCCTTTTGCATGAATTTGACTTTTGACATACTTTTCAGCGTTACTACCAAATTGAGTCTTTATAAGTTCTTCATTATTCATTCTGGATCAACTTCTTTCAACATATATTTACATATTCTTTTTCAGCAAGAATATATAAATATCCTCTTTTCATCGTAGTATAGAAGTTTATTTGTACCTTCTCTTTTTAACTTCGCCAAAATTTCCTCTATATTTTTATCACGCTAAGCATACACTCTTTACGCAACGAAACACCGTTTGAATAATAAAAAAATCCTGAGAAATAACGATTCTCAGAATTTTAACTTTAAAAATATTCTTAATTCAAATCTGTAAGCAGTTCGTTTTCCCATGCAATTGTATTCACGTATGAGTCCTTACTTCTAAACATTCTAAGCGTATAATTAAGATTGTACTTGTCCTGATTTATAAATTCTGTGTCCAATTTATTAAAATGACTACCGATATGAAAAGCAAGAAAATACTCGTTCCAATCCGAATAGGAGTTTTGGGCAAGTTTTGCTGCTTGCACCATGTAATGATTCGCTTCCTTTTTGGATAAATAACCTAATCTCCTACCAATCCGGCTCAAACAAATACACCATGCATAATCAAATGCAGCAATCCCAGAATCCGGTAACATATGTAACCCATGATTAGCGACATAAAGTTTTTCATAGTCGGGTTGATCTTTAGGTAACTGTTTCCTCCTCGCTTCTGAAAGAGGGCTTAATTGATTGCGCATAGAATTAAATTCGTAACGCGACCCCTCTTCTAAAAACCACTCAATTCTCTCTTTTAACGCTGCTGGTTCTTGACAACCACATTTTCTCAGCGCTTTTTTTAAATGCTTTTTACCAAGTATACGGTCTCTTATGAAAGTAAATTCATATTCAGTATAATAATTCATAAGAAAATGAGTATCCAAACATACTGTGGACAAGCAGCGAAAATATTGGTCAATCTGCTTTCTTTTCCCTAGAACTAGCACCCTGTCTCCTCCTTATGCTTTAATTTTCAGTCTGTAAAATTTCCATAATTCCAAAACAATTGGAAGGAGAAAGAAATATTGAAGCGGCAACCGGGTCACCATTGTAATAATGAATAATACAACATAAATCCAAGTACGTCTTAAAAACATGAAAGTATAATACAAAATATAACTCATTATATGTTTCTTTGTTAACTTCTGCTTCTCTTCTTTTCTTCCATTTCTAACAAACAATTCATTGATATATGAAGCAAATTCCACGCGGTTCAAATCGATTTCTCGCGCCTCTTTCGCCTTATCTTCGGCTTTTTCTAACTCCCCTATCTTAACTAAACATTTCGTCAGCATTAACATAGCGTCCATATGCTCCGGTTGAATCGAAAGCAGATGTTCACAATCCTTAATGGCAGTGTCAAATTGGCTACGGTTATAATTTATACGAGCGCGATACAATAAAGCATCTGGATCATCCGCATCAATTAACAATACGTCGCTAAATGATTGCAGTGCACGTTCCTGATTTTCTGTACGTAAATAATAAATACCTTGCATACGTAACAACTCTGGATCCTTTTGATACATTGAATATGCACGAGTTAACACTTCATCTACGGCTTCTAGTTCATTCGCTATAAGTTGCCTTTGTACTTCTTCTCGTAAATATAAATACGTTTCGAAATCGAAATGATTGTCCTTCTCGAAAACGTCATAACGCATTCCCTTTACGCCGCTAATTCTCTCTAATAAAAACTGTACATTTTCTTCACCATATTCACTTTCCAAATCCTCTTTTTGCTCACTAAAACGGAAAACATCGTCGAGCAACACCCAAATTGAATGCGGAAAATAATAATGATATAAGAAGAACTCTATTAATTGATCTTGAAGTGCTGCTGCATATTGAACATCCCATATCACATCAGAACGCAATAATTCTTCCCAATTTTCCGATTCCATTCGTGCAAAGAAATCATCATAAAGTTCCTCAATTCTTTCCATAAATGAATAGACTGGGTGCTCTGCAATAACGGTAGTAGCAATTTCAGCGTTGCTGTCAATCCATGGAGAGATTATAGCCTCTCTATCATGTCCATCCGTTTCTTCTAATTGAACAAGCGGCTTGTCTTTCATTTGCTTCGCACTTTTAATCGCTTGATCGAACGCCTCTCTCAAACGTTGATATCCTTCTGGATCATCTTCTGGATGATGTATTTTTAGACGTTTTGCATAAGCTTTTTTTATAGCTGAAATATCATCGGTAGGTTCAATCTCTAACGTACTCCAAATACTCATTAACGATTGATCCACCTTTCTATACTCTCGATATGTTCTTTTAAAATGCTAGCGGCTTCTTTAATCTTTTTATCATTTTGTGTCATAAGTACACTTTCAAATTGTTGTAGCAATATAGCGATTTTTTTTCGTTCATCACCAAGGAATTCTTCATAAAGTCGTTCACCTTTTGCTAGAAGCAATCGATTTTCTTCTCGATCTCGTGGATGAATTTTAATGTCCCTCAATTCTAACAGTCTAGATTCAATTTCTTCTTTTGTAAGATTTCCAGCATTTTGTTGAATAACAGCTCTTTTCTTCTCTCCAGTTGTTGTACTTATTACTTCAACTTCAAGAATGCCGTTAATATCATATGTATATCGAACATCAATAGACTCTTTCCCTGCAGGAGCGGGAGGTACTTTAATTTTGAGTTCCCCAAGTTTTAAATTGTTTACTACCATACGGTTTTCTCCCTGATACACATCTATAAGTATAGATTGTTGCTTATCCATAACCGTATAAAGTCGTTCCACTCTACTTACAGGAATCGGTGTATTTCGCTCAATAATTGGGAAGAAGTACCCAGACTCTTTCTTGCCATCCCCTACTTCTTGAACAACACTCGTTCCTAAAGAATATGGACAAACATCTGTTAAAATAACCTCTTCTAATGCCTTGTTCCGTTCTTTTAAGGCAACTTGAATTGCAGCGCCTAAAGCAACCGTTTCATCTGGATTTATATTCGCATAAGGCATGCGCCCAAACATTTTAGAAATAACAGATTTGATGAGCGGCATTCTTGTCGCTCCACCAATTAAAATTACAGCATCTAGATCCTTTGGATTCAACGATGCATCACGAAGAGCACGTTCAATAGGATAACGAAGTCGTAAAAGTAATGGCGTTACAATTTTTTCAAATTCACCTCTGTTAATGCGAGTTTCGTATATCTTATTATGAATCATAACCTTCATACTTGTGGCAAGTTCGTCGCATAAAGTAAGCTTACAACGTTCTGCTTGTGTATAAATTAATGATAATGTTTTCGAATCAAGTGAATCAGAATCGAGTTGATGTGACTCTAGAAAAAAGGTCATTAAGCTTCTTGTGAAATCTTCGCCACCAAGATAATTATCACCAGCAATTGATTTAACATCCATTACACCTTCAAATAATTCCAAAACGGAAACATCAAAAGTACCTCCACCCAAATCAAATACAAGAAATTTTGTTTCCGATTCTTCTTGATACAATCCATAAGCAATCGCAGCTGCTGTTGGTTCACTGATGAGACGTTCAACCTTTAATCCAGCAATTTCTGCCGCCCGCTTCGTAGCTTTACGCTGCGTGTCATTAAAATATGCAGGTACACTAATTACAGCACCCGTAATAGCTTCATTTAAGTAATCTTCGGCATCTTGTTTCAAGGATTTAATAACAAAAGATGAAAGTTCTTCTGAAGAAAAAGTATATGCACCTAATTCATATTTTTTCTCTGTTCCTATAAACCGTTTAAAAGTTGATGCTGTCAACTGTGGATGAGTAATCAATCTTTCTTTTGCAATACGCCCTACTAAAACTTCACCACTCTCATCAACGCTGACGACCGATGGTGTAAGAAATTCGCCAAGAACATTCGGAATAAGTATTGCACCATTCTCCGCCCAAGAAGCTACTAAACTATTCGTTGTTCCCAAATCAATTCCAATCGTTGCCATAATAATCCCCTCTCTTTTTACTATATTTTACTATATCATTAAAATTAGGGAAAGTATGTAAAAAACGGTTGATACGAAACCTTCCAAAGAAATAAAATATTATATTAGTCTAATTAAACGCAAAATTCGCTATACAACTATATTTTAGAGTCACCTGAGCGTAAAACCGCTTACTCAATTCATCCCTTCAGTAACTTGTTACATTGCACTTGTTACTTCTCGCTTAAAACGATAAAAAGGCGGAAACCAAACTAAAGAGCAATATTATTAATGCTCTTTATCGTTTGATGTCAGCTTCTTCCTCCCATAGGACTAAATATTTAATTGCTATTATTATTGTTGACTTTTAAAATAATGATTCACTAAACCGTTTTAAAATCTCTATAGTATTCTGTAATTCCTCAACTTTGTTCTCGAATCGTTTGAATCTATCAGACTTATAAATTCGATCCCTCTCAATAAGTTGAGCCTAATGAACCACCGTTTCGCATTTCTAAAGTCCTCTTTATTCAATGAACTAAGCACTCTATTTCCTGCCGATTTTCTTGTTTTATATATTTACATACATTTATACCATATGCTTGTACGACGAAAGGAAGTGACAATACACTTAATTCTTTTAACACATTCTCTTCGTACGTATCGATCCAATCCTTTGTTTCTATACAATAATTAAAAATCAACGTATAGAAACTCCCGCATTCCATTTCTGTTTTACTTACACCTATTTCGCTTAATAACTCTTTACATAATAACGAATGCCCTTCAATAAAGCGCGGAAAGTAATGCGCATAAATCATTTCACGGCACTTCTCCCTAATCATTTCTTCAAATTTAATATAGTATATTCTACCTTTAAAATAGAACGTTCCCCTTGTTTTCCCGCTATACTCCCGTAAGAAGTCTTCAATTGTATCATAGCTATACTTTTCGTGTGTTTCATTCATATGTACTAAAATGCCACTCGCATTCACCATATGTTTTGGGACTGATATGTAATAATAGACAATCCAAAAACAAAGTTTTGCGATTATTTCCTCTTCCTGCTCCTGTAAAAACTGATGAAACGATTTCTTAAAAAATTGCCGTATCATAAACTCCCCTCCCGCATACAGTTTAAATTTATTCCTATTTATTTTCTAATGTGTAAATTCCGTTTTTTCACCTTACAAAAACAAATTCTTATGTAAATCAAAAAGATTGAACTTTCATTATCAAACACGTAATATAAACTCTGACTCTAAAAAATAGTGATGCAACGATTTGAATGTAAAGGAGGGCATATATATAAATCCAAATTAAAAAACGAACATCAACCCATTCTTTTCAGATGGATGAGAGGATCCGGCCATGGATAGAAGCGGTCAGTGCCCTTTTTATCCCCATTCCATGTGAAAACAGAAGAAGAAAATGAGTGAAGGTCTCTGTCTGTTCTTCATAACCATCATGTATCTGTTAGAAAATCAAATTGGATTTATATATACGATTTTTTCTATTTTATAAGACTGAGAGGTTTTGTTATGTGGCGTAATAAAAATGTCTGGATTGTGTTAACCGGTGAATTTATTGCTGGGCTCGGTTTATGGCTTGGGATTCTTGGCAATCTAGAATTTATGCAGAAGTATGTACCTTCTGATTTTATGAAGTCGGTTATTTTATTTATCGGATTACTAGCTGGCGTTCTAGTTGGTCCAATGGCTGGTCGTGTGATCGACCAATATGAAAAAAAGAAAGTTCTTCTTTATGCTGGCTTCGGCCGTGTTATTAGTGTTATTTTTATGTTTTTTGCGATTCAATATGAAAGTATCGCCTTTATGATCGCTTTTATGGTCGCGCTTCAAATTTCGGCAGCCTTTTATTTTCCTGCATTGCAGTCTGTTATTCCTCTTATTGTTCGTGAACATGAACTGTTACAAATGAACGGTGTACACATGAACATTGGAACAATTGCCCGTATTGCTGGAACCTCACTAGGTGGTGTTCTTCTTGTCGTTATGAGTTTACAGTACATGTACGCATTTTCAATGGCAGCATATGCTTTATTATTCCTTTCGACCTTTTTCCTTAAATTTGAAGATCATAAATCAAATACATCAAGTAAAAAAGCAGCAAAAGATAATAGCTTTATGGAAGTATTTCGGATTTTAAAAGGGATCCCTATAGCATTTCGGGCACTTATTTTAAGTATTATTCCTCTTTTATTCATTGCTGGTTTCAATTTAATGGTCATTAATATTAGTGAAATGCAACATGATCCGACAATTAAAGGATTTATTTATACAATTGAAGGTGTGGCTTTTATGTTAGGTGCTTTCGTTATTAAACGTTTATCTAATCATTTCCTACCTGAAAAATTACTTTATTTCTTCGCATTCTGTACTGCTATTGCACATCTTTCCTTGTTCTTTAGTGATGTGAAGTGGATGGCACTTGTATCATTTGGCTTATTTGGATTTAGCGTTGGTTGCTTCTTCCCTATCATGTCAACAATCTTCCAAACAAAAGTCGAAAAAAGTTATCACGGTCGTCTCTTCTCATTCCGTAATATGTTTGAAAGAGTTATGTTCCAAATTGTCTTACTTGGAACCGGATTTTTCTTAGACACAATTGGATTACAGTACATGGTGCTTATTTTCGGTGTGATTTCACTATTCATTATTTTCATGTCCTTATCAAAACAAAAACAGACAAGTGAACATACTTCCGAAGTATCAAACATGTAAAATCCATCTCAAAATTGAGATGGATTTTTTCTTATTATAAGATTTGTCCAACGTCTCCAATACTCTGTTTCACGCTCCTTACTTCCCGTGTACATAGACGTCAATTGTAACGTTTAATCTTAAATCTACACAACTAGCACATTACTATGAATAACAAAATATTTCCTTATCAACAGTTTTTTAGATATGTCCACTTTACATTTTATATGAAATAAAAAAACAACTTCATAATGAATACTCCCCCATTTGCAAAGCTTGAAGTGGGAGTTTCTAACGTTTCGACCTAACGGACGATTAACGTCAGCGGAGTTAACACACTAGCGAGCTGTTTCACGCCTAACCCCTCTATCCCGTTTTCCCATGCATTCGGGACTACTTTTCGTAAAATATTCGCCGCAGCATTTACGTCTGCGTTGATTTCGATGCCTTTCGCAGAACGATACATACCGCGTTTTATTCGTTTTCCTGAAAAAGT
>NZ_JBTMZT010000011.1:0-40695 GCF_054570475.1 Bacillus sp. C1
CGAAAAGTAGTCCCGAATGCATGGAAAAACGGGATAGAGGGGTTAGGCGTGAAACAGCTCGCTAGTGTGTTAACTCCGCTGACGTTAATCGTCCGTTAGGCCGAAACGTTAGAAACCTCCACTTCAAGCTTTGCTAAGTGGGGGAGTATTCATCAGAATAAAAGAAACAACAATAAGGGAGTTGTATTTGTGATTCGATTTAATCATGTGTCAAAAGCATATGAAGACGGTACAAAAGCAGTAGATTCATTACAGTTAGAAATTAAAAAAGGAGAATTTTTTGTCCTTATTGGTCCGAGTGGCTGCGGGAAAACGACAACGATGAAAATGATTAATCGTTTAATTGAAACAACAGAAGGTTCTATTTTTATTGATGGGAAAAACATTCAAGATTATAACATTAACGAGTTGCGCTGGGACATTGGATACGTTCTCCAGCAAATTGCGTTATTTCCTCATATGACAATTGCTGAAAATATTGCGGTTGTACCTGAAATGCGGAAATGGAGTAAAGAAAAGATCCGAGAGCGTGTAGATGAACTATTACATATGGTTGGACTAGAGCCAGATGTATATAGGAATCGTATGCCGGATGAATTATCTGGTGGGCAGAAGCAACGTGTGGGAGTGGTACGAGCACTAGCTGCCAATCCGAAAATCGTTCTAATGGATGAACCATTTAGTGCGCTAGATCCATTAAGCCGAGAACAGTTACAAAAGGATATTGTAAAATTACAGAAGCAAATTCAGAAAACAATTGTGTTCGTGACACATGATATGCAAGAAGCGTTAACACTTGGTGATCGTGTTTGTGTGATGAAAAAAGGAAAAATTGTTCAATTAGATACACCGGAAGGAATCATACATAACCCAGTAAATGATTTTGTAGAAGAATTTATTGGAAATCGTGTTCGCCCTTGGTATGAAGGGAAGGCTATTGAAGATGTGTTGCCATTTATAGATGATAAACAAGTAGAAAAAGATGTTATACCTCTATCAGCATACGCTCCCCTACAAGAAGCTTTAATGCGCTTGGAAGCAGAAGAAGCTGTCCCAATTGAAAGAGATGGACAATACGTGGGAACAGTAACGAGCCGCCATATTGTGGCGTATTTGGTTGAACAAATGAAGGAGAGGGGGTAAATCTTGTCTGCATTATTACAAACGTTTCAAGAAAGAAAATTAGAATTACTTCGTGCGCTGATTGAGCACTTACAAATTTCAATTGTCTCTTTATTATTTGCAGTGATGATTGCAGTTCCACTCGGTATTTTGTTAACGAGAAGAGAGCGAATTGCTGAGGTTATTATAGGGACATCTGCGGTTATGCAAACAATTCCTTCATTAGCTTTACTGGGCCTTTTAATTCCACTTGTCGGCATTGGGAAAGTACCAGCAATTATCGCGTTAGTTGTATACGCATTATTACCAATTTTACGAAATACATATACGGGAATCCAGAAGTTAGATGCATCACTTATTGAAGCAGCAAAAGCGATGGGGATGAACAGTTTTAGAAGGTTATGGAAAGTAGAACTCCCGCTTGCGTTGCCCATTATAATGGCTGGAATTCGTACGGCGATGGTGCTAATTGTTGGAACAGCTACGTTAGCTGCTTTAATAGGGGCTGGAGGGCTTGGAAAGCTTATTCTACTTGGAATAGATCGAAATGACCACGCTCTTATCGTGTTAGGCGCTGTACCAGCCGCACTGTTAGCTTTATTCTTTGACGGAGTACTTCGGGTATTTGAAAGTAATAAACGTCCTTCTAAGCGAATGATAGGGGCAATCTGTATTGGAGTGGTTGTTATAGCTGCACCATTTCTTTTGAACACACAAAAGAAAGATATTGTGATCGCTGGAAAGCTTGGATCTGAACCAGAAATTTTAATTCAAATGTATAAGCAGTTGATTGAACAAGATACGGATTTATCTGTAGAGATTAAACCGGGGCTTGGGAAAACAGCATTTGTTTTTGAGGCGTTAAAGTCAGGAGAAATTGATATATATCCTGAGTTTTCAGGGACTACTTTATCTACTTTTGTAAAAGAAGACCCAAAGAGTACAAATCGCAAAGAGGTATATGAACAAGCACGCCTAGGCATGGAAAAGAAATATCAAATGGTAATGTTAAAGCCGATGGAATACAACAATACATATGCGCTTGCAATGCCACAAAATGTTGCAGAGCAATATAATGTAAAAACAATCTCAGATTTACGAAATGTTGCAGCAAATGTTAAGGCTGGATTTACATTAGAATTTGCAGATCGGGAAGATGGTTATAA
Source organism: Bacillus sp. C1 (assembly GCF_054570475.1). Classification (NCBI taxonomy): domain Bacteria; kingdom Bacillati; phylum Bacillota; class Bacilli; order Caryophanales; family Bacillaceae; genus Bacillus; species Bacillus sp. C1. Next base: position 2,289 of record NZ_JBTMZT010000011.1, read on the forward strand.
AGGGCTGCAAAAGTTATATAACTTCCAGTTTTCGAATGTGAAAACAATGGAACCGAAGTTACGTTATAGTGCAATAGAATCTGGTGATGTTACTGTCATTGACGCTTACTCTACAGATAGTGAACTTGAGCAATATGGATTGCAAGTACTGGAAGATGATAAAGGATTGTTTCCACCGTATCAAGGAGCTCCATTATTAAAAAAAGAAACACTTGAAAAGTATCCTGAACTTGAGAAGACATTAAATAAACTTGCTGGGAAAATTTCAGATGAAGATATGAGAAAAATGAACTATGAGGTAAATGTAAATGGTACAAGTGCAGAAAAAATAGCGAGACAATTTTTAGAAAAAGAGAAGTTAATCCATTAATATTTGCAAAAAATATACGATTTAATGATTAAGAATTGACCGTTCATAATAAAATGAACGGTTTTTTGTTGCATACTTATACATTTTTTCAAAAAAGTATTCCCTTTTTGCTCATTTTCTTTTAGAATAAGTAATGTTTTCCTGAAAAAATATAATAGAAACGTCTATTAGAGAAAAAGGTGACTTTAATAGTTGAACGGATAAACATGACACCTAGAATGACAGATGGGGTGGTACCGATAGAAAAGAAATTAGGATTTTTTCCATTAATCGCATTAGTAGTAGGAACAATGGTTGGCGGGGGTGTTTTTAGTTTACCGCATGATTTAGCAGTAGGTGCAAATAGTGGTGCAACGATAATTGGCTGGTGTATTACAGCGATGGGGATGATTCCGCTTGCACTTGTATATCAAACATTAGCAAAACAAAAGCCAGAGCTTGAAGGCGGAATTTATAGTTATGCGCGCGCAGGATTTGGGGAATATGTTGGTTTTAACAGTGCATGGGGATATTGGCTTGCAGGAATTTTAGGAAACGTAGCAACGATCATGTTATTGTTTAGTACGCTTGGATATTTCTTCCCTATTTTCAAAGGAGGAAACAACGTCGCATCCATCGTTGGTGCATCCTTATTATTATGGACACTTCACTTCCTTATTTTAATTGGAATTCGTGAAGCGTCTATTATGAACTTTGTTGCAACAATTGGAAAACTCGTTCCGATTTTATTATTTATTGTAATTATGATTACAGCATTTCGCTGGGATACATTTACACATGATTTTTGGGGAGAGGGAAGTATTTCTATTTCTTCTGTCCTTGGTCAAGTGAAAAATACGATGCTTGTTACACTTTGGGTATTTATTGGAGTGGAAGGAGCAGTTGTATTATCTGGCAGAGCAAAAAATAGCCGTGATGTTGGAAAAGCAACGGTATTGGGTTTAATTTTAGTTATGTCCATTTATATTTTAATTTCGGTCCTTTCTATGGGAGCTATGACAAGACAAGAGCTTTCTCTGTTAGAAACTCCGTCAATGGGTCATGTATTAGAGCATGTCGTTGGACCGTGGGGAGCATTTGCAATTAACATTGGTTTGGTTGCTTCACTCGTTGGGACATTAATTGGTTGGTTTTTACTCGTTTCTGAAATTTCTCACGTGGCAGGGAAAGATGGTGTGTTTCCGAAAGTATTTACGAAGACAAATAAAAAGCAAACACCACATATTGCGTTATGGATTTCAAATGCTGTGGCACAAACGTTGTTTATTATCGTTTTGTTTTCGGAATCAACGTATCAAATTATGTATTTTATCGCGTCTACATCTATTTTACTGCCGTACTTATTATCGGCACTGTATCAGTTAAAATTGGTTGTAACGAAAGAAATAAAACGCGCGAGACTAAAAAATGGAATGCTCGCTTTAATTGCCTCGTTATATGCAGTATGGTTAATTTATGCAGCAGGCTTAAAAAACTTATTACTTGTCTCAATCGTATATGGTATTGGACTTGTTGTTTATATATTTGCACGGAAAGAAAAAGGAAAACGTTGTTTTTCTGGCATGGAAAGATACGTTATGGTTGTAATCATGATTGCAGCAGTAGTATCCCTTTATCTGCTTATAACAGGTAATATAAAGATGTAAAAAAGTCCTTCTGAAGGACTTTTTTTCTTTATATACAAGGAATTTTGCTTTATTCAAAGAATATCTAATATATAAGATGTTCAGGAGGGATGAGAATGGAAGAAAAAGAGCAGCTGTTAAGAATTATGGAATTAGCAAGTGATTTACGAAAAGTATTAGTACAAGAATCATTTTTTAATCATCATCCCGAATTACGTGGGGCGATTGAGAATTTAGCTGGTTCTGTGGAGACGTTAGCAAGCTTGCAGCGTAATAAAGACGACAATGCTGAGGATAAATTACGATATGTACTTGCTAAAATGAAAATTGCACATAATGCGATTATGCAGGAGAAAAAAGCTTTTCCTTCTCATTAATATAAGTTTTACTTTTTAGAGCCTAGCGGAGTACGTTAGGTTTTTTTGTTTCTAGTTTTCTTTTGTAGTTCATACAATAAGAACAGTACAAAAAAAGAAGGTGAGTAGCATTGAAACTACATAAGGCTCTCCACCCAAGTTTTATAAAACGGATGTATCACATGAGGTTTTTAGGGAAATTTGTTGAAGGAGAGGAGGAGAAAAAAGATACTTTTTCTGTACAATGTCTTTCACAACTTCCTTCCATTTTGAAATCACAATTTGAAAATGAGACATATTTATTTGAAGGGCTACATGCTAATAAAAAAAATGAGAGAATATTTGCAGATTTGAGGAAGAAGAAGTTAGAAAGACAATTAGTGTTGTTTCGTCTTTATTATGAAAGAGGGAGGTTGTACGTTGAATTAATACGTGTAGAACAGCAGGATATTGCGGATGCATATAAGATTATCCCATCACCAAGATTAGTAGGATATAAAAAGAGGGAATCCTTAGAGCGAAAGTTAGGAAATGGATACTTATCTTTTCTCATCCCTAAATTTTCTCATGATTTCGAAATGCCACAGTTGTTATGGTATGAAGGGCGCTTATATGGGAGTTTATCATTAAAGGCAGCGATTAGTTCTATCGCATATTGCGAACAAAAAAAGGAATGTAAATATATTGAGATTGAGGATTGGACTAAGTATGTAGAAATGAAAGTCGACGATCATTTATATTTTGTAACAGAAAATATGTATGATCAGCTTTTGAAGAAAATTATAGAAGAGGGAAGTCGTGTGGAAGTAGTAGATATAAAGGTACAAAAAGAGGAACCTGAATGGAATGAACGTGAAACTGTATTTATACAGTATGTTCAGGATGTCATTAAAAATAAAGGTTTGTATTTAGATGCAACTGATATTTTTAATTTTCATATTAGCGTAAAAACAAATCCGTTAACAATTCTTGCTGGTATCCCAGGAATCGGAAAATCACGTTTCGTGCAAGCATATGCAGAGGCATTAGGGTTAACGTATGGAAAAGAATTGTTATGGATTCCAATTTCCCCATCTTATCAAGAACCACACGATATACTAGGGTATCTTCATCCAAATGGAACATATATCGAGAGTGAAACGAGGTTAATTCGAACATTATTAAAAGCATATGAAGACCCGGATCAACTGTATATGATTGTATTTGATGAGATGAATATGTCACATATTGAACATTGGTTTACACCTTTTCTATCTATTCTTCAATTAGAAAAGAAAAATCGTATTCTTTCTTTATATGAAGGGGAGAATGAGAGAGAAAATATCATTCCATCTCAAATTGAAATTGGTGAAAATATTATTTTTATCGGGACTGTAAATTTTGATGAAACAACGAAAGAATTATCGGATCGCTTATTGGATCGAGCGAACCTTATTACCCTTCAAAAGACTCCATTTTGTGAAATGAATATGCAGCAAAATAAGGGACTACAAATCTCGCCGCTACAAGTTACAACAGGAGAGTTTCGCATGAATTGGTTTCGAAATAAAGAGCTTATAGATGTGTTTTCTGAAGAAGAATTAGAATTGTTGGATAAATTGCACGATTTAATCTCATCTCATGATGCATCGAAAGGTGTTTCTTTTCGGTGTGCGGCAGCGATTGCAACCTATTTGCAAAACATTCCCCAAAAAGATCATCAATCATATATGATTAGCAGAGAAGAAGGTTTTGATTTACAAGTCAAACAACGTATTTTAACAAAGCTGCGTGGTACGGAAATGACAATTGGTTCACTTCTTCGTGAAGATGAAAAGAAAGGACTATCACTGGTAGTGTTATTACAATCCCCACTTGCTAATTGTGTTTCCGCATTTGAACATTCTCTAGCTTATATAAGACAAAAACGGCGTGAATTGGAGTTGTATGGGTATGCGAAGTGAGGGGCAGCATGAAACAGAGATTGTAGACACAAAAGATAAGCTCCCATTTGTTTTAAAATTAATTATTGGAACAGAGGGAAAGGGAGACTTTGTATTTTTGAATCGCCTTTGTAAACATACGACGACGATGAGACATTGTATTTATAAAGTGCAAGAATTAAAAGCATTACGTTTGAGCCTACAATGTCAAAAACCAGTTCGTGTTACTTTTATATGGAATAAAGTGTACGAAGGGCAAAAAGATAAGAAAGAATGGCAATATGAATTGCATGAAAAAAAACAAAAAGTATTATTATATGAACATGGAAAAACGGATTATTTTTATCCATGGCGCTGTGGATTGTATCATTTTGAGGTGCAAGTGGAAGAGGATATATATTATGGAGCGTTTCAAATTGTTCCTAAAAATTTTTTTGATGACCAATTTGAAGCGATTCAAAATTATGTGAAATCTATTTTAAATGAAATTATGTTAGACCGCGGTTATTATAAAAAGACATTTTCAACGCTAATCGATATTGAAGATTCTTCGTATCTAATGTTACTTCGAACGTTGCCACAAAAAATGAAAAACATAAAACCACTGTATAAAAAGGTTGAAGAAAACACGAAGTATATAGATCAATATGGATGGGAAATAAGAGAACGAAAGGCGACGAGGAAAAGTGTAATAATGAGCGAAAAAAAGCCTCATGCTAAGCATTATAATCGTAGATTTATAGAGCAAACAAATAGTGTAGAGAATGCTTTTTTGAAATTTTCAACGAAACAATTTTATCAATATTTGCTTGAAGCGCAGGTTTTTTTACAAAAGACAATTGATATACTAGAGCGAGTAATGTATACAAAAAAAGCAGAGTTTCAATCTGTGAAAACAATTATGCATACCATTGAAAATAATGGGTCTGTAACGGACAGAGAGAAGCAAAAATATCGAAATATCCATTTACTGAAAGAGGCAGACTTACGTAAAGCGTCTGTGAAAATACAAGAGTATAAAATTTTAGATCATATCGTACACCAAGCTGTACTATACTTTCGAAATATGTTGAATTCATCATTTTGGCGAGGAATTTCTGAAAAAACAAGTATAACGATGCACTCGTTACCTGTTACGCATCAGAAATTGTTATACCATTTAGAGTTTTTCCCGCGTTATAATCAGCAATCTCCAGCACTGTTATTTGTTTATAAACCTACGTTTTTAGTGTATGAGTATTATGTATTTTTCATCATCATTTCTATATTGCAACAATTGAAGTTTAAAGACGAAATTCCACTGCGCCAACAAATTCAAACTTATTTTTACCTAGATGGTTTACAAGACGGTACGACAATCGTTTTAAATCGTGAAAATATCCAAATCCATGTAGCGTTTAATGATCTTATTGAAACCCATCCACTCATCGCGCTTAGTAAAGGCAGTCATTTTTATAATGGAGAAGATACGAAAAAGCCAGACATTCGTCTAGATTGTTATGTGAAGAAAGGAGAACGTTATGAGTACCAGTCCTCAATTATTATTGAGGTGAAATATAGCCCCATGTTTAATATTTTTCAGCCTGTAGGCAATACAAAAGCAACAGAACAAATGTATAAATATTGGTCTATTAAATATGTAGAAGAACAGGATGGAAAAAGAGTTTTTCACAGAAGGGCGATTCATGAAGTGATTTGTGTGTATCCAGGCAGTCATATGCATGGGAAGAAGATAGAAGCAGGTTGCGGGATCTTTTTGCAATTATATCCATATAAAACGAAGCAAGGAGAAGAAAAATTAGCAGGACAGAATGGTCTTGTACAAATTTTTGAGAAATGGTTAAAAATTACAGTAACATAAAAAGAAATCCTTTGTTTCGAAAAGGATTTCTTTTTATGTACTTTATATGAAACGTTACACATACACTTTATGAATGAAGTATTTTCAATATAAATAGGAATCATTTTTTCTTTTTGTAAAAATTTTATATAAATCTAAAACTTGAATAGGAGATCATTTTAGTTTATAGAATCTATAATGAAGTAGTAAATAGTTTTAGGTTGCATACGAAGATTTGTTCTTATATGATAGATAGTGAAAGCGTTATCAAAAATAGTACGTCGATGGGAAAGGCGGGGAAATATGTTCCAGCGTGTTCAAACAAAGGAAGAACATTTTTTGTTCGAGCAATTGTGGGGAGATTTTTGTGAAGAGCGAAATTTAATGTTTGTAGAGCGAAATTTAAATCCATCACGATTTTTATTAATAGAAGGTGGACAATATACCGGTACAGTAGAGTGCATTCGATATATGAAGCCTGAACAATCTAATTCTGAGTTTTTCTATCCGTTTTCTAAAAATGAGTTAGTGCAAGGGTTAAGAAATGTTTATGAAATAGGAAAGTTAAGTATTGCGAAAATTTCGCGCGGAAGAGGGCATTTTAAGAGACTCGTAGCTATTTTATTTATCCATGCTTTAGAAATGAAAGCTGAGTGGTATATTGCTGTTGTTACAAAAAGAATGTATATGTATTTACTAACACTAGGGTTTCCAATTGAACCAATTGATGACCCGTTTCCTTTTCACGATACATTACAAGGGGTACCTGTTCGAATTCACGCTCGGAAAGGAATAACTCATTTGTATTCTTTAAAAGAATTCCGGGATATTATTCAAGGGAATGCTTATGCACAGGCATTAATCAAAGAGAACAGTAAAAATATTATGTTAACAAGATGAAGTGTCACAAATTTTAATAAATTATTGTGATTGATATCACATCCTTTTTTCTTCATATATATTACGATTTAGTTGTAATGACTGATTAGGAGAGGGTGGGATGACATGTTTTGCTATCAATGTGAACAAACCAAGGCCGGTGGCTGTAAAGTAATGGGTGTTTGTGGGAAGAATGAAACAATTGCAAGTTTACAAGATACAATTGTGTTTGGATTAAAAGGAATCGCGGCTTATCGTACTCATGCTGCACAGCTCGGATATACAGATCCGTTTGTGGATGCTACAACTCATGAAGCGTTATATATGACATTAACAAATTCTAACTTTAATGAACAAGAGCATATTGATATGGCTATGAAAGTTGGAAAATCAGCTTTACGGGTAATGGAACTGTTAGATGAGGCGCATACGAATCATTTTGGTATGCCAGAACCTGTTCAAATTACACAAAACTGTGTTGAGGGTAAGGCCATTGTTGTTACTGGCCATAATTTATTTGCATTAGAGGAATTATTAAAACAAACAGAAGGAAAAGGAATTAATATTTATACGCATTCGGAAATGCTACCAGCGCACGGGTATCCGCAGCTGAAAAAATATCAACATTTAAAAGGAAATATCGGTAAGGCATGGTATGATCAGCGACGTCTTTTTGGAAAATTTACTGGTGCGATATTGGCTACAACAAACTGTGTTATGCCAATTAAAGGATCCTACTCTGATCGCTTCTTTTCATATGATATTGCTGGCCTTGAGGGCGTACAGAAAATTGAAAATGATGATTTTACACCAGTAATTACAAAAGCGCTAGCACTTCCAGAAGTACATATGGAATCGGATGAACAGTTGGTAACGGGTTTTCATCATCATACAGTATTATCATTAGCACCAGAAATCATCCAGGCGGTAAAGGAAGGGAAAATTAAGCGATTCTTTGTTATCGCAGGTTGTGATGCACCAGGTAAAGGTGGAGAGTATTATCGTGAATTAGCAACGTCACTTCCACAAGAAACTGTTATTTTAACAACTTCATGTGGGAAATTCCGCTTTAATGATGTGGATTATGGGGTTGTACCAGGTACGGAAATTCCACGTTACATTGACTTAGGACAATGTAATAATTCTATTTCTACAATAAAAATAGCGGCTGCTTTAGCTGATGCTTTTCAATGTGAAGTGAATGAATTGCCAGTTAGTATTGTTTTATCTTGGTTTGAACAAAAAGCGGTTGCGATTTTACTAGGACTATTTAGTCTCGGGATTCAAGATGTTCGTATTGGTCCAAAGGCACCTGAATTTATTTCACCTGGTGTGCTTGATGTATTGCAAGAAACATTTGGATTAAAACTAATTACAACTGCAGCAGAAGATATGAATATGATGTTATCGTAACAAAAAGGATGTCTTGTAATGAGACATCCTTTCTTATATAAAGTGAAACTTCCATCAGTGGGACGCTTCATTCTCCGCGCCCATTAGGATCATTAAAAAAGCGTATAATAATTGACCAAGGGGGAGTCAACAATCATACGCGAATAAACGATTGGAAAAGAACTAAAATCCAAATATACTAAAAATCATTTTCCGGCGTTTCGGTTTTTCTTCTCGTTCATATGTTGGCGTGATATCAGGTGTAATGTAAATTTGTTCTTTTTTCTCAAGCGCAGCTTCTAATTTTTGAATTTTGTCCATCATTTCTTCCAGTTCTCTCCGGTGTTGTAGCAATTGGTAATTGACGACATCATCTGCTTTATCTTGCATTTTTTCCTCTATGCGATTTAAACGGTGTGTAATTGTATTTAATTGTGTAACAAACTTCTCAAAATCAATTGATGGCTCTATAGTTGGAGATGAAGTTGGTTCTATTTGAGAACGATGATATTCTAACATTTTATCTAAGTCGTTTTGAGTGAAAATGAAGTGACCGTATTTATTTTTTTTAATACTAAGATTCAATTGTTGTGCAATCCGAACCACTGCCTTTGGGCTAACACCTAACCTCTTTGCAATAATGGGTGTTTTATATTCCAAGGTAAATCCCTCCTATATATATCCTGCTGAATGATTTCGAGATATGAAGCGTCTTCCCTGCATGGTTGACAAAAGAAGTGGGGAATCGGCAAAGAAAGTGTTTTTTCACGAGAATTAGTTTTTTTGCATATAAATATTTCTAAAAAGAGAAAGAAGTGGCTATTTTTTCTGTCTATTCTCATTTGACGGAAAGAAGACGATTAGATTATCATAAATATAAATATCCTCTTTATGCATGCATATAATGTATAACAAGGTGATGGCGCATGTAGAAACTTGTCAGATGATAAGAAGCGTTTTTTCGTTTGAATAAATTTAGTAGGAGGTGGCTTCCTTACTTACAAGATAAGTAAGGAAACGTATTTGGACATATATAGTATAAGTATGGTGATTGTTTTAATTGCCTTAACTGCATTTTTCGTTGCGGCTGAATTTGCAATTGTGAAAGTAAGAAATTCACGCATCGATTTTTTAGTGGCAGAAGGGAATAGACGTGCATCCTCTGTGAAAACAGTCATTACAAACTTAGACGAGTATTTATCAGCTTGTCAATTAGGGATTACAGTTACAGCTCTTGGGATCGGTTGGTTAGGAAAGCCAGCGATAAAGCACATGTTTGACTCGCTGTTTGCAAGATGGGAAGTGCCTCCCCAGGTCGCTGATATTTTAGCTGTAACTCTCGTGTTTATGTTCATTACTTTTTTCCATGTTGTTGTGGGAGAATTAGCACCAAAAACATTGGCAATTCAAAAAGCAGAACAAGTGAGTTTACTTGTTGCAAAACCACTTATTTTCTTTTATCGAATTACTTTTCCGTTTATATGGCTTTTAAATGGCTCAGCTCGGTATGTAACAAAAATATTTGGTTTACAGACTGCGAAAAAGCATGAAGAAGTTCATTCGGAAGAGGAATTACGACTTTTAATGTCAGAAAGTTATAAAAACGGGGAGATTAATCAATCTGAATTTAGATATGTAAATAAAATTTTTGAATTTGATGATCGTATCGCAAAGGAAATTATGGTTCCGCGGACAGAAATGCAAATTTTAGATAAAGATACGTCTGTTAGAGAAGCTTTGCAAAAAATGTCTAGTGAAAAATATACAAGATACCCAGTTGTTGATGGAGATAAAGATCATGTTATTGGTTTTGTAAATTTCAAAGATATTTTCACAGATTTTGTGAAATACGGTACTTTTAGTAAAGAAACGGTGCAGCAATATATTCGACCTATTATACTTGTTATTGAATCAATTGCGATTCATGATTTATTTTTGAAAATGCAACGAGAACGCACACATATTGCGATATTAATTGATGAATATGGCGGGACATCAGGTCTTGTAACGGTTGAAGACATATTAGAAGAGATTGTTGGAGATATTCAAGATGAATTTGATGGAGATGAAAAACCAGAAATTCAACATATTAGTGAGACGAAGACAATTTTAGAAGGAAAAGTACTTGTTAGTGAGGTAAATGCATTATTAGGTTTATCTATTGATGATGATGATATTGATACAATCGGGGGATGGATTTTAACAAAACACTTAGAAATTGCAGAAGGTGATGTTGTTGAAATTGAAGATTATAATTTTTGTATTAAGGAATTAGATGGTCATTACATTAAGCAGATAGAAGTGACAAAACGGGTAGTCCCCATGTTAATTTCGGAAACCGAGCAGCAGGTATCATTACAAGAACAAGTAAGCTCATAAACTCTGCACTTAGCAGAGCTTTTTTTTGAGTGGCCAAATTTTTAAGAAAGACCAAAAGGTACACTTGCGATTTCAGTAAGTGTACCTTTTGGTCTATAAGTGTATTATTTCATCTCTTGTTTAAAAATAGCATCCTCAACATAGATTTGTTCTTTGTCTACTGCTGTACTGTGCGCAAGAACTAAACCAATTGGTGTATGTGTACCTTTATTTTGAACGATTGTAAAAGGTACATTTTTCTCGTTTGCCAATTTAATGTATTTTGATAAATGTGGGTAAGCGATGCTGCCGTTTACGTATAATTGTAATGATTGAGAAGTACGCATACTATTAGCTACTTCTGTATAAGTATTACTTTGCATCACTTGACCGATAGTTAAAGCGATTTCGACACGCTCACGCAATGTGCTTAAGTACATATTGCGTTCTTCTGGTTTGTTTTGCTTTTGACCATGAATGCCTTCTTGGAGATAATCTTCCACATTTTTATTTACCATATTTTTCACACCTTTCATATCTTATTGTACGCAAGAAATGAAAAGGATGCAAAAAAGTCAGTGCAAATACTAAATGCAAATTAATTTTATCAACAGAAATTAACAAAATGTGACAACAATCTCTTAACGAAATTTATTTTTTGTGTTAATATTCAAAATATGTAGGGTATTCGTCGCATGGAAATGGAGGGAATGGGGGTTTTTCCAATCGATAAGGATATTAAAGAAGTATTTTGTTCGTACTTGAAAAACAATAGGCATCAATTCGTAGAGAACTGGAAAAACAAAATGATAATTTCCAAAAAAGATCCGTTTAAGCAAGAGGTAGCTCAAAATGGTGAGAGCGTATTAGAGCTTATTATCGAACTTATTATGGAAGAAAAGGACATAGACAATCTACGACCGTTATGTGAAAAAATCGCAATTGAACGGGCGGGGGCGGACGCAAATATTGGAGATTTTGTCTATAACGCGAATGTAGGAAGAAATGAACTGTTTGAAGCAATGTGCGAATTGGATGTAAAGGCTCGTGAACTAAAACCAATTATGACGAAAATACATATTTATTTTGACAAATTAATTTATTATACAGTTTTAAAATACTCGGAAATTATATCGAGAAATTTAGAGGAAAAACAGCAATATATAAATGAAACACATAAAGAAAGATTAACGATTTTAGGACAAATGTCGGCTAGTTTTGTTCATGAGTTCCGAAATCCATTAACCTCAATTATGGGATTTGTGAAATTATTGAAATCAGATCATCCGAATTTATCATATTTAGATATAATTTCACATGAATTAGATCAATTAAATTTTCGTATTTCGCAATTTTTACTCGTTTCCAAAAAAGAGATGTGGAATGAGTCTGAACAATTTGGGCTAAATGATTTATTCCATGAGATTATTCATTTTTTATACCCAAGTTTAGTTAATGCGAATGTTTCAATTGAAAAAAACTTACTGTATCCTATTTCATTTATAGGATATCGTAGTGAAGTGAGGCAAGTGTTTCTAAATATTTTAATGAACTCAATCGACGCCCTTGAAGTGGTTAAAGAAAATCGTAAAATTATTATCGATGTATGTGAAGAGGAGGAAAGGGTTCATATTGTTATTAAAAATAATGGACCAATGATTCCAGCAGAAAGTATTAAAACGATTTTTGAACCATTTGTCACGACAAAGAAATTAGGGACGGGTATCGGTTTATTTGTATGTAAACAAATTGTAGAGAAACATAATGGACTCATTACGTGTCATTCTAATTCACAATGGACCGAATTTCATATTTCATTTCAAAAATAGATTAAAAATTCTACACCAAGGGGGCTGGTGTAGAATTTTTAATTTGTTAGAATGACGGTTTCTAGTTTTGGGGATTGATGTGAATAGCCTACTAATGCAAATGTGTACATTGTATTGGGTTCTATTTTTATACCAGGGATGGTTGCAAGGACTTCTTTTGTATCGGCAAGAGAAATTTCAATGTCAGCTGTTCCAGGGCTCACCTGTAAATAATCTGTTATTTGTTTAAATAAGACATTTTCAAATAAATGGTCCCCTCCTTTTATAGAGATGTGAACAACAGGAGTATCCGGTGAAAAATGTGAAGCTCTGATTTTTGCGTGACCAGATTGTAAAGGTGTATTATCAAGCATTGGTTGCAATTGTATATGTGTATTGGTACCAATTGCTGCAAGCGTATAAGAGTGGTTGCCCATTACGGGAACAAGTGATGAAAAAATAGGTGTTTCATTATGGGCAGGAACAATATCAACGCGGTACTGCCCTTGAGTTAAAGACAAATAAGGGCTGTATTGTTTAAAAGAAATGTTTTTAACGACCTTCTGTCCGTTTACTAACAAATCAATAGCTGGTACATGAGGAGACGCGTGGAATATTCTCATATAGGATGGCAAGGTTGCTTCTTGAGAATTTCGTTTTTCATACGCATGTACAAGTTTAATAATGGTGTTATGATATTTCACATATAACTCCATATATTTTTTTGGATTAGTATATTGATAATAACGAGCAAGTTGTTCATATAAGGCCGCTTCTTGTCCATATTTTTTAAATTCAGATTGAGCCATGTAAATACCTCCTTTTTCATCACTATCACTATATGCATCTTGAAAACAAGCTTATGCAAAAAATACTTGGAAATATGAAAAATGATAATCGAAAGTTGATTTGATGTCCCCTTTTTACACTTATAAAATTTGCACGATTTGGTGCGGAATATAAAGTCCCTAGCTGAGCTAGGGATTTTTTAATTTATAGGCAGAAGCACATGCAAAGTGGTAGTTGTCCTACATAATTTATTAAGGAAAAATAATTTTTAAGTAGTGGAGGGAAGTGGTACAGATCATGTGGGGATATGGATATCCTGGTAGTTACTGTGGCTATGGTTACGGCGGCTATGGTGGCAGAGGTTGCGGTACAGGTTTTGGAGTTGCGTTGCTTGTTGTATTGTTTATTTTACTAATCATTGTTGGGGCAAGTTGCGTGCGTTAATTACCAATAAAGAGCGTCATGCTGAACTGGTTAATTATAGTTAATCGGTTCTTTCTTTTTATAGCGGTAAATAAAAAACGTAACTATCAAAAAATAAATATATAAAAGAAACCTTCCTATGATCACTCAATGATAGGAGGGTTTCTTTTTAAGGGAATTGTCTAATTTTGTTGAAAAATATGACCAGTAAACTAAATAAATAGGGAGGAAATTGACGGGAGTTTCGTCGAAGTTTACACAATGTCAGCAATTGAAGGAAGCTGATAGTAGGGTAAGAAAATAAGTCGTTCGTATGTTTTGGAGCTTCTTTGTTATAGGAGGGAGGGCCATTTAAGCATTGTAAGAGGGTTTGATTTTTTGCTTTATTTCTGAATTTTCTTTTTTTGTTTTAGCACTCATTTGTATATTTTATAATAGTTTTTTGATCAATTCACTGCGCTTGCAGAGGATTCTTTTTTATGAAAGAAACGTCAATTTTCTTCATATATATATACAAATTGGAGAAATGGGGGAGCGCTATGCGCGATTACTTAATTAAGCCACTTGTTGGTCAGCCGTATCCAATGATTTCGCATGGAAAAGGTGTGTACTTGTATGATCAAAATGGTAATAAATATTTTGATGGTTCGTCAGGAGCGATTACGGCAGGTATCGGACATGGCGTAACAGAGATTGCGGAAGTAATTAAAAAGCAGGCAGAGGAGATTGCTTTTGTGTATCGTTCGCAGTTTACGAGCGAACCAGCTGAGAAGTTAGCAAAGAAGTTAAGCGATTTAAGTGTAGGGGATTTGAATTGGAGTTTTTTCGTGAATAGTGGTACAGAAGCGAATGAAACGGCTATGAAAATTGCAATTCAACACTTTCAAGAGCGCGGCATTCAAGGGAAACATAAAATTTTGTCACGCTGGATGAGTTATCACGGTATTACAATGGGGGCTTTATCGATGTCGGGGCATCCACTTCGTCGGCAGCGATTTGTATCTATTTTAGAGGATTATCCAACTGTCCCAGCGCCGTATTGTTTTCGTTGTCCGGTGCAGAAAGTATATCCGACGTGTCAGCTTTCTTGTGCGACTGAATTAGAACGAGCAATTGAACGGATTGGTGCAGAACATATTGCAGCTTTTATAGCGGAACCAATTATTGGTGCAGCAGGCGGTGCAGTTGTACCACCGAAGGAATATTATAAAGTAATTAAAGAGATTTGTAGTCATTATGATATTTTATTTATTGCTGATGAGGTGATGACAGGACTTGGACGTACAGGTGCTTGGTTTGCGATGGAGCACTGGGGCGTGGAACCAGACATCATGACGTTAGGAAAGGGACTAGGTGCTGGCTATACACCGATGGCCGCGACGGTTGTGAGTGATCGTGTAATGGAACCGATTTTACGAGGATCACGTTCTGTTATGAGTGGGCATACGCTTAGCGCAAATCCATTGTCAGCTGCGACAGCTTTAGCGGTTATTGAATACATGGAGAAACATAACTTGCCTGAGAAAACAGCGGAAAAAGGAGAATATTTAATAAAGGGATTGCAGAAAGTTCAGCAACAATCGACGATTATTGCCGATGTGCGCGGGAAAGGATTCCTGATTGGAATAGAATTGCAACCGTTTACAAAAGCGTCTGAACTCATTTCAGTCGCGGCGAAAAATGGACTCCTTTTATATCAAGCGGTATCAGGGCAGGCAGGGAAAGAGGATAGTGCATTGCTTGTTGCACCGCCGATGACAACTACATATTCCGAGTTAGATGAGTTACTTTCGATTTTTGCGAAAAGTGTAGAAGAAATGATGCGAAAAGGAGGTCACGGTATCGCATGACAACTATTACAAATACATTTGGAAAATTAAAAGAAATTAAAGATGTTATCTCATTATTTCATGATGATATGTCGTTAATGTTTGGCGGATTTGGCGGGATTGGATCTCCTCCATCATTAATAGAGGCTATTGTAGAAAAAGGTATTTCTAATTTGCATTTAATTGGAAATGATACAGGGTTTCCGGATGTAGGGATTGGCCGCCTTGTAACGAAAGAACGAGTGAAATCATTAGTTACGTCCCATATTGGTTCAAATCCAAATGCGGGAAGGCAGTTAAATGAAGGACGGTTACAGATTGAGTTTTCACCTCAAGGAACGCTAGCAGAAAGGATTCGCGCCGGTGGTGTTGGACTTGGTGGGATTCTCGTTGATGTCGGTATCGATACGATTGTTGAGGAAGGAAAGCGAACAGTCGAGATGAATGGGAAAACTTATTTAGTGGAAACAGCTTTAACCGCAGAGGTAGCGATTGTATATGCAAAAAAGGCGGATCCGTTTGGAAATCTTGTGTTTGATAAAAGCGCCCGTAACATGAATCCACATGTGGCGATGGCTGGAGTTATTACAATTGTTGAAGCAGAAGAAATCGTACCTCTTGGAAGTTTAAATCCTGAGGAAATTATAGTTCCAGGTGTTTTTGTAGATTATATCGTGCCGTCGGAAGGAGTGAATTGGAAATGGGTATGGGAGTAGAAGTGAGAGATAAAATTGCAAGGCGGGCTGCGAAAGAGATTCAAAATGGAATGATTGTGAATTTAGGGATTGGTATCCCGTCACTTGTACCTAACCATCTACCAAAAGATATACATGTTATGTTCCAGGCGGAAAATGGCATCGTTGGCATGGGGCCAACGCCAAATAGAGGAAATGAAGATGAAAACTTATGTAATGCGGCTGGATTGCCGACGTCACTTATTACAGGAGCAAGCTATTTTGATAGCTGTACGGCATTTGGAATGATTCGAAAAGGGTTACTCGATATAACAATACTTGGGTCACTGCAAGTAAGTGAGAAGGGCGATTTAGCAAATTGGATTGTTCCCGGAAAACGTGTTCCTGGTATTGGCGGAGCAATGGATTTAGCGCAAAAAGCAAAGCGTGTTGTTGTTGTGATGAATCACGTTGATAAGTATGGAAATGCAAAAGTTGTTTCAGAGTGTACGCTGCCATTAACGTCAAAAAGGTGCGTGGATTTAATTATTACAGATATGGCTGTAATGGGAGTCACTTCGGAAGGATTAGTACTGCAAGAGTTAATGAGTCCTTATACAGTAGAAGATGTAAAACGAAATACGGAGGCATCTTTTCATGTGAGTTCTAATTTACTTGTGATTGAATGAGAGGAGCTAACAAATATGGAGCAATTAAAAAAACAAGTATGTGATTATATTGAAAGTCATGAAGGAGAAAGTGTAAAACTCTTAAAACGATTAATTCAAGAAAGAAGCGTATCAGGAGAAGAGAGCGGTGCACAAGCAATTGTTATCGAAAAATTACGGGAATTAGGTTTAGATCTCGATATTTGGGAGCCTTCTTTTACAAAAATGAAAGATCATCCTTATTTTGTATCTCCAAGAACGAGCTTTTCAGATAGCCCCAATATCGTTGCGACGTTAAAAGGAAGCGGCGATGGGAAATCAATGATTTTAAATGGACATATTGATGTTGTACCAGAAGGTGATGTGAATCAGTGGGAAAACCATCCATATAGTGGTGAGAAAATAGGGAATCGCATATATGGCCGTGGAACAACGGATATGAAAGGTGGTAATGTAGCTCTTATGCTCGCAATGGAAGCAATTATAGAGCTGAAAATTGAACTAAAGGGGGATGTTCATTTTCAAAGTGTAATAGAAGAAGAAAGCGGTGGAGCAGGGACGCTAGCTGCAATTTTGCGAGGGTATAAGGCAGATGGGGTTATCATTCCAGAACCAACAAATATGAAGTTTTTCCCGAAACAACAAGGCTCAATGTGGTTTCGCTTGCATGTGAAAGGAAAAGCAGCGCATGGTGGGACTCGTTACGAAGGAGTTAGTGCGATTGAAAAAAGTATGTTTGTTGTAGAGCACTTAAGACAATTAGAACAGAAAAGAAATGAACGAATTACAGACCCGTTATATAAAGAGATTCCAATCCCTGTTCCAATCAATGTTGGGAAAATTGAAGGGGGGAGTTGGCCAAGCTCCGTACCAGATTCGTTACTTTTAGAAGGAAGATGTGGAGTTGCGCCGAATGAGACTATAGAGGCGGTAAAAGAAGAATTTGAAAATTGGATTGGGCAATTAAAGAATGTAGATCGATGGTTCGAAGAATGTCCAGTAGAAGTAGAGTGGTTTGGAGCAAGATGGGTTCCAGGTGAATTAGATGAAGAACATGCGCTTATTACAACGCTTCGAGATAATTTTTCCCAAATCGAAGGGAGAAGTCCAATTATAGAAGCGTCACCATGGGGAACAGATGGCGGGTTATTTACACAAATTGCAGAGACCCCAACTATTATATTTGGACCAGGAGAGACAAAGGTAGCCCACTATCCAAATGAATACATTGAAGTAGATAAAATGATTGCCGCAGCGAAAATTATTGCATGTACATTACTAGACTGGTGTGAGGTGAAACAATGAAATATTACGAATCATTTAGAGAACAGACAAACTACTATACTGTAGAAGGAGTGCTAGATTATTTTAATAAACGTATTCGGGTAGATCATTATACAGGAAATGTAGAAAGTCTTATGCAAAAACTAGAAGAATTAGCAGAGAAACATTCTTTCACCAAATGCATTATAAAAGGAAAGGGAGAGCATGTTTCGGCGTGGCTCTCTTTTGGATTTTTATTAGAAGCGACGATTCCGCACTATTTCCAAGGTCATGATGCGTATTTTTTCGTGAAATATCGTGATGATGAAAGACGAAATAGTATCCAGTGGGTTGATGAGGACCATATTATAAATGGTGTGAGAGAAAAGAAAGTGAAGGAGAAACAAGTTCCTGAGAAATTTGTATTACGAAAAGCGACAGAGGCAGACGCGGAAGAATTGGCAAGTGTGTTTGGGAAAGTGTTTGAAATTTATCCAACCCCGTTAAATGAAGCAGACTATATTGTTCAGACGATGAAAGAAGATACAATTTATTATGTGTATGAATCAGAGGGGCATATTATTAGTACTGCTTCAGCAGAAATGAATGTAAAAGAAGGTAACGCAGAATTAACAAATTGTGCAACTTTACCTGAATATCGAAAGCACGGATTTATGAAAAGCTTACTGATAAAGTTAGAAGAGGAATTAAAAGAGAGAGCTATTTTTTGTTCTTACACAATTGCACGTTCGCTTTCATTTGGAATGAACGCAGCTTTTCATCAGCTAGGATATACGTACACAGGAAGACTAGCAAATAATTGTTATATTTTTAATAAATTAGAAGATATGAATGTGTGGGTAAAAGATTTATCCCGTATGGATGAGTAGTAAGATTTTTGCTTGAAAATTCAGGATACATGATGATTAACCAGCTTATTAAAGCTGTACTTTATTGCTTGTTGGCGGAAAAGTAATGATATGAAATAAATAGAACAGTAGAACGGAATCGTAATGCTTATAATCGCGCACAGGGGTGCTGAAAATTCGGCATATAAATTGCTGGATTTTCGGCGAGAGAGGGGGATGACATTGCTGGCAGTCTCAACACAAGAAGTCATTGAAGCGATTTTGAGCAGTATTGATGAAGCAATTCATGCAGTGGATGAAAATGGTATTACAATTTTTTATAATACGGTTGCCGCTAAGCATGATGGATCAAAGATTGAGAATGTATTAGGAAAGCA
This sequence comes from Bacillus sp. C1, assembly GCF_054570475.1. Lineage (NCBI taxonomy): Bacteria > Bacillati > Bacillota > Bacilli > Caryophanales > Bacillaceae > Bacillus > Bacillus sp. C1. The sequence goes on from NZ_JBTMZT010000011.1 coordinate 21,731, forward strand.
TTTATTAGAAGCATTCCCGTCCTTATCAAGGGAAACAAGTACACTTATGAAAGTTTTAGATACAAAAAAGCCAATTTCACATCAAGTACAGCGTTATCAAAATTTAAATGGTGAAGATGTTTGCACTGTAAATACTACATTACCTATTTTTATAGAAGATAAAATTGCAGGTGCTGTTGAAATTGCAAAAGATTATTCAACGATTCAAAAGTTAACGGATACAATTGTTGATTTACAATCGAAAATGAAACGATCTTCGCGGAAGAAAGTGATAAAAAAACATGTTGCCTTTAATACAATTGTGACGAATGATTCCCGCTTTAAACAAACGAAAGATTTGGCGCAAAAGGTGGCTCCAACAAATGCGAACGTTTTAATATACGGTGAAACAGGAACAGGAAAAGAACTATTTGTACAAGCGATTCATGAGGCTTCAAACCGTAAAAACAAACCGTTTATTGCTCAGAACTGTGCAGCTCTTCCAGAATCTCTTTTAGAGAGTTTATTATTTGGAACGACAAAAGGTAGCTACACAGGAGCTATTGAACGTGCGGGGTTATTTGAACTTGCAGATGGAGGGACATTATTTTTAGATGAATTAAATTCGATGCCTCTTGATCTGCAGGCAAAAATGCTTCGAGCATTAGAAGATGGGGTCATTCGTCGCATAGGTGATAGTAAGACGAGAAAAGTAGATGTTCGCGTGATTACAGCGATGAACCAACCGCCAGAAGTATGTTTACGTGAAAATAAAATTCGTACAGATTTATATTATCGTTTAAATGTATTTTCATTATATATTCCACCGCTTCGTGAGCGAAAAGAAGATGTAGTATTGTTAGCGTCTTACTTTTTAAACGATTATAATAAAGAATATAAAAAACAGGTGCTTTATATTGATAACGAAACGAAAGAAAGGTTGTTATCTTATCATTGGCCCGGAAATGTAAGAGAGTTAAAACATACGATCGAACATGCTGTCATTATTGCAGAAGGAAGTTCGTTAACTGTTAGTTGTTTACCGCGAACATTTCGAACAGAAGTAGATACGAAGAAAAAGGAGAAAGGTATTCTTCCGTTACGTGAGGCGCTCCGTCAAACAGAAAAAGAGTTAATTGATCGAGCGTTAATGGAAACAGAAGGGAATGTTTTGAAAGCTGCTAAATTATTAGGCATTCCAAGACAAACATTGCAGTATAAATTAAATAAGTATGAAAAAACCGCCGAATAATCGGCGGTTTTTGTGTGTTTGCACCAGTAAAAGAGCGTTTACATATATAGAAAGTAATGAATATTGTATTGAATAGAGCACCATTTAAAATAAGAAAAAAGATTTTCTCCTTATATAATAGGATATCCTTTGCCATCACTTATTGAAAAAGTAAAGTTGGCATAATTATTGCTTATATAAATGGTGAGCGTAAAAAAGGGGGAATAGCAATGTTACATGATGTATACAAACCAAACCGTCACTGGAAAGAGATCGAATTATGGAAAGATGTAACTGAAGAGCAATGGAATGATTGGGTTTGGCAATTAACGAATACGATTAAAACGTTAGACGATTTAAAGAAAGTCATTAACTTAACACCAGAAGAAGAAGAAGGTGTTAAAATTTCAACGAAAACAATTCCGTTAAATATTACACCGTACTATGCTTCACTTATGAATCCTGATGATCCACGCTGTCCGATTCGGATGCAATCTGTACCGATTTCGGAAGAATTATATAAAACAAAATATGATTTAGAAGATCCGCTTCATGAAGATGAGGATTCACCAGTTCCAGGTTTAACACATCGTTATCCAGACCGCGTTTTATTTCTAGTAACAAATCAATGCTCTATGTATTGTCGTTATTGTACACGTCGTCGTTTTAGTGGACAAATTGGAATGGGTGTTCCGAAAAAGCAACTAGATGATGCAATTGCCTACATCAGTGAAACACCACAAGTACGAGATGTTTTAATCTCTGGTGGTGATGGTCTTCTTATTAATGATAAAATTTTAGAATACGTATTAAAGAATTTACGAGCAATTCCGCATGTGGAGATTATCCGTATCGGAACGAGAGCACCAGTTGTATTCCCGCAACGTATTACAGAAAATCTATGTAATATTATAAAAAAATATCACCCAGTATGGTTAAATACACATTTTAATACTTCTATTGAGATTACAGAAGAGTCTAAACTAGCGTGTGAAATGCTTGCAAATGCAGGTGTTCCAGTAGGCAATCAAGCTGTTATTTTAGCTGGGATTAACGACAGTGTTCCAATCATGAAAAAATTGATGCACGATTTAGTAAAGATTCGTGTTCGTCCGTATTATATTTATCAATGTGACTTATCAGAAGGAATTGGACATTTCCGTGCACCGGTTTCTAAAGGATTAGAAATTATTGAGGGATTACGTGGACATACTTCTGGTTATGCAGTACCAACGTTCGTTGTTGATGCTCCAGGTGGAGGTGGAAAAATTGCGCTTCAGCCAAACTATTTAATTTCACAAAGTGCGGATAAAGTTGTTCTTCGTAACTTTGAAGGTGTTATTACAACGTATCCAGAGCCAGAAAATTATATACCAGGAAGAGCTGAAGGTTACTTTAAAGAGATTTATCCAACATACGAAGAGAAGCGTTCGGATATTGGTGTAGCGGGACTGATGAGTGATAAGAAGTTTAATCTTGTTCCAGATGACCTGCAACGTATGAATCGTCGTAAAGATTATGAAACGAATGAAACACATGCTTCTTTAAAAGATAAACGAGATAAGCGCGATCAGTTAAAAGATAAAAAATATCAATCTCAAATGGCGAAGTTAGAAGAAAATAAAAAAACTGAGGGTGACGCAGTATGAATTGTATGTGGTGTGACAGTACAGAAGCGAAAGAAAATCTGAATACTGTATATTGGGAATTACCAGATGGCACAAAAGCCATTGAAATTCAAAAGACACCATGTATTTCTTGTTCATCATGCGGAATGGACTATCAGCCTGACCATGTTGTAAAAGAAATAGAAGATCAATTATTTTTAATTTCTACAAAAGATCTACCAAAACAATTGACATATGAAGAGTTAATGGAACGTCCGCGTCTCCTAAAGAGAAATTATTTTGATTTTTAACCAGCGATTATGCTGGTTTTTTTCTTTTTCCCCTTGTATAATGTACCCAAGTTAGAAAGGTAGGGAATATTTTTGAAAAAGTCATTTTATCACTATATGATGAAGCACCGTGCGTCTTTAATCAAAAATGAAGTATCAGATTTAGCTGAAGCTATGTATGATGATTTAAGTTTTCCGAAGCAATCAGAAGATTATGATGAAATTAGTTCCTATTTAGAATTAAGTGGCCTACTACATAGTATGTCTATTTTCGATGAAGCATGGGAGCTATATATACAAGAAAGATAACAATCAAGTATATATACATATATCTGTACTCATACATCACTTTATAAAAAGTGATGTATTTTTTTATTGAAAAAATTCTTGAATATAAGCTTATGTGATAAGCGTTTTTCTATCGTTTGCATATACTGTTATCAAAAATCACGACTTTAAAAGGAGAGAGATAAATGGCAAGGAAAAGACAACCTAAATACAATGTAGGAGATATAGTCGTGATTACGCTATATGGGACTGTAGGTAAGATTACAAATATGAAAATGTTAGATGGTGTTTATGTATATGAAGTTAATAATCATGATGGATATTATGTGGAACAAACACTTCAGCATGTCACGGAACAAGAAATGAAAAAAGGTGAAACAGAATGGATTGAATTACGATATCATTTTACGTTCGGTGATCTTGTGCAAGTGACGGGATATGATAAAGATATTTTTCGTATTGTTGGATTTCGCACAGAGGTGTGGCGTTATAAAAATGATGCTTGGGAAGATACAATATATGAATTATCAAGAATTACAGATGGTGAGTGGTTAGAGGCTGATGAATCAGATTTAACATTGCTTGCGAATGCACAAACTGCGAATGCTATTTTGAAAAAAATGAAACAAGATAAAGCAGGGATGAATAAATTAGATTTAGGAAAATTAAAGTCAATAAATAACTCAAAAAAGGTGAGTGTTAAAACGAGTAAACAAGAAATTATTGATGGATTATTAGATATTTATAATGACTATCAATTATTATATGAAGCATTTCAAGATGAAGAATATAAAATAGTGATGGATGTTGTTCATAATTATTTAGTTAAATTAACAGAGAAAAAATAGCTAGAAGGTAAGAAGAAACTGAACAAAAATATATGCTGTGTAAGGTATACCTACAATTGTTAAAAAAATAATAAGCCCTTTAATGACAGAGTCTGCCCATTTATCTTCATGCATGCACTCTTCTTTTCTTTGTTCCATTTTATTTCCCCCTTTAAATAGCTTGTACTACATCGTATGTTGTAAGACGAGTCAATATGACTGACAAATACGGTATGGAAAAGAAAATCTATTTTTCTAATCTCGTATACATAATTTTGAAATTCCTTCATAAAACAGAAATAAAGGAGTGATGCTCATGAAGGAGATTGAAGTCGTAATTGATACAGAAGAAATTGCGGAGTTTTTTTATGAGCAACTAATTGCGAGAGGATATGTACCAAAACGAGAAGAAATTGAAGATCTCGCTGATATTACATTTGAGTACTTACTAGAAAAATGTATGATTGATGAAGTGTTTGATGAGGATGAAGGATGAAAGATGAAAGTAACGACGGGATCTACTCGTCGTTTTTTACACTCCAACATCATCTCTTTACAAACTTGTCACAAACAGTAAGGAGAATGATTGGTATAATAAAAAGGAGATTCTAAAATAAGGGGTGAAGGGATGTTCAAAAAAATTCTCGATTCTTTACTAGGAAAGAAGAATAGACACCGTTCCTACTCAAGTAGTGATTATCGTCATAGAGGTCGCTCGTATTCAAGTAGTGATTATAATAAGAGGAGAAATTCTCATGGCTATGGACATCATCATTATAAAAGAAAACATAAAAGCCGTAGCTTTTTTTCAAGTAGTTGATGAAGTGGCGTAATATACTTGCTTTGTTTGATAGATCGCTGGGTCATGATACAATCGTCTCTCAGCGTTATCAAATTAAATCAGTAATTGGTATGGGCAGCTATGGCTTTACATATATTGTTGATGATTTAGAAACGAAAGAGAAAAAGGTTTTAAAGCAATTAAGACAAAGTAAGCAAAGGTATAAGTCAGGAAGAAGGGCTTTTGCACAAGAGCAAGCGATTTTAAAGCAGTTAAACCATCCGGAAATACCGAGTTTATATGATAGTTTCATATGGAAAAAACAACCTTTTTTTGTAATGGAGCATATGCCGGGTGAAAATTTTGAAGATTTCATTTTTAGAGATGGACATGTTTATGAAGAGCATGAAGTTTTTCGCATTTTATATAAGGTACTTGAGCTTGTTTCTTATTTTCATAGTAAGGGGATGATTCACCGAGACTTACGAATTCCCAATATTTTAATGAAAGACGGTCAGATTAGCATTATCGATTTTGGATTAGCTACATTTATAGACGAGATCGATGAGCGGGCATCTACCTATGAAGGAGAACAAGCCTATATGCGAGAAATTCACTACCGTAGTGATTTTTATGCGCTCGGACATTTCGCATTGTTTCTATTATACTCTGGTTATGAAGCTACTGTGAAAGAAGAAAGACCATGGTATGAAGAATTACAGCTAATGCAAGAAAATCGTGAAATTATTATGCGAATGTTGCAGATGAAGCTTCCTTATTATGAAAATGTACAAGAAATTAGAGAAGATGTACGCCTTGTATTAGAAAGGATGGAAAATACATGTTTCAAAAGTTTTTAGCGAGCGTTGGAATAGGAAGCGCAAAAGTGGATACAGTTCTTGAAAAAGAAGAATATTTAATAGGAGAAGATATTGTGGGTGCGGTTCATATTACAGGTGGATCAGTTGATCAACAGATTGAAAGCATTTACTTAACGTTAACGGCCTCGTATATACGAGAAGTAGATGATAAAAAAGTGAGTGCTACATTTGATTTAGAACGAGTGCGTTTAACCGACCCTATTATGATATCTCCAAATGAAAAAGTAGAAATTCCATTTTCGTTCCCGATGCCAATTGAGGCGCCGATTACCTTTGGAATGAAAAATGTTTGGATTCATACAGGTCTTGATATTAAGCGGAGCGTGGATCCGAGTGACCGCGACTATATTCAAGTGTTACCTAATACATTATTAAGCAGTGTTTTAGACGGCGTCAAACAATTAGGATTCAAGCTTCGTCAAGCAGAGTGTGAAGAGTTACCAAACAGTTTGCGTACGAAGCTTCCATTTGCACAAGAATTTGAGTTCATTCCAGTTTCAGGGAAATATTATGGGAAATTAGATGAATTAGAATTATTAATTTTACCAACTGCGTATGATCGATTAGATATTGTCATGGAAGTAGACAGAAAAGTACATGGGCTAGCGGGGTTATTTTCAGAAGCATTAGACTTAGATGAAAGAGTTGTTCGTTTTACTGTAACACGTGAAGATATTCCAGTTATGCAAGAAAAGATTAACAGGTATATTTCTTCATAAAAGATGCATAAAAAAAGAAATGGAGAGGAAAACTAAAACAACCGCTCCATTTTTTATTTTTATATAGTGAGGTTATGTATGTGAAACGATATCGACATGTATACTTGTTAACTGTGTTGCTCATTTGTTTTGTCGGATTATCACTTTCGTATCATACCGCTTTTGTTGAGAAATTTGATGATGTGATTACCGGGTTTATTCAAAGTTTTCGGAATGATTATTTGACATCTTATTTTACATGGATGTCTTATATCGGTTCAAAAAAAATATATTTCCCATTATTAATTATATTGATCATGTATTTTCTCGTTCGAAAAAAGTTGTTAAGTGTATTGTTTTTAATGGTAAGTTATTATGGAGCACGATATCTAAATAGTATGCTCAAACTATGGTACGAACGTCCAAGGCCGGATGTGTCGCAGCTTGTTACAGTGACGGGCTATAGTTTCCCAAGCGGCCATACGATGAATGCTACAGCATTTTTAGGATTTATTGCCTATGTAACCATTACAGAACATCGACTTACATTGCATAAAAAATTGTTGCTCATTTTCATCACATGTTTCGTTATATTTTCTATTTCAATTAGCCGCGTATATCTTGGTGTCCATTATCCATCTGATATATTAGCAGGTTGGGCAGCAGGGGGAAGTTGGCTTATTTTATGTATTATATTTCATCAAGCATTTATCAAAAAAGAACCTATGTCATCATAGGTTCTTTTTGCATAGGTTCAACATGAATATGAGTATGTAAAATGCCAAATTTATGTTTTAACATTTCTTCAACTGTATCGGTAATATGATGGCTCTTACTCACGTCCATATGGGCATCTACTTCAATTGTAATATCCACATACGTTTGATTCCCGTACATACGTGCACGAATATCAACAATATGTTCAACACCAGAAACGAGCTGGACAGCTTGTGAATATTCCTCCATTTTATCTGGATCGATGCCATCGGTTAACATATGAGAAGTTTCTATAAAGATGTCCCACGCCGTTTTACAAATGATAAACCCGACAATTAAAGCTGCAATTGGATCGAGGATCGGCATGTGGAACTGTGACGCTACAATACCGACAACTGTACCGATACTAACGAGAGCATCTGATAAATTATCTTTTGCTGCAGCTTCTAGCGCTTTACTTTTTGTGCGTTGTGCAATCTTATTATTATATTTGTACACAACGTACATGACGACAGCACAAAATAAGGCGACCCACGCTGCAAGTAAATTAGGTGCCGTTTGCTGCGGACTGAAAAACGATTGAACGGCACTTATAATAACTTCTAGTCCAACTGTTGCCATAATAAAGGAAGCAACAAGTGAAGCAATTTGTTCTGCACGTGAATGACCGTATGGATGATCCAAATCACGAGGTTTTTGAGAAATTTTTAAGCCAATTAATATAGCTAAAGAAGCACCGATATCTGTTACATTATTTAAGCCGTCAGCACGTAGTGCACTCGAAAGAGCAATATAGCTGATTACGATTTTCAGTGACGATAAAAATATGTAGGCGATAATGCTGACGATAGCTCCTTTATTCGCTTCTTTATTAGAAAGTGAATTCATAACAATCACTCACCTTTCTGTTAGGAATTTCCTTTCATTTATAGAGTACCAAATGAAACTTGTGTGGGTCTATACAAACATTGTTGCCGTTTTATAGGTTTTTAAGTAAAGGATAACAAAGTTTCTTACAGGAAAAACATGTTGTGAAGTGCAAAGTCAAAAAATAAAAAAATGTCCTCTTGAAGTATACATTCAGAGGACATTTTTTTTATTTTAGTACACTTCTAAAAACTCAGTAACTTGCTCTTCTGTCTTTGCATTTGCACTATGTAAATGACCAAGCTTTTCACCATTTTGATACACTAATAGGCTAGGAATTCCCATTACTTGATATTCTTCTGCAATATTTGGGAACTCATCTTTATTAATAGAATACCATTCAAATTTATTGAATTCTTCCATTACATCTTCGATAAAGTTATCCATACGTACGCAATCTGGGCACCATGTTGTGAAGAATTTTACTACTACTGGTTCCTCGCTTGCGATAATGTCTTTAAATGCCTTGTCAGACTTGATTTCTTTCATGTTTTTTGCTCCTTTCAATGTCGTACGAATTTGCTAGTATTTTTATGCAAAATCCGTATTTGCAAACATTTTGCAAACATTAGTGTTTTTGAAATAGGTTGTTTGCAAAATCTTCTACTGCTTTTTCTTGAAGTCCTGGTACAACATGTGAGTAGGTGTCCAATGTGATGCCTACTCGTTTATGCCCTAATCGTTCACTTACAATTTTTGGATGAATACCTTGTTTCAACATTAATGTTGCGTGGGTATGTCTTAGATCATGGAAGCGGATATCAGGAACTCCACTTTTCTTTATAAGCTTTTTCCAGAGCTGTGTCAAACTTCTGAAATTGCAAGGGTTACCGTTAAAGGTAGGGCAGACCAAATCATATTCGTTATATGCGCTACTGTATCGTTCTTTTTCTACGTGTATTCGCTCATGTTGTTCTCCTAATGCCTGAAGTGTAACTTCAGGAAGTACAATTAAACGTTTTCCTGTCGCTGTCTTGGGTTCGTGAAATTCTTTTGTGATATGAGAAAGAGAACGGTTGATAGACAACGTTCTTCTTTCAAAATCGATGTCTTTCCATTGAAGACCCAATATTTCTCCCTTACGCATACCACAAGTGATTGCAAGTAGGTATGCAATGTAATATCTACTATCTTTTGCGTGATCCAAAAAGCGAAGAACTTCTTCCTCAGTCCATGTATTTACTGTTTTAGCGTCAGCACTAGCTGTGGGTGGACTAATTACATCAGCAACATTCTTCTTCACGATTTCATGACGTACAGCATAGGCAAGAGCTGTTCTAACAATTTGATGGATACTACGAACTGTGACGGGCTTCATACTTTTAGATAAATCACCATAGAACTTTTCAAGGTCTACACCTTTTAACTTTTGCATTGGAATATTACCGAGTTTTGGTATAATATGATTGTTAATATTTTTACGATAGTTATAGTACGTAGTTTCTCTAAGATTTATCTTCCTGGCTTCGAGATATTGAATAAAGAATTCGCGTACTCTCATCTTTGTAGGCTCGATATACGAGCCTTCTTCTATTTCTACGATTCTTTTAGCCATGTCAGCCTGTGCTTCTTTTTTTGTTTTATATCCTGAAAACCATTTTTGACGTCTTTTTCCTGTTTCAGGATCGGGACCAATGTCTATTATTATTGTCCACTTGGAACCTCTTTTTCGAATATGTCCTTTCACTGTATACACTTCCTTCATCTACTTTTGATTCTTGATGTGTAAGTCTAGTTGTAATTTTGCTGCTATGAAAATTACATTTTTGGACATATCAGCGATGGATTTATTTTATCATATATAAACAGTGTAAGTTATAGGATATGTTTGTTATTACTTGTTAAAATATAGAAAAATAAGATAGGATATTTATATATTATAGAATAAGAAAGGGGAGCGAAGTATGAGAGAGTTTACTAAAGATCCTGGTGGTTCTAAAATAAGTGAGCCAGGAGGTTCAAAGATAATTATTGATCCAGGAACAGGATTGGTTGTTTTTGACCCAGGGCCAGGTGGGGGCTGGCGAAAGGAACCAGGAGGTTTAAATAAATGATTACAGATAACTTTGATCCAGGTGGACTGAGATCTTTATTATCATTTGATCCAGGTACAGGCGTTTAAAAAGAGCCATTTGGCTCTTTTTTATTTGTGTAAGTAAAAATAGTAATGAAAAATATTTCTCAAGTTTATAGAATTACTACATAGAATAAATGCTTGTCTACTTATGATAATATGTTTTTATATAATTAAAGGGTAGAGGAGGATAAGGGGTGAAGCCATTACACATTGAAATATGTGATAATATTGAAGATAGGGATGATTTAACTTTTACAGATGTTGCCGAAGCGCTCGGAGTAAGTATTCAGTATATATCTAAATTCAAAAACAAAGGAATTATTGGTTTTTGTAAACTTTTGAAACTATCATATATACTGACTTCTTCTGCTGAGTCGCAACGTGAGGTTATGTCTAATTGGTGCCTAAGGTTAGATAAGACAGAACCAATTAAACAAAGTTTTGAATACGCAGCGATTACTAGAAATACCCATCTTTTAGAACAACTTATACAACAGCATAAAGAAGAAAATGGAACGGTCAAAGAATATGTTATGGTGTATAAAATTTTGTATGATTACATAACAAATGAAATTAAAGGAAATATTCTTATAGAAAAACTCCAAAAAATAGGGCTACCAACAGACTCCGATTTACGAATACTAATCAATATAATGAAATGTTATAATTATTATTTCTCAAAAGAATTCTCACTGATGTTAGGTATTGCACAAGAAACTGAAAATTTAATTATGCAGTTGAACGGTGAAAGAAAAGTTTTTATCAAACAATGTTACATACATAGAATTGCTGAAGTATTAGGACCAGTATATTTAAGGTTGAATAATTTAGAATCAGCTCGTCATTATGCTCTTATAACAAAAAATGCTAACGTTTGTACAAAAACGGTTTCAGATGCATCATACGTAATAGGAATGTCTTATTTAATTGAAAATAAAGAAAAGTGCATATCCTTCTTGCAAGAAAGCTATAAGACGTCTAAAATTATAGGAGAGAAGGCATTAGAAATCGAGGCTAAATATAATCTCGAAATGGTAAAATTTTATTATGAATTTAAGAATAAGACCTCTGTCATTAAGGTGAAAGACATATTTGGAATGAAGGAGGCTTTTTATCAAAGAGAAGATGAGGATTTTATAGTATTCTTTAAAGCAATTTGTAAATCAACAAATGTTGATTTACATAAATGTCTTCAAAGATTTTTCGCTCAATCGAATTATTTTTTTTCAGGCTTAGTTGCTAAGGAGCTATATAATCGTGGCGAACAATCTATGGTAATTGAGTGGATGATGGATTTTAAGAAGGAGAAAGGGGATGTTTATTTTGAAGAAAATATTATTGATGTCTTTCATGGCACTAGCATTACTAATGCCAACGGGGTTGCTACAGGATCGTGATTCTGAAAATTATGTTGATTCGAAAAGTATTTCTTATATGGATATTAAGCCTGGCGGCTGAATGAATTTCATAAAAAACGACCTATAAGGTCGTTTTTTTTTATTTCAAATTGATATGAAACTAGCCAAAATCTAAAAATATATATTTAGGCTAGTTTTGTGAATTTGAAATACACAGATGTTAAAATTATTTTATTAATCAGAATTTTTGTAAGGGGAGTTAGAATGAAAACCGAAAAAAATATAAAGGAACTCGCTCTTATAAAGCGAGCGCTAATACTTATAAAGTCAGAAGATGATCCAAAATCAAAGCTATTACATATTTGTTTAAGAGAATCAAAAATAGAAAAAGTCATGTGAAAAAGACTATCCATTTATTGTGATAGTCTTTTTTCGTTAAACATTGCCTTTAGCTTTCTCATAGTTAACAAACATTTCTAGTTGTTCCCATGCCTTCTTACGTTTTTCTTCAGGTAAGCTGTTGATGATTTCTAATATATCTTGAGCTTCTTTTGTAAGTTGAAGGTCTTGATCTGCGGTTAATTCTGGTGAATCAGATTTACCGAGTAGGTAATCGCTGGTGCATTTTAATACTTCAGATAGTTTTGTAGTTACTTCACGGGAAGGTTGTTTTGTACCAGACTCCACTTTTGAAATAAAAGACTCAGTAACATCAACCATTTCCCCAAGAGATTTTTGAGACAATTTTAACTTCTTTCTCAAATCTTTCACTCGTACAGACAATATAGGCAACATATCTATTCCCCTTAGTATATTTTTTTCTATGTGATATTAGTATTTGCATTTTATCAAACGTTATTTATTTAAATGTATACATTAGTTTTATATATTAAATGCATAGTCAATATATATTGACTATAGTTTATATTCTATATAAAACTTGACCATGAGTCCAATTATTTTTTATGAAAACCGCTATGATGGCGCATAGAAATAAACGAAATAAAAAAGTCGAATAAAAACTTGACCTAAGGTCATGTTAATAATATAATCGAATTGTAACGAGGTGATGCAAATGGATATCAAAGGCGAATACATCAAAGAGTTAAGGAAACAAAAAAAGTATACGCAGGAAGATCTTGCAAGATTGTCAGGAACAAGTGCTAGTATGATTTCTAAAATAGAAAAAGGAAGTAAGTCAGCAAGTGTAAGGAAATTGAAGAATATTGCTTCGGCACTAGATACAATGATGGATGACTTAGTAAATTGAGTCTTTTTTCAGGAGATAAACTTGACCTAAGGTCATGTAAATAATGTGGTGAAGGAGTGAAACCAAATGACAATCGAAGAACAAATTCAACAAGCAGTCACTAAAGCAATTCAACCGTTTATGGAACTTTTACAAAAACAACAGTCGCAAGTCGTTAATCAAAAGCCGTTACTTACATTAGAAGAAGCGATGGAAGTCTTGGGTGTTGGTAAAAATCGTATGTACGAGATTGTTAAAACTGACGGTTTTCCAGCATTCCGAGAAGGGAAACGATGGATGATTCTTACCAACAAGTTTTACGAATGGATGGAAAAACAAGCAGAAAACAAAGTGATATAGGAGGAGTCATATGGATCCAGCATTAGGTGAAAGTACATTTAGCCTTTTCATCACTGGATTAATTATCATAGTTGTTTTTGGTGGAGCTGCAGTCGCAGGGTACAGTATCGAACGTCTTATTAATGAAAACGATCGACTTGAAGCAGAAAATGAAAAATTACGAAAGGGGAAAGTCATATGAAATCAATTCAATTGGAAGATGTACCAGAAGAATTACAAAAAGAGATTCAATTTTACATCGAAATGAGCTACGAATTACTACAAGTTACAGCGATAGAACGGGCTGTTGACCAAATATCATATGAGGCAATTCTTACAGATCAGCATCGTTCGTTTATAGGATTAATTTACTCTCGAAAATTGTTTGAACACAGATGTAATTCTTGGTTTGTGAGTGAAGCAATGAAGTTAAGTCCCAAATTCCGCGAACGTATTAAGCAAGAGCTACAATTTATCGAAGAGCAAGAAAAGGAGCGAAATCATGATAACAGCACTAGTTCTTAAAAAGGACCTTCAAAAGAAACAAACGTTAGATGAATTCTTACAGTACTGCGAAACAAAGCAAATCGAAGCAGTAAAGAAACATGATCCAATTTTACTTTTCACATGGATTAAGGAAGCGCGTTTGGCCAGGAGGGAACTTGCAGCACTATATCGAGCGAAAGAAAAGCACGATGTGGACCGTGAAAAGGATCGCAAAAACATTCTTAAAGTTATTCAGCGGTTACGAAGTCAAGGTATCGATGTATCAATTATTGAAAGAGCCCATTACATAACACTGGGAGGGTGGTGAGGTGATGGCATGTGAATGGAATAAATGAAAGACTCCTGTTGCAGCAGGAGTCCATTGAAAATAAAACTTACTTCGAGTATATCACGAAGGGTAAGGAAATAGTACATGCAGATAAATCGTGTTCCTTATAAAGTACTGTTACCTCGGAGATTTTGGGAACAAGCAAATAATAAATCACAATTGAAGAAACTGATTGAAACTTATTTTAATCAAAGTTATCCACAGTACAGAATTAAAAAAGTTATTCAAAGTGGAGGAGCTTACATTGCGATTTGTGAGAGGGAGTGAATGGTTTGAATGGCAAGGTGCTACAAATAGGACAAATCAGTTTCCGTGGCAATGTAATAGATCACGGTTGGTTTAAAACACTGACATTAGATAACGGCAAACCTTATGTAGTTGCTATTACTATATTAGGGGAAATTGTCTATTGGTATAAACCAACTGAATTGAGAGATGAACAATCAAATCAAGTTAAATATAAACAAAAATTCAAAGCAGATATGCTTCAAAAAAATTATCAACAATTAGCAGATTCTTTTGGGTTTACCAAAAGGCAAGTAAAAGAAGCATGTGATTACTTGAAGGATCATGGTCTTGTAAGTATTGAGTTTCGAACAATTTTTGTAAATGGAACTCGTTGTAACAATGTTATGTTTATTGAACCAGTACCAGAAAAAATTCAAAAAATCTCAATTTTATATTGGGATAACGGAAACCCTCCTACGTTAGAACGTAATAGCCCTCCTTCATTAGAATGTAAGAGGCTCTTACAACCAAACGTAACACCCTCTTACGTTAAAAAGGATGACCCTCCTACGTTAGAACGTAAGACAAATACAGAGATTACTACAAATATTACTACAGAAATTATTACAAATATAAATGATGATGATAATGGTTCTTCTTCTAAAAATTTGATTGATGAAGAATTTAAATCGAGTTA
The DNA here is from genome assembly GCF_054570475.1 of Bacillus sp. C1. Lineage (NCBI taxonomy): Bacteria > Bacillati > Bacillota > Bacilli > Caryophanales > Bacillaceae > Bacillus > Bacillus sp. C1. Next base: position 36,740 of record NZ_JBTMZT010000011.1, read on the forward strand.
CAACTTTTTATTAGAAAAGGGTATCCCATTGAGTGAAATTGCGATTACAGAGTTAGGAGAATTTTGTAACTTATTAGGAAGTAAGTTAATTATTCATGCTGCTAATAAGGCTATTGATGAAAATGTATCCAAGTGGAGATATATACGTACTATTCTTAAGGATTGGGAAAAGAAAAAAGTGAAAACATTAAATGATGTTGCTGCATTGGATACTCAATTTGAAATGAGTAAGAAAAACAAAAAGAGAACTGGTACAGGATATGCGAAACGAACAGAAGTTGTACCAGAGTGGCTTCATCAACAAGAGGAACCGGATCAAATGTTGCAACAACCACAAAATGGAGCTTCAAATATAGAAGAAGAACGTAAACGATTAGAAGCGGTATTAAAAAAATATAAAAGAGAGGATTAATTTAAATGAAAAATACAGGAATCGTAAGAAAAGTGGACGAGCTTGGTCGTATAGTTATTCCAATTGAAATGCGTAGAACATTAGGGATTATTGAAGGAGCATCAATGGAATTTCATGTTGATAATGAGGACATTGTTTTAAGAAAACATGAAAAAGCTTGCCTAGTAACAGGTAAGCTTTCTGAAGACAATGTGGAATTATTGGATGGGCGAATCGCTCTTAGTCGAGAAGGTGCAAAAACTTTAATGGATCTGATTCTTCAAGAAGGAGAAAAGAAGGGATGGCTTGGTAAATGAGCAATCTACAATTCAAATTCAAGCTACAAACAACAAATGAAAATTGGAGATGTCCACATGAAATAGTTGCATCCAATGAAAGAGAAGCTAAATATAAGTATTTCCATACGTTTAGACGTGGCTTTTTTGAAGCACGTTTTGAGGAATTTATAAAGCAAGTAGAGTGTGAAAACTTAGGGATATTTGATGTTACTCCCACGTTTAAAGAAGAAGAACAATTTGAACGGATGCGTAACAAAAGAAAAATCCTATTTGCTTATATTGGGATGAAAGTGCAAATTCTTGGGCGCATGGGAACGATTATTGGTAACTGTAAAAGTAATTTATTAGTTGTATTTGACGGAAATGCTGAAATATACAACTGTGATCCAAGATTCGAAATTGCTTACTTTGATAAAAACGGTCGAATTATTAAAGATACAAGAAAAGGTGTGTATGCAGTTTGATTTTAATAGATTAATAACTTAAAAAGGAGCGTAGATGGATATGGCTAAACAATTGAATATTTTCGATGTGGAGCCGGAAATTATGCAGTTTGATGTCGGTAAAGCAAAAGTGAAACGAGGAATAGGAAGGGTTACATATGCTGATGTACGCGTACTAATTCCTCGAAATGCTAAGGGTACAGATGAATTACCATCAACAACGAAAGCTGATGAACGTTATGAAGAGTTCGAGAACCATACATTAGGTATTTGGCGGTATCAACGCGCAAGAGATAATTCGTTTAAATGGGACACGGCAGAGGAACTATGCAAAGCAGCAAGAGATCATAAGGAAGCAATCCCAGTTCGGATATATTTAGGAAGTGGTTTTCACCCTAGTGATGTAGTGGAATATTTGGAATGAAAAAAGCTAGGAGCGGACCTAGCTTGATAGGGTATTTGAGTCGATGGATGACTCTTTATCATTATAACTCTAATAAAGGGTGAAACGTTTATGCAAAAAGAAATCTTTACAAAAACTAAACAATTAACAGCTGAAATAGATGTTACGAAAAATCAAATTCATGTAGTTAAAGATGGTCGAGTCTTTTCTATTGATCCTCCAGCAAGTGGTTATGGTGAACAATCTGTTGTTTGGCAAAATGGAAAAGTGGATCGTATAGATACTAAGTTTACTGAAAAAATAAAATAATCAAATTGAATGTAAGGGAGATGCACATATGGGAGTAGCAAGAAAACATGAGTTCATGAAAGAATCACGTCTTAAAATATATATAGCTTTGGAAGAAGCGAACTTTCTTTGGGATGAAAGAGATGTAATTCGTTTTCGTGAAATGTGAAACCAAGGAATGAATTTACCAGAAATGGCAAAAGCGTTGAGAAGGCATCAATCGGAAGTTGCACTTCTTGTGATCGATCAGGCAGATAAGTATGAAATTAACAATCGTCCAATTGGCTTAGGTATTTGCTAAGGAGTGAAGTAGAAATGAGGAGCCCTAGATACAACCAGTTGTTTGAATATCATAAAAAGAATTTTGGGAGATTTTATGCATATGTAATGTGGTTATCTTGGATGCGAAAAGAGTACAAAAAACGAAAATAAGGGGTGTTTGGATGAAAGCGGAACATATTGATTTGTATGAAGAAGCACTGAATCACGAGCAGGGGCAAGCTAGTAAATGGTTCTGTGAGATTAATATTTTACAAGCGCAGTTACAGTTGGCAGAGTCACATTACAAACACCACAAAGAAGAAAGTGAACGACTACAAAATTTGGTTATGAGATGGAAGGGGAACGAAAATGTTAAACATTCAAAAGATATTCGAAGCGCAAGATAAGCTAGATCGTAAGGTAGTTGAGGTTCATGGATTGGAAGGAAGAAGCTTAACTGGAGATGTGACACAGGCATTATATACGGAGTTGGGTGAGCTGAGTAATGAAATTGGATTCTTCAAGTACTGGAAGAAAAATAAAAAGGATGATAAGGAGCGTCAATACGATGAGTGGGCGGATTGCATGCACTTTATGGCTAGTTTGGGTAATAAGTATGGACATGTAGACTATATACTCTCACTTGATCAAAGGGGTGATGATGTAGTTCAAAAAAATAAAGATAAAGTTTCTTTTCATTTTGCTTTTGAAAATATCTATAAAAATGATCTAAATGATAAAAAGGATTATATGATCGCGCTGTCAGCGTTGATAATAATTGGATTGAAGTTGGGTATGACATACGAAGATATGGAGAAGAGCTACTTTTCTAAGAATCAAGTTAACTACGATCGATTAGCGAGTGGATATTAAGACCGAATTTGAATTTTGTAGAATAAGGGAAACTAAAAAAGAGCACTTGCTTACGGTGCTCTTTAGGGAAAAAGTGAAATGTTGAAAAGTAGATTAGGGTTTCTTGCTTCGAAATAATATATGACCATTTCATCGTAATGTGACAATGAATCGCTAATGTTAACTACTTGTTGAAAAAAGAATCCCCTCTAGATTATTGAATGCCAGAGCTTTAAGAAATAATTAATTTAATTTTTCAATTACAATCGAAGCATTTATATTTGTTTGTGTTCCACCTGCTAAAGTCTGCAAAGTAACTGCAGCAGCGGAAGTATGATTATTAAGGGTAAGAATATCACCTGCGGCTAAAGTGAGAACTGTTTGCCCATTGTTTTGTTGAGTACCTGCACCTGATCCATAAACGGAGTTGGTAACGGGAGCCCCATTTAAAAAGAGGGCAAATTGATTAGGCTCAACTCCTGATACAGAAAAAGAAATTTTATAATCTCCAGCATTAATAACTGTCATCTGAGAAGTTCCAAGAGTATGAGTAAAGCCGGATGTGATTTTACCGTGTGAATTAAACAGAATAGGTGCTTCTAATGCAACAACTTGAGCTGCTGTATTGAAAACATAAGCATACTGGGATAAACCAGATGTTGTAAGTCCAGCAGGCCCGGTTGGTCCAGTAGATCCGGCCGATCCAGCAGGCCCTGAAGGTCCTGTTGCTCCAGTTATTCCAGTTGGCCCAGTAGGTCCTGGAGGTCCACCTGAAGGTCCTGTTGCTCCGGTTATTCCGGTTGGCCCAGTAGGTCCTGGAGGTCCACCTGAAGGTCCTGTTGCTCCGGTTATTCCGGTTGGCCCAGTAGGTCCTGGAGGTCCACCTGAAGGTCCTGTTGCTCCGGTTATTCCGGTTGGCCCAGTAGGTCCTGGAGGTCCACCTGAAGGTCCTGTTGCTCCGGTTATTCCGGTTGGCCCAGTAGGTCCTGGAGGTCCACCTGAAGGTCCTGTTGCTCCGG
>NZ_JBTMZT010000011.1:40778-119852 GCF_054570475.1 Bacillus sp. C1
TGCTCCGGTTATTCCGGTTGGCCCAGTAGGTCCTGGAGGTCCACCTGAAGGTCCTGTTGCTCCGGTTATTCCGGTTGGCCCAGTAGGTCCTGGAGGTCCACCTGAAGGTCCTGTTGCTCCAGTTATTCCGGTTGGCCCAGTAGGTCCTGGAGGTCCACCTGAAGGTCCTGTTGCTCCGGCTATTCCGGTTGGCCCAGTAAATCCTGTCGCTCCAGTTATTCCAGTAGGCCCTATTTGAGGCAAAGGAAAGGCACATGGAAAGGGTATGTGACAATTCTTTTTAAATTTACTCATTTTTACACCTCCCTTATAAATTAACTACCAATTTATATTTATACTTTAACAACTTATGAGTAAACAGACACACGGGTATAAGGAAAAAACCTATAAAAATTACATAAAGGGCTTTAAGAGCAAGCCTCTATTTCACATTCCATACCAAAAAGAGCACCATATATAAGTGCTCTTCGGACCAAAACTCTTAATGTAAAAGAGTACGTGATACCATATGTGATTTTTTCATGAGGCGTGAAGGATTTGAACAAAAACGCTATTTGACTAGAATATGTTTAAATCGGTAAATTAGGGATGGTTTATTAATAAAAGGGGGCATTAAAATGAGTAACTATTATCAGAATCAACGTCTTGAAAGTATCAATCAACTAAAGGAGATATTCCCGGATGGAGAGGCGAATGAGCGGAATTGGTGTGTATTATCAACAAGTGGAGTGCATGGATCTTATACAACATTAGATGATTTAGAAAAAGATTATGCTAATGGTGAACGAGAAATGAGTATCACGGTATTGGTGATTATGCCGAGGGTTGTGTCAATGCTTTATGGACATATAGATATAACTATTAGCGATATCCCATATTTACGAAAATTGGTTTCGAGTTCGTTAAAATATATTGGAAAATCTCAAGAAAACAATATTACGAAGTAGTTATTCAAACAAAAATTTCATTTTGTAGAAAAGGGGAATGGATATGTGTACTTATTGGGAAAACGCAGTCAAAGAATTCTTCAAGAAACAAGAGCAGGAACGAAATAAAAGAGCAGCTAGCAAAAGCTAACTGCTCGGTTCTCCAAGGGGGAACAAGGAGAAAGTAACTTAATGGGTTGTCTACAGTATTGACGGAATATTGAGTTTTATTCAGGGGAGGAAGAGGGAAATGATTAACGAGCTGAAAATAGGGAGTGTATTCCCATTTTGGATACCAGTTAATTTAGGATTTGCACGATCAATGCACAAAGCAGAAGGTGAATACTTAGGTGAATACAATGGGGTACATTTAATTACTCATTTCGATGAATATTTGTGTATGCATGTAGTATCTGAACTAACTACTGGTTTCGGAATCACAAACAGCTTTAAAAAACGGTTTGCCATTGAAAAAGCAAAAATAAGAATTGATCAGAATAAGGAACGTGTTGATTTATGGATTAAAACAGCTAATGCAAAATACGGAGCATTAAATGAAATGATTTCAACAAAATAATCCTTTGAATAGAAAGAGGTAAATAATATGAGCAAAGAAAAATTAAGTTTAATTGAAAAAACAATTATTGATAAGAAAAGAATGGAACTTTATGAAGAGTTGTTGGATCTGTCAGCTTTAATACGTAGAAAAAAATACGAGATTATGACAATGGCAGGGATCGATACTGACGGAAAAAATATAGTGAGTGATTTTTTAATTGATGTGATTAAGGAGGATAAATTAACCCGTAGGAATGATTTTATTTTATCTAAAGAAACAGAAGAATACTTTTTAGAGAAAGGTGTAAATGAACTATTGAATAAATAATCTTTTGAATAGAAAGAGAGGTTAGGAGAAATGCCCAATTTAAAGAAAAGAAAAATAAAGAAAGCTATTGCTCGTCGTGCAAAGGCAGTTGATAAATATCAAGTTGACAATGCTTGGAGAAATATCTTTGTACAAGCTGGATTTTTAAAATAAAAAAGAAAAAGCAACTCGTTGGGGACGAGCCGCTTTTTCAGATAGCAATGATACATTTATTGTAACAGGATTAATGTATCAGCAGAATGAATAAAAAACGAAATTATTAGACAAACTCCGAGTCGAAAAATGAATACAGTCCGGCTAGAAAACTAGAGGACACCAATTTTTAGAACAGCAATTACAGCTGTTTTAAGAAATGGTGTCCTTTTTATTTTAAAAAGGGAGATGGGAAAATGAAAGCACTTAAAGATCAATTACGTGAATGGAAAAAACAAGCGAACCAAGCAAAAAAGAAAAATAAGAAAAAAAGAAAAGAGAAGTTAAGCACTCGTGAGATTGAAGAGTTAATGGGAATTCGTGGACCACGTTATGAGCGTAGACGTGGAGCATTGAGACAAAAATAAAATAATGGAGGAATTTAATATGAATAAACAATTATCATTTAAAATGCCAATTGTAGATGGTAAACGAACAAAACAAGAAGTTGAAAAAGTATTTGAATATTATCGTATATATTTAGTAACAATGCCCTGTGATTTGCTACCAAAAGTGACACCGTCATATTCTATTGTTCCTCCATCAGTTACAAATGAATTTAATAGTTCGACTGAGAATATTGCAATTGAAAGGGTAGAGTATGAGCAAGAAAGAAATGAATTCATGAATTGGGTTCATGCTGCGGTAAATCGCTTGAGAGATGATGAAAGGAAAATTATTATCAAATTCTTTATGGAAGATGTACCAGGATATGATCCAGATATTTGGTTGGAACTTGGGATAGGAAAAACAAAGTACTATGAGATCAAAGGACAGGCCATATTGCGTTTGGCTTTTAATTTAAAAAAAGAAGTATATAAAAAGAAACCTAGACAAAAAGAGGTGCAGGGTGCATGAATCTTGTTCAACCAATTCGAGATAAGGAAACGATTCAAGAAATAAAAGAATATTTCAAGGGACAGAATGAACGTAATTACATTCTGTTCCTTCTTGGTATTAATACAGGCTTACGTATTTCGGACATCTTACGTTTGCGAGTTCGAGATGTAGAGGGATGGAGTATCTTTATTCGTGAAAAGAAAACAAAGAAGGTAAAAGAAGTAAAGATGCCATCTGAATTAAAGAAAGCATTACGAGAATATTCGAAAGGGAAACCTAAAAATGAATTTCTAATTAAGAGTAGGAATGGAAAGAACAAACCAATTACTAGATCGATGGCATATGTCATATTGAATCAAGCAGCACAAAAATTTGGTTTAGAACGAATCGGTACTCACTCACTTCGTAAAACCTATGGTTATCATCATTATAAACAGTTTAAAGATGTTGTCGTTTTACAAAGAATGCTAAATCATACAGACCAAAAAGAAACATTAAGATATATCGGAATTGAGCAAGATACATTGAATGATTATCAAAAAAAGTTTAAAATCTAAGACTATATATTTTTTTATGTATTTTTGAATTAACTACAAAAGAAAAGTGTCAAATTCATTTTAGTGATATGTTAAAAAGCTTGATGTATCTAAGGGGAAACGAGATGGCTTAATTCAACACAATATAGTTTGTAGCGAATTCATTTTTTGAAATTATTAATCTGAAATATTAAAAATCACGTAAAAAAGTTGAAAATAATAAGAAAAGATATGTGATGAAATAATCCTTAAAGTTGATTTAGTTGTATAATGTAAAGGCAAGGAGGTGAAATCGTGTTTAAAAGACTAAGAAATTTTATAACAAGTTTTGAACTCATAATTGGATTCAACTTCATTTTAATGATTGTTGCTCTCGGTGGCGCAATTTTTAGTGTTTACGTAAAAGAATACACTTTAGCAATTTCATCTTCATCTGTCGTAGCAGCTTCTATCTCAGGTATCATTGCAGCTAGGGTAATAAAAAGCCAAAAAGATAAAGAAAGACCTTATCTTACCTTGGTACTAAATTATGATCGATATGATATTGTACAAATTGGTGTTAAAAATAGTGGGAATACACTAGCTGTTATAGAAAAAGTGGAAGCTGACAATAATATCAAACTACATCACGGACAAGTTATGTTTGATATTATAAAGGGATTACCGATACAACCTAATGAAACAGTTGCATATCCTTTAACTATTTTAAATGATAGTTTCGCAGATAGAAAAAGCTCATACACTACAAACGGAGAAATTGTATACAAGGATTTAACTGGTAAAACATACAAAAATAAATTTATGATAAATTTAGAGCCAACGGGAGCAACTTTAGCATATCCAAATGAGCAATTAAAAAGGGATTATCAACTTCAAAAGATACCTCAGGCTTTAGATAAGATAGCAGAAAGCTTAGATAAGGTTTATAAAATGTAAATAATAGTATTGAAGCCACTATGTTATTGATAGTGGTTTTTGGTTTGAGAAATAGCGAACTATTTGCGGAGGATTCGCGAACTATTTGCGGACGAAATTGAATTTTAAGCGTGTTATATTTGTATTGTGAATAATGGCGGAAAACGTTCTTCATAAAGATTACTTTATAAATTTTTAAAACGGCTTCATAATAGCGGCGCATAAAATCCGTAACCAGCAGGTGGTACTGATTGAATGATACCGGTAATGAGGAGAGCTTTTGCTCTTCTCTCAGTTACTTAATACAGAATGATGTAAAGCTGTATAAAACAGCATTAGGTGACTGAGAGAAGGATGAAACTTCATGTACCGTATTTAAATTAAAAATAATAATTAATCATAAAGCATCCATTAGGGTGCTTTTTATTTTGGAGGAGGATGAAGGATGAGTAGTTTCGAAGAAAAGATATTTTGTGAAATTGGCAAGGGTATTGAATCAAAACCGCTAGTACTCGAACCTTGACATAGATACAAGATTGATCCAAATCAAATCCAAACGTTGGATGATGTAATCCAAATTTTAAGAAGAGTAACAATGCATGTAGATGATGAAGGTGTAAAAGGGATTGAACATTTAATTGTGGAGGGTGATGAATGATGAATATACAAATCGAATGTATGGATGTGAATTGTCGTACTTTTATGTTTGGGAGCAGACTTCTTGAGGGGATATCTTGTGTGAGATGTGGTGGTCCAACGCATTCAAAACCATTTTCTTTGTTAAAAAAACAGATTGAAAAAGATAGTTCAAAAGAATTAACAATTCAAGTGAATGTTGATACAAAAGAAGCGAATGAAAACATTAGTGAGTTAACTACATCAGTTAATAAATGTATAGCTATATTGGAGAAATTGGAAGAAGTGAATACTAGGGTTGGTCTTGTGTTAGATGGCAAAGTAGTAGCTTCGGATATTGCACAGAGTATTAATTCCATGAAAAGAGGATGTCATATTTAAGTTATGATTAAACCAATAGCAATCATTCTAGGCGTTACCTTTATCGGTTTGACGTCTTATTTTATTTTGAAGAGGAAGTGATGGGATGAATTGGTTTAGTTACTTTCTTGGATGTGGAACAGGATTGATAGTTGGTGTACTAATCATGATTCAATTCCTCAAAGCAAAAGAAGTTAAAGAATTAGATTGATAAGAGGTGAGAGTAATGACCAGCCATTACTTAATCAATACATTAGTTAATTGGCGTGAGAGTCTAAAGCGACAACAATCTAATGGCACAGTTACACTTGAAGACATAAGACGTATATTGAGTCTTGATTGGGGAGAAGAGTTAGTTGTAAGTCCTTATGACAAGAATTCATTGGGGTATAGAGGTTATGAATGGAGACATCCGAAGTTACGTGAGTTATTAGGAGAATGGTAAGGAGTGAAGATAGATGAGTAATATTTTGAGATGTTGTTTAGCTTGTGACTATCAAATTAAAACATATCAATCGCCAAAAGATGAGTATCAAGAAATAACTGTTTGTCCGAAATGTACCGGTGCGTTTGTAGATGTGTTTAAGTTAGCTAAGTACAAACAATCGAATGATATAAAAGCTAGTGAAGAACCTTTATTACAAATTGTACAATCAGACATCAATGATGTTCCTGTTGTACTTTACAAAGGTCAAAAACTAAACAAGAAGATAAGAGTTAGCTTTGATTGGAAGACGGGAGAACATAATAATATACATAGTTCTTATATCCATATTGAACATATAGAACCAGATGAGAAATTGCTTAACACGAAGATCATACAGCACAATCATCCTATTGTGGAAGAAGAAGTGGAGTTCAAATATTTTAGGTAGGGAGTGAAGATAGATGAGTAAGGGATTATACAATTACGAATGTCGCAACTGTAAGTATGCATTTAGTTCAACTGTATGTGTGGATGTTATAGTGCCATGTCTTAAATGTAAACATAGTAGTCTGTACATGAAACCTCAATCAAATGGAGTTTACATAGAAAAGGTAGAACATAAAGATGTGTTAGAAGTCTTATCTAAGTTCTCAACTGAGGAACTAATTGAAGCGTTAAAGCTAAAGCAAGATGTACAGGTTCATGATACAACTAAGGATATGTATGCAGTAACAATGGATTTAACTAAGGTAAATAAACATGTCGTAGTAATCAACAACTGTGATCCGAATGTAGTTGAACATCGTAAAAGAATTATGGAAGCTGAAATGATTCGGTTTGCTGGTGGTTATTAATGAATACATTCTTTCATAATACAATCGGTGTACATGAAGCTGCATCTATTCTTAATGTATCACCTGGATATGTTAAGAACCTTTGCGCTCAAGAAAAGATTGTAGCAAAGAAGATCGGTAAGACATGGGTAATTGATAGATCGAGATTAAAAGGAGTGAGATAGATGAAGAAGGCTGAACTCATCGAAAAGAAAATTAGAGAAGGTAAGCTAAGTATCAATGAAGCAAGGATATTACAAGACTTGGAACCTATTGAAGAAGAACGGTGCAATCAATACTGTATATACTTTACAGGTATTGACTTTGCGATTGATTCAGACGGTACCTACATTAAGTAGGCGGACAAGATGCTATGAATGAATACAATACCAAACAACAGAATCGTAAGTTCTATGACAAACACAAGCGAGACAAGGGAGCAAAGAAGTTCTACAATAGCAAAGCTTGGCGTGACTGTAGACATTTAGCTTTGATAAGAGACAACTATCTTTGCCAAGAGTGTTTAAAGCATAACATCATTACTCCTGCTGATATGGTTCATCATATCAAAGAAAGAAGCGAAAATCCTGAACTCGCATTAACATTAGAAAATTTAATCAGCCTATGCAATCCATGTCACAACAAAGAACATCCTGAAAAGGGTGGAGGGGAAAAGAATAAAAAGAAAAAAAGAAACATTCCAATTTTAAAAGTTAAGGCAAATAAAGAATTAATATAATCCCCCCCACCTTTTAAAATATTTTTTTCAGAATCCGGAAGACCGGTCGGCACCGTCGTGTGCAGCGCAAGTGGTTCTTCTAAAGGGGGGTAACCTATGGAAATAGTTAATTTTCAGTTCAGAATAAATAATTTTTATCCATAAAATGTAAGTGGGGTGATATCGTGGATAAAGGATTAATTGAGAGGAAGCCCCCTACTCATTTGAAAAAGGTAGGGAAAGATACTTGGATTCGTATTTGGGCCGTTCTAGAAGGGGAAGGAAAGGCTGAAATCAATGATCCAATTGTAGTTGAAGCAATTGCTTTCAGTTATCAAATGTTTAGGGAGATGGCAGCTAATGTTAAGAAAGAAGGGCTGACAATGGAGTATACGAATAAAGCAGGTGCTACAAACTTGACTAAGCATACTTTGATACCAGAGATACCTAAGTATTTACAGCAGATTCGTCAATATTTAGGAGAACTCGGATTGACTGGAGCAAGTCGTAAAAAACTTCAGGAAGAATTAACCGGAGATTCTGAAGATGATTTCAACGACTTCTAAGCCATCTGAAATAGCTAAGTGGTATAAAAATTGGCGTAACGAACAAATAAAACATTTTTACATTTTGGCAAATCCATCTCCTGAATTAAAAACAACGTGGTATGCAGAGCAAGTTGTTCAAGGCAACATAAAAGCTAGCAAGAAAAATATTATGTCTTGTCAACGACATTTAAATGACTTAAAGAGACAAGGGACTGAGGAATTTCCTTGGGTGTTCGATGCTGAAAAGGCTCATCGTCCAATTCGTTATATTGAAAAATTTTGTTGTCCGTCAAAAGGAGACTATAAAAGTTTAGTTCTTCAGCCGTGGCAACATTTTGTTATTGGCTCTTTATATGGATGGGTTCATAAAGATACTGGTTATAGGCGCTTTCGTGAGGGCCTTATTTTTATTAGCCGTAAAAACGGAAAAACAACAATGATTTCTGGTCTATCTAATTATGCTGTTGCTAAAGATAATGAACCAGGGGCTCGTGTTTATGTTTTGGCTAATACAAAACAACAAGCTGGAGAACTTTTTGATGAAAGTCGTGCAATGGTTCAAAAGTCACCATTTCTTCGGAAGCATCTACGTGAAAACCAGAAAGGTATTTTTTATGATAAAACCCATTCTAAAATTGAACCTCGTGCATCTGATAGTAAGAAATTAGATGGATTGAATACACATCTTGGTATTTTTGATGAAATACATGAATTTAAAAACTTTAAGTTAATCAATGTTATTAAAAAGTCACGTGGTGCACGAAAGCAACCAATGATAGTGTATATCACTACGGCAGGATATCAACTTGAAGGACCACTTGTTCAATACTATGAGATTGCAACTGATGTTTTAGAAGGTGTTATCGATCAAGATAGAAAGTTTTATTTCATGGCTGAAATGGACAGTGTGGATGAGATTGAGAATCCAGAATTGTGGATTAAAGCAAATCCAAATATGGGAGTTTCGTTGGATCTTCCATCTCTTATCGATGATTGGAACACAGACAAGCATACAGCAGCAGAAAAGAACGACTGGATTACAAAGCAATTTAATATTTTTGTTGATAACGATGAAATGTCCTTTGTGGGTATTGAAATATTAAAAAGAAATGAAGAAGTTTTTGACATAAAAGAATTATCTGGTAAAGAATGTGTTGCTGGTTATGATTTATCTTCAACAGAAGATTTTACAAGTGCTTGTTTAGAATTCCCATTAGATGATGGGAATGTTTTTGTTTTATCCCATAGTTGGGTTCCACAAGCTAAAGTGGATCGTGATAATGAAAACATTGATTTTAAAGAGTTTAAAGAAAAAGGATGGCTAACCATTATCCCTGGTGAATATGTGAAATATGAGTATGTTTATGATTGGTTTATTGAACAATCCGAACAATATCTCATAAAAAAAATCACTTATGATCCCGCAAATGCTTATCGTTTAAATGAAGATTTGAAGACATATGGTTTTGAAACAGAACCAGTTCGACAGGGACATTTAACATTAAGTCCAGCATTGAAAGATGTGAAGGAATTATTATTGGATGGAAAAGTGATAAGCAACAAGAATCGTCTTTTCCGTTGGTATATGAATAATGTGAAACTTGTGGAAGACAGAAATGGTAATTTTTTACCCTCTAAACAGAGCAAATATCGAAAGATTGATGGTTTTGCCGCGTTTTTGAATGCTCATACAGAAGTCATACCAATGCTTTCTCAACCACAAGGTAATGGAAATATTAAATTTGTATCAGTTAGTGATCTCTTTAATTAGAAAGGCGGTGAGAATTTGAATTTTCTCAATCGTGTGAAAGGAGCATTAAAAGGTGCGGCTGCCGGATGGAAAGGTACTGGATTCAACTTTTCTTCATGGGCTGGAAGGAAGTTTTGGGGTATTGATAATGCAAAATTAGCTACAAATGAGACGATTTTCAGTGTAATTAGTCGATTATCGAACACATTATCATCATTACCTTTGAAACTTTATCAGGATTATGATGTAAAACTTAATCAAGCGGCTGATGTAGTTATTAATAATCCAAACCCTAATATGTCTGGGTACGATTGGATTAACAAAATTGAAGTATCTAGAAATGAAACAGGAAATGGATATGCAGCCATTATGAGAGATATCAGAATGCAGCCGAAAGCTCTAATTCCAATTGATTCAGCTTATGTAACATCATTTTTAAACACAGATGACAACAATTTATGGTATGAAGTGCGTGGAATTGACGGTACTTATTACATCCACAATATGAATATGTTTCATGTCAAACACATCACAGGTGTTTCGAGATGGAAAGGTATTAGTCCAATTGATGTTTTACGAAATACTTTAGAATACGATAAGGCCGTACAAGAATTTAGTTTGTCAGAAATGCAAAAGAAAGATAGTTTTATTCTCACTTATAATGCTCAAATTGATAAAGAAAAACGACAAGAAGTTGTGAATGATTTCAAACATTTTTATCAAGAAAATGGCGGTATTTTATTTAGAGAACCAGGTGTAACTATAGAAGAAATGGATAGAAAATACTTTGCATCAGATACGTTAGCGTCAGAACGAATTACCCGTTCGCGAGTTGCTAACGTTTTTAATGTTCCGGCTTCTTTTTTAAATGATACAGAGGGATTGAGTTATAGCAGTAATGAACAGTTGATGATTCAGTTTGTGCAAATGACTTTAACGCCTATTGTGCGGCAATATGAGCAAGAAATGAATCGTAAATTGCTAAATTCAGAAGAGAGACAAGATGGTTATTACTTTAAATTTAATATGAGTGGTTTACTTCGAGGAGATATGGCTGCTAGAACACAATTCTATCAAATGATGCTTAGAAGTGGTGGATTATCGCCGGATGAAGTTCGTGAATTAGAAGATAAACCGCCAAAAGGAGGTTCGGCTTCTCAATTGTGGATCTCAGGTGATTTATATCCAATTGATATGGACCCACTTCAACGAAAGGGGGTGAAGGATAGTGGGAAAACAGAAACAGAAGCAGAATAAATTTTTCCAAATGAAAGCATCTGCTAATGGTAAATCGGCAGATATTTTTATTTATGGCGAAATTACACAGTATGCATGGGAAGAGTATGGCGAGGTATCTTCTATTACTTTTAAAAACGGATTAGATGAACTAGGTGACGGAATTGAGACTATTAATCTTTATATTAATAGTCCAGGCGGATCGGTATTTGAAACAATGGCTATTATTGCAATGTTACAACGCCATCCAGCAAAAGTGATTTCGTACATCGATGGCATAGGTGCATCATGTGCATCTGTATTACCAATGATTTCAGACAAGATTGTTATGTATGCCAACTCAATGTTGATGGTCCACAATGCATGGACTTATGTAGTAGGGAATGCTGAACAGCTACGCAAAGCGGCTGATGATATCGAGCGTATTAATCAATCAATGGTTCAATATTATTTAAATCGCGCTGGTGATAAGTTGAATGCAGATACATTAAAGAAATTATTGGATGCTGAAACCTGGTTAACGGCAGAAGAAGCCATAGGATATGGACTTTGCGATGAAATCATTTCAACAAATACTGCTGCTGCATGTGTGGAGGAAAAGTGGGCGAAACAATACAAAAATGTACCACAACAATTATTAAATATGCAGTCTAATATACCATCAGATGAAATGTTAGAGCGACAAAAGATTGCCGAAGAAGCGAAAGCTAACGCGGAGTATATAAAAACAATTCTAGGAGGAATTCACTCATGAAAAATGTACAAAAAAACCAAAAATTCCGTTTATCTATCGGAAATTTACAACACTTTGCAAGTAATACACTATTCGAACTAAAACAAAATTTAACTACAATTGGTCAACAACTGCAAAAAGTAGAAAGTGACCTTTCTAAAAGAGCGATTGATCCTTCTGCAACCATTGAAGATCTTCAGGCATTGCAACAGTCGAAAAAAGATTTACAAATGCGCTTTAACGTAATTAAAGAACAACATGATGCAATGGAAGCAGAGCAAAAAGCGCAATTCGAATTACAGCAAAAACAAGTAAATCCGAATCTAAAAAGTGATGATCCTAAAGCACGTATGACTTCAGCGAAAGCGGAATTAATTCGTGCTGCAATTCGTCAGCGTTCAGTATCTGAAGAAGCAAAAATGGCTTTAGGTGATCGTAATAATTCAGGCGGTGAGAAGTTTTTACCATCTACTTTAACAAATGAATTATTACATGAACCATTTGTGAAAAATCCACTTCGTGATATTTCTACATTCACAAATATTACAAATTTAGAAGTTCCAAAGATTAACTTCACATTAGATGATGACGATTTTGTAGCGGATGAAGCAACTGCAAAGGAAATAAAATCAGAAGGTGATGTTGTAACATTTGGACGTCATAAGCTTAAAGTAAAAGCAAAAGTTTCAGAGACTATTTTAAATGGTACAGATACAAACTTAGTACAAACAGTAGATTTAGCTTTGCAAAGCGGTCTAGCAGCAAAAGAAAAGAAAGTTGCATTTGCAAAAACTCCAAAAGCAGGAGAAGAATCAATGTCATTCTATAAAGCAGGAATCAAAGAAGTTTCTGCAGCTTCAAAATTAAAAGCAATTAAAGACTCGATTGCTGATTTACATGAAGATTTCCGTGCCAATGCAAGAGTTCTAATGACATATAAAGATTACTCAGATATTATTGAACTCTTAGCAAACGGAAACGCAACATTATACAATGCTCAACCAGAACAAGTATTAGGAAAGCCTGTTACTTTCTGTGATAACGCAACTGATCCGATTGTAGGCGATTTCCGCTATTCTCATTTTAACTACGACTTAAATATGCTATATGATCGCGATAAAGATGTTGATAGCGGTGTAGAATTATTTGTTTTAACAGCATGGTTAGATCACAAAATTAAACTAAAATCGGCATTCCGTATTGCAAAAGTAGTTACTACACCCTAATCCACCCCAAACGCCAACAGGACTGAAAGTTGATTCTACTACAGTAACAACGGCCAACATCAGTTGGTCTCCTGTTGTGTATGATGGGGGCATTAAAGAGTATCAAATATTCCGTAATGGGAAACAAGTAGGAACGTCTGCCACAGCAATATATAAAGACACAGGTTTAACAGGCGATACAGCATATTCTTATCAAGTTCAAGTTGTGGGAAATAACGGATTAATTTCTTCGTTAAGCACTGCATTATCAGTGAAAACGACTGTTTCAGGAACGTAGGTGAGTATATGTTAGAACATATAAAAAACCGCTTAAAAATTGATGGGAATGAGGAGGACATGATCCTCCAACTTCTTATTGACGGTGCAAAAGAATCCTTACGTGAATCTGGTGTTCTTGAAAGTGAAAAGGCTCTATATAAAATAGCAGTAATAACACATGTTCTATTAAACTATGAGAATCATGATAAATCATTAAATGTTCCTGCTTTAAAGCAATCATTAGAAACTACTATATTGCAATTAAGAGACTATAGTGGTGATAATCAATGAATCCATCAAAATTAAATAAACGTATCGTTATTGAATATAAAATGTCTGAGGAAAAAGACGAAGAGGGAAATGTAATTCCATCCGAATGGAAGGAGTTTGCTACAGTTTGGGCAAAAGCAGCAACTCCATTTGGTTCAGGATTCAATTCAGAAGTTTTTAAAGGCAACGCGGAGTTTGTTATTAAATTAATAAACTTTACAATTCGATACCGAGAAGGTATTAATTCAGCAATGCGTGTTCGCTATGATGATAAATTACATGAGATTAAATCATCCATTGATATTGACGAACAGCATAAAGAAATTTGCCTTATTTGTGAGGAGCGATCCAATTGGCAGAATTAGAAGTCTTTGGAATCGAAGAATGGATTCGTGAATTAGAAAATTTAGGACAAGATGTGCCTAAAATTACAGCGAAAGCATTGAAATCTGGCGCTGAAGTGTTCAAAGAGAAGTTGGAAATGAATTCTCCAGTAAGCGCTAGACCCCATAAGCCTACGCCAAAGGAATCTTGGCGAGATGGAAAACATGCGAAAGATACCATTCAAATGGGGAGAGTTGTTAAGAAAAGGAGCGCATCATATGTACGGATTGGTTGGGATAAAGCGGATCGTTCTCCACATTTCTATATGAAATTCCAAAACTGGGGAACAAGCAAAAGACCAAATCCTCCACATAAAGGATTTGTGGAAAAAACATTGCTTCAATGTGAGAAAGAAGTGTTGCAAGCGATGCAAAAGACATTTATGGATGCGATAACAAGATGAGAAATTTAAATAAAGAAGTATTCGATGCTTTACGGACAGATTCAGTAATTAAAGCAGGAATTGGTGGGGAATTTGTATATCAGTTTGTGAAAGGAAATGATCGCACAAATACATGGATCACTTTTTCTGAACTGAATACATCACCAGGTTTTTATGCTGAAAATACAGAGAAATCATCCGTTGTTATGTATCAAGTGGATATATGGTCAATGTCACCTATTAAGGAACAATTAAAAAATGCAGTGCAGGCAGCTATGAAAAAGCTGTCTTTTCAGCGTTTAAGCACATTCCCTGATTATGAAATGGATACAAAAATTTATCGATATGGTTTTCGTTTTATAACGGAAATTATTAATTAAGGAGGAAAATGAAATATGGCAATGACAATCGATTTTAGAGATTTGCATTATGCGATTCTAACAGAAACATCTGATGGTAAATTTAGTTATACTACACCAAAACGAATTGGTAAGACAGTTAGCGGAAAAGCATCACCTAAAGCAGAATCAGTAACTTTTTACGCTGAAGGTGGACCAGCAGCAACGGCGTCTGCATTCGGCGGAACGGAAATTGAATTAGAAGTTGATACATTACCTTTATCTGTTTATGCGGAACTGCTAGGTAAAAAGCTTGTAAAAGGTCAAGTTGTTGATAACACAAGTGATGTACCTCCTTATGTAGCTTTACTATATCGTTTGCCGTATGACAACGGAAAAAATCTATATGTATGTTATTACAAAATGAAGTTTGAACTTCCAAGCGATGAGCATAAAACAGCAGAGGATAAACCAACATTCCAAAGCGCTAAAATTAAAGGTAAGGCAATTCAACGATCTGACGGAAACTGGAGACATCGATTAGATGAAGAAGAAGTTGGTTTTGATGCAAATGTTGCAGCGAATTGGTTTAAAGCAGTACCAACACCACCAGTAGTTACAGCTCCTGGAGCTTAATAGAAAACAAAGGGATGGCATGTTGCTGTCCCTATTTATTTTAGGAGGAAAAAGATATGAAAATTACATTACAAACAGCAGAAGGAACAAAAGATTATTATCTTCCACAATTTATTCCTGGTTCAGCAACATTTGAAGCTTCTACATTAGCAGATGAAATGCAAGCTGATCTTGTCCCAAAAGAAACGATTGAAAAGGCAGCACATTTTATAACGCGAGTATACGGCAATCAATTTACCGCGCAAGAATTTGTGGATGGTACTCATGTATGGTTTTTATCTCTTACAATTTATTCGGTTTGTTTAACAATCATGGGACGTTTAGAAGAAGCGATAAAGATGATGGATACGGTGAATGATTCGAAAAAAAAGTTGATGAATCAACTCGAAATGAAACCGAAGAAAAGAAAAATAAGTACAGCGAAGTCGTGATAGATATATATAATCTTTTGATGGATGCAGGTATGACACAAAATCAAATCAATGAAATGGATATTGCGTTTTACTTTACCTGTTTGGGAAGAAAACAAAAAGCAAATCGAGTGACAAGTGCGAATCAAGCGCCGGCGTGGTTGTAAAGGTAGGTGAAATAAATGGCATTAGGTGATAACACAATAGGTGGTCGAGTCCGATTAGATACCGAACAATTTGAACGTGGTGTATCTGGTATTAACCGTAGTCTTCGTGTCATGGATGCAGAATTTCGAAATAGTTCAGAGCAATTGCGTGCTGTTGGTTCAGAGATGGATCAGTTACAAAATAAAGCGAATCATTTAAACAATAAAATTGAGGGACAAACGCAAAAAATGCGTCATTATGAGCAAGCTTTGCAAACCTCAAGACAAAAACAACAAGAAATGCGTCAAAACTGCGAGCAGTTAGCAACTTCCATGCAACAATTAGAACAAGAAATTCAGCAAAGTACACAAACATTTGGAGCGAATTCTCAAGAAACTAGGCAATTACAAGAACGATATCAACAGTTGCAACAAGAATACCGACAAAGTACACAATCATTACAGCGTTTAAATGTACAAGTTGATCGCAATACAATTGGTTTTAACAATGCCGAAGCGGCTCTACATCAATTTCGAAATGAACTTGGAGATACTGAGGATAGAATTGCAGAATTAAACAATGTATCTGGACGATTACGAGAACGAATGAACGAAATTGGAACCGGGATGCAAGAAACAGGATCTAGAATCAGCCAAGGTTTTGGCGCTGCCGCAGTAGGCGCAGCGGCTGGAGTTGGTGCACTTGTCGTTAATGCCGGTCAATTCGAAGAAGCAAATAAGAAAGTCCAAACAGGTCTTGGTTTAACAAAAGAAGAGAGTCTGAAATTCAGTGCTGTAGCTAAAGAGGTATGGCGTGAAGGTTACGGTGAAGATTTACAAAGTGTTAGTGATTCTCTTGTAAAAGTAAAGCGCAATATTCAAAGTATTAACGATGATGACACCTTAAAACAAGTAACACGAGATAGCGGAATTTTAGCGGAAACAATGGAATCCGATGTAAATGAAGTAACTCGTGGTGCGAGTCAGCTAATGGATCGTTTCGGATTATCCGGTCAAAAGGCATTTGATTTATTAGCACAAGGTTCTGTAAAGGGTTTGAATTATTCCGGTGAACTATTTGATAATTTGAGTGAATATGGTCCATTGTTCAACGAAATGGGATTTAGCGCTGATGAAATGTTAAACATCTTGATTAATGGTAGCAAAAATGGTGCTTATAATCTCGATTATGTGAACGATGTAATGAAAGAGTTTCAGATTCGTGTGAAAGATGGTAGTAAGGCTACATCTGATGCGATGGGTCAGTTATCTGAAGGTACTCAAAAAGTGTGGAAAGATTTCTTAGAAGGAAAAGGCACTGTAAAAGATGTCTTTAATACTGTTCTAAATGAGTTAAAAACAACAGATGACCAAATTAAAGTAAATCAGATAGGCGTAGGGCTTTTTGGAACAAAATGGGAAGACCTTGAAGCAACAACGATGCTTTCTCTAAACAATATGGAATCTGGTCTTGGTAATTATGATGGCGCAATGCAAAAGATGGTCGATGGATATGATACAAGTGCAAAAAAGTGGAAATCTGTCACTCGTGAATTGCAACTTGCATTAGAACCGCTTGGAAAAGTAATATTGGATATTGCTAATCAAGCTATTCCATCCCTTAAAGAAGGTGTAAAAGGTGTAGCTGATTGGTTTAACGGATTAGATGATAGTTCTAAAAAGGTATATGGCACAGCATTATTATTAGCACCAGCAGTTATGGGAGTAGTGAGTGCGCTTGGTATGCTTTCTTTTGCTGTTGGAGCAATTATAGCAAATCCTATTGTTGCGACAATTAGTGCAGCTGTAATTGGGCTTGGTGCATTAGGTCTTGCTTTCGTTGATGCTGGTAAGAAAGCTCAAAAGGCAGACGAAGATAGTAGAAGATTTGGTGACGGTGTAAGCGAGGGTACAAAAAAAGCCATTGAAGGCTATGTAAATATGAAAGAGCAAGCCTTTAAGACACTAGACGAAATTCCGACCATGACAGGCGAAAAGGCTAAAGAAGCTGTACAACGAGCGCACGATGAATTTGGAAAATTAGCAGACGAAGCAATTCAAGCGATCAATAAAGATAAAGGAAAATTTCAAGCTCATTTAGATAGTTGGTTTGCTGGCGAAACTGATTCAGCGGTCTTACGTGCAAAAGATAAAATTGTAAATGATCAAATGGAAGTATTCAAAGCGCAAGAAGAAGCTGTTATCAAGGCAAATGAGAAAATACAGAGTCTACTCACGCAATATAACGGCCAAATTTATAAAATGACCGCAGCGGATAAATCTGTATTTCTTACAGCTTTAAAATCGATTGATGCTGAAGTAGGGAAAGCAGCTTCAAAAAGTGTGGACGAAATTCAAAAAATAGGCAAGGCAATGGATGACTTCAACCAAAATACTTCTGTCGAGACAATCCAAGGGAAAGTAAAAGATTTAGGTTCAGAGTATACCAAATTAACAAATGAGTTAGATAAAGCAAGACAAAAGGAAACAGAGTTTGCAAAAAGTAAAATAGCCGATGCTCAAGGGCAAGAAATTGCTATTGCGCAAATCAATAAAAAATACTCTGAGCAATCTATTCTGATTACAGAAGGATATAAACAACAGTTACAACAAGCGCAAGAAGTATTGAAATCCAAAGGCATTGAAATGGATTTAACAACCGGTATTACGAAGGCTGAAACCGAAAAAATAAAAATCCAAGGCCGAGGATTTGGTGAGTACGTTAAAAACTCTGAAATGATTGAGAGTAAGAATGATAATTTATTCAAGAGACTGCAAGACAGAGCGGCCAAAGAATCTGACCTACGAAAAAAGAGTGCTGATGAAGTAAAATCATACGGTGAATCTTTAATTTCAAATTCTAATACCGTTTATGATAGTCTTTTCCAATCAACACGTGAGAAAGCAGTAGAAATTGCGAATGATATCGCTCTTACATTTGAAGATGGTAGCAAAGCAATTGATTTAGGGGAACAAGGCTGGATTAAAGTAGAAGAATTTGTGGAAGGAATTAAGTCTGGTCAATATAAAGTTCAAGATGTAGCGATTGCAATTATTAATACCATGCGTGGGGAAATGGGTAATAAACCACTAACCCAAGAAGGTATTAAAGTAATGACTACATTTGCCGATGGCTTAAAGCAAATGAATGTTACTGATATAGCAGCAAAACTAAATCTTGACTTAAAGAAAAATTTAGAGATAGATTTAGGGCCACTTGGCAAAATGACCACAACTCAATTTGTAAATGGTTTAAAAGAAGGCACAGTTGGTATTGACGCTGTGTTTATTTTCTTTCAACAACATCTATCGAAATTAACGGCTACAGATTTAGCACAAGATGGAACGAAAATCATGTCTACTTTAAAAACAGGCATGGAAATGGGCTTCATCGGTGTCGAAGATGTACTTCTAAAACTTGGAGTTAGTCTTGATGATAAAACGAAATATGATCTTGGGCCTAATGGTCAAGTAACAATTGCTTCTCTTGTACAAGGTTTACAAAGTGGACAATTAAATATAGATCAAGCACTTGAAGTAATCAGGCAAATTGTTGTTCAAAAGACAAATGTCGATACAACGCAACAAGGCGCTAACATTTCGCAAACTACTGCCGATGGTATCCGACAGAACAGTCAACAACCTATACAAGCAGCAAGTGAAGTGAAATTAGGAATCGAGGGAATGCTCGGTCTCACTACAGACGGTGGGGGTGGGTTTGCTTCCACAATTCTGATGAAACAAAATATCGCTTCAAACAATCCAAGTGTGGTTGGCGAAGCCAGTAACATCAAACAAGGTGTAGAAAATACACTTGGTAGCACAACCGATAATAATGGCGGTAATAATTCCACCATGATGATGCGTAATAATATTGCTAATAATCATGGCAGCGTGGTTGGTGCAGGAGCTAATGTAAAATTGGGCCTTGAAAGAATCCTAGGGGCAACAACAGATGGTGGAGGCGGTTCATCTTCTACCTCAATTATGCAACGAGGGATTAATGGCAATAGAGGTAATATTGTAGGTGCGGCTTCTGGTATCAAATCAGGTGTGGAAGGAACGCTTGGAAGTGCTACAGATGGCGGCGGTGGTTCCAAAGCTGGTAGTGATTTTGCTAGAGGTATTTTTTCACAAAGTGGTAATGCAAGATCAAGTGGATCAAGTGTTGCTCAAGAAGGGAAATCTGGTTTAGATAGTGTAAGTACGAACAGTGTGGGGAAAAGTTTCTCTCAAGGTTTTATAGATGGTATGCAATCAAGTGGTTCAGTCATAAATAAAGTTGCTTCGGGATTAGCTCGCGGTGCATTTGAAGCGTTAAAAGCTACACTTGATGTAAACTCTCCTTCGAAGCTTGTTAGAGATCAAGGTGGTATGCCTTTCGGTGAAGGGTTTGCTGTAGGTATTGCCAAATCATCTTATATGGCTGAAAATGAGAGCCGTGTTCTTGGTGTGAAGGCTTATCAATCTCTTGTAAATATACTACATCCTGACAATTTATCTTTTGCAGGCGTTCGAATGGCAAATGGAATTGCTTCTGGTATCAAGAGTCAGTATTCTGTGGTACGAGATGCTTTACAAGATACAGTTTCGGGAGCAATTGACGGTATTCGTTCTCTTAAACCAGAAGAGATATTCAGTTTCAAAGGTGATGATCCATTAACAAAATATTTCAACTCAATCTTTATAGATGGGGACTGGATGAACGATTGGATTACGCATTTACCAGGTAGTATGCGTGATACTGTCATGAATATTGGTAAACAAATGGAACGTTTTGCAGGCTTGTCTATTCACGATGTAAATAGTCTGTCTAAGTGGAAAGAAGTATTGTCAGATGATCCAAATAGAATCCAATATAGACAATTAGAAGCTGGAATTCAAGCTAAACAACCAATCGCTATACAGCTCACTTTGGATCAGCCTATTAATTTAGATGGCCGCACAATGCAAAGAATTGTACGAAAAGAAGATTATCGTGCAGAAAATATCAATTTCTTAAAAAGGGGGTATTAAGAGTTGTGGTAGATACAATTCTTCTGTTTAAAAATGGTAAAACTTGCTCCCTTAAAAAAGACTATAATGTCGATACGTTACAATTAGCGGTTGATCCTCCCAAAAAAGAAGTACAGAAAACAAAGATAAATGGTAAATTTGGTATTCATTATTATAACAAGAGTTATACCGAACGCGGATGTCAACTTAGAGTCCTTGTCGATACCATAGATATTGAGGGAGTATATGAAAAAAGGAATGAGTTGTATGCTTTATTTGGGAGATTAGAAGACTTTTATATTATTTATACTGGAGAACCAGGTATACGAAGACGGGTTGAGTATCAAGATATGTCAATTCGTCGTGATCCTGGTTTTTTAACGTATGAAATTATCATTGAGTTTTCAATACCTGACGGCTTTGGTGAAAGTCTCTTTACATCACTTGATGCAAAAAAATGGGATTCTAATAAATTTGCATGGGGAATGGGAATGGAATGGGACGATGATTATGATTATACATTCAAAGATAAAAGGTTTAATTTTAAGAACATCGGTACAATGGAAATCAATCCAGCGCAGCATTCTATAACATGGCGGATTAAATGTGATCCGCGTTATGTAAAGATCACCAACTTTACTACTAATGACTCATTAACAATTTACAATCCGGGCGCAGTGTCACAGGGGATTATCGTTATTAAGGGTCTTCATATAGAAGATGAATATGGCAGAAACTTAGTTCGGCATGCAGATGCTGGTGAAATACATTTAGTTTCTGGTATAAATCAAATCAAAATTGAATCCTCCTCATTCCATTGGTGTGAGATTAATACAAGATTTTATTATTTATAGAAAGGAGTAATCAACTTGAGTTTATCACGACAATATTACATTGATAGCAGTATATCGGCTGACGAACGAAAAGAATTGAATTTAGAAATAAACAATATATATTCAGAGCTTGTGAACAACAATAAATTTATTGTTATGGTTCAGCAAGCTCTTTTAAATTTAACGGAAAAAGAATCCATTGATATTACTAAATTACAAGAGTTAATAAAAAATGGTGATACGAATGTTTTAAATGTAGTAGAAAAAATGATTTCAGATTTCCTTGCAGCAGCACCATCTAACTTTGATGAAGTAACCGCATCGCGATTAGGAGAAAAAACGTTACGCGACTTTAACCAAAAGATGAAAACGAAGCTGGATAATACAGATAAGTTTCAACAGATTAAATTAACAGATGATGCAGGCCTTGCTTTATCAATTGCGGATGTCAGTGAGTTGACAGGAAAATCAGGATTTTTCAAATATGCAGCAGGTGCAAAGGGAGTGCCGCAGGGTAGCAATGATGGAGTAGGTTTTTTTGTTGCTAATAATAAAACAGATGTGGCAGCTCTCGCTATAGATAAAACCATAAAGCGTTTACTGTTACGTTTAGGAACAGAATGGAGAGAATTAGAGTTTACGGGTGCCTATGATGATATTAAGCAAGAAGTCTTAGGGGTGAAAGGCATTCACGGCTCATTAGAAAAAGCGATTCGTTCTATGATTCCATATAACAGCGTGGACTATTATGGAAATGATAATGCAGCTTTCCAAAAGGCGCTAGATGAATCATCCGGAAAGACATTAGATATTCCAGCAGGAACATACACAATCGGAGATTTGAATATACCGAGTAATATCAACATTCGAGCTGATCCGAATGCCCTTTTTATTTTAAAAAGCGGTAGTACAACATTTTTCGCTAATAAAGATACAGTGAATATTGGTGGATATGATAAAACACAGGGTATTACTTTCAAAGGTGGCGTGTTTGATCTTAAAAAGATGAAAGATGCAAAAGTATTTGTATTGTCGCATTGCCAAGATATAAAGGTTGATACAAAAGTTATCAATGGTGGCGAATCTCAATCGTATATCGCTTTAAATGCTGTGAAAGATACAGAAATCAATATAGAAGCGGTAGATTGTAGCGCTACGACATCAATTGCAACAGTAGTAGGTATTTATGTATTCACTGATAAAAATACGCTCACAAATCAAAATGCGAAGCCTTACGATTTAACAGCTTGTGACAATGTGAATGTAAACCTGAAATTAAAAAACGTGAAGAAGGGTTTAGCTGAAATTGCGCCAGTTGATAAAGTCATCCACACCAATATTACGTATAATGTACGGGCTGAAAACGTATTAGAAGAACTTGGTTTGTTTAATAATATGTCCTATTTCAAAACTGAAAAAGTCATCGGAAATGATATTGGTCACGGACTTATTTTTCAAATTCTCAATGATACTTGTGAGGATTTTACCATTGAAGGTGTAAATATTCGGAAAGGGAAAAATAAGGAGTCTTCTCGTGGAGTCTGGTTTAAATCAAAAGACGGAACGAATTCACCATATTACAAAGACCTTCGTATCGTTAATCCTGTAATACGTGGTTTCAATAAAGGAATTACAACTGACTTCGGAACAGGTGCGGAGATATTATACCCTGCTGTTTCAGAATGCTGGGAAGATGGAATTTGGTGTTATTTCACACTTGATTGGTCTTTACATGGCGGAATGCTTAAATATAACAATAAAAACGGTTGGGAATCCAGGGCAGACCTACACATTGGCGAGTTAGCTTACAGCACAGATAAAAAAACATTTAGGGCAGTAGTAAATGGTGTACAAGCTAGGACTGTACGAGTAGAAAATATACAGGACACTACTATTGATAATGTAATTGTTAAAGGTGGCGCATTCTCTCAAGTGGGGTCTAATCATAATAATAAAGTCAATTATTTAGAAGTGGGATGGTAATATGCGAGTAGAAAGACCCAAAATTGAACAATTATCCACAGGTGATCAGTTTCATCTTATCGATACAGAAAAATTCGAAGTAATAGAGGGAAAGAATGAACCATCCTCTATTCGTTTTGTCGCCCCAGATACAGAAATGAATAAGCGTGTCTATTCGTATGTGGAAGATAGAAACCTACTTAGTTTTGAAGGTCAATACTATATTATTTTAGTGAATAAACAAAATGAGTTAGGTTTCAAAGATTGCGATGCAATTCAAGTTGGCGCTGAATTATCCTTACAAACACAAGAGCAAAAGATTACAGGTTATTTATCTATCGATGAAGGACTTGCTCACACATTCAAAGGTAGTAATTTTAAATATATCAATCGTTGTTCCAAACACAACCAATTACATTTCGAGAATTTCGGTGGAGAAAGCCGAATGAAAATGATTCGGAAATTATTAGACCGTTTTGATATTGAATGTATATTCGATAACATGACGGTTATTTTTGCGGATAGAATCGGAAAAACGACTGATAAATTATATAAGTTTGGTTATAATGTCAACGCGATTGAAAAAACAACAGACGATAGTAATTGCGCATTCTCTGTTCTGTTATTAGGGCATACTCCAACTGAAGAAGAAGACGGTGGTCCACAATTTCAATATTATTATGAGTCACCATTAAAATATAAAATGCCAGAATTAATCAGATATAGACAAGCGGAAAACATTGAGGATGACAAAATTAAAAATAAAGAAACAGCGTTGAAACGGTGTCAGGAGGTTGTGAATGATATCCCTATCATTTCAATTACTGTGGATCACAAGGAAGCAAATTTCGATGATACGAATGAACCCAAAGTCGGAGATAGAGCCATACTCCAACATCATAAATACAATATGGACTTTGATGTACGAGTAGTTCAGCGGAGAAGATATCCATTCGAACAAACGCCAAATGTTTATGAGTTCAGTAACAAACGTGATGAGCTTGTAGACCGTACAAATGAACAAAAGAAGTGGACTTCTGATATTCTCTCAGTGGTAAAAGATCTGAATGAAAAGTTATTAGAGCAATCTAACAATTATACAGATCGTATCAATGCTGGAACAGATAAAAAAGCAGAAGAAGCAAAAAAAGAAAGTGAAGCAGCGAAGAAGCTTGCTGAATTAGTCAAAGAAAATCAAAAAAACTACCAAACGCAAATTATTGAGAGTGATATAGCGCCTACAGATAATTTAGAACCTGGTAAATCGCTATGGCTGGATATATCTAAAGGTAAACCAGGCATTTTGAAAAAGTGGGACGGTAAAACATGGGAGCCTATCATCGCGGATGTAGAAGAAGCGAAAACAGAACTTAATAAAAAGGTAGAAGATGTCCAAAAAGAAGTTAACGGAAAATATAACGAAGTAAAAGAAACTGTGGACCTTGTTAATCGAACGATGAAAGATGTACAAAACGAACAAGGTAATATCAGTAAAAAAGTAGCTACTGTAGAACAAACAACGGATGGATTTAATCGTTCTATCGAATCGTTAAAAAAAGACAATGAAACTATTACTAACAAAATAACCACAGTAGAAGAAACTGTGGATGGCATAAAAGAAAATATAACAAAAGTTGAAAGTAATCAAAATTCATTTAATGAACGTATCACAACTGTAGAAAAAAGCGCAGATGGAATTTCCCAAAATGTTAGTAAAATCCAAGAAACACAAACAGCACAAGGGAAAGAAATTACAGATGCTAAGTCAACCATTCAACAGCATTCAGATGCACTAAATTTAGCTGTGAAAATAAAAGATGTTGAAGATTATGTTAGTGGAGTTGGGTTGAATAATGAACTTTTAAATACTCGTTTCAATCAAGGTATGAAGTATTGGGGGCTGGATAGTAAGTTCCCAGCTACTATTGATAAAAATGAAACTCATTGGGGAGATCCTTCTCTCACACTCACTGTTAGTGGTCTAGTCGATAATGGGTTTCATAGTACGACATCTACAAAAGTTCCTGTAACCCCTAATGAAGATGTTGTTGTATCAGCATATTTTAAAACCAAGAATATTAATGAGCATGTAAATAAAAACCTGAGAATCGCTATTATTTTTTATAAATCTGACGGATCACAACTATCGAGTAGTAATTTTCTTAACTTTTCACTAGAGAACGATACATGGACTAGACAATCCTACACAACGAAAGCTCCAGCCGATGCAGCTAAAGTTGGTTTAAGAGCATACGTTTTGCGGAACGGCACTTTTTGGATGGCGCATCCGATGCTACAAAAAGCATCTAAGACAAGTGCTTATGTTGAAAACCCAAGTGATATCCTTGACAAGGATAAAATTCTGCAAGATATAGCTGATAAAGTAGCGACTGCTGACTATAATCAAAAGGTAACAGAGTTAGGTCGCCAAATCAAAGCGAATGCAGAAGGTATTGAAATACGTGCGTTAAAAGAAGAAACATATACAAAAAAAGAAGCAGATGGATCATTTGCTAAAGATGCATATGTAAAACAGATGGAAGGACGAATACAGGTTACCGAAACTGATATTCTAAACACTGTAAAAAAAGGAACAGTTATTTCCGAAATAAATCAAACAGCTGAATCAGTTAAAATCAAAGCAGGAAAAATTGAATTGGATGGTGATACAGTAGCAAGTTCCTTAAAAGCAAAACAATTGAGTGGGGTTACGATAAAAACAGCCGACTCTAATCGTTTTGTAGAACTTAACAAACAGTATATGACGTTGTATGACAAATCGGTCCCTCGTTCGTTTTGGGGATTTTTCAACTCAGAAAACAGCAGCGAAGTTCGACCGGTATTTGTACTAGGTAGCGACTCTTTTAAAGGAACTGATATGACAGGAAGTATGGTGTTTTCTAATACAGTGACTCCTGGTTCTCTTAAAACCTCTGTAGGTAGTATCAACATGGTTAAAAATTCGAATTTAGAAACAAACACATATTCCACAAGTATTGGAGTATATTTTTTTAGAGAAAATGGACAGTTACAAACTCGATCTGAAGGTGATCACTGGTTTGGAAGTGATACTGGACAATTTTTCTTTCATAAAAATGGCGCTGATAACACAAATGTTATGTCGCTGGTTCGAAAGGATACAGATGCCGAATTAAAGTTATCTCGTTTCATAATTCGTGGGTCGTATAATCCAGATTGGATGGATTCATTGCAGTTTTGGACTCGTGATGGAAGTTGGGCGGATTTAAAGGCGGCTAGGTTCCTTAATACATCGCAAAGGAGTTTGAAAACTTATATTAAAGACTTAACATTCTCAGCTCTAGAGAAAGTCATGTCAGCTAATGTCCAAGAATACTATTTCAAATCAGATGTCGCTGATTTGTATCAAACAAGAGTGGATGACCCAGATAATTTACACACCATAAAAGAAATAAGGAAAAATGTTGGTTTAATCGCAGATGATGCTGATGAAATTTTCACAGGTGAAAAGCATGAAACGGTTGATACTTATAGCATGGTATCTGTAACAATGGCAGGATTGAAGGAACATGTTTTAGAACAAAGAGAAGTAAACAATCGTTTGTTTGAAGAAAATAAGCAACTTAAGGAAGAAGTAACAACATTAAAAGATAGATATACGGAGTTAAAAGAATTGGTTCAAAGTTTAATAGATAAAAGTAACCAAACAGAACCACCAACAACTGAAGAACCAACTGGGCCTATGGAGCAGCAATAGCTGGTCTTTTTTATTTTATAAAAAGGAGTGGATTTCAATGAATGAGCCATTTGAAATTGTTGTTGATACTCAAAAAGAAAATCGTATTTATGATATTGAGTTTGCTCAAAATAGTTTAAACACTTCGGATTTTATTATAAAAATAGAGACGAACTCAAAAAAATTCCCATTACAAGACACAGATAAAATCATTGCGACGTTTAAGAAACCTGATCAGACTACCGTTATGCAGAACAAAGAAATAAAAATAATAGATAAAGAGAATGGTAAAATAAGTATCTCTCTGACCACACAGACTCTTGCAAAAGTAGGAACAGTCCATGCTGATATCACAATCGAGCGAGAAGTAGCAGGTGTGAAAAAACGGAAAATTACCTATCCTTTCTCTTTCAAAGTAAGAGAATCATATTTAGCTGATGATAACATTGAGTCTAAAAATGAATTCCAGCTCTTTGAGAAGATTATAGAAGCGAGTAAAAACCTAGAGAAAGTGGATTTAAATGCTATGGCGGAAGTGCTTCCTAATCAAAAGGATTATGTGGAATTGCTCCGCAATCATAATATATCACCTAAAGTGTATACACGCATCTTAGCAGATCGTACGCTAGATATACTTGTACCGATTCGAGGGAATAAGGTTGCTCATTACACTTTGCGAAAAGACGTAAAGGATGATTATGTAAAACTTGAGGATTGCGCTGTTTCTAATCTATCTGTCGTATCTCAGAAAACGAATGCAATCAATTATAAATCAGATACAGGTGCGATACAAAAAGCTAATTCACCGAACTATTATGCAAGCGTTGTGGGTGACACGTTCACTTTTATATTCGATGGAACAGGATTTGACTTTCAACATTTCGCTGATAATCGTGGCGGTTTATGGGAATTTAAAGTGGATGGTACAGTAGTAAAAACAATAAGTACACATATCGCCGCGGTTCCTACTAACGAGTTAAAGGTTAACTACGGAATCCGTCCTGTAGTGCGTGGTTTAACAAAAGGAACACATACAGTCGTGGCAACTTTCAAAGGTGACGACCCTGCAAACGCACCAGCTGGCGGTGCTAACACTTCTCGTGGATGGATAAAGAATGACACGGGTTATGCACAAGCGGCAGAAGCACATAAGACCGCCTTAACTTATGATGATTTATTAAATCCCGTTAAAGAGATAGACTTGTTAGTCCCATTCAGTAACAAAGAATTTGCATTTCGAATTAAGCCAAATGGATCGGCTGTAAACGCTGAATGGATTCCAGAGCATAGTGCAGCAACAGTGTTCAAAACAAATCAAAAGATTTATGTGGATGATAAAGAAATAACTTCTTGGACAGCCGATACAACGGTAAAAGAAGCGCAAATCGTAAGAGCGGTTCAAAGTATGAAAGGATTTCATCCTGGCGATCTTACGAATGCACTATGCGAAATCTATTCCGTTCATACAATTACAACGCAAGGTGCTACTTTTGATATAAAAGTTAAATGGCTGAAAGACACTTTCATAGAAGATGGCTATATCGCCATGCTTCCAGGAAGTCGTCCTTTTGTGGATAAACTGCTGGATGCGAATGGTAAATCCCTTGATACAATAGCTACTGATAATAGCTTTAATGACATTGTAAATGGGGAGAAAATTACAAGTTACGCGATGTTAAATACTACCGGAACAGATTATGTCGCAGCTATGAAAATAAATAATATCAATACAAGTTTACGCAAAGGACAAGCAGGATTGCGCGATCCACTTGTTTGGTTACAGCATAGGGATGCGACATTGCAAAAGTTATATCCACAAGTATATAAGAATTGTGTAGTAAAAGCAGGAGAGACCCATCAATTCAGCGCTACGTATTATGTGGGAGAACTACCACTCGCAGCGCAGATACTATTATAAAAAAGGAGGAAACTATGAGCTACGAACATGATATAGGTGTCAATGTGAAAAGCTTTGGTGCAAAAGCAGATTGTGAGACAGATGATACACAATGTTTGTTAGATGCTGCAAGGTATGTGCTAGACACGCCATATATAGGAGTTAAAAATAAACTCATATTTCCGAGTGGTATATATATAGTAACAGACAAATTTTTAAGTGATTTAAATAACTTAGCTGGAATCCGGAGAGGGATAACTTTTGAAGGAGTCAATCCATATTCTACAATTCTGTTATTAAAAACAGACAGTAAACCTAGTTGGTTCTACAATAATGGAGAGAATAATCATCGCTTAGAAAGGATATTGTTTCGTGACATTGGTTTTTGTACAGATGATAGCAAACTAGGAAATGGCTTTAAAATATGGAGCAATGGCGGAGAAAAACAATTTCAATTTGAGAATTGTGCATTTGGATATTCAGTAGCATCTTCGATCGGGATGAATACATCCATGAATCAACTCTTTCAATTCGATGGACTTGCAAACGCCGATTTGATGAAGTTTGAAACATGTAACCTAAACTCTGATGGAGATGTATTTACTTTTAATAATCGCCAATCTGTAGCTATAGAAACAGTCGCTACAGACGTTGTAACAAAAGGGAATGTCATAAGAGTTTTGTCTGGTGGTGGCGGCTCTTTCCACGCCTTCGGTGGATCACATGAAATGTTTGAATCAGAAGGTGAAACAGAGGACAAGTACATCGTAAAAATTGAAAAAGATGCTGTCCTCGGTCAGGGGAATTGCGATTTCACTTTTACAAATGTTAGATACGAGCTACACGGACAACACAGGAAACTAGTAAATACAGATCCATTTGATACAAACATGTGTCAAATAGTGTGGGATAACTGTAACTTTGGAACTGTGGATGGAACACCACGGGATGTAGTGGAAATAAACACTCGAAAAACAGTCATATTCCGCAGTTGTATCCTGCATGATAATTTCCAATATTCCTTGAAAGGAGGAAGCGATCAACAATTGCCTGCTCAAAGTGCATTAATCCAGTTCGATAACTGTGATGTAGGAAGTGCGCTATCTGTTCCACTTTATGACCGCATAAAAATGGATGGTCACGGATGTAGAGCAATGGTGAAAGATTGTAGATCAAGAGGTTCAAAATCAATAGGCGAATTTCGCACGATGGATTTTGATTTAGGGTGGAAAAATGCCAGTCCGCGTGATCCGTCAGTTTCTTTAAAAATGGTTAATTTTAAACCAATATGGAGACCGTTCCCTTGTAATGGTTCAAACGAATTTACTCTAGAGCTTCCAGTAGGTACTTATGTTAAACGGCTCTATCTAAGAAAAGAAGCAAAGAGCACATCCACAAGATCTTATCAATTGTGCATTGGTAGCGATGATAAATCTATCGTATTCGGTAAAACCGAAGGATACATGAGGGATGTACATGAATTGGAAATCAATAATTTTATAGTGAATGAATCAAGAATTCGTGTATGGGCAGAAGGAACAGGGGATGAATCCCATACCGCTGGTCTTGCAATGATTGAATACTATTAAAACAATAAAGAGACGTATATGACGTGTCTTTTTTATTTTGTTCTAAAATACGGCTTTTAAAAGGAAGGGAGATGATACTTATCACTCTTCTTTTTATTTTAAGGAGGCATTTATCATGGCAAAAATTGTAGATCCAAAGGTTTATGATCAACACGTAAGTCAAGAAAACAAGAACCTCGTTAAAGATTTTCTCATTGAAAAGAAAGCAGAAGGAAGAGCCGAAAGTACAATTAGACAGTATAAATGGGATTTGAGAATTATTTTATATGTTATTTATCAACATTTTGATAATAAACATCTAGTTGATTTAACAAGAAAAGATATTCGGAATTTATCTATCTTTTTTCAAGATACTGGAGTATCGCACGCTCGAGTAAACGGGCTAATGAGCGCCTTGAGATCCTCATTAGAATATTGCGCCAGTGATGATGATTACAGCTATGAATTTAATGTTGGTTCTAGAGTGAAAGGGTTGCCCAAAAGACCTGTTAGGCAAATCACCTTTATTCCGGAGTCACAAATTAATTGGATGATTGACGAACTAATGAGTCAAGAAAAGTATATGTTAGCAATGTATCTATCACTTTCATATTTTAGTGCAGCAAGAAAAAATGAAGTGTACCAGGTACTTAAGAGTAATTTAGATCAAAGATATTTTACTAATATCGTTCAAGGGAAACGCGGCAAACAATTCCGTTTATATTTTAACGACCGTGTACAAGAATGTATTCGTTTGTATTTGCAACAAAGAGGGAGAGATACTATCCCGCAACTGTTTGTTAAATTATATAAAAATGGGCACAGACAGCTGATTAATAAGAGCACATTTAATTATTGGTGTAAGATTTTTGCACGCATGTTAAGTGAAAAAGAAGGTAAAGAGATTCATATCAATCCACACTGTTTCCGGCATAGCCGATTAGATAATTTAAAAGTTCAAGGAATACCATTGGAAATGCTAAAGTCTTTGGCGAACCACGCAGATATCTCTACAACAGAATCATATCTGAAAGACCGAAACGAAGAAGATATTGCGAAGATTTTCAACATGGATCCAAAATTATTTATAGCGTAGTGAAGAGAAGTCAAATGGCTTCTCTTTTTATTTTGAAAGGAGTGAATTTATGACAATTGAAATTGGAGTACTCATCGCAATACTTTCCTTAGTAATAGGGTATCTATCCTATTCACTAAATAAATCGAAAGCAATAAAATCTGATGGCCAACAAAGCGCTGAAGTAAAAGCTGAATTAGGTTATATCCGGAAAGGAGTTGATGACATTAGGATTGACTTAAAGGCGAGTGAAAAGCAAATGGTCGCACTTGGAGAACGAGTTACAAGGGTCGAAGAGAGTACTAAACAAGCGCATAAGCGACTTGATACTTTGGAAAAGGAGACAAATTAACTATGAATTTCAAAAAAGAAAATATTTTAAAGCGATGCCGCAACTGGAAAACATGGGTTGCGGTTTTTTCATTGGTTGGATTTTTATTTGCGAAAATTGGCATGCCAGAAGCTAAGAGTTTTCTTGAAGAATTATTACCTTATGTTTTTGTAGTAGGTGTCTCACTTGGTATTTGGACTAGTCACGAAGAAAAAGGAGAAGATGCTTAATGAAAAAATCATTCAAACTAGTTTCCTCTGTATTTATGACTCTATTGCTCTTGTTTAGCTTTACGACAGGAGCTTTTGCTAATAGAACGCTTATTATCGATGGTTTACCAAAACAACCATATCGTAATGGTGTAGGCGCATATGAAGGTGTTGTGGCGCATAGCACAGCAACGCCAGAAGCTCCAGCTATTAATATTCAAAAGTATGAAACTCGTACATGGCGTAATGCTTTCGTTCATTATGCGGTCGATTGGAATGAGACGATTCAAATCGCTGATACGAAGTACATCGCTTATGGCGGTGGACCAAGTGCAAATAAACGATTTGTACACGTAGAGCTTTGTGAAACAGCGGATTACGATAAATTCAAACGTTCATATGATAAATATGTGAAGTTATTGGCTAAAATTTTACGTGATCGCGGATTATCCGTAGAAAAAGGATTATGGACTCACTATGATGTAACAAAATACCTTGGCGGTACAGACCATGAAGATCCGCTTGATTACTTAAAATCTCATGGTGTATCAGAATCACAATTCCGTGCTGATGTACAACGTGCATACAATAATTCTAGTGTAGATGTTTCTATTCCAGAAAAGCCATCTAAGCCAGAAAAACCAACAGCAGTAACAGATGGAGTAGCATACATTACTGGTTACAACGTGAACTTACGTAAAGGACCAGATGCAAGTTACTCTGTAATTCGTCAACTTAACAAACCAGAATCCTATAAAGTATGGGGCGAAAAAGACGGATGGCTAAACCTTGGTGGAAATCAATGGGTCTATAACAATCCATCTTACATTCGATATGAAGGGGAAACGACAACTGCTTCAAATTCTGTAGTAGGAAAACGCGTTGTGTCCAAAGTGGACAACCTACGTTTCTATGATTCTCAATCTTGGCAGGACAAAGATGTTGCTGGTACTTTAGATGCAGGATTAGGATTCACAATTGATGCAAAAGTAACTGTAAATGGATCACAACAATACAAAGTACACAACAGCAAAGGTAAAACATATTATGTAACTGCAAACGAAGCCTATGTATATGTGAAGTAGGGAGCCAAACGTAAAAGAGTATCTTCTTATCCGGAGATGCTCT
The DNA here is from genome assembly GCF_054570475.1 of Bacillus sp. C1. NCBI lineage: Bacteria > Bacillati > Bacillota > Bacilli > Caryophanales > Bacillaceae > Bacillus > Bacillus sp. C1. The sequence continues at coordinate 74,078 of NZ_JBTMZT010000011.1, forward strand.
TTTAATTTTCACAAAAATAAATCTAAAAATTAAAAAAGAGGTGTAGAGATGAATTATTTAATTGATTTAGAAAAATGGGGCATTAAAAAAGGATTACCTAACAAGCCATATGTAGACGCAGATTATATACAAGCTGATAAGAATATCCAGGGAATAAACAATGCTTTACAGTATGCGTACGAGAATGGATACACGACAGTAGTCCTACCTCGTGGGGATTATGCTTTATGTTATCCTAGAGAGATACTGATGAGAGAGGGAGTTGATTTGAATTTAAACAGATCTAAGTTGAAAGTAATATTCGACTCAAATAAAAAGAGTCCTTTAGATACTCGCACAGGTACAGACTATTATAACTTTGTAGGTATTACGTTCGTTTTCGAAAAGGTAGAGAACGCAACTATTAGAAATGGCGAAATAGTGGGTTGTCGAGAAGACAGGAGCTTTTTTGATGTGAAAGAGGTGGCTGTAGAACATTCCTATGGAGTGGTATTCCGAAAAGGCGCTAGGTTTAACATTCTCGAGCACTGCAAGGTTCGTGACTATATGGGAGATAATATTTCTTTTCTCTCCACGGCATACACGAACTATGTAGAGTTTGACGAAGGGAACACTATTGAGTCCTTAGATTACAAAACAGGACAACCAATAGCGGTAACTACTCCTAAGACAACTATTACAAAAATGCTACCTATTCAGTTCGATGCTCAAAAGCAAATTGACTCCATGTATATAGCAGGTTCAGGCTACACGAGGCTCACTGGACTAGTCAATAAGTTCTTCGATATTTTCTTCTATGATAAGGATAACAAGTTTATAGGTGTACACAAGAGACGAAGAATCTATAGTAACATTTCAATTCCTAAAGGAGCCAATAAATATAGGTTACAATTTTTAGACGAAACAATAGTGAGACAACATAGTATTACAGTCTGGTTTGGACATATTCCTTCTCATAATGTTATTCAAAAATGTGATATCACCAATGGCCATAGAGGGGGAATAACATTTGGAGGGAGCCATAATATTATTGAGAATAATGTTATCCATGGGAACGGTAAAGGTTTAGCTTATTTCCTAGATGGGAAACCACTATTCAATGATCCAACTCGTTACGCTATCAACATGGAAGATTCTTATGGATCGAAGTGTGTAATCAGAAACAATGATATCTATGATAGTTTCCATGGTATATTGGTAGGTTGCTACGATGTAGATATCTATAATAATCACATTCACGATACTGACTTCACGGCAGTTAACTTATATGCAATGTCAACAGCTAAAATTAGAGATAATTATTTCTACAATAATCTAAATAATTTAAGTCTAATGGATCCTCAACTTTATAGCCCATATGTCCTAGTTGAAGGTAACACCTTCGTAGGCGGTAAATTTAACCTCAATCAATCTAGCCCTTACCGAGTAGAAATCAGGCATAACCATTTTGAGAATATGGGTTCTATATTCTTACCAGAAGGATTCACTATGTCAGATTGCCATATCACATACACCGAGACAGTAAGCGGTGCATGGTTGCTAATTAATAAACTAAAAAATTGTACTTTCAAGGCACATTCTACATCAGCTCAGCGAGAGTTAATTATTAAGACTTTTCAAGTAGATAATTGCTCATTTGAAAACTTTAAGGTGAGATTTGAGCCACAAAACAACAAAGTCCTATCTGAGTTTATTATTGTTGATTCTGATTTTGTTAACTGTGAAGTGCGGAATCACATCTTTAACGGTTGCCCTCTTAATGCAAAAATAAAAAACAGCAAGCTGACTGACACCGTTATTCAAGTTGGCATTACCAATGTAGAAAACCAGACACCATACACAATATTAGAAGATTGTACTGTATCTGTTGAAAAGAAAAATAACTTATTCTCATCTGAAACAAACAGACAATATACAACTTTCAAGGCAGTAAATTGTAAAGTTACAATAAACAACCCAACATTTAACACAGTATTAGCTTCTGGATCCGTTAACAGTGCAAACGAATTAGTGTTAGAAAATAGCGAGTTCATTTATACTGGTTCAACACCACTTAATTTAAAAGCGTACACAAATAAAAAACATATTCGTAACTTTGTTGATTCAGATAATATTTTTATAAATATCAATTTACAATAAACGAAAGCCGGCTCTTATGAGTCGGCTTTCGTTATTTATATTCAATTATAAATCTTTAGGAGAATCAACCATTACTGTAATGCTAGTAGGACTTCCAAAAATAGATATCCTTACACCATCAACCTTTATCTCATCTTTTTCTTGATTAGATTCTTTCCCTTCAATCATTTTATCTAGTTTATCAGACCAAGTTATACCTGTAGCTTTTACCATTGCTTTAATAGTATTAACATCAGGTGCACCATTAAACATAAGACCATCGATTGTTTTTCCGTCTCTTCTCAAATTTACACTAATCCATTTCGCGTCTTCTGTGCCGTAATTTTCTTGTTTTGTGTAATAAAATCTATGTGTTTTTGTGCTTTCCTCGAATTCTAGGTTAAAAGGTAGTACCTGAATTCCTTGTCCAGTTAACTCGTCTTTAATTTTGTTGTAGTTTTGCAAATATTGATCAGTTGTCATATCTTTGAAGGCAACTTTTTGTTTTGGTTTCTCTTCTTCTTTTTTATATGTAGGTTCTGATTTTTGTGATTCGGTTGTAGTTTGTTCATTAGAACCACAAGATGTTAACCCAACCAGTAATGTTCCGCAGGTTAATGCTGTTAATATTTTTTTCTTCATAAAGCATTCCTCCTATTTTTGATTTAGACGATGTGTATCATACATCTTCTTCTATCCAAATATCCTCAATATGCATATCAAGTGTTTTCGCAATCTTATAAGCAGTAAGGAAAGTAGGCAAGGTTGTGTTATTAACAAGTGAACTCATTGTAGTTTGACTAATTCCAATGAGTTTAGCCAATTCCTTTTGACGGATTTCTCTTTCAGCAAAAATAACACGAAGTTTACATTTAAAATGCATAACATCCCCTCCTTCATTATATATAATTCGCATAAAAAAATGTGTCCTCCTTTAATTTAATCAATAGATATTTTGAAAAGTTTAAATGGACAGGCAATATCTATGTTTCTAGGTCATATACCTATATCAAGACCACGGGGAATACCAAGTGGAATTAGGGACATCAAGATTACTGCAGAAAATAGGAGGGATGAGTAATGCGTTGGCAGTATGCATGTTTGAATGAAACACCTTACCTTTATTCTTCTAAACACCTCAAACAAATGTATAACCAATCAAGATCCAGAGGAGAAGTAGAATCCATTTTTAATCACATGCAAAGACATGAGGTATGCAATGAAAAAGAGTATAGAGGATATTTCAGTTTATCTCAGGTTATTGAAGAAGATTTATATGGGGAAGAAGAGGATATTTTAGATTGGCAAGATCTAATGGAACGGTATGAAGTTGTTGCTACGAAATCAGGAATTAAATTCCGTGAGAAGGATGAGGAGGAATAAGTATGACAATTGCAGGAGAAACGGTAATTATCTGGATGGCAACAGGGTTGTCTGTAATTGGAATGAAGGTTGCTGAGAAAATGGGTAAGAGTATTCCACATTGGCTTCCAAATGTAACCTTGTATACGACACTTACAGGCTCGTTTTTATACCTTCTACGTTATATTCTCGTTTTGTTTCTATGAAGGAATATGATGTGGAAATTCATCATTCTGCATGACAGAAGGTTTTTGGCTCGTATGCACGTATTCTTTGAAACAGGGATATATACCCTCTATAAGAGGGATATAGGGAGTGATTTTATGTTAGAGCTGTTATTTGTCCCAGCGGCGGCATTAATTTTTGCCGTGTTCGGTGATAAGTTCAAGAGTAAAGAAGATGACCGAAAGAAGATACAAGTATTTTTTGAAGTAAGTGGAATTGCTATTAGGAGAGATGAAAAATTACATTATCCAATCTTTATTGAACGACAAGAAGATGATCGTAGTACGACTTATGTGTACCGGTTACCTGTAGGGATGCCGTCAAAAATAATTCAAAAAGTGGAGGATGTCGTAAGTGAAGGATTAGGAAAGCCGGTACGGATTCAATACGATAATTACAAATTGAAAATTCGTGTTTTTCGTAAGGAAATACCGAAGAAATGGCATTGGTCTGCTGATTTAATTGTACCTGAAAAGTGGAGAGTTCCTATGGGGCAGAGTCAAGAGGAATTGATTTATCATGATTTTGACAAGACACCTCATATGACGCTTGGAGGCCTTACAAGAATGGGGAAAACAGTTTTTTTAAAAAACGTGTTTACATCTCTTACGTTGGCAAAACCTGATCACGTAAGCTTTTATATTATCGATTTAAAAGGTGGATTAGAATTTGGACCTTACAATAATTTAAAGCAGATTAATAAAGTGGCAGAAACTCCATTTGATGCATTTGACGTACTAAACAGTATTTTGGAAAAGATGGAAGAAAAAATGAGATACATGAAAGAAAAACATTACACAAATGTCGTGGAAACTAACATAAAAGATCGGTGCTTTATCATTGTAGATGAAGGTGCAGAACTATGTCCGGATAAGAGTATGAGTAAAGGAGAGCAAAAATTACTAAGCTCTTGTCAGCAAATGCTTTCTCATATTGCACGTATAGGAGGTGCCTTAGGATTTAGGCTCATATTTTGTACGCAGTATCCTACTGGGGATACACTACCGCGACAAGTGAAACAAAATAGTGATGCGAAATTAGGATTTAGGTTACCAACTGCAGTTGCTTCACAAGTCGTTATCGATGAACCAGGGCTAGAATCTATACAAAGTATTCCGGGACGTGCGATTTTTAAAACAGATAGGCTTACTGAAATTCAAGTACCTTACATTAGTAACGAAATGATGTGGGACCATTTAAAACAATATGAGGTGGAGAAAAATGAGGATGCAAACTCATATACAGATCAACCGTCATATGGCGATACTTGCGACGATTAGAAAATTGCAGTTTGCAACACGTCGTCATTTAATGTGTGTACATGATATGGGCGGTATACGGAATGCAAATCGCATCATGAAAGATTTATCCCCTTATACAAGTAAGGTGATTCATAATAAAGAGTATGTTTACTATTTAAATCAATTAGGACATAAGTTATTTGGGGAAGGGAAAGTGGTTCATCATGGTAAGGTAGCGCATGCGATTTTGCGAAATGAAGCTTGGTTACATTTGTATTGTCCGGAAGAGTGGCAAGTAGAAACAGAAATTAGATATATAAAAGATAATAAAAAGAAGAAAATTATTCCAGATGTGAAGTTTCGTGATGATGATAGAATACTCCATGCTGTAGAAATAGATCGTACTCAAAAGATGATAGTAAATGATGAAAAATTAAAATGTTATGAAGAGTTTACGAAAATTTATAAACAAAAATATAACGGAAAAGTACCAGTGATCCATTTCTTCACGATCACAAAATACAGAGAGAAGAGATTGGAGCAGTTAGCAGCTAAGTATGATGTATTTATGAAAGTGTATCTTTTTCAAGAATTTTAGGGGAGGCGTTGTACAATGACAAATGAAGGGAAAGTAATGGAACTGATTTTCAGTTTACAAAAAATATTAGAGAAGCATGAAATTACACATTTGGATTTAGCATTCATGGTGAGTTCTTTTTGTGAGGAGTTTACAAATGAGGAAACAGATGTCGAACCCGAAACATTTGAGAAATACACTAGGCTACAAACAGATGTAGATAATTATATATGGAATGTGCTTACTACTCTAGCTGATGCAGGTATTTGATAAACAAAAGGTGCTAACAAGTTTGCAAACAGGATTGCAAACGAAAACGCAAACTAAACGAATACTTCTTAATAACGGTAAGAGGTAAATGGTCGCTGATATGTCCTCTAAACCTTTATATTACAACGTTTATTAACGATGTATACTCATGCATAAAACTTACTACTTCACCCGTACGCAATCTGGGCACCATGTTGTGAAGAATTTTACTACTACTGGTTCCTCGCTTGCGATAATGTCTTTAAATTCCTTGCCAGACTTGATTTCTTTCATGTTTTTTGCTCCTTTTACAGTTGTTTTATTTAGGGTAATTTGAATGGATTTTTTGCTTAGAAATGAAAACTTCTAATGAACGTTTTTCTTTCCGAATAATTCGTTTGCAAATTGATCCACCGCAGTTTCTTGAAGTCCTGGTACAACATGCGAGTAGGTGTCCAATGTGATGCCTACTCTTTTATATCCTAATCGCTCACTCACAATTTTAGGATGAATACCTTGTTCCAGCATCAATGTTGCGTGAGTATGTCTTAGATTATGGAAGCGAATAGCAGGAACTCCACTTTTCTTTATAAGCTTTTTTTAGAGATGTGTCAAACTTGTGAGATTGTAAGGGTTACCGTTAAAGGTAGGGCAGACCAAATCATATTCGTTATATGCGCTACTGTATCGTTCCTTTTCTACGTGTATTCGCTCATGTTGTTCTCCCAATGCCTGAAGTGTAACTTCAGGAAGTACAATTAAACGTTTTCCTGTCGCTGTCTTGGGCTCGTGAAATTCTTTTGTGATATGAGAAAGAGAACGGTTGATAGATAACGTTCTTCTTTCAAAATCGATGTCTTTCCATTGAAGACCCAATATTTCTCCCTTATGCATACCACAAGTGATTGCAAGTAGATATGCAATGTAATATCTACTTTCTTTTGTATGATCCAAAAAGCGAAGAACTTCTTCCTCAGTCCATGTATTTACTGTTTTAGCGTCAGCATAAGCTGTGGGTGAACTAATTACATCGGATTAGTCATTATAGTTGTTTTCGGAGGAACGGCAGTCACAGGGCATATCATCGAACGACTTATCAACGAGAATGAACGGCTTGAAGTAGAAAATGAGAAATTACGAAAGGGGAAAGTGATATGAAATCAATTCAATTGGACGATGTGCCGGAAGTTTTGCAAAAGGCGATTCAAAAGCATCTCAATTCAGGATTTGAAATATTACAACTTACGACAAAAGAAACACCTTCAGAAAAAATAGCTTTTGAATCAATTGTTACACAACAACATGAAAAATTTATAAACCTTTACTGCTACCTCATTAAAGAAAAAACAGGGGAAAATAGAAGTTACAATTCTACTTTTCCCTAAAAATAAATAGCTTTGATTAAGGTTGAGTTATATTCGTTGTAACGCAACTTGCCTGGAATCTGTCATTGAATACAAGAGTACCATGACCAGTAAATGGTACTCTAATAATTAGATTATGACTATTAAAATCGAATTCCGTTTCTAGAGTACATTCTCCGCAAGTAACGGAAGAAGATATAAGTGTACCAGTGGAAATATTATAAATAAGAGTTAAACAAAGTGGCTGAGTTAATCCTGTTATAGTACAAGTCATTATATTTACACCTCCTATCCTTCTTACTATTAATAGGAAATGCAAATGGGACAACCTTTGGCACGGTAGAAGCGGATAGATTGTGGTGCAAAGATAAAAATTTTGAATAAGATAGTTATTTGAGTAGAAAAGGAGAATAAGAGTGAACATTGTAAGCACACTTAAATTAACTAGAAAGTATGCAGAATGTCCTGATTGTGGTAATGACAAGCTTGGAAACGGTGAAGGTACTTTAGAAATAAATGACGATACATTTAAGCGAACGTGTGAATGCGGATGGGAAATTGAAGTGAAAGAGAGGGATAAGAAGTGATGAAAGTGTTCAAGGTAAGTGAAGGAGAATGGGTTTGCGCTGAAACAGAAGAACAGGCAAAAGCATACTACAAGGAACAAACAGGATTCAGTGTTGAAGAGATTAACGAATATTATGAGGGAGAAGTTAATTTACAAGAAAAGATGCACGTAGATATTGATGACTTACCAGAAGAAGAAAAGAATAATCTCCAATGCGGAATACCATATGGAAATACGATTTTTGTTCTAAAGTCCTTTGAATGGGTAATTAAGCATGAGGAAATAACGGAACCTTGTTTTATTGCAGCAACGGAATAATGAAACAAAATCCTTATTTAATATCAAATAAAAAAGAGCGCCGATATAAGCGCTCTCTTAGAAAAGTAGATTTTAAGGAATGGTCGGAATCCCATACAATAACATATGCTTGTCTCGTTTAAATGTGCCTAGAATTTTATTAGACTTCGGTGGGAAGATTGATTAGAGCCTTTGCTGATATAGTTCATATTATTAGAAGAGCCTATCCGGCCTTTGTAACCACTAATATTGCATCACTATAAACAAAGTCTCCAGCTACAACACTAAAGAAATATCGAATGACATCCCCTGAATTTAAAGAAAGTTGATTTGTTCTCGACAGTGTAATTACTTCAGAGCCAGAACCTGATGTGGTTAGAAAATTGACACCTATTCCTGTTGAAATTCCATTTATAGTGAGGAAAATGTCAGTTCCTATTGCCATCCCTGGTGGGTTAACCAACGACTGTAGTCGTATAGAAAAAGTTACATTATATACACCTGAGCTACTAATAGTAATAGAGTCATCTGTGATATCTGGTGTAACTCTACTAGATAGCCCGGCAGATATAAAATTAACATTTGTACCTGCAATAGCATCAATAGAAGCAATTTGTTTAGATCTTGGTATAAAAGAGGCGAGTGTACGGAATGAGGATGGAACATTCGGTGTACCAATATTAGTAAAACCTATGAAAGAAGAAGGTTTGTATGCGGACAGTGATATTCCTGAAGATATAAATAAGGAGTGAGGATAAATAAGTAAGGGGTTACACAATTACGAATGCCGCAACTGTAAGTATGCATTTAGTTCAAGTGTGTGTGGATGTTATAGTGCCATGTCTTAAATGTAAACATAGTGGTCTGTGCATGAAACCTCAATCAAATGGAGTTTACATAGAAAAGGTAGAACATAAAGATGTGTTAGAAGTATTATCTAAGTTCTCAACAAAGGAACTAATTGAAGCATTGAAGTTAAAGGAAGATGTACAATTTGTTACTACAAGTGATGATGATCATGGATTAAGTATGGACTTACTCAAAGTAAAGAAGCATGTATTAGTAATGAATAATTGTAAGCCTCATTTAGTCGAACATCGAAGGGGAATCATGGAAGCTGAAATGATTCGGTTTTCTGGTGGTTGTAATGATTGATGAACGAATACAATACCAAACAACAGAATCGTAAGTTCTATGACAAACACAAGTGAGACAAGGAAGCGAAGAAATTCTACGATAGCAGAGCAAGTTGTTCAAGGAAACATCAAAGCTAGTAAGAAAAATATTTTGTCCTGTCAACGGCATTTAAATGACTTGAAGAGACAGGGTACTGAAGAGTTTCCTTGGATATTTGATGAAGAAAAAGCCCATCGACCTATACGATATATTGAAAAATTTTGTCGTCCGTCAATTGTGAGATTGTAAGGGTTACCGTTAAAAGTAGGGCAGACTACATCAAATGGATTATAGTCAGTTCCGTAACGTTTTTCTTCTATGGTTTGTTTCACCTGTTCTTTAGGAGCTTGGAAAGTGATGTCTGGTAGAACAATCAATCTCTTTCCAGAAGAAGTTTTAGATTCAAGGAATTTTGTTTGGATATGAGAAAGACTTGTCCAGTTTAAATGTGAAAAGTTTTTATATATAAATCCAATTTGATTTGCTAACAGATACATTATGGTTATGAAGAACAGACAGAGACCTTCACTCATTTGCTCCTTCTGTTTTCACATGGAATGGGGCTAAAAAAGCACTGACCGTTTCTACCCGTGGCCGGATGCTCTCATCCATCTGAAAAGAATGGTTTGATGTTAGTTTTTTATTTGGATTTATATAAAAACACTGTTTGAATAAAAGTTAGTGGATTAGGTTGTAACACTCACTGAAATGAACGCTCATAATATACTCTGTAACAACTTATATGGAAGTGAGCTGAATCATAATGTTTTATTCACATTTTAATACCCAAGTTGGAATACGGCCAGCATATGGAACGGCAGGTATTACGTATAGTGCGGCACAAAGTACAATTCATGCTGTTCACCAAGCATTGCAAATGCAACAACAAATGCAACAAGGTATGCAACCGTACTATTCATCTACGGAGTATGATTACCCGATGCATCATATTACACCATATGGAATGTCTTTTTCAACGATTCCATATGGAACTGTATACAATTTATAAAAAAATATGTCGAGATCAAATAAGGGCGCAAGGAAATAGCGCCCTTCTAAGAAATAATTTGAATCAAAATGAAAAGAGAATGAACAAAAACTCTGCTGTACATGCCTATAGGGAATAGAAGAGGGGGAGAAGGATAAAATAATCATTTCAAACAAACCTTGTTATGAAAAGAGTGTTATTAAAACTGTTTCTCTTCTTGTCTCTCCCAATCGTATTTCAAGAAGAAAGGGAAAATTTATACTCAAATTCCAAAGTGATACCATAAAAAGGGATTTATATTTCTCTATGTTTCGTAGCATATTAAAAACATAGGAGGTGATACAATATGGCAAACAATAAGAGCGGAAGTCGTAATGAATTATTGGTTCAAGGTGCTGAAAGTGCACTTAATCAAATGAAATATGAAATTGCACAAGAGTTTGGTGTACAACTTGGTGCTGATACAACATCTCGTGCAAACGGTTCTGTTGGTGGTGAAATCACTAAACGATTAGTAGCGCTGGCTGAACAAAAACTTGGTGGTGGATTCACTCGTTAACTTCATTCAAAACTAGAAATGATTAGGACAAGCAATATTGTTGATTATTGGAAATATAGCAGATTACAGTAGTTAGCATATAACTCTTTTCTATGTTTGTTGTCTGTATTTAATTTATCAAATAAATCCTCATACTGAATGCATTTGTACTCAAAGATTGTTGATAATTTTAAATAATAATTTTTGAGTATTTCATTTGAAAAATTATTTTCTAGATTACAAACACATATCTTGTGGGGAAGGTGTTTCCCATGAATTATAAAAGATCCTTTTTAGGAATAAATATACTTAAAAATTTATTTTCAATATTGAAAAGCATACTAACTATGATATTTACAAAAGGGAGGCATCTTAAAATGGGTGTATTAAGTGGAAATCCTCAAAATGAACCTTTACATTATGGAGAAGTATTTGATATTTGGAGTTATCTGCTTGCGGCACAGGGAGCAGTTGCAGGTCATCAAGTATATATTAACCACACAGGTGATGAAGATTTAAAGAAGTTCTTAGAGAATCTAATTGAGAATGATATGACTTCTGAAATAGAAGAACTAAAAGCTCTTTTAAAAGTAAATGGAGTGGCTTTACCACCCGCACCTCCAGAAAGACCGGTTGCATCTATTGAAGATATTCCTCCTGGGGCACGCATCAATGATGCTGAAATTGCAGCAGTTGTTTCTGGAGGTCTAGCGGCAGGATTAGTAACTTGTAGTCAAGTAATGGGAAAATGTCTTCGAGAAGATGTAGGAATGCTTTTTGGACAATTCCATATGAAAAAAGCACAAGCTGGGGCAACTTTACTACGTCTAAGTAAGAAAAAAGGCTGGGTAGTTCCTCCGCCATTACATGTTAAAAATACTGAACAAGCTTAATAAAAAAGTGGCTGAAAGCCCATAGCCATCAACTTAAGAAAATGTATAAAATAACGAAATTAAAACACCCTTTCATGCAGTACTGCATGAAAGGGTGTTTTAATTTATGTCTATAAACAACCATATGCCGGTTGAGGAGTTACGTATACTTGGTGAAGAATTCCAAAGTAAATTTTCTATTCGTCACCTACAGGAACTTGCATATCAAACAGGTATGATTCAACGAAAACGAAAGTTTCAGGCACAAGACCTTGTATCACTCTGTGTGTTTTTGGGACAAACAATCAGTTCTGAGTCCTTAGTTAGTCTCTGCACAAAATTAAATGAAGCCACAGGAACTTGCATCTCAGCCGAGGCTCTCAATAAGCGTTGGAACGAGCGAATTGTAGCCTTCCTCAAAGAGTTATTTCTGTATGCCTTCCGGCAAAAAATTTGTTCCTCCACATCACTATCCAGTCGTTTTACATGGATTCGTATTTCGGATTCGACATCCTTTCAACTACCTTCTTCCTATATCGAAGTTTATAAAGGCTTTGGTGGTGGAGGTTCTGAAGCCGGTGTGAAGATTCAATTGGAATACGAGCTACTTTCGGGAGAGCTTCTAGGAATGACGGCTGACCAAGCTACTAGCAACGATGCAAAATATGGGCAAGAACGCACCAAGACTTTGCAAGCTGGAGATCTCGTACTTCGCGATCTTGGATATCATGATATTGGTGATTTAGAGCGCATCTCACTGTGCGAAGCTTACTATATATCTAGAATTCGTTGGAACACGCAAGTGTACCAAAAAGGCGAAGATGGGAAATGGATTTTATTACATATAGAAGCTTTAACGAAGAACTTACAAGAAGGAGAGACGCTAGAATTGCCAGAGGTATATATCGGATTGAAATACAAGCATCGAGCTCGGCTCATCTTATATCGTTTAACACAGAATGAATGGGATAAGCGTTTGGCACACCATAAAAAAATGAAAAAGAGGCTGCGAGCAGAGTAAACCTATTAGTTACCAACACTTCTTCAGAGATACTGCCAGCCACAGAGGTGTACGCTTTTTATTCATTACGATGGCAAGTAGAAATTCTATTCAAAACATGGAAATCTATATTTCGCATTCATGTAATCAAGCGGATGAAACTAGAACGGTTTCAATGTCATTTATATGGCCAACTCTTGCGTTTATGTCTAGTCGCAAGCACGATCTATCAGATGCGGAGACTTTTATGGGAGAAACAAAGGAAAGAAATGAGCGAGTTTACATGTGCTTATATGGTGCAAATCTATCTAAAAAAATATACACCACACTTTTTTGTACTTTCCAACATCCTGTTTCAGTGCTTAGCAGGATCTTTCAAGGTATTGGTAATAATGGAAAAAAGCGCGGCGATACCGAAAAACAACGCCGTTTGAGATTCTAGGCTTAATAGAGATATCAACGGACCAGCTTCCAGTGGCTTCATAAAATATGTACCAAGGGAAGTTCTATTTGAGTATGCCCAAAATACAGGATTTTACTCAAAGATTGTAAAAGAAGTGTCTCCGATGCTTTTAGCATCGGAGACACTTCTTTAAAGTTGATGGCTATGGGCTGAAAGCCACTTTTTTATTTCGTTCTATTATTCTTTGTATCATCTTCCCTTTGAATGGATTTTACTTTTTCTATTTCAGAACGGTTTAAATATTCATGTGAGATCTCCATAGCATATCTATCCTGATGCATATTAGTTGATTCTCTTGAGTCTTCATCCTCATGTAAAACAACTTTTTTCATATAGATATGAAAGAATATTTCTCCCATACTAATAAGCAAAGCAGACCAAAATGCAGAAAAACCAATATTACGAGTTAAATCTATATCTGTTAAAAGATATGTTAATAGCCAAATTACTAAAAAACTTAATCCGAAATCAGCAATTGTAGCAACTATATTCCCATACTTAGGTAGAACAAATAAATCTCCTATTAAGTAGGCTGTCCCTGTAATCAGTAATGAAATCAGTAATACTCTAGGAATCGAAACGTCCTGGAATATGCCCAATATCATCAATAATACGGCACTAATAGCGGTATATTTAATTAATAATGCAACAATATGCTTCATAAATGATTCTCCTATCTTTTAACTTTTATGTAGGAATAATACTTTTCAATAAAAACAGGTTGCGCCTTCATGAAGCACAACCCATTTCATCGTGGTTTGGAGGTCTTTTTATTACATAATACCCATATGGCAAGAGTTTTTCGCTCTCCTACACAATATTATTTTGTGGAATATAAGTGTGAATTATGCCTTAAAGCAATAAAAATTAATACCAAAAAAAGGACTATATATTTTCGGATTCTTTTTTACATATTAAAGGGTGAAGGAGGTGACATAACATGTCAAACAATAATAGTGGAAGCAGCAATCAATTATTAGTACGTGGAGCTGAACAAGTTCTTGATCAAATGAAATATGAAATTGCGCAAGAGTTTGGTGTACAACTTGGTGCAGACGCAACAGCTCGTTCAAATGGATCTGTTGGTGGTGAAATCACTAAACGTTTAGTAGCAATGGCTGAACAGCAACTTGGCGGTGGAGTTACTCGCTAACTTTATATAGTACATGGATGTAAGGGTGAGACGTTAAGTCTCACCTTTTTATAAAGGTTTAATATGAGTATGAACAAAATAATTATATTGTTGCCTAACTTCAAACTTCTACATCTTATATGATGAATATTGTTAAATATATTTTCCATAATCAGGAATAGCTAATTTGTCAAAATCTCTTACCAAATGACGCAATCCATTTTTTAGTTCTTCCCCAAACATAGGTAAACCGTGTCCTGTTACTACAGATTTAGGATCTAAAGATTCAAGTGTTTTTACCGATTTCCATGCATTCTTCCAATCGGTAGTAAGATATCGTGGTGGACCGTTTAATTCTTTTTCTTGGGTTAATACTTTATATAATGAATCTTGTCTTACGGTAACAAAAGCATCTCCGGTGATTAAGAAATGATTTATCTTTCGAAACAGAGATATATGTCCAGGAGTATGCCCAGGGGTGTGTACCCAACGCTATTCTGGCATATGGGGAACACTACCATCGGGGGGTAATTCATGTATGTATTTACCTAAATCAATTCCTTGAGTTGGAAAACTTGGAGAAATTTTTGCTACAAATCCCCCCTCCACAAATCCGTCTGGTTTTGGATAGTTTTGTTCACCGTTTAAATAGGGGATTTCGAACTTATGTGCATAAACAGGAACATCCCATTTTTTTACTAATTCAATGACAGAACCAACATGATCAAAATGACCATGAGTTAATATAATTGCTTTTGGCTTACTATGCTGGCCAAACTTTTCTTCTCAAATTTCATTATAAGATCCATTGATTTTGGCATACCAGAATCAACTAGAACCCATTCGTTTCGTCTTACAGGATTTCCTACGAAACATATATTTACAATATTAATACATAAACAAAATAAGTGAGAGGCTACTTCGATACTATTACCACTGCCAAGAGAAGTTAAAGGTAAAATGGTATGATCTAAATTACTTTTTAATTTAACTTTTCATTCATCAGAGCAAACTCCTTTCCCAGTGTATTTTTTAGTATGTAGAGTTGCTAAAATAATAATACCTTCAAGATAATTATCATAAATAGAAATTAATTTAAATTAACATTTTACTCACTTCCAGCTTTGAAGAAATTTACGAAAGATGTTTCATTATAAATAAGAGTTAAACAAAGCGGTTGAGTTAATCCTGTTATAGTACAAGTCATTCTTTGTACAGCAGTGTGCCTATTGCCGAGATTTTTGAAAAGGGAATAAAGTTGTTATTCCAATTATGAAACTAGGCAGTAAGCTCCAAAAAAAGTAACAATTAAATAATCCAGCTACATTTCATAGTAGCGAAATGAAATCTTCATACAGCGTTGGTGGTTGTGCCCTTTTTTTACAACTGACCTGACTATAGTGAAGGTTATTTTATGTTTCTGAACTTATTAAAAGCAGATTAGGACACCATGAATATCGAGGGGGGCATTTGATTGAGTTGCACAAAATATAAACATATGTGTAACTGGGAGCATAGATTTATATAAGTATGTATATCAGTTGTAAAGTTAGCGAAGGGGGAATAAAGAACATGATATGTGAAGAATTGCTAAAAAGGTTAGTTGAATATCAAGTGCTTCAAAAAAGAAATCCAGATGTACTAAGATTGAATCCAGATTATTATAGAACGTTATTAGAACAACTAGCTTATCCCGAATGGCTTATAGAAAAACAAATGAGCATGAGCGATAAAAAATTATTAGGTATTCATGTAGAAATCACAGATGAGGTTGAAAAATTTGAACTGCCGGAGTTAAACTAGTTGCCAGAGTCGCGATTGCTTTTTTGTAGTAAGTGTGTTGGTAGCGAAAGTTACTTTTCATCATTGCTGTTGTTTTATGTTTAATAAATATGAAATGGAAAGAGGTGTTGGTATGAACCATTTTAGAAAATTTCCTAATATGAAAGGTTTTCTAGATCCTAAAACAGTAGGACCCACTCTTTCCTCACTTCCATTTATTACTTTTCCAACCGGAGCAACGGGTCCAACCGGAGCGACAGGTTTAACCGGAGCAACAGGAGCAACAGGTTTAACGGGTCCAACCGGAACAACAGGAGCGACGGGTTTAACCGGAACAACCGGAACAACAGGTTTAACGGGTCCAACCGGAGCAACGGGTCCAACCGGAGCAACCGGAGCAACCGGAACAACAGGAGCGACGGGTTTAACCGGAGCAACGGGTTTAACGGGAGCAACCGGAACAACCGGAGCGACGGGTTTAACGGGAGCAACCGGAACAACAGGAGCGACGGGTTTAACGGGAGCAACCGGAGCAACCGGAGCAACAGGAGCAACAGGTTTAACGGGTCCAACAGGAACAACCGGAGCGACGGGTTTAACGGGAGCAACCGGAACAACAGGAGCGACGGGTTCAATGGGGGTAATACAAACAACAAATGTCATGTATGTTACTTTTTCAGATGGGCAAAAACTCATATATACAAACGCTGATGGTTTTCCGGAATATGGAATAACACAAATACTCTCCCCAAGCGATGTTTCATACATTAATTTGTTTATAAATGGGATTTTGCAACCACAAACTTTATATCAAGTTACAGCGGGACAGTTGACTTTGGTAGGACCTGAAGCACCTATAGAAGGTGTATCCATTATTCTTCAGTTTATAACTATTAAGTAACGAGAATAAAAGAGAGGCTTCCTAAAAAGGAAGCCTGCTAAAAAATCGAATTACGTTACGACAAATTGGATAAGAAGTGGAGTAGAAGCGTCAAGGACAGCACCACCTACAATTGTGATTGCAGTAGTGGTGACACCTGTTACAGTATCGGCTGTTTGTAATACACCGTTAATATATAAGTCTAAATACGCGAATGAAGCAGGAAATGTTGTTACAGCACCTGTGTCATCAGTAAAATCAGTATTGGCAAAAGTTAAATCTGCTCCCGCTACAGTCCCTGTCGCTGCTGTGCTGGCGAATCTTCTACCACCTATAAAAGGCTTAACAATTGGCATATATTTCACCTCCTTAAAAATATATTTGAATATATTTTTAAAAAGCTTGTACCTATATTTTATTATATTATGTAACTTTTAAAGAGAGGCGGCTAATGGAGTGATAAATAGATACAATTATGAAGTTTAATAAAGTTGTTAAACTATCATAATTAAATACAAAAATCTCATTTATGAAAAAGGAGACTATGTCTATTATTATAAATTCACAGGAATGAAAGCAGAGTTCAAAGGTATAAGTACGGTATAAAATACTGAGATTATGCTGTGAAAAGAGGGTAGTGATGCACCATTTAAGAAAGACAAGCATATAGTAAAGTGTGGGACAAACACTTTCTTCCTACTCATAAAAAACTCCTTATCAAAGAGCACTTTTGAGTGCTCTTCTTTTTAATTGAGAATAAATGTAAAAGAAAGATGGTATTATGTTTGATAGATAGCATAGTACCATCTTTTTTGATTATTAAATTCTTGTATGACGATAAAAATTTCTAATATAAGTGTTATGATAATAGCTCTTGGATTGTGCGTTTTGCAATCCTTCATATATACTTGCTGGTACATCGTAAAAATCATACGTGCCATTTTTAAATTTAATGCGTAAAATCATAGCTAATGGATTATAGCCTATCGCGACTAAGTTTTTAGAAATCACTGGATATAAAGTCATGTTAGTATCACCTTTCTTCAATATATTTGAATATTAACAAAGAAAAATACTATTAATTCATGGAATTATAATCATTGTATGTAAATTCTATTTTTGTGATGATTTAGTTTATTTTAAGTTCACATGAAATTCATATTGTTGTGGTATTTTTATTTCACTCTGGATTTGTTAGTAATAATTATTTTAAAGGTTTGACCAAATGAAAAAAAAGTATATTATTTATACGAGGTCATATGTTTTCTATATTTGTTGTTTAGGAGTTACGAATGCACTTATGCTAATTAGTAACTTTGAAAGTCAATCTCTTATTCTTCTATGTGCTGCATGCGAGTATCATGAGAAAGATAGAGAGAAACTAGTTACCTTAACTCGGCTCATCATTTGAGGATAGCGAAAAATTAAGGGGATTTAGAATATTGTTTTTGAAGCCTGTTTTTAGGCTTATTTGTTGAGTTGAAATCAATAGGTTGATTTCATTTTCGTGTAAATCAACAAGAGAATTGAAAGGCAGGAGAAAGCAACATGTCAGAAAATTATCGTTCTCGAGAAGAGCGAAGACAAGTGAAAAGGAATACACAACCAAGTGTTCATAAAGAAAAAATGAAAGGCAAAAGCTCGATTTTTCGTAAATTTTTAATCGGTTGTTTAATTCTTGGAATCATAGCGCTCGTAGGGGGCGTAGCTACTTTTTTTGTAATGATTAAGGATGCCCCTAAACTTGAAAAATCAAAGCTTGTTAATGCACAATCCGCAAAAATCTATGATAAAGACAAAAATCTGATATATGAATATGGAAAAGAGAAACGCACAAATATTACGTATGAACAAGTACCAAAACTAGTAGAAAGTGCATTTTTAGCAACGGAAGATGCACGTTTTTATGAACATAATGGAGTAGATTTTAAAGGGACTTCACGTGCAATTTTAGTCAGTCTTACGGGGAACTATGGCTCGCAAGGCGGTAGTACAATTACCCAACAGGTTGTGAAAAACTATTTCTTATCTATGGAGAAAACGTCTAAGCGTAAGGTACAAGAAATCTATTTAGCTCATAAGTTAGAACAACAATATTCAAAACAGGAAATATTAGAAATGTACCTAAATAAGATTAACTTAGGAAATCGTTCGTATGGTATTGCAACTGCCGCTGAAAACTATTATGGAAAAGAGTTAAAAGATTTAACTTTACCAGAGGTTGCAATGCTTGCGGGACTGCCAAAGGGACCAAGTATTTATGATCCGACTAAACAGGAAAATGTAAAAAGGGCAACAGAACGAAGAGATGTAGTATTACATTTAATGAATCGTCACGGTTACATTTCTAAAAAGGAAATGGAAGAAGCATCAAAGGTTCCTGTAACTGAAGGACTCCTTCCTCCTAAAGAACTTACAGAAATGCCGTATCCAGCATTTATAGACGCTGTTGTGAAAGAAGTCGAGAATGTATTACCAGATGCAAATGTTGGATCTGATGGGTTATCTATTTACACAACTTTAGATCCAGAGGCACAGAAATATGCAGAGAAGCTTTTAAATGAAAATACTATTAGTTATCCGAATGATCAATTTCAAGGTGCGTTTACATTTATGGACACGAAAACAGGTGAAGTTCGTGCTATAGGAAGTGGACGTGGTGAAAATAAGGCAACGTTTAAAGGTCATAATATGGCTATCGCATTAGATCGCTCTGTAGGCTCAACAATGAAGCCGATTTTTGATTATGGTCCAGCAATTGAATATTTAAAATGGCCAACTTACCATCAGCTTGATGATTCACCATATAAATATTCAACAGGACAAGAGGTGCGCAATGCTGATAGAACGTATAAAGGCTCAATGACAATGCGTGAAGCTCTTAAAATGTCACGCAATATACCAGCAATTAAAACTGCAAAAGAAGTAGGTTTAAGTAAAGCACAAAGTTTTGCGGAAAATTTAGGTATTACATTTAGTGAACCAGCTGTTGAGGCGGATGCGATTGGAACGAACGAAGCTTCACCAACTGAAGTTGCAGGAGCATATGCTGCTTTTGGTAATGATGGTAAATATATAAAACCTCATTTTGTTAAAAAAGTAGTTTATTCTGATGGGAAGTCAAAAAGTTTTGTACCAAAATCAAAACGTGTGATGGAAGATTATACAGCGTATATGGTTACAGATATGCTACGCTCTGTCGTTCAATCTGGTACAGGTACAGCGGCAAATGTAAGTTCTTTAGATGTTGCAGGTAAAACAGGAACAACTAACTTTTCATCAGATGATATAGCAAAATATGGTTTACCAGATAGTGCCACACGTGATAGTTGGTTTGCTGGTTATACACCGCAATATACAATGGCAGTGTGGACTGGATATATGAAAAATGGTCCTGACAATTATATAAGTAGTAAAAATACGAAAATCGCACAGCAAATTTTCAAAGAGATGATGAGTAAGTTTGGAACAAATACGTCACGTTTTAAAGCGCCAAGCAGTGTTGTTCAAGAGGGCGATGAATTACGTGTGAAAGGCGCAAAACGAGATTCTTCGCCAAATCCGAGCACGTCAAGCTCAAATTCAAGCTCAAATTCAAGCTCAGGCGGACAGAAGAAAAATGATGAACAGCAGAAACAACAACTGGAAGAAGAGAAAAAGAAACAACAGATAGAGGAAGAACAGAAGAAACAACAAATGGAAGAGGAGAAAAAGAAACAAGAGCAAGAGCAAAAACAAAATGAAGAGAATAAGAAAAATGATCAAAATGGCCAAGGTCAAGGTAATACAAACCCGCCAAGTAATGGCAACGAAAATGGTCAAGGTCAAGGTAATACAAACCCGCCAAATAGTGGAAATGGAAATAACCAAGGTGGCACAAATCCTTCAGGTAATGGCAATGGAGAAGGTCAAGGTAATACAAATCCGCCAAGTAGTGGAAATGGAAATAACCAAGGTGGCACGAATCCACCAAGTGGAGGGAACAGTGAAGGCCAAGTTAGTTCGAATCCACCAAGCACTGGAAATGGTCAAAGTGAGACGAATCAAAACGGTCAATAAATTTAATGCTTTTTAAAATGTATATTGTATAACAGTGCAATAAAAACCCTGAAGATACTGTATGAATCGGTAACTTCAGGGTTTTTACATGCTCTTGAATATGAGGGGTGCCATAAAAATTGTAGAAATAAATAGCTGGGGAATAATGAGGGAATTGCAGCGCGTCATATAGGAAAGTGACTGGATAAGTATGATCAAAACAAAGATGGTAATGCTAAGGTGTTGTATGGATAGAAGGTATTAGATGGAGATATAGGAGTTGTAACTGTAAGTCTTGAAGAAAATAGATACATAGAAGAATTACTCCTAAAATGCAGTATAATCTATTCTTATATTTGTTGTAATGGTACTGGGGACAAAGGAATACACAATTTTGGAGCGATTCAAACGGTATGTAATAGTTTCAAGATTACAATGTAGCTGTAAGTTAGTATACGGAAGTGGTTGAAATTGAATTTAATTATGTAAAATAATAACTTTATTAAAAATGAAAATATTTTATACAAAAATTGTATTGTGTGAATAGTAGTATATAAAATTTGTGTAAGTGAGTTGGATATATGTACAACTCACTTTTTTGTATTTTGAAAAAGAGACCTAGATATATAGAAGTAAAGTATTTGTTTTATAAGATTTATATGAAATTTTGTTTGAAATTAATATATTTCGGTGCAACAGAATCAGAAGAGTGAGGGTGTTTTTTAATAAAAATTTAGATGTTATTCTTCAAAAATAGTTTTGTTACAGTGGGAAAAGTATAGGAAACTGATCATTATAAAATAAATTGAAATCTTCTAAAAACTCTGATACATTGAAATAGAAATGTAGTTTCACAATGTTGTAAAGGCTTACAGTTAAGTGCACGAAGACCTATTAGGATTGGAGGAAATGATAATGAAAGCTGAAGAAAAATTTTCCCCGGGATTAGATGGTGTAGTCGCAGCGGAGACGAAAATTTCGTTTCTTGACACAGTAAAAGGTGAAATTGTTATTCAAGGATATGACTTAATTGAGCTATCAAAGACAAAAGGTTATTTAGACATTGTGCACCTTTTACTAGAAGAACATCTACCAAATGAAGATGAAAAGAAGGCACTTGAAAAGAAATTGAAGGAAGAATATGAAGTGCCAGAAGGTGTATTCAATGTCTTAAAAGCATTGCCAAAAGAAACGCATCCGATGGACGGGCTACGTACAGGCGTATCTGCACTAGCTGGTTACGATAATGATATTGAAAATCGTTCGTTAGAAGTAAATAAAGATCGCGGTTATAAACTGTTAAGCAAGGTACCTAATATTGTTGCGAACAGTTATCATATTTTAAATAATGAAGAGCCGATCGAGCCGCTTCAAGAATTATCATATAGTGCGAATTTCTTCTACATGTTAACTGGTAAAAAACCAACAGAACTTGAAGAGAAAATCTTTGATCGCTCCCTAGTTTTATATAGTGAGCATGAAATGCCGAACTCTACATTTACAGCTCGTGTTATCGCATCTACACAATCGGATTTATACGGTGCTTTAACGGGTGCAGTTGCCTCTTTAAAAGGAAGTTTACATGGCGGTGCAAATGAAGCGGTTATGTACATGCTGTTAGAAGCAGGGAATGTTGAGAAATTTGAAGAGTTACTGCAAAAGAAATTATATAACAAAGAAAAAATCATGGGCTTTGGACATCGTGTCTACATGAAGAAGATGGATCCAAGGGCACTTATGATGAAAGAAGCATTAAAACAGTTATGTGATGTAAAAGGTGATTATTCATTATATGAAATGTGTGAAGCTGGAGAAAAGATTATGGAGAAGGAAAAAGGCATTTATCCGAACTTAGATTATTATGCAGCTCCAGTTTATTGGATGTTAGGTATTCCAATTCAACTATATACACCAATCTTTTTCAGTTCAAGAACGGTGGGCTTATGTGCGCATGTGATTGAGCAACATACAAACAATCGATTGTTCCGTCCGCGTGTAAACTATATCGGCGAGCGACATGTGCTTAGCAAATAAAAACAACTGGGGAGTTGTTAGAGCCGCCCGCCAGGTGGGTGTTTGACCGACACCCATTCTTAATAATAACGAATTTTCGACAGAAAGGGAAGGATAGCGTGATTAAAACAAATGAAATTAAACAAAAAGATGCAATTTTAGAAGAGATTACGGATTATGTATTAAATAAAGAGGTGACAAGTCCAGAAGCATTCAGCACAGCTCGCTATGTATTACTTGATACGCTTGGATGCGGAATTTTAGCACTTCAATATCCAGAGTGTACGAAATTACTAGGACCAGTCGTACCAGGGACTATCGTGCCAAATGGTACACGTGTACCAGGAACATCATTTGTACTTGATCCAGTAAAAGGTGCATTTAATATCGGATGTATGATTCGTTGGCTAGATTATAATGACACATGGCTTGCGGCAGAATGGGGACATCCATCTGATAATTTAGGTGGGATTTTAGCTGTTGCAGATTACATTAGCCGCGTTCGTATTTCAGAAGGGAAAGAGCCGTTAAAAGTAAGAGATGTGCTTGAAATGATGATTAAAGCACATGAAATTCAAGGTGTACTTGC
The DNA here is from genome assembly GCF_054570475.1 of Bacillus sp. C1. NCBI lineage: Bacteria > Bacillati > Bacillota > Bacilli > Caryophanales > Bacillaceae > Bacillus > Bacillus sp. C1. Next base: position 97,550 of record NZ_JBTMZT010000011.1, read on the forward strand.
ATTAGAAAATAGTTTAAACCGCGTTGGTCTTGATCATGTGTTATATGTAAAAGTTGCGACAACGGCAGTGGTTACAAAAATGCTTGGTGGTACGCGTGAAGAAATCTTTAACGCATTATCTCATGCTTGGATTGATAATTCTAGTCTTCGTACATATCGTCATGCTCCAAATACAGGCTCACGTAAGTCATGGGCAGCTGGAGATGCAACGAGCCGTGGTGTTCATCTTGCACTTACAGCACTAAAAGGTGAGATGGGTTATCCAACAGCGTTATCTGCACCAGGATGGGGATTCCAAGATGTATTGTTTAATAAACAAGAACTAAAATTAGCGAGACCTTTAGATTCTTATGTAATGGAAAATGTATTATTTAAAGTATCTTATCCAGCAGAATTCCACGCACAAACAGCAGCAGAATGTGCGGTGAAATTACATCCAGAAGTGAAAGAGCGATTAGATGAGATTGACCGTATTACAATTACGACGCATGAATCAGCTGTTCGTATTATTGATAAAGAAGGCCCATTAAATAATCCAGCTGATCGCGATCACTGTCTGCAATATATTACTGCAATTGGCTTGTTAAAAGGTGATATTGTTGCGGATGATTATGAAGATGAAGTAGCTTTGGATCCTCGTGTAGATGAATTACGGAATAAGATGGTTGTTGTTGAAAATAAACAATACAGTTTAGATTATCTTGATCCGAACAAGCGCTCAATCGCCAACGCTGTTCAAGTTCATTTTAAAGATGGCACAGTAACAGAAAACGTAGAGTGTGAATATCCATTAGGTCACCGCTTCCGTAGAGATGAGGCAATTCCAAAGGTTGTTCAAAAATTCTCCGCGAATATGGCTGTTCATTATTCTAATAAACAACAAGAAAACATTCATGAAGTGTGTCTAAATGAAGAAAAACTAGAGAAGATGAATGTAAATGAATTTGTAGATCTTTTCTTAATATAAAATAGGGGGAATAAGTATGGCTTGGGTTGTGAATAAACAGTCAACACAAGAAGAGCTTGCCAATCGATTCCGCGCTTTAGTAGAAGCACCTGAAATTTTACAAATCCCTGGCGCCCATGATGCAATGGCTGCTCTTGTTGCAAAAAATACTGGATTTTCAGCTCTTTATTTATCAGGAGCTGCATATACAGCAAGCAAAGGGTTGCCGGATTTAGGAATTGTAACGTCTACTGAAGTAGCTGAGAGAGCGAGAGATCTTGTTAGAGCAACAGATTTACCTCTTCTTGTTGATATTGATACTGGATTTGGCGGCGTATTAAACGTAGCGAGAACTGCTGTAGAAATGGCAGAAGCAAATGTAGCCGCAGTTCAAATTGAAGATCAACAATTACCGAAGAAATGTGGACATTTAAATGGGAAAAAACTTGTTTCCACTGAAGAATTAGTACAAAAGATTAAAGCGATTAAAGAAGTAGCACCAACACTTGTTGTTGTAGCACGTACAGATGCTCGGGCTGTAGAAGGGCTCGATGCAGCGATTGAAAGAGCAATTGCTTACGTAGAAGCAGGTGCTGATGCTGTCTTCCCGGAAGCGCTTCAATCTGAAGAAGAATTCCGTTTATTTAACAGTAAAGTAAATGTTCCACTACTTGCAAATATGACTGAATTCGGGAAAACACCATATTACAGTGCAGAAGAATTTGCAAATATGGGCTTCCAAATGGTGATTTATCCGGTTACATCACTTCGCGTTGCAGCAAAAGCGTATGAGCGTGTATTTACACTTATTAAAGAAACAGGCTCACAAAAAGAAGGACTATCTAATATGCAAACGAGAAGTGAATTATATGAAACAATTTCGTATCATGACTTTGAAGAATTAGATAACGGAATTGCAAAAACAGTTTTATCTGAAGATCAATAAAACAAAGGAAAAAGGCGATGATGAGACATCTTTGGCAAAACTAACTGCTTGATGTGGAGAGTCATCGCCTTCATGTTATCCCAATTCATATTCCACCGCTTCGTTTTCGAAAACAAGATATACCACTCATTGTCGAAGAACATTTACAAAAATTATGGGAAATGTATGGTACGAAAGAAAAAACAATTGATAAAGAAGTATTACGCCATATGTTTCATTACAATTGGCCGGGGAATGTCAGGGAATTAATCAATGTGTTAGAAAGACTATTCGCGCTATCAAGTGTTTAGATGGGCATAGATTTTGCATATAAATAAAATGAAGACCGAAATGATAGGGGGATACAGATGGAGAAAACAAAGTTGCAATGGGACGAATTTTTTTCGCTGAATCAGGAGCTTCATACAACCTTTTTTACGCCTGAGGATTTTTCAGGTGATGAAGATTTAATTGCAAAAACAACAGAACAATTTGTGAAACAAGAAATTGTTCCTGAAATTGAAAATATTGAACAGCACAATTATAAAGTTTCTCGCCGTTTGTTTGAAAAAGCTGGTGAACTTGGATTGTTAAGTATAGAAGTTCCAGAAGAGTATGGTGGATTTGAATTAGGAAAAGCCGTTTCTGGACTTGTGGCGGAAAAGATGGGATATGCAGGAGCGTTTAGCGTTTCCTTTAATATTCACGCTGGAGTAGGGACGCTACCATACATATATTACGGAACAAAAGAGCAGAAGGAAAAGTACTTGCCTAAAATTGCATCAGGCGCATGGATTGGAGCGTACGCTTTAACAGAACCTAATGCCGGATCTGATGCATTAAGTGCAAAAACAAGTGCCGTCTTAAATGAAGAAGGAACAGCTTGGACATTAAATGGTGAAAAACAGTGGATTACAAATGCTCACATGGCTGATGTATATGTTGCTTTTGCAAAAACAAATAAAGGAATGACAGCATTTATTGTCGAAAGAACATGTGAAGGTGTTTCAATTGGCCTAGAAGAAAAGAAAATGGGTATTAAAGGTTCTTCAACTGCGACACTGATTTTAGAGGATGTCGTCATTCCTGCTGAAAATGTGTTAGGGGAAGTAGGAAAGGGACATCATGTAGCTCTTAATATTCTCAATTTTGCGAGACTGAAACTTGCTTTCGGAAATATTGGAACAGCAAAGCAAGCAATTGGTCTATCTGTTCAATACGGAAAAGAACGAAAACAGTTTCAAACAGAATTAGTTGATTTCACGATGATTCAAGAGAAAATTGCAAATATGATTGTCGCTACATACGGCGCAGAGAGCGCGGCTTATCGAACAGCAGGTGTAATTGATGAAGCAATTCATGAAAGTGAAGAAAGTATTATGCAGAAAATGTCTCAATTTGCGATGGAGTGTGCGATCAACAAAGTGAATGCTTCAGAAACACTTGGGAATATTGCGGATGAAGCGGTACAAATTCATGGTGGTTATGGTTATATGCAAGAATATGAGGTAGAACGATTATATCGTGATGCTAGAATTAGCCGTATATTTGAAGGAACGAATGAAATTAACCGTTTAACAGTTGCGAAAATGTTAATGAAACAAACGAAGCAACTAGGGGATCAAGTAGAGGAAGACACATTTGAAAATGTAGAACGAAATCATCGTTATATTTTATTATCGAAACAATTATTGAAGCAATCTTTGAAAACGCTCTCTCAAACTCCTAAATTAAAAATCGAACAAGAACAAGAATATTCACGCGTGTTAGCAGACATGTTGAAAGATGTGTATGTAATGGAATCAGCATTTTTACGTACGAAGAAAGCGGTAAGTAAAAATGGTGAAGAAAAAGAACGTACAAAACAGTTTATAACGGATGTGCTTTGTGAAGAAGGGTATCGAAAAGTAGAAGCAGCGGCAATTGTTCTTCTTTCCGCAGCGGTACAAGAAGAACAAAAAAGAAACGCTATTCTAGATGAAATTCGTCAACTGTCAGTACCTCTTTATACAAACTTGTTTACGAAAAAGAGAGAAATCGCAAAGGCGATTATAAACCGCGGGAAATATATTGTTTAAATAGGAGGATAATAATATGAAAAAGATTGGTTTTATCGGTTTAGGTAATATGGGTCTTCCAATGTCTAAAAATTTAGTTAAATCAAATTACGCAGTATACGGTGTCGATTTAAATAAAGATGCTGAAGCTTCTTTTGAGAAAGAAGGAGGAATCATCGGTCTATCGATTGCCAATTTGGCAGAAACATGTGATTTGATTTTTACAAGTTTACCATCTCCAAGAGCTGTTGAAGCTGTTTATTTTGGAGAAGATGGTTTAATTGAGAATAGTCATTCGAAAGTTGTTTTAATTGATACAAGCACAGTAGCTCCGCAACTAAATAAAAGATTAGCGGATGCTGCGAAAGATAAAAAAGTAGATTTCTTAGCTGCGCCAGTTAGTGGTGGAGTGATTGGAGCGGAAAATCGTACATTAACTTTCATGGTTGGTGGACCAAAAGAAGTATATGAACAAGGTTTACCAGTGATGGAAGTATTGGGAGCAAATGTTTTTCATGTGAGTGAGCAAATTGATAGTGGTACGACTGTAAAATTGATTAATAATTTATTAATTGGTTTTTATACAGTGGGTGTTAGTGAAGCTCTGACATTAGCGAAGAAAAACAATATGGATTTAGATAAAATGTTTGATATTTTAAATGTGAGTTATGGACAAAGTAGAATTTATGAGCGCAATTATAAAAGCTTTATTGCGCCAGAAAACTATGAGCCAGGATTTACTGTAAATCTATTAAAGAAAGACTTAGGGTTTGCAGTTGATTTAGCGAAAGAAAGTGAACTGCACTTACCGGTGAGTGAAATGCTTTTGAATTTGTATGATGAAGCTGGTAAAGCGGGATATGGTGAAAAAGATATGGCTGCTTTATATCAAAAGGTAAGTGAACAAGTAGTCTCTAGCCATAAATAATAATGAATACTAGAAAATATAAAAATAAAAAGGAGCGAATACAATGATTACAACAGAAATTAAACGCGTGAAAAATCATATTAACGGTGAATGGGTAGAATCTACGGGTACGGAAGTGGAAGCTGTCCCGAATCCTGCGACTGGAAAAATCATTGCTTATGTTCCGCTTTCTCCAAAAGAGGATGTGGATCGTGCTGTGGAAGCTGCAAAAGTAGCTTATGAAACATGGTCTAAAGTACCAGTCCCAAATCGCTCAAGACAACTATATAAATATTTACAACTTTTACAAGAAAACAAAGACGAGCTTGCAAAAATTATTACATTAGAAAATGGTAAAACATTAAAAGATGCAACTGGTGAAGTGCAGCGCGGGATTGAAGCTGTAGAACTAGCAACATCAACACCAAACTTAATGATGGGGCAAGCACTTCCAAATATCGCGGGAGGAATCGATGGTTCAATTTGGCGTTACCCAATTGGGGTTGTTGCTGGTATTACGCCATTTAACTTCCCGATGATGATTCCACTATGGATGTTCCCATTAGCGATCGCTTGTGGTAATACATTCGTATTAAAAACATCTGAAAGAACGCCGTTATTAGCAGAACGACTTGTAGAATTATTCTATGAAGCAGGTTTCCCTAAAGGGGTTTTAAACTTAGTGCAAGGCGGAAAAGATGTTGTAAATAGCATTCTAGAAAATAAAGATATTCAAGCTGTTTCATTTGTCGGATCTGAACCAGTTGCACGCTATGTATATGAAACGGGAACAAAATATGGAAAACGAGTACAAGCACTTGCGGGCGCGAAAAACCATGCGATTGTTATGCCAGATTGTAACCTTGAAAAGACAGTGCAAGGTGTGATTGGATCAGCGTTTGCGAGCAGTGGAGAGCGCTGCATGGCATGCTCTGTTGTAGCGGTTGTGGATGAAATTGCTGATGAATTTATTGATGTACTAGTAGCGGAAACACGTAAATTAAAAGTAGGTGATGGTTTCCACGAAGAGAATTATGTAGGACCATTGATTCGTGAATCTCATAAAGAGCGTGTACTAGGCTATATTAATAGCGGGGTAGCAGATGGAGCTACTTTATTAGTAGATGGCCGTAACATAAATGAAGAAATCCATGAAGGGTATTTCGTTGGAGCAACAATCTTTGATGGAGTAAACCAAGAGATGAAAATTTGGCAAGATGAAATTTTCGCTCCCGTATTAAGTATTGTAAGAGTAAAAGATTTAGAAGAAGGAATTAAACTGACAAACCAATCAAAATTTGCAAATGGGGCTGTTATTTATACATCAAGTGGGAAACATGCACAAACATTCCGTGATCATATTGATGCAGGAATGATTGGTGTAAACGTTAACGTTCCAGCACCGATGGCATTTTTCGCATTCGCAGGAAATAAAGCTTCTTTCTATGGTGATCTTGGAACAAACGGAACAGATGGTGTTCAATTTTACACACGTAAAAAAGTTGTGACAGAGCGCTGGTTTTAATGGATGAACAAGATATACATGTAACTTGTTACATGTACAAAAATACACCACCTTTTAGGGAGTGGTGTATTTTTCATCTTTAACTATTCTTTTCGAAAGCTAATTTGATACCAAATCCAATTAAAACGATGCCAGTAATTCCTTGGACGTATCTTTGTGTAGTAGGTTTTTTCATAAAAATACTAATTTTATCAATTAAGAAGATATAAAAGGCAAACCATATCACAGTTAAAACGAGATAAGTAAGACCCATAATTAGAAATTGAACAAGAGTATTATGGTTAGGATTTAAAAATTGCGGTAAAAAAGTTAAAAAGAATACAGCAATTTTAGGGTTTAAAAGGTTAGTAAGAAATCCTTGGCGAAAGCAAGAACTATTTTTATCTCCGTGTTGTATAGGGATTTCATGTATGTCTGGACTATTTTTACTTTTTAAAGATAAAAGGGCTTGTATCCCTAAATAGACGAGATAAATAGCGCCGACATATTTAAAAATAGAAAATATAAAAGCAGATTTAACAATAAGAGCAGAAAGACCAATTACAGCAGCTAACGTATGAATTAAGAGTGCGATACATGTACCGAAAACAGTTTTTACTCCTCCCATTTTGCCTGAAGTAAGGGTGTTTTTCGTAGCCATTGCAGTATCAGGTCCAGGTAAAATAATAAGGCAAATTGACATAATAATAAAAAGAAAATAGTTTTCCACAATCACTCCACCTTTCTGTTTGTATTTTTTGAAAATTCATCTAAAAGTAGTGTAACATAATTTAAGAATTGTGTTAAATAAAATTTAATTATGTTAAAACGCACTTAATGATACTATGCAAAGAGGGATAAAATGTGGAGAATATATAAATGCAAATTGAAAAAATGACATAAAACCATTCTTTTTAAGTGGGAGAGAGCATCCAGCCATGCATAGAAGCGGTCAGCCCCTCTTAACAAAGAGAGAAAATGAGTGTAGTTCACTTTTTGTTCTTTATAGCAGCGGGTTATGTGTCGAAAAGTAAAAATGGATTTATATATAAGTATCGTAAAAAAGTGGAACGGTTTCGAAGACAGGGCGGTTTAAGTATGAGAGAGGTAATAATACCTTCATCGTTTTAAGAAAGGGATAGAATAAAAAAGGCTAGATAGAGCAGAAAGGAAGTTGCTTTTATCTAGCCTTTTGATTATGCATTTAGAAGGTTAAAGAATCGATTTACATCTTCATCTGAAACATCAGTTAATTGCTTATATTTATACTGTGGGTTTTGATCTTTATCGACTACGACGGAACGAACTCCTTCAAAGAAATCTTCATGTCTCATAAAATTTTTAGCGAGAACGAGATCTGTCGCGAAGCAATCTTCTATCGATTTTTCTTTTCCGTCGATAAGCTGTTTTAATGTTACTTTTAATGAAAATGGAGATTTTGACAGTAATGTTTCTTTCGTTTTTAAAGCGAAAGAACTTCTATCATTCTCTAATGAATGGATGATATCTTCGACAGTTTGGAATGAAAAGTGTGTATCAATTTCTTCTTGTATGGAAGCAAGTTCACTTTCTATATTAGGCGTTGTTTCATATTTATTAATGAGTTCTGTTAAAGTGATATGTCCATTTTGATTATGCCAATTTACTTTTTCTATGGCATCAAGAAAAGTAGGCAAAGTGTCAGATGGTATATAATGGTCAGCAGCATTTATATATAATACATCAGCAGCTTGTAAAATAGATGCTGTTAACGCGACGTAACGACCAGTTTGTCCAGGTGCTTTGTTTAAGAAGTAAGCAGCGCCGACATCTGGGAAAAAACCAATATTCATCTCAGGCATTGCCCATTTTGTACGTTCTGTGACAATTCTATGTTTAGCGCCATTTGTAAGACCGACACCACCGCCCATTACAATTCCATCTAAACAAGCGATAATTGGTTTTGGATAATGATATATATAGGTATCTATCTCATACTCTTCTTCAAAGAATTGCTCAGCATGTTGTAGTGCCAAGTCATTTGAACGTGCTTCATATAATGTTTTAATATCACCACCTGCGCAAAATCCTTTTGTTCCAGCTCCTTTTAAGACGATAATCGCAATGTGATCATCTTTTTCCCATTCTTTTAGTTTTTGCCCAATTGGTTTTAACATATCATAAGATAAAGAGTTAAGTGCTTTTGGACGGTTTAAAGTAATGGATGCAACTCCGTTTTCGTGAGTAGAAAATAAAACATTTTCGGTCATCGTAAATCCTCCTTCTATATATCTTCTCATTCTTATTTCTCGATAAAAGCTAAAATGTCCTTTATTATTTAACAATGCAAGTAGTGTGCCAGTTTTAATGTCTTGCATTATAAAGAAATGCTAGGAAGAAAATGTCTAACTGTCTAAACAAATAGGCATGTAAGTGATGAACGAGATACATTTAGAATGGTGCATATTTTGACGAGTTCTATTTGCAGGATTTCAACAAACGAAAATGAATAGTACAACATCGGTTGTTTGATAGGTGGTATTACTTGTAAATTGATAACGGAGGGAATACTATATAAACTACCTAATAGTGATAGAACCTTCACTTTGTTATATAAATCCAATTTGATTTTCAAACAGATCCATTATAGTTATGGAAAACAGACAGAGACTTTCACTTATTTTCTCCTTCTGTTTTCACATGGCATGGGGCTAAAACAGGCACTAACCGTTTCTATCCATGGCCGGATCCTCTCGTCCATCTAAAAAGAATGGTTTGATGTTCATTTTTTAATTTGGATTTATATATATTCATCAAAGTGAGAGTTTGTATATAATAGTGAATAGGGAAAGGGGAGATCGGAATGCCAGGGCCTTTGCTATTATCGGTTATTATTTTGTCTTCTCTCATGGTAGGAATTACACAGTATTTTCATCGTACAGATACGACAGAAGAAATTAAAGATAAAGTACGTCTCGTATTTCCGGTTTTTATAGTATCTATCTCACTGTGTTATGTGTTAAATAAAGATGGGTATATTGTAGCCGTATTCTCGTTTTTTGTAGCAATTATTTTAATTACTATATTGTATTATGTAATGAAAGATTATTTACAAAAATAAGAATGCCTGAAAGGGCATTTTTATTTTTGTAAAACGTTTTTAATTTCACATACCGTATTGTAATTTAAATACATACATACTCAAAAAGTAAAATAAATTCTCTGGTATGTATTCACTTGTCAATCGCGAATGGTCACTATACTATTAAAGTACAGTGAATAGTAGAAGGAGTTGTGTTTATATGAAGTTTGAGATGCACACAAAAATTATTTCAAATGAAAAAGAAATAAGATTACATATAGAAGAAAATGTATTTCAATCCATTTTAGATGGCTATCATATATTTGCTATGGATGAAATATTACCTTTATATAAATCTAATCAAGAAAGAGTCGGTAGTGCAGTTGTTCAAAAGTTAGAGTGGAAAAATGGACAAACAATACTTAACTACCAATTGATTTCATTACAATCAGTAAATTAAAAGAGAGAAAGGAAGGGAAAAATGAAGTTTTTTCATACAGCGGATTGGCATTTAGGGAAACTTGTTCATGGTGTATATATGACTGAAGATCAACGAATTGTTTTAGAGCAGTTCGTTCAAGCGGTGGAAGAAGAAAAACCAGATGCCGTAATTATTGCGGGTGATTTATATGACCGAGCAATTCCTCCAACAGAAGCAGTAGATTTACTAAATGATGTATTACAAAAAATAGTGATTGATTTACAAACGCCAGTTATTGCGGTAGCAGGGAATCATGATAGTCCAGACCGCATTCATTTTGGCAGTAGTTTAATGAAGAAACAAGGACTACATATCGCGGGACAATTTCAATTTCCTTATGAACCAGTTATTTTAAAGGATGCTTATGGAGAAGTACACTTTCATTTAGTTCCATATGCTGATCCAAGTATTGTAAGACATATTATGAAAAATGAAGATATTCGCTCACATGATGATGCGATGCGTATTTTTATGAATGAACTTTCAGAAACAATGGATCAAGAAGCAAGGCACGTATTTGTAGGACATGCATTTGTTACTTCTTCAGGTGAAGCAGAGGAAAACACGAGTGATGCAGAACGACCACTTTCTATCGGCGGCGCTGAATATGTAAATAGTCACTACTTTGAAAGGTTTCATTACACGGCGCTTGGTCATTTACATCAAGCGCATTTTGTACGTAATGAAACAATTCGTTATTCAGGTTCACCACTTGCTTATTCTATTTCTGAAGAACGGCACAAAAAAGGATATTATATTGTTGAATTAGACGAAACGGGTCAAGTAGAAATAGAAAAACGTTTATTTACACCCCGTCGTCAAATGCGAACAGTAGAAGCAAAAATAGATGATGTATTAAGACATCCAATGAGTGAGGATTATGTGTTCGTCAAATTATTAGATGAAAATCCTGTACTACAGCCGATGGAGAAAATTCGTTCTGTATATCCAAATGCAATGCACGTTGAACGGGCTGTGCAAAGACGTGAATTTACAGAAGCAAATGACGTTACTGTTTCTAGACATAAAATGGATGATGTATCTCTTTTAAGAGCTTTTTATAAAGAAATGAAGGGCTCAACTTTATCAGAAGAAAAAGAGCGTCTGTTCTTAGAAGTATTACAAACAGTACAGGAACGGGAAGGTGAACGAGAATGAGACCACTTCAGCTTATTATGACAGCGTTTGGTCCGTATAAACAGCGAGAAGTTATCGATTTTGGTGATCTTGGAGATCATCGTATTTTTGCCATTTCAGGAAATACAGGAGCCGGGAAAACAACGATATTTGATGCGATTTGTTATGTGTTATATGGAGAAGCGAGTGGAGAGGAACGTAGTGATACAAGTATGCTGCGCAGCCAATTTGCTGATGATAATATATATACGAGTGTAGAATTAACCTTTCAATTGAAAGGAAAACAATATGAAATAAAAAGACAGCTTGGTCATAAAAAACAAGGAAATAAAACAGTTACTGGACATGCTGTTGAATTATATGAAGTAATAAGTGATGAGAAGGTTCCGTGTGTAGATCGTTTTCATGTGACAGATGTGAACAAAAAAGTTGAAGATTTAATCGGACTTAGCAAACATCAATTTAGTCAAATTGTTATGCTTCCACAAGGGGAGTTTCGAAAACTATTAACATCTGAAACAGAAAATAAAGAAGAGATTTTACGTCGTATTTTTAAAACAGATCGTTATAAGTTAATGCGTGAACTATTAGATCAAAAACGTAAGCAGTGGAAAGATATTTTGCAAGAAAAGCAAAAAGAAAGAGAATTGTATTTTCGTAATGTCTTTAAGTTACCAGTTAGGGACGGTTCGTTATTAGAGATAATAGTGCAGCAGGAACATGTCAATACGCACCAAGTAATGGAAGTGCTTGAACAAGAGACAAATTACTATGAGGCGGAAGTGGAACAATTACAAACGCAGCAAACAGTGCAAGCGCAACAATTAAAAGAAGTAGAAATTCATTTCCATGCAGCAAAATCGATTAATGAAAAGTTTCAAGATTTACAGCAGAAAGAAGAACAACAAAACGTTTTACAAGCGAACCGTGCGCAAATAGAGACAGAGGAACAACGCTTCAAACGCGGAGAACAAGCAAAACGATTATTACCATTTGAACAATGGTATGAAGAAGCGACGAAAAGCGAACAAAATGCAGAGCAACTGCTGAAACAAATAGCCGTTAAGAAAGAACAGACGGTTAAGGCGTTTGAAATTGCTTATGAGAAGTATGAAGAATTAAAGGGCAAGGAATCTGTACGCGAAGAAGGTAAGAAAAATGTACAGAGATTAGAAGAATTACAGCCAATTATCGCTTCATTAGCAGAGAAAAAATCGAATTTGCAAAAGATAGAACTTCAGAGTGAGAAATTGAAAGAAGGCATTCAGAAATTTGAAAAACAGTTAGAAGAACAAATTTCTCAAAAACAACAAATGGCTGGTGAATTACAGCAGTTAGAAGTAGCACTTGAGCAATATGTAACAAAAGTTGAAGAATTAACAAATATGCGAGAAGACGCAAAAGTATTAAAACATGCATATGACGTTTGGCAAGAAAAACAAAAATATGAACAAGACAAAGAAACGGCACATCAAAAGATGGAACTGGCAGTTCAAGCATATGAAGAGATGGAACGGCGCTGGTTAAATGAACAAGCAGGAATGCTCGCTCTGCATCTTCATGATGGCGAATTATGCCCAGTATGTGGTAGCACGAATCATCCGAAGAAAGCAACGGAACGAGGAGATTCCATTGATGAAAATCAATTAAATGAATTACGTGGAAAGAAAACAATTGCTGAGAAATTACACATGCAAGTAGAAGAGAAATGGAATTTCTACAGAGGACAGTATGAGCAAGCAATAGAAGAAGTAGCAAACCGCGGCTACCGCTCAGAAGAATTAGTTGAAACGTATCGTGAATTGGTGCAAAAAGGGAAACAACTAGCGGCTGAAGTGAACACATTAAAAGCAAGTGAAGAAAAACGTAAACAATTAGCTTCAACTCTAAAAGGGGTAGAAGAACAATTAGAAGCGTTACAGAAGCAAAAACGTGAAGCAGAAACGATGCAGCACCGTACTGAAATGGAGTGTATCGAGCTTCGTACATCTTATGAACATGATCAACAAAAAATTCCTGAAAGTTTACAAACGGTAGACGCATGGAAACAGCAGTTTGATCACGCTATTAGCACACTCCGTTTTATGGAAGCTGAGTGGAAACAAGGACAAGAAGCGTATCAGCATTGGCAAAATGAAAATATTCGTATGCAAGCTGAGTATGATAGCGCGTTAAAGCAAGTAAGCTATGCAAAAGAAAAGACAGAAGAAACTTTACTCCGCTTTACGGCAGAGCTTGAACAAGGTGGATTTATCGATCAACAAGCTTACAAAGAAGCAAAATTAACGGATATGGAAATGAATCATCTGCAAGAGCAAATTCAAAAATACTATTCGTCCCTTGAGGTATTAGCGAAACAAATTGAAGAACTAGCAAATGAATTAGCCAGAAAAGAATGGACGGATATTACAGCCCTAGAAGAACAAATGAAAGAACTAGAAATCCAGCTCGATATTACAAAAGAAAAACGTCAACGTTCTCAAAGTGCAGTCGCATACATTTCTGATTTACATGAAAACATTAGACGAATTGATGAACAAATTCATGGAGAAGAGAAAGCTTTCCAAGAGCTTGTTGATTTATATGAAGTAATGAAAGGAGATAATGAAAGTCGCATCTCCTTTGAACGTTACATTTTAATTGAATATCTAGAACAAATCGTTCAAATTGCGAACGAAAGACTTCGAAAACTATCAAACGGACAGTTTTATTTAAAACGTAGTGAACGAATTGAAAAGCGAAATCGACAAAGTGGATTAGGGTTAGATGTATATGATTCATATACAGGCCAAACACGTGACGTAAAAACATTGTCCGGTGGTGAGAAATTTAATGCATCGCTTTGTCTAGCGCTTGGAATGGCAGATGTTATTCAGGCGTATGAAGGCGGGATTTCGATTGAAACGATGTTTATTGATGAAGGATTCGGTTCATTAGACGAAGAGTCATTAACAAAAGCAGTCGATGCATTAATAGACCTGCAAAAATCCGGACGATTTATCGGCGTCATTTCACACGTTCAAGAATTGAAAAATGCAATGCCGGCAGTACTTGAAGTAACGAAGCAGAAAGATGGGTGTAGTCAGACGAAATTTGTGGTGAAGTAATTGTTTTATATTGTATTTTTTGAAAAAAACGGAGTGATTCTTTCTGCCGCCAATTAGTGTAACTTTAATACTGCATGAGCTTATATATTGCGTGTTGTTACTATTTACGAATGGACATATATTGTACTCAGATTACTTGGCTGATTACCAACTGCCAACTTGTTCTTCATGGGAGTGAAATTATAATCAAGTACGGGTTGATGTAGAATGCAGCCTGTAGGAGGTATAGAAGTGATTGCCACTTGATAAACGACTGTTAATGTATCTCCTACGGGCATATTGCGTAAAATAACTCCGTTACTTGGGTCGGCAGAAATCGGGATTGTATTAATTGTTAAGCTATCCGAGATGAATTTTGTTCCAGCTGGAAAGCCTGTTCGGAATTGAAGGCATTCTGCTGTCGCTGTCCCGGTATTCGTGATTGTTGTCGTATAAGTGACAATATCATTTACTTGAACATTTTTCTTATCAGCTGAATGAACAGCATTCAATTTTGGTTCTACTGCATTAATTTGTAGGCCAATTGCTGAAAAATGAATTGTATCAGCAGGATTAGAGGGTAAATGGAGAATTGCTACCGATTGTGCGGGCTGTAATGTTGCTGAAATATCAATCTCTTGATTCAATATTCGCTTAGATAGATGCCCTGTCTTATCCACTAAATTAGTTAGCGGATAAGGGACTGGTAATTGGTCAGTATTTGATCCAAATGATACGAGTGGAACAGAAGAAAGTTCTTGGCGTCTTTCACCGAATAAATAAAGTATTCCGTTATTTGGTCCTTTTGAAGGTGTTAATAGTTCAGAGAAGATAATTGGACTTGTGCGTGGTATATCGTCACCAGTGTAAAGGGAAACGTGTCGGACCGGAAAAATTGGATCTCCGTAAATAATAGCTAAACTCCAAATAGGTTTTTGTTCGCCAGATGTATCATCGTCGCTATGTTCAGGAAAATCGATAGCAAATGTAGTATTACCAGCGTAACCAACAAGAGAAGTGACATCTATGGTTCGTACGAAAA
Source organism: Bacillus sp. C1 (assembly GCF_054570475.1). Taxonomy (NCBI): domain Bacteria; kingdom Bacillati; phylum Bacillota; class Bacilli; order Caryophanales; family Bacillaceae; genus Bacillus; species Bacillus sp. C1. The sequence goes on from NZ_JBTMZT010000011.1 coordinate 112,696, forward strand.
AAGTCGGATGTTCATGCGTCTTTTCATCCTTACAGGTGATTATATGTGTTTTTCCATAAGTTTTTAGCTCAATATCATTTTTAAAATGGAAGTCTGTTAACAATATTAACTCTGCATGAAGAATATAACTATATTTTTCTAATGAAACTTCACATTCATTACCGAACGTATTGCCTATAAATTTTAGTGCGAATCGACCTGTTCGATTAAATATCATCTGTTTATACACTCCTTATCTTTTTCTATTATGTAGATATTAAGGACACCTAATGGATATTTTATCTATTGAAATTTATCTTTAAAGTCTAATTGATTAAACTAATAATTAATGAGAAGAAAGAAAAAGTATGTGGATTAAAGTTTTATTTAGATATAAACAGGATTTACAGAATTTTTTTCAATATTAATTTGTATGTAAAAAAGATACCACATATTCTGAAGGCATTGAAAAAAATGATTGCTTTGAAACAAGAACGTGTATTTTATCAATATGTTGAAAATAGAGAGGAGTCCAGCGCCTGTATAGTAGGTAAGGGACTCCTTTCTTTTATAAATAGGTCTTTTTCAGCGGCCTTGTAGTTGCTGACTGTGTCTTTGTAAAAGAGAAGTAAAAAATATCTGTAAAAGAATACAAAGTGAATTGAATTTATGTAAGACGGGATAGAATGGGATACTTATTTAGAAACAAGGCGTATCTCTAAGAGACATGCCTTGGATTGAAAGGAGTATTTGAATTTGTCACATGATATATATATGCCCGTCTAATTGATATGATATAGGCATTTCGTTTTAATTTCACATATTCTTACATTTTATTGTTATATAGGTGTAAGGTTGTGTCAAGTTGTCTCTAATTTTCATATTTTATAACGAAGTCCGTTTTTTGATGAACTGTAAAAATGAAAAGGAGGAATGAACTTGTCACAAGCAAATATACCAAATATTACGCCTAATGTTACGCTTTCTAGAATAGAATCATTAGATTTAATCATTGCATCGATTGCGTTAGAAGAGCTTGCACTTGCGCATATTATTAATGCGGAAGCAGAGAAAATTCAATATGCTCTAGGGACACTTCCGGGGTTATCCCCAGCAGCAACACTTAGCAATCTATTAGCAATTAATGAAAGTGTAAATAGTATGTTGCAAACTGCAACGCAACAACAAATGTATTTACAAAATAAGTTAAAAGAGGTATTGAAAGCTCCTTCATTAACAGGACCTACGGGACCAGCTGGACCTACAGGACCCGCGGGAGGTCCAACAGGTCCAACAGGCTCAACTGGTGCTACTGGAGTAACGGGACCTACTGGTGTGTGTGCTACTTGTCCAACGGGAGCAACAGGTCCAAGTGGAGCAACGGGAGCAACAGGTCCAAGTGGAGCAACGGGAGCAACAGGTCCAAGTGGAGCAACAGGAGCAACAGGTCCAAGTGGAGCAACAGGAGCAACAGGTCCAAGTGGAGCAACAGGAGCGACAGGAGCAGGAGCAACAGGAGCGACAGGAGCAGGAGCAACAGGTTCAACGGGAGAAACAGGAGCAACAGGAGCAACAGGAGCAACAGGAGCAACCGGAGCAACAGGAGCAACAGGAGCAACAGGAGCAACAGGAGCAACCGGAGCAACAGGAGCAACCGGAGCAACAGGAGCAACCGGAGCAACAGGAGCAACAGGAGCAACAGGTTCAACGGGAGCAACGGGTCCAAGTGGAGCAACGGGAGCAACAGGAGCGACGGGTCCAAGTGGAGCAACGGGAGCAACAGGAGCGACGGGTCCAAGTGGAGCAACAGGGGCGACAGGAGCAAGTGGAGCAACAGGGGCGACAGGTCCAAGTGGAGCAACGGGAGTAACCGGCCCGACCGGCCCTCTTACAGTTGCGAATAATGCTCGTATCACTAATGCAGCTATTCAAACAGTTGTAGCCGGTGATGCCGTTAATCTTTCTACAAATGCTGTTATTAATGGAACCGCTATTTCTCACGTACCAGGAACAGAACCAATTAGCTTGGCACCTAACCAGACTTATTACGCTTTTTATGAAGTTGCAACAAATTTAGGGAATGCAGATCAAAAAACGGCAATATTTCAATTACAATTGAATGGAACTTTAATTGGTGGGACAGAAAGTGAGTATAATTTAAATGGTGTAACTTTTAATTTTCCTGATAATGTTAGAGTATCAGCAAGTTCGGGTGCCGTATTTAATACAGGTGCAGGTACAAATAATTTAACGTTGAATAATACTTCAGGTCATAGTGTAACGATTGAAGGAGCTAATGTTAATGTAATAAAACTCGCATAATATAGATTAGTTTGTCTGAATTAGATATCCGTTAATGGTAGGTAGAACGGAGTTAGTATCAAGGAATACCCGTATCCCCGCATAGTGTGCGGGGATTTTACATAGAAGACATCTTCATGAGTATTCGGTGAATAAAAAACATTCCTATAAAAACCGAGTTGTTTTTCTTTTTTAGTGCAATTGGTCACGCGGATGGTAAAACGTCTTAGAACGGGAAATAAACGTATGTTATGAGATTTGTAGTTTTTAGATAGAAAGCGAGGATAAATGCAGTTAATAAATATCGTATAAAAAATGTCTGAAGCAGTATTTTTTTACAAGTTGACATCTCGAAATAAGATTGAGGGCAAGTCAATGAATACAATTTTATATGACTTACCTTATGGAATAACATCTTGTAAATGGGTCAGCATCAACTTGTTACAGAAACAACATAAGTGAATTATAAAGAATAATAGAGTAATCCTTTTAACAACAATCTAACAATTTTACAAGAGACAAGCCTTGGAGTAAAAGAAGTATTTGAACTTGTCACATTATATATATGTTTGTCTAATAGACATGGTATGGGCATTTTATATCATTTTTCATCTATTGCTATATTTTGCTGAAATTCTATGAAAAATTGTGTCAACTTTTAACAGCTTGTCATATTCTATAGCAAGATTTGTTTTCTATTAAATTTTTTAATATAGGAGGAAGGTATAAATATGTCACAAGCAAATTTGCCGAATATTACGCCAAATATTACGCTGTCTAGAACAGAGTCACTAGATTTAATCATTGCATCGATTGCGTTAGAAGAATTAGCACTCGCTCATATTATTAACGCGGAAGCAGAGAAAATTCAATATGCGGTAGGGACACTCCCGGGGTTATCGCCAGCAGCAACACTTAGCAATCTATTGGCAATTAATGAAAGTGTAAATTGTATGTTGCAAACTGCAACGCAAAAGCAAATGTATTTACAAAATAAGTTAAAAGAGGTATTGAAAGCTTCTTCATTGACAGGACCTACTGGACCAGCTGGCCCAACAGGACCTGCGGGAGGCCCAACAGGACCCACAGGATCAACCGGAGTAACCGGGCCTACTGGGGTTTGTGCTACTTGTCCAACAGGAGCAACCGGCCCAAGTGGAGCGACGGGTGCAACGGGTCCAAGTGGGGCGACTGGAGCAACAGGAGCAACCGGCCCAAGTGGAGCGACGGGTGCAACAGGAGCAAGCGGAGCAACCGGCCCAAGTGGAGCGACGGGTGCAACAGGTCCAAGTGGGGCGACTGGAGCAACAGGAGCAAGCGGAGCAACCGGCCCAAGTGGAGCGACGGGTGCAACGGGTCCAAGTGGAGCAACAGGAGCGACAGGTCCAAGTGGCCCGCTGCTAACGGCGAATAATGCTAGCTTTGTTACTAATGCCACGATAAATGTGGCGTCAGGAGCGAATGTTCCACTTAATACAAATGTTACTGTCAATGGGACGGCGATTACGCATGTGCCTGGGTCACCCAATATTATGTTGGCTCCAAATCAAACTTACTATGCTGATTATCAAACGGCAGCAGGAAGTAATAATGGCCAGATAGGTTTTAGTTTTGAATTAAATGGAGCTCTTATAAATGGCACAAGTACAAATTCTAATGCAGGAGCTTCTCTTCCTGCTACTGGATCACTAAGTGCAGGAGCGGTATTTAATACCGGTGCAGGGCCTAATATATTAACATTAACCAATGGAATCGCTGTTACTCAAACTATAGATGGAACTATTGTTAATGTAATAAAACTCGCATAATATAGAGTAGTTTATCTGAATTAGAATATCCGTTAATGGTAGGTAGAACGAAGTCCGTATCAAGCGATACTCGTATCCCCGCATCGTGTGCGGGGATTTTACATAGAAGATATAATACGAAAATGACAAAAAACTCACAATATAGAAAAAAGAATCCCTGTAGCGACAGAGATCCAAAAGGGAGAGAGTATAATAATGTCTTTGTGTGGGAAGACATATCGAGTCATATAGCTCGATACATGAATAATAACATGAATGTTCTAATAAGATGAGTGGTAAATATAGTTAATTTTTCTAGTGTTCCAACATTTGTATACGTCTAAAGTTGTAGGAAGTATTTCAACTTTCGTATGAAGATAAGAGATAGAAACATAGTTAAAATGAGAGATGTGGTGCATAATGAGTAGCCACTACAACAATTCAATCACTTGAAAATGTAAGGAGAGTGAATTACTGATGTTGAATATATTAATGGTGAATTTCCCGGCAGAGGGGCATGTTAATCCAACGCTAGGCATGGTAAAAGCATTTACTGAACGAGGGGATAACGTACACTATATTACGACGGAAAAGTTTAAAGACAGACTTGAAAGTTTCGGGGCAACAGTCCACCTTCATTCTGATCTAATTAGGAAAGCATCAATCGATACGGCAACTCCTTCCGGTATAGAAGAGTTTTTAAACATTCATATCCAAACTTCAATAGATATTTTAAAAATCACAAAAAAATTAGCAGAAACGATTCATTTTGATTTCGTTCTCTATGATAAGTTTGGTGCGGGAGAATTAGTAAGAGAGTATTTAAATATTCCAGGTATTTCATCCTCACCATCATTTTTGATCCCGAAAAAGTTCTTTGAACAATTTCTTTTGAATTGTAATGAAAGTGCGGAAAAACGATTATATCAAATGAATGAAGAATTCGGTGTTCTACCCAAAAATATGCTTCAATTTATGAGTAATACAGGTACGTTAAATATTGTATATACAAGTCGGTATTTTCAGCCTAATAGTAGCGATTTTGGCGAAGATAACATTTTTATTGGACCAAGTTTTCCAGAAAGAAAGTCCTATTTTCCAATTGAAGAATTACAAGGAAAGAAGGTTCTTTATATTTCTATGGGCACTGTTCTCGATAGAACAGAGGAATTTTTCAATACTTGTATCGACGCTTTTGCTGATTTTGACGGAAAAGTCGTCATAGCGACTGGAGAGAAAGTAGATCTTACGAAACTGAAGCAAGCGCCAGAAAATATTATTATTTCTTCATATGTACCTCAATTAGAGATATTAAGCCAATCTGACGTTTTTATTACACACGGCGGGATGAATAGTGTGAATGAAGCCATTCACTTTCATGTACCATTAGTTGTTATACCGCACGATAAAGATCAACCTATGGTAGCAAAGAGATTAGAAGAGCTGGAAGCAGGATATAGATTATCTAAGGACAATATAAATCCGCAGTCTTTAAGAGAGGTAGTAAAGGAAGTTCTTTCTAATCAAAAATATAAAGAAGGAATACAAAAAATTAACGAAAGTTTCTTAGCTTGTGGGGGACCAGAAGAAGCTCTTAAGCGTATTGATTGTATGTTGAAAAAATAACGTATTTTTAAATATGAAAAGTAGAATAATAAAAAAATATATTGAAGAAAATGACTGTTAGAGAAAATTAACAATTACTTTTGAAGAAACGATTGTAAACGCAGAAGCAAAGAGGACGTCAAGTTTATCAAGACATAAAATCTAAAAAATTTAAAATAGAAGGTAAGGACATATTATTTATGTTTAATATGCCCTTATCTTTTTTTGTATTCATGTTAGTGTTATATAAGGTGAAATCGGAAAATTTAGGGGTATTCCTGTTGGCAGGTTGTTTGGGGACCTGAATAAAAAATCTTTCTTGGTATGATGCAGGGGATCAATGTCTCCTAATTTAAGTGTACGAAGGAGGACATCATGAATTATTCAAGAATACTGTTATTCAATGTGTTGAGAAAAATTTGTGGACACCATTACAATAGCCTAAATCGTTGAGTATCAACATGTATACAGGCTGGAATTGTGTCAACTTGTTTCTCATTTTCATATTTTATTGCAAGGTTCATTTTTTATGGGCTGTAAAAGTGAAAAGGAGGAATGAATTTGTCACAATCAAATGTACCAAATATTACGCCGAATATTACGTTAACAAGAGAAGAATCAATTAATTTACTATTAGCTTCCATTGCATTAGAAGAATTAGGTTTGGCGCATATTATTAATGCCGAAGCAGAAAAAATTCAATATGCCCTTGGAACATTGGCTGGACTATCGCCAGCTGCTACGATAGCTGAAATTTTGGCAGTGAATGAAAGTGTAAATAAAACGATACAAACTGCGGTAAAACAACAAATGTTGTTACAGAGTAAGTTGGACAGTGTGTTACAAGCTCCTTCATTGACGGGACCTACGGGGCCATCTGGACCTACAGGACCGGCGGGAGGTCCTGTAGGTCCAACAGGGGCAACGGGAGCAACAGGTCCAAGTGGAGACACAGGAGCAACAGGGGTAACAGGTCCAACCGGAGCGACGGGAGACACTGGTTCAATCGGAGTAACAGGAGCAACGGGGGCAACAGGAGTAACCGGCCCAAGTGGAGACACAGGAGCAACGGGAGCAACCGGAGCAACGGGAGCGACAGGAGACACTGGTGCAACGGGAGTAACAGGAGCAACCGGCCCAACCGGTCTAAGTGGAGACACAGGGGCAACAGGAGATACCGGAGCAACGGGTGCAACAGGAGTAACCGGCCCAAGTGGAGACACAGGGGCAACAGGAGATACCGGAGCAACGGGTGCAACAGGAGATACCGGAGCAACGGGTGCAACAGGAGATACCGGAGCAACGGGAGTAACAGGAGCAACCGGAGCGACGGGAGACACAGGAGCAACCGGTCCAAGTGGAGACACAGGAGCAACGGGAGCGACAGGAGACACTGGTGCAACGGGAGTAACAGGAGCAACCGGCCCAACCGGTCTAAGTGGAGACACAGGGGCAACAGGAGATACCGGAGCAACGGGTGCAACA
>NZ_JBTMZT010000012.1:0-116216 GCF_054570475.1 Bacillus sp. C1
AGGAGCAACCGGCCCAACCGGTCCAAGTGGAGACACCGGAGCAACGGGAGCGACAGGAGACACAGGAGCAACGGGAGTAACAGGAGCAACCGGCCCAACCGGTCCAAGTGGAGACACCGGAGCAACGGGAGCGACAGGAGACACAGGAGCAACGGGTGCAACAGGAGACACAGGAGCAACGGGAGTAACCGGAGCAACCGGCCCAACCGGTCCAAGTGGAGACACAGGAGCAACGGGAGCGACAGGAGACACAGGAGCAACGGGTGCAACAGGAGACACAGGAGCAACGGGTGCAACAGGAGACACAGGAGCAACGGGAGTAACAGGAGCAACCGGCCCAACCGGTCCAAGTGGAGACACAGGAGCAACGGGAGCGACAGGAGACACCGGAGCAACGGGAGTAACAGGAGCAACCGGCCCAACCGGTCCAAGTGGAGACACCGGAGCAACGGGAGCGACAGGAGACACAGGAGCAACGGGAGTAACAGGAGCAACCGGCCCAACCGGTCCAAGTGGAGACACAGGAGCAACGGGAGCGACAGGAGACACCGGAGCAACGGGAGCAACCGGAGCAACGGGAGCAACGGGAGCAACCGGAGCAACGGGAGTAACCGGAGCAACCGGCCCAACCGGTCCAAGTGGAGACACCGGAGCAACGGGAGCGACAGGAGACACAGGAGCAACGGGTGCAACCGGAGCAACGGGAGTAACAGGAGACACTGGTGCAACGGGAGTAACAGGAGCAACCGGCCCAACCGGTCCAAGTGGAGACACTGGTGCAACAGGAGCAACAGGAGCAACAGGGGCAACGGGAGCAACGGGAGTAACCGGCCCGACCGGTCCATTAGTAACAGCAAATAATGCTGCCATAGTTAATGCACCTACTGTAACTGTTGCGGCAGGGGCTGCTGTTCCTTTAGCTACCAATCTTACTATTAATGGAACAGCAATTACGCATGTCCCAGGTTCAACAGATATCACGTTAGCACCGAATCAGACTTATTCTATTGCTTATGAAGCTACATCTAATATAGAAGCTGGAGGAAATGCACAATTAGAATTTCAATTGAATGGAACCCTAGTACAAGGAACGCAAAGTACTATATCAGGATTAGGGAGTTTACCTACTACAGCCTCATTTTCATTATCTTCCAGTTCAGTAATAAATACCGGAGCAGGACCGAATATATTAACATTAAATAACACATCTGGTGGAGCTAGAAATATAACTGGAGCTAATATCAATGTAGTAAAACTGGAATAACAAATTTCATTAGATTGAACTGTAAAATAATTAGAAAGGTGAAATTGTTAGATATATTGATCGTATTGTAGGAGAATCAAGTGCTTTTATATAGTAAGTAGAGGATGCCTGCTTTCTTCAATCGAAACAGCCCATCTGTTTGTGAGTGACAGATGGGGTGTTACATATAATGTAACGGATTTTAACGACTTTGATCTGGGATTCTTGGAGCCAGTTATTCAGTTGAAGGAGGTAAAACCTAATTTTTCAGTAGAAGAAAACATCTGCCTATGCATAAAAGGGGTTTTTTAACTCCATGCCAAGTGAAAATAAAAAGAGAAAATGAGTGTAGGTTTTCGTTTACTTTCATAGCTGCGACTTATATGTCAGAAAATCAACAGAGATGTATCGATTTATATTCATGATCTAGTTTGAAAGTTTTTTCTAATTATTTTTTAGAAATTTGTTGAGAAAATTTAAATGAAATTAAATGGAGTTTATTGTATATTCGATATTTTTATGTGGATTATTTTGAAATTTATAAATGTTCTTTTGGGTTTTAATTCATTTTTTTGATGTAAGATTTCTGTAGATATTACAGGGGAAGTGCAATATATGTAAAGGTTTATTTAGTAGATTAGTATGGTGAGATAATAAAATGTTTTATCTGAAAAATAAAAAAAGATTGACAAAGATATTGAGAAACATTATCATTTCGTTGTGATAGGAGAAAATGAAAATCATTCTCACGTTGTAATAGATACGTATTGTGGAGAGAATGTATATGAAATTTCAGTTAAATTATACTTGACTGATCAGTTTAATGTGTGTATGATTTTTGTAAATATAATGATAATGATTATCAGTATCATTATATTCGTTTGATACAACTTGCTTAAATATTTTTGAAGAGAAATGAAGGGCATCTTTGAAAATACACAAAAGTTAAGGCGAATCAATTCGTTGTAAGGAAAGGAATTGAGAATATGAACTTTGGGGAATTTGAAGGGAAGGTTGCTTTCGTTACTGGAGCAGCACAAGGGATTGGCGAAACTGTAGCAAATATGCTTGCGGAAAGAGGGGCAAAAGTCGCAGCGGTTGATCAAAATATGCTAGGGCTCAATAAGCTTTCGGATTATCATGAAGCAAGAGGAAATCGCCTGAAAGCGTTCGCTTTAGATGTGAGTGATAGTGTAGCGGTGGAAGAAACCGTAAATCAGGTCGAGGATACGATGGGCCCGATTGATATTTTAGTTAACGTTGCTGGTGTTTTGAAGATGAATGCCATTCACTCTTTAAGTGATGAAGATTGGGACAAGACGTTTTCTGTAAATGCTACAGGTGTGTTTTATGTTTCTCGATCAGTAAGTAAACGGATGATGTCACGTAAATCTGGTGCAATTGTTACTGTAGGATCGAATGCGGCGAGTGTACCTAGAATGGAAATGGCTGCTTATGTAGCGTCGAAGGCTGCTGCAACGATGTTTACGAAATGTCTTGGTCTTGAACTTGCGGAATATGGTATTCGTTGTAATTTAGTCTCACCAGGCTCAACTGAAACAGAGATGCAGCGACAACTTTGGAATGAGGAGAATGGTGCCGAGAAGATTATTGCGGGCTCACAAGATACATATAGATTAGGAATTCCATTAAAAAAAATAGCAACTCCTTCTGAGATTGCTGAAGCAGTTCTATTTTTAGCGTCAGATAAAGCAAGCCATATTACAATGCATAATTTATGTATTGATGGCGGTGCTACTTTAGGAATCTAAATGACATATAGGAGGCTTTAAAATGATGAATCATACAACTGCTTTAAAAGAATTAGCGACAAAATTACTAGATGATTATAAAGCTGGGTCTTCATTCTTTTTTGCTTCACCATACCGCACGATACTTGCTGAAGGGACATTTACTACAGTGAAACATAACCAGGCTGAAAATTTTCCTGAGTTGGTTCATGCTGTACTAAGTAATGCGAAGCAAGCTGGACATCATAATCCTATTGTTGTAGGAGCGTTTCCTTTTGATCGTGCAAAACCTGTACAGCTCATTGTACCAGAGGAGAGTAGAATTGCTGATCGATTGCAATTTGATGCTACAAATCAAACCAAGCAGTCACCTGCATTTACATATGAAATGAAACCTGTTCCAGCACCTTCAGAATATATGCATGGTGTAGAACAAGGAGTAGCGAAAATAAAGGATGGTGATTTTAAAAAAATCGTTCTATCCAGATCATTGGATTTAAAGTCTCCAGAACAAGTGGATATTCAAAAGTTACTTTGTGATTTAGCACAGCATAATAAACACGGATATACGTTTGCGGTAGATTTACCGAATGATGAGGAGCGTAGTCGTACACTTATAGGAGCGAGCCCAGAGTTACTTGTTTCACGGAATGGGATGCAAGTCATTTCTAATCCGCTTGCAGGTTCTAGACCTCGAAGCGAAGACTCTATAGAAGATAAAAGACGAGCAGATGAGTTGCTTTCTTCAGCTAAAGATTTACATGAACATGCTGTAGTCGTTGAAGCAGTAGCGGCAGCACTTCGTCCATACTGTCGTACGTTACATGTTCCGGAAAAACCATCAGTAATAAATAGTGAAACGATGTGGCATTTATCGACAGAAGTAAGAGGAGAATTACTTGACGCATCTGTTTCGTCATTAGAATTAGCACTTGCACTTCATCCGACACCAGCTGTTTGCGGGACGCCAATGGAAAAAGCGATGAAAGCAATTCAAGAAATTGAACCGTTTGATCGAGAGTTTTTCACTGGAATGCTTGGCTGGAGCGATTTAAATGGCGATGGGGAATGGATTGTGACAATTCGCTGTGCAGAAGTTGAAGAAAATTCACTTCGTTTATTTGCAGGAGCTGGTATCGTTGCGGAATCAAAACCTGAAGATGAACTAGCTGAAACATCAGCTAAGTTCCGCACAATGCTGCGAGCTATGGGATTGAATGATGAGTCGCTGAAATAAAGTAAAGTTTTACTCAGCTAGGGATTCATTTCTTAACGGAGTAGAAGCGCTGGAGGGATAAAAGATGTTAACAGGATGCCATGAGTGGCCAAAAGAATTTGCTGATCGATATAGAAAGAATGATTGTTGGCGCGGAGAAACATTTGGAATGATGTTAAGAGAACGTGCTGAAAAATATAGTGATCGAATTGCTGTTACAAGTGGAGATCAACATGTAAGTTATGCTGAACTCGATAGAAAAGTAGACCGTTTAGCAGCAGGATTTCAGAAGTTAGGGATAAAACAAGAAGACCGCGTTGTTCTTCAGTTACCTAATATTATAGAGTTTGTTGAAGTATGCTTTGCACTCTTTCGAATTGGGGCACTTCCAGTTTTTTCTTTGCCGTCCCATCGTAGTAGTGAAATAAGTTATTTCTGTGAATTTTCTGAAGCAACTGCTTATATTATCGCAGATAAGCAGTTGGGATTTGATTATCGTAAGCTTGCTAGAGAAGTGAAGGAGAAGGTTCCAACGCTACAACATGTCATTGTGGCAGGAGAGGAAGAGGAATTTGTCGGATTACATGATCTTTATATAGATCCAATTGAACAACTGGAAGTGAAATCTAGCGATGTAGCTTTCTTGCAATTGTCGGGCGGAACAACAGGGTTATCTAAATTAATTCCAAGAACACATGATGACTATATTTATAGCCTACGAGTAAGTGCTGAAATTTGTAAATTGGATCAAGAGAGTGTGTATCTTGCTGTTCTTCCAGTTGCACATAACTATCCCCTTAGTTCACCAGGAATTCTTGGGACGTTATATGCAGGAGGGCGAATCGTTCTCGCTTCTGGGGGAAGTCCAGATGAAGCGTTCTCTCTTATTGAGAAAGAACGCGTTACAATTACCGCTCTTGTACCACCGCTTGCGATGGTATGGCTTGATGCAAAAGCATCACGCCATAACGATTTGTCAAGCCTTCAGGTCATACAGGTAGGTGGGGCAAAATTTAGCGCTGAAGTGGCGAAGCGTATACGTCCAACATTCGGTTGTACATTACAACAAGTTTTTGGGATGGCTGAAGGGCTAGTGAATTACACAAGACTTGATGATTCAGAAGAAATCATAATTCATACGCAAGGAAGACCAATGTCACAGTTCGATGAAGTTCGTGTCGTTGATGAAGATGATAATGAGGTGGAACCTGGACAAGTTGGGAGTTTATTAACCCGCGGTCCATATACAATTCGTGGATATTACAAAGCTGAAGAACATAATGCGAAATCCTTTACTCCGGATGGTTTTTACCGTACAGGTGATCTTGTCAAAATAAATGAGCATGGATATTTAGTAGTTGAAGGACGAGATAAGGATCAGATTAATCGTGGCGGCGAGAAAGTTGCAGCGGAAGAAGTTGAAAATCATTTGTTGGCTCATCCAGCGGTACATGATGTTGCAATTGTATCTATGCCAGACGATTATTTAGGTGAACGTACTTGTGCTTTCGTAATCGCCCGCGGGGAAGCGCCGACTGTAGGAGATTTGAAAATGTTTGTAAGAAACCGAGGGATTGCTGCATATAAAATTCCAGATCGTATCGAATTTATCGAATCGTTTCCACAAACTGGTGTCGGAAAAGTGAGTAAAAAGGAATTGCGAAAAGCAATCGCGGAAAAATTGAAATCTACTATAAATGCATAATTTTTTAAATGGAAATTTCAAAACATTCGGAAGGAAGTGGTTAGATGGCTATTCCAGCTATCTCAGTATATAAAATGCCATTAGAATCAGATTTACCAAGTAATAAAGTAACATGGAAGCCAGATCCAAAACGTGCAGTTCTTCTTATTCATGACATGCAAGAGTACTTTCTAGATGCATATCAGGCAGAGGAATCACCAAGAGTAGAACTCATTTCAAATATGCAATTGATTAGAAAAACATGTAAGGAGCTTGGTATTCCTGTCGTTTATACTGCACAACCAGGTGGACAAACGTTAGAGCAAAGAGGATTATTACAAGATTTCTGGGGATCAGGTATTCCTGAAGGGCCTCATAAGCAAAAAATTGTAGATGAGCTCACTCCTGATGAGAATGATATTTTTCTGACAAAGTGGAGATATAGTGCGTTCAAAAAAACAAATCTTTTAGAAATTTTACATGAACAAGGGCGAGATCAACTTATTATTTGCGGCGTGTATGCACACATTGGATGCCTGTTAACAGCATGTGAAGCATTTATGGACGGGATACAACCATTTTTCATTGCTGATGCAGTTGCTGATTTTTCAGAAGAATATCATAAACAAGCTTTGCAGTATGCATCTGATCGCTGTGCAGTGACTATGACAACGAATATATTACTAGAAGATTTACAGAGTGTAAAAGAAAGTGCTACGGCGGAAGAGAATACAGGTTTCACAATACAAGCAGTGCGTGAACAAGTTGCTGAATTGCTTCGTGAATCACCAGAAGATATTGGGGATGATGAAGATTTATTAAATAGAGGGCTCGACTCAGTTAGAATTATGAGTTTAGTAGAAAAATGGCGTCAGGTAGGTGTAGAAGTTACATTCGCAGATTTGGCCGAGCGTCCAACAATTTATGATTGGTTTAAATTGTTATCCTCTCAAGAAGAAAAGATGCTGTTAAATACAGATAGATAAAGGGGTAAATACGAATGTCTTATTGTCAAAAGATTCGTTATTCATTATCGGGTGCGCAAACGGGGATGTGGTTTGCGCAGCAACTTGATCCAGAAAATCCAATTTATAATACGGGTGAGTATATAGAAATACATGGTTCAGTTGATGTGAAAATATTTGAATTAGCTGTGCGTAAAGTTGTAATGGAGGCTGAATCTTTACATGTCCATTTTGAAGAAGATGAAAAGGGGCCATGGCAAGCCATCGATGCTTCTCCTGAATTTCATATGCATATTATCGATGTTAGTAAAGAAGAGAATCCTCAAAAATCAGCTGAAGCGTGGATGAAAGCAGATTTATCTACACCAATTAACTTGAAAAAGGACAAGCTGTATACAGAGGCGCTTTTTAAAGTTGATTCTAATCGTTTCTTCTGGTATCAGCGCATCCATCACATTGTGATGGATGGCTATGGGTTTTCGTTACTTGCAGAGCGAGTAGCAAAAGTATATACGGCATTCATGAATAATCAATCATATGATGAAAGACCATTTGGTTCTTTACATACCGTTTTAGAGGAGGACGCTACGTACCGAGCGTCAGAGCAATTTGAGAAAGATCGCAATTTTTGGCTAGAACGATTCCAAGATCGACCAGAAGTAGTAAGTTTGGCGGAACGTGCTCCTAGAACATCGAAGGGATTTCTTCGCCAAACAGCGCATTTATCTCGTTTACATGCAGAGTCGTTGCAAAAAGTTGCCCATGGGTGTAAGGCGAATTGGCCGGATCTTATCATCGCTGCAACTGCTATCTATATACATAAGTTAACGAGTGCGGAGGATGTCATTTTAGGTTTACCAATGATGGGGCGCTTAGGGTCAGCGTCAATTCATATTCCTAGTATGGTTATGAATGTAGTACCACTTCGATTATCTATACGTTCTAATATGAGTTTTACTGAAGTGGTAAAACAGGTTTCTAATGAAGTTCGTAATATACGTCTTCATCATAAGTATCGTCATGAAGAATTACGTAGGGATCTTAAATTATTGGGAGAAAACCAGAGATTATTTGGCCCAATGGTTAACGTCATGCCTTTTGATTATGGTCTGAATTTTGCAGGGAATCGTGGGATGAAATATAATCTTTCAGCAGGACCGGTTGATGATCTATCAATAAATGTGTCAAATGAGTTTGGGGGGAATGGCTTACAGATTCATTTTGACGGAAATCCTGAAGTATATAACTTAGGAGAACTACTAGCTCACAAGGAAAGATTTGTGAATCTTCTGGCAGAAATATCGGAAATTCAAGTAGATTCACCGATTGGAAAACTAGCACTCTTACTTCATGAGGAACGCAAGAAAGTGTTAGTAGAATGGAATCAAACGAAGAAAGACAGTTCGTTTATAAGCGTACCTGCCCTTATTGAAAAACAAGTAAGTAAATATCCTGATTCTATTGCTGCAATATGTGATGGAATAGAACTTACGTATAAAGAATTAAATGAACAAGCAAATAGCCTTGCTCATTTCTTATTAGAACAGGGCGTTCAATCTAAGCAATTTGTAGCGTTAGCATTTCCAAGATCTGTCGAAATGGTTATCGGGATGTTAGCAGTTCTGAAGACGGGAGCAGCTTATTTACCGATTGACCCAGAATATCCAGAGGATCGAATTACATATATACTAAGCGATGCCCAGCCTGCTTGTATTTTAACACATTCTTCTATTTTGGCTAATCTACCGAATGAGGATCATACAAAAAGAATCGTACTTGATAATAAAGATACAAAAGAGGCGTTAAGAGGATACCCGAAAAATAACTTAGATGCGTTGGATGACGGAGCACTTTTAAATCCTGCATATACAATTTATACTTCGGGATCAACAGGTAGGCCAAAAGGTGTAGTTGTGCCAATGCAAAGTTTAAGTAACTTTTTATTGGCAATGCAAGATCAATTCGCATTGCATACAAATGACCGTTTGTTAGCTGTTACAACTTTTGCCTTTGATATTTCCGCTTTAGAAATTTATTTGCCACTTATTAGCGGAGCAAGTGTTCAAGTTGCACAGAAAGAAACGGTTCAAGATTCGTCAGCATTAACAGAGATTATACAAAAGGAAAACATTACAATTATGCAAGCTACCCCAACACTTTGGCATGCGCTTGTAACAGACTATCCAGAAAGATTAATAGGACTTACAGTTCTTGTTGGTGGTGAGGCGCTTTCATCAAATCTCGCGTCGCGGTTAAAAGAACTAAATTGTCATGTTACCAACCTTTATGGACCAACTGAAACAACAATTTGGTCAACTTTCATGGATATGAATGAAGAAGAGAGTGGTACACCTTCTATTGGAAGACCGATTTGGAATACGGAGGTGTATGTACTAGATGCTGGGTTACAACCAGTACCACCTGGAGTGGTGGGTGAATTATACATCTCTGGTACAGGGCTTGCTAATGGATATTTAGGAAGACCGGAATTAACAGCTGAACGATTTGTTGCAAACCCATTTGGGAAACCTGGTACACGAATGTACCGCACAGGCGATCTTGTTAAGTGGCGTCAGGGTGGTTCGTTAGATTATGTGAGTCGCGCTGACCATCAAATTAAGATTAGGGGATTCCGTATCGAGTTATCTGAAGTGGAAACGGTATTATCTCAGCACCCTCATATTGAGCAAGTCGTTGTAATTGTTCGAGAAGATCGACCTGGCGATAAACGTTTAGTTGCTTACATTGTACATGATGCTCGAAGAAATCTTGATTCTAAAGAAATTCGAGAATATGCAGCAGAGAGTCTACCAGGCTATATGATACCGTCAGCAATTATGATGATGTCTGAATTGCCATTAACACCGAACGGAAAAATTAATCGAAAAGTGTTACCAGCACCTGACTTTAATTTACTTGTTAGTGAACGTGTCGCTAGAAATCCACAAGAAGAAATTTTATGTGATTTATTCGCAGAAGTGCTTAGCATAGCGCGGGTTGGAATCGATGATAATTTCTTTGAAATAGGCGGACATTCTCTGTTAGCTGCTCGGCTAATGGGACGTATTCGTGAAACGTTAGGCGTTGAATTAGGCATTGGAAAACTATTTGAATCACCTACAGTCGCTGAACTTGCTAAACAATTAGATAGCGCGCAAAGTGCAAGACCGGCTATTCAGAAAGTAGCGCGTCCAAAAGAAGTTCCTCTTTCTTTTGCACAGCGTCGTTTATGGTTCTTGAACTGCTTAGAAGGTCCAAGCCCAACTTACAATATTCCAGTCGTTATTCGAATGTCTGGTGAATTAAATCGCGAAGCTTTACAATTTGCGTTTTATGATATTGTCGATCGACATGAAACACTTCGTACTATTTTTCCTAATATGCTTGGTACGTCGCACCAACAAATTTTAGAGACAAATGAGGCAAATCCTACTCTAATTGTTACGCCTACAACTAAGTCAGAATTACCTAATGTACTTGCTGAAGCTGTAAGATATAGCTTTAATCTTGCAGAAGAGCCAGCGATTCGTATGGAACTTTTTGAAATAAGTCGGGATGAACATGTGTTGCTTGTATTGTTGCATCATATTGTCGGAGATGGATGGTCATTGAATCCGTTGGCAAGAGACATAGCAGCTGCTTATCAAGCTCATTGTAAAGGGGAATCAGTCCAGTGGAAGTCACTGCCAGTACAGTATGCCGATTATGCTCTTTGGCAACAAGAACTATTAGGAAATGAGAGTGCGCAAGATAGTCTTATTTCACAACAAATTGAGTTTTGGAAAGAAGAGTTGAAGGGACTACCAGATCAACTGGAGTTACCGACAGATTATCCGCGTCCTCTGGAAACGAGCTATCGCGGAGAAACGATAGATTTTTATGTGAATCAAGAGTTACATGAACGACTATTAGCGATCGCCCGTAAAAATGGTGTTAGCTTGTTTATGGTTCTGCAATCGGGACTGGCTGCATTACTGACACGATTAGGAGCAGGAACGGATATTCCAATAGGTAGTCCAATTGCTGGGCGTAATGATGATGCGCTTGGAGATATTGTTGGATTGTTCGTAAATACACTCGTTTTACGTACAGATACATCTGGAGATCCTAGCTTTAGTGAACTGTTAAGTAGGGTGCGTAAAGTTAATCTTTCGGCATATGAAAATCAAGATGTTCCGTTTGAACGACTTGTTGAAGTATTAAACCCTGTACGCTCAAGAAATAGTCATCCACTATTTCAAATTATGCTAGCTTTTCAAAATACACCAGAAGCTACACTTGATATACCGAATTTAGAAACGCATCTTGAGATTAAGAGTGTTGGTTCTTCGAAGTTTGATATGACGATAGAAATAAGTGAACGTAGTACGTCTGAAGGTCAGCCAAATGGACTACACGGTTTACTTGAATTTAGTACAGACTTATTTAAGCATGAGACAGCTCTGAAACTTATGAGTCGTTTCATTCATTTATTAGAAGACGTAGTGAAAGATCCAGAACAATCTATTGGACGATTAGAAATTTTGGATGAAGAAGAGCGCCAAACAATACTTGAAAAATGGAATGGCGGTTTTCAAATTGCGCCTGAAATGACCTTGCCGGAATTATTTGAGAAACAAGTGCATGTAACACCAAATGCAATCGCTGTCGTATTTGAGGATACTACGCTAAGTTATGCGGAGTTAAATAAGAAATCGAATAAACTTGCACGTCTGTTAATTAAAAAAGGAGTAGGTCCAGAGCAAATGGTTGCTTTGGCGATGCCGAGATCGCTTGATATGGTCGTGAGTTTGTTAGCCGTTTTGAAAGCGGGAGCGGGATATTTACCGCTAGATCCTGATTATCCATCAGATCGTATTTCATACATGCTAAGTGATGCGAAGCCTATTTGTATGCTTACGAACACAAAAGTGACGATAGAGAGTGAAGAAACCGAAGCGATTGTAGTAGATGATCCAAAAACAATGGAGATAGTAAACAAATATAGTGAAGAGAATATCGAAAATGCGGAACGAATACAGCCGCTATCACCTTTACACATCGCTTATGTAATTTATACATCAGGCTCAACTGGCAGACCAAAAGGTGTAATGATTCCTCATCAAAATGTTGTAAGGTTATTTGGAGCAACGGATCATTGGTTCCAGTTTGATTCAAATGATATTTGGACAATGTTCCATTCTTACGCGTTTGATTTCTCAGTTTGGGAAATTTGGGGACCGTTATTGTATGGAGGACGTTTAGTTATTGTGCCGCATACAGTCAGTCGTTCGCCTAGAGAATTTTTAAATCTGCTTGTCCAGGAGAGAGTAACAGTTTTAAATCAGACACCATCAGCGTTTTACCAGCTTATGCAAGCAGATCGTGAAAATGTCCAATTAGGGCAGAAGCTTTCCTTACGATATGTCGTTTTTGGCGGAGAAGCATTGGAATTAAGCCGTCTAGAAGATTGGTATAGTCGTCATCCAGAAAACGCACCTAAGCTTATTAATATGTATGGTATTACAGAAACAACTGTACATGTAAGTTATATCGAGCTTGATCAAAACATTGTATCCTTGCGAGCAAACAGCTTAATTGGATGTAGCATACCAGATCTTAAAGTATACGTATTAGATAACTACTTACAGCCTGTACCACCGGAAGTGGTGGGGGAAATGTACGTTGCAGGAGCAGGACTTGCCCGTGGATATTTAGGTCGTGCGGGTTTAACGGCAGAGCGATTTATCGCAGATCCATATGGGAAACCAGGTACTCGAATGTATCGTACAGGAGATTTAGCACGTTGGCGTCAAGATGGCACATTAGATTACATGGGACGGGCTGATCATCAAATTAAGATTCGTGGATTCCGAATTGAACTAGGTGAAATTGAAGCGGTTATTATGCAGCATCCTCATGTGGAACAAGTTGCTGTCATTGTACGTGAAGATCAGCCGGGTGATAAGCGCCTAGTCGCCTACATTGTTCCGTCAGAGCAAGTAAACATTGATACAGCTGAAATGCGCCAATATGTAGGACTTAGTTTGCCTGATTATATGATACCGTATGCTTTCGTTATGATAAGTGAATTGCCTCTAACGCCAAATGGTAAGTTAGATCGTAAAGCATTACCGGCACCTGAATTCACTGTATCTACGATAAGCCGTGGACCGAGAACACCAAAAGAGGAAATTTTATGTGATTTATTTACAGAAGTTTTGCATGTACCTCGAATTGGTATTGATGATGGTTTCTTTGATCTTGGTGGTCATTCTTTACTTGCGGTGCAGTTGATGAGCCGGATTAGGGAAGCGTTAGGAGTAGAGTTAAGTATTGGTAGTTTATTTGCAGCACCGACAGTTGCAGGTCTTGCCGAAAGACTTGAAATGGGGACGAGCCAAAGTGCGCTCGATGTAATCTTGCCATTAAGAACAAATGGTGAGGAATTACCGATGTTCTGTGTACACCCAGCAGGTGGACTTAGCTGGTGTTATGCCGGATTAATGAAGTCTTTAGGAAGCGATCATCCAATTTATGGTGTACAGGCACGCGGTATTGCAAAACGTGAAGAACTTCCGAAATCATTAGACGAAATGGCTGCTGATTATCTTGAGCACATTCGTGAAATACAGCCATATGGGCCGTACAGATTGTTAGGTTGGTCTCTTGGCGGAAATGTTGTTCATGCAATGGCAACGCAGTTGCAAAATCAAGGAGAAGAAGTTGAACTACTTGTTATGCTGGATTCTTATCCTGGTCACTTTTTACCAAATACAGAAGCACCTACTGAGGAAGAAGCACTTATTGCCTTACTTGCATTAGGTGGATACGACCCAGATAACATGGACGGGAAAACGCTTGATATGGAAAACGCTATTGAGATACTTCGCAAGGATGATAGTGCGTTAGCGAGTCTAGAAGAAGAAACAATTTTAAACTTAAAAGAAACATATGTAAATTCTGTTGGTTTGTTAGGGAAATATGTTCCAAAACAATTCCGCGGGAATATTGTATTCTTTAGATCAACAATTATACCAGAATGGTTTGATCCGATTTCTCCAGATACGTGGCTTAGCTATATAGATGGGGAAATTGAACAATATGATATTGATTGCCGCCATAAAGATTTATGTCAGCCAGGTCCACTTACAGAAATTGGACAAGTATTAGCTAATAGACAGCAAAGGGTGAAAGGGGTAAGGAAAGTATGACGAATCCATTTGAAAACGACAGCTTTATGTATAAAGTGTTAGTAAATGAGGAAGGCCAGCATTCTGTCTGGCCAGCCTTTCTAGATGTACCAGCTGGATGGGATGTTGTTCATGAACAAGATAGTAGACAAGCTTGTCTTTCGTATATCGAATTACATTGGAGTGATATGCAGCCAAAGAGTATTCACTCACTTGAATACGTTTTAATAGGGGAGTAGTAATGAATTTGAAGCTGAATCCAAAAGTTGTTGTTACTGTTGTATATATAACTGCTATGTTTATGGCTGCTATGGATGCAACGATTGTAAATGTAGCTTTGCAAACAATTAGTCATGAACTACAAGTTTCACCTGCAGCAATGGGGACAGTCAATGTTGGATACTTAGTAAGTCTTGCCGTAGTTTTACCTATTTCTGGTTGGCTTGGAGATCGGTTTGGTACGAAGCGAGTATTTCTAATTGCACTTTCTATATTTACAGCAGCTTCTGCGTTATGCGGAATTGCTGATAATATTACTGCCTTAAATGTATTCCGTATTATACAAGGGGCTGGCGGAGGGTTATTGACTCCGGTAGGAATGGCCATGTTATTTCGAACATTTTCACCACAAGAAAGACCGAAGATTTCTAGATTTATCGTGTTGCCTATTGCTGTTGCACCAGCAATAGGGCCGATTGTTAGTGGCTTCTTTGTGGATCATATGTCTTGGCGCTGGGCATTTTATATTAATTTACCGTTTGGAATAGTAGCTTTACTAATTGGTGCGCTATTTTTAGGCGAGCATATTGAAAAAACTGCTGGGCGGTTCGATTTACCTGGTTTTCTGCTTTCCGCACCAGGATTTGCAATGTTGATATATGCAATGAGTCAAGGACCGTCAAACGGCTGGAATTCTCTAGAGATCATCGGGACAGGATTAGGTGGGTTTTTGCTTATTATTCTCTTTGTCTTTGTTGAACTGCGAGTGAAGCAGCCAATGCTAGATTTACGTTTGCTGCAAGATCGATTATTTCGGAATATGAGTCTCATTTCCTTATTTTCAGCTGCCGGGTTACTTGGGATGTTATTTGTATTCCCGCTTATGTATCAAAATGTATTACATGCGTCGGCGCTAGAAACAGGCCTTACTACATTTCCAGAAGCGATTGGACTCATGATTTCTTCACAAATTGTGCCTTGGTCGTATAAAAAGCTTGGACCACGTAAGTTAATCTCTCTTGGATTGTTGTGTTCAGCAATCATATTTGTTGCCTTAAGCTTCGTGGATCAAGAAACAAACTCTGGGTTAGTCCGTACGCTACTATTCGGCATAGGATTTTTCCTAGGTCACTCTGTAGGAGCTGTACAATTTTCAGCTTTTCATAACATTCATCCGTCTTCAATGGGGAGGGCGACAACTATTTTTAATGTGCAAAATCGATTAGGTTCCGCCATCGGTGTTGCAATTCTTGCCAGTCTTCTAGCCGCTTTTGGCAATCATAATGTAAGTGAGGCAGGAAATGAGAGTGCTAGTATTGTAGCGTATCAAATAGCTTTGCTTGGTGCAGCTGCATTTCTAGGCATTGCATTATTGTTTGCATTACGTATTCGTGATGCGGATGCAATAGCTACACCAAAGGAAAAAACAGCAGTTCAATCAAATGAATCTCATTCAAAAGCAGCTGCAGGTAAATAACAGAGGAAGGACCTGCCTAGGTATAATAATAAATCTGGGTAGGTTTTTCCCTAACAATAGGGATGTTGAAAGAGAATGAGAATGGCTAGTGGAGATATTTGCTGGAAAACTGGAATAGATTCCATACTTTTTTTAGTATGAGTATTGGATATGAAAAGGGGAGCGTATTTATGAAAGATTGGGAGCTTGTAGATTCAGTACCAAAGCTAAGAAGTCATCATTGTCAAGTATGGTGGGCTCGAATTTCAGATTTGCAACCTTGGCACTATCATTTACTAAATGAAATCGAGCGTGAGAAAGCAAATTTGTTCCATCATTCTGACGACCGAGCAAGATTTATGATTGGATGTGCAATTAGTCGATTAGTACTAGGGAAACAACTCGCAATGTCTCCGCTTCAAGTGCCAATTGATCGAACTTGTTCAGTTTGTAAGTTAGCACATGGGCGTCCACAATTACCTGTGGGCATGCCGCAGCTATCTGTGTCACATTCAGGAGAACGAATTGCTGTCGCGTTTACAACATCGGCACCAATTGGCGTCGATGTAGAACAAGTAAATTCGAATATTGATGTACTTAAAATGGCAGTAGGGGTATTAACAGAAATCGAAACTGCTCAGTTAATGAAACTGCCTGCCGAAAGACAAGTTGAAGGTTTTTTAACTTATTGGACACGGAAGGAAGCTATACTTAAGGCTACTGGAGAAGGGTTAATGGTATCTCCCTCCAACCTAACTGTATCAGCGCCAGATCATTTGCCGGAACTCTTTGTTTTTCAGGATCGGCCACAGCTTGTTGAAACGACAACTTTGAGGGATTTGCAGCCTGGTTCAGGCTATGTTGCTTCAATAGCTTTATTAAACAAAGAGGTAACAGAAGTGAGACAACTTGATGCAGGAAAGTTATTGCAAGATAGTAAGTTTCTTCATTAATAGAGAGTCATGTTTGAATAGAAGGAGTGTTTTACAGAGACATAGTGTGAAAGTGTTTGCTTCAGTAGTTGGATTATATAAATATAGAAGAGGTGTTAGTCATGTTAGTAGTGGAAAATAGAAGAAGAGGATTGACTGATGCTACAGCAGTTAAAGTTGTTAAGGATCTATTGTTTTCTAAAGAAGCATCATCTATTTCATCTTTAGAAAATATCGTGAAAGATACGGTTCAGTTCAATGTTGTGGAACAAGAAATACTAAATTGGAAATGTATTCCAAAAGAAGCAAAAAGCTTTTTTGATACAAATGGGACATTCCTGTATAGAGTTTCGTCCGTTAGTTATAAGGAGAAGGTGTTATCTGAAAATCTAATTTTTGCTGATACTTCACTTTTACCGAGTGAAATTGTGAAAGGATTAGAAGCTGGAGACGTACCAGTTGAAAAGCTAATTGAGGGAATGGATATAAGAAAAAATATGTTATATCAAGGGTATCAACCTTCCGGAAATATTATCGAACTGTTTGATGGATGTTTATTACAATCTAGTATATACCCTACGAGAAAATATCAAATTGTAAGGAACTGTAGTTGCTTATTTTATATTTGTGAAGTATATCATACTGAAAATATATATGAGGTAATGAAGTAAGTCATAATAAACTAGCATAATTTATTTTATTAAAAGAGAAGGATAGATAGGTAGAAAATACATACCTTATCTATCCTTTTTTGTATTACATATAACCGTATTTACTATCAAAACCTTTAAATTCTATAAAGTGCAAGGGAAATTTTGAATTTGAGTTAGTATTTTAGCCACGAAAAATTTAAATCTGCTGTTGTTTCGGGAATTTTAATGCCGCCATGGATTTGCTTGTTCAAATGTAACATATTGTGTGCGATATACTGCTTTTTTATAAAATGGCTTGAAAAGACTTGATACAAGTGTTGCCATACGGGTACTTTCTCCGTGAAACTCGTTGTGAGGGCTTAAGACTATACGAACTTCCCTTTTCATGACTCATTTCAAGATGAATAATTCTTCTTATAGCACAATGTATGGTTTAGTAATAGTCGATATTGATAACGAGGAGAAGGGTTTTATGTATCAGATACAACAAAGTTGAAAATTCTGATTATTCTTGATAAATCGAATTTTGTATTGCTTGATTTGCTAAGATGATTTACAAAGAGTATATAGATGGAAAATCCATTTCTTGAAAAAAATGAAAAAAGGCAAATGATTTTAGCCAAGTACATATTTCTTCGGATTTTGACATTGGTATTTCAGTAGCCTTAACAGAGGCTTAGTTATGTTAATTTGAATAGAAGTGACATGTGTTTTACTAATGTGTCTTATTGATTTTTAAAGGCATCCATAGTTTGTTTCAACATAATAATTAAAAGATGATAGTGAAACTGAATAGGATAAATGCTAAATAAGATAATTTAGGGAATCTGAGGTGAAGGTAGTGAACTTAACAGGGAGAATAAAAATAGGGCCTAGTGAGGTATTACACCAAGAAGTATTAGAGCCACAATTTATTTATGAATTAGAATATTATCTTTCGCATTATGTCGCTATAGAGAAGGTATTACTTACGGAATATAAACGTTTGGAATTAATTACTGATGAGAATCAAGAAATGATAATGAAAACTTTAGATAAAGTAACAAAAGAAAGTATTAACCCAGATCCTACCGCTAATATGTCAGATATTGCTTTTGCAATAGAGAGATTTGTAGAACAAAATCTAGAAGAAGAGGTACCAGCATGGCATATTGATCGGAGTAGAAATGATTTTCAATCTTGTGCACAGATTATGTTTGGGAGAGAACAATTATTACAAGTAATAAAGGATATGAGGGATCTTTCAAACTCTGTTTATAAGCTAGCAAAAGAAACAGTATATTTACCTATGCCTGGATACACACACTATCAAGCTGCGCAAATTATTACACCAGGTTTCTATCTGGCTGCAGTCAATGAACAAGTATTGTTGGTTATGGAAAAGTTATTAAGTGTTTATGATGAAATGAATAAATGTCCACTTGGTGCTGGTGCTATGGCTGGTGGAGAGCTTGACTGGGATCGGAATAGAATGGCTATGCTTTTAGGTTTTTTAGAACCTCGTAACCACGGTTTAATTGCAGTAGCCTCACGTGATTGGATTTTACAAATTTCATCAGAACTGTCCAATTTTGGTGTTTTTTTAAGTCGATTTGTTACAGATTTAATACAATGGGGGAGTAGTGAATATAAATTTATTGATTTACCAGATCAATTGTCAGGAATATCATCTGCAATGCCTCAAAAGAAGAATTTTCCTATTCTTGAGAGGATAAGAGGGAAAACAGCGCATTTGCACGCATTTTATTCTGACTTTGTGCTAGGACAACGCAATACAGCTTACTCTAATTTGGTTGAAGTTTCTAAAGAAGCGAGTACGCATGTGATTACAATGTTTGAGACTTTTAAATCGATAATTCGTTTGCTAAAAACTACTCTAGATAATCTAACATTTAATGAAAAGAGAATGCTCGATGTTTGTACTGAGGAATTCTTTGGTGGTTTTAGTTTAGCCAATAAGCTTACTTTATCTAGTGGAATACCATACCGTCGTGCTCAAGTTATTGCTGGGCAATATATATTGAAAATGGTGGAAACTGGTTTTAGACCAGAACATGTAGATGTAAGTGTACTTAAGGAAATCGGCTTAGAACACGGATTTCAAATTAAACTCACAAGAGAGCAATTAAAGAGTGCTTTTGATGTTACACATAACATTGAAAACAAAAAAAACATTGGTTCGACCAACCCAAATGATATAAAAATACTTATGGATGAACAAGAAAAACGGTATAAAGATATTGAAGAACAATGGAATAAAAGAGAAGAGTATATTAAAAAATCAGTATCACAAATATGATGAACACATTTAATCAATGGGATAAAACGAATATTCTAATTATAGTTTCAGGTTTAGTGGCTAAAATTTTTAAACTTAATTGCTGACAATTGTTTAATAGGCTATCACTATTATTTAAGTATATATTTTTCACTATTGTCGTTTAAAAGGATATTTTGGGCCCATGATAATATACACAATGAGGTGTTAATCAAATGATAAGCGCAATCGGAGATACGCCATTAGTCAAATTAAAATTGAATAATAAAATGGCTGAAGGTAATGTTTTTGGAAAATTAGAACTGTTAAATCCATTCGGTATGAAGGATAGAGTTGCAAAACGAATTATTTTAAGAGCAAAAGAAGCAGGATTATTAAAACCCAATGCCCCTATTATAGAAAGTTCATCTGGAACAATGGCCTGTGGGCTTGCTTTAGTTGGTAAGGCATTAAATCATGAGGTGCATATTGTAACCGATCCACGTATTGATATGATTACAAAAGCAAAGTTAACCTCACTTGGTTGTGAATTGCATATCGTAGATAAAATGGATAATAAAGGGTGGCAAGGAGCTAGATTAACAAAACTTAACTCTTTGTTAGAACGATATCCTAATGCATTTTGGCCTAGACAGTATGAGAATCCGGATAATCCATCGGCTTATGATGAATTGGTACAAGAAGTAACACATGACATAGGAAAAATAGATATATTGGTATGTTCGGTAGGAAGTGGCGGTTCAATATCTGGTATAGCCAGAGGACTAAAAAAGAAAAATAAGAACTTAAAAGTTGTAGCTGTGGATGCTGTTGGAAGTGTGATTTTTGATCAACCAGATTATCCCCATAGATTACAAGGAGGATTAGGAAATAGCTTAGTAGCACCAAACGTGGATTTCAGTATAATAGACGAGGTTCATTGGCTTAATGATGAAGAGGCTTTTTCAGCGACTTTACAGTTAGCTAATAACGAACAGATTTTTGCAGGTAATAGTTCTGGATCTGTGTATGCCGTTGCACGATGGTTAAGTAAACAAACGGATAATCGAGTAAACATCTTAGCAATTTTTCCAGATAGAGGGGATCGTTATGTACACACGATTTTTAATGGAGATTATCGTGAAAAAAATGGAATGCAAAATATTGGTCTGCCACTCGATCCGAAATTTGTTTCATATGGAACAACGGTATCCTCTTGGTCTTATTCAAATTTAAAGGAAGTGAAGAACAATGCCTCCAAAGAAATTATTATTCATTGAGTCGAATACAACTGGAACTGGAATGATGGCCTTAAAGAAAGCTTACGCTATGAACTTCATTCCAATATTAATTACTAATAAACCGAGTCGCTATTTGGGACTTGAAGATACAGGATGTAAAATCATTGTTTGCGATACAAATAAGGTATGTGATATACAAAATTCTATAAATCTTGAAATTCCACATCAAGAATTGGCTGGTATTTTAACAACAAGTGAATATTACCTTGAAACGGTTGCAGAACTTGCTACTATATATAATTTACCAGGAAATTCTCTAGGAAGCATGCAAATATGTAGAAATAAATCTCTGACTCGAAAATGTTTAAAGCAAAATAATATTGGTCAACCACATTTTAAAATTATTGATGGACAAGCGCAGCTTCAGGGAGCTATTACGGAAATTGGTTTACCTTGTATTATTAAACCTGTAGATGAAAGCGGTTCTAATAATGTATTGTTATGTAATTCTTTTGGTGAGGCAGTTGAACAAGTGAAATTAATTTTACAAAAAACTAAAAATGGTAGAGGGCAAAAAACAGCTTCAACGGTTCTTGTTGAAGAGTTTATAGATGCTCCTGAATTTAGTGTTGAAGTGATTTCCTGGAAAGGGAAACATACAGTGATTGGTATTACTGAAAAATTTGTAGCAGGTCGACCTTATTTTGTTGAAGAGGGGCATATTTTTCCAGCTTTAATATCGAATGAAATAAAAGAAGGGATTTTTGAAACCGTAAAAAATGCATTGTCAGTTGTTGGAGTGAAAAATGGGGCCACACATACTGAGGTTAAATGGACAACAGACGGGTGTAAAATTATTGAGATTAATGCAAGACTTGCAGGTGGTATGATTCCGGAGTTAGTACGTCTTGTAACTAATATTGATATGATTGAGGAACAAGTAAGATGTTTTACAACTGGTCCTTCTCATTTCGATTTAGATATCAAAAGATATGCAGGTATTCAATTTATCTTAAGTAAAAAAGATGAATTAATAAAAGAGATAAGAGGAATTGAAGAAGTTAGCGCTGGTGCTGGTGTTGAGAGTGTGACATTAAATGTAGAAGTAGGGATGCAAATCCATAGACCAAAATCATTTTCTGATAGGTTAGGATTTGTTATGGTAACGGGTTTAACACATGATGAAACTAAAAAAAGAATGATAAAAGCTATTAAAGGGATTCAAATTAATCCTTTGAAAGAACGCATATAGAACTTATGTCAGGTCAATGTAATCAAAATTTTAAAGAAGGAACGGGGGAGAATTCTTGAAAAATTATAAAGACATAATGGAATGGCAAAAAACAAAAGTAGATTATCCTTTAGTATGTATGCATCAATTATTTGAAAATCAGGTACAAAAAACACCTGACCAAATAGCTGTTGTAAAACAACAAGAAAGTATTACATATAGAGAGTTAGAAGAGCAATCCAATCAAATTGCACAATATTTACAAAGATACAACATTAGTAAAGATACACCGATAGGCTTATGTATGAATCGTTCTATTCATTTAGTTGTAGTACTTATGGGAATATTGAAAGCAGGAGGTGCATATTTACCTATTGATCCAAATGCACCAAAGGCTAGAATCCAACAAATTTTAAGTGAAGTACAGGCTCCACTATGTTTTTCTGAATCGGAATTAAAATCTAATCTCCCTCTTAACCTTGCAATTGACTATATTTTTATGGATGAAATTATGGACATTTTAAACACAATGTCTACTGAAAAAGTTAGTACAGTTGTAACACCAGAGCAACTTGTATCAGTTTATTACACTTCTGGTACAACAGGAAAACCGAAATGTGTAGGAAATGTACATAGAGGTTATGTTAATAAAATTAATGCTATGCAAAGAGCCTATCCTTTGCAATTAGGAGAAACCGTTTTACAAAAAGCAACAATAGCATTCGATGATTCGTCTATAGAAATTTTTTGGCCACTTGCTGTTGGAGGGACAGTTGCATTAATGGAACCTGGATTACATCGTGATCCTAGAGAAATTGTAAATGCATTAATTCAATATAAAGTAAAATATATGTACATTGTATCAAGTATGTTAAGCAGAATAGTGGATGTAGTCGAAGAGAAGGATAGATTAAAGTTATCGAATTTAAAAGGAGTCTTTGCTGGTGCTGATCCTCTTACTCCTAGTATTGTAAGACGTTATATGGAAAAGATGCCTGGCATATTATACAATACATGGGGCGCTACAGAGGTTTCAATTGATGCTACGATACATGCTTGTTCAGAAGAAGATAAAAATGAAGAGGGTACTATTAGTATAGGAAAACCATTTGATAATGTACGTGTATATATCTTAGATGAAAAACTTCAACCTGTATGTAAAGGCGGAGTAGGTGACCTTTATGTGAGTGGCGTTGGAGTGTCGAAAGGGTATATAAATGATTCAGAACGTACAGACCAAATGTTTATAGAGGATCCTTTTTTTCTAGGGGAAAAAATGTATAAAACAGGAGATAAAGGATATTACAGAGAAGATGGATCGATTAAATTTGCTGGTCGAGTCGATAATCAAATTAAAATAAGAGGTATTCGAATTGAGTTAGAGGAAATTGAAAGCGTAATGAGAAGAGAAGCAAATGTAAAGGAATCGATAGTCCTTCTACGTGAAGATATACCCGGCGTAAAAAGACTAGTTGCTTATGTAGTTTTGCATGACGGTAAATCAGTTACTACTAATGAAATAAAAAGACATTTGAAAAATTATTTACCTGAGTATATGTGTCCACATTATATCTATCTGTTAGATAAATTTCCTTTAAATCAAAATGACAAAATTGATAAACAAGCATTACCTATTCCAGATATGATTCGACCTATATTAGAAACGGAGTATGTCGCTCCTCAAACAAATTTAGAGAAGGAATTGACAAGTATTTTTTCTCAAGTATTGAACGTAGAAAAAATAGGGACTAGAGATAGTTTCTTTGATCTTGGAGGAGATTCTATATCTGCGACACAAGTAATGAATATGATTCGTGTCTTGCTAGATCAGGATGTGCCTTTAAAATTATTATTTGAATTAAAGTGTGTATCTAATTTAGCTAATTATTTTCAACATAATTCGTATAGTATAAAAAACAAAAAAAGTATAACACCTCAAAGTGATAATAAACAGCTACCAATGTCTTATGCTCAAGAAAGAATGTGGTTACTACAAGAAATGGATTTAAATCAAGCAGCTTATAATGAACCAATAGCTTTTCGTTTACATGGGGAATTAAACGTTAAAGCATTAGAGTTAGCTTTAAATAAAATTATCGCAAGACAAGAATCTTTAAGAACATATTTTGTAGTATATAAGGAACAACCTGTTCAGAATATTGCGAATTCAATCTATCTTAATATGGATTTTATAGATTTGAGTAATGAAATTGAAAAGGAGAGTACAGCTCAGAACATTATATTAGAGGATGCTCAGAAATCATTTAATCTTAAAATACCTCCATTATTAAGAGTAAAGGTTTTTAAAATAAAGGATAAGGAATGGATTTTTTATCTAAATATGCATCATATTATTACAGATGGCTGGTCAACTGTAGTTTTCCTTGAAGAGCTAGAAGTTTTATACGATGCTTACTCTAAGAATAAAGTTTGTGACCTTGAAGAGTTGCCTGTTAGCTATTCTGATTTTTCTAATTGGCAACGAATGTGGCTAGAAAATGGTGTTTTAGAAAAACAACTTTCTTTTTGGAAAAGTGAACTATCGGGCGAACTACCTGTATTACAACTACCAATAAATTATCCTAGAAAAGTAGAGCAAACGTATAATGGAAATAAATTATATTTTACTTTAGATTCTGATTTGGTAAAAAAAATAAAAGAATTAACAAAAGAATATGAAGTCTCTGACTACATGTTTATGATGGCAGTATTCAATCTTATGTTACATCGATATTCTGGTCAAGAAGATATTTTAGTAGGGTCTCCAATTGCAAATCGTCATTATCCTAATTTAAATAATATTATAGGTTTCTTTGTAAATTCAATCGTTGTAAGAAGTCGTTATAAAAAAGATGAAACATTTGTGAGTTTTTTACACAAAATGAAAGAACGTTGTTTAGAGATTTATAGTAATCAAGATGTACCTTTTGAAATATTAGTGAGGGAACTTCAACCTAAGAGAGATTTGAAACATGCTCCTTTAGTTCAAGTTATGTTCTCTTTCCAAAATAAATTAGAAGAAAATTTAAATTTACAAGGGGTGTCTGTATCACCTATTCCAATCAACAACAAAACTTCAAGGTATGAATTAACACTCTTTTTAACTGAAAAAAGTAATGGAGAATACGATGGCGTATTTGAATATAATACAGATTTATTTAATTCAGTAACAATTCAGCGTTTTATAGATAATTTTAGAGTGTTACTAAAAGATGTTCTATCTAATCCGACAAAAGAAATCGCTAGATTGGAAATGGTAGCAGAAGGAGAACATCAACAGTTAAAAATGTGGAATCAAACAAAAGTTTCATTTCCAAAAAATAAATGTCTGCATGAACTTTTTGAAGAACAAGTTCAGAGAACGCCGAATGTAAGCGCTGTCGTTTTTGGTACAAAAGAATTAACATATAAAGAATTAGATATGAAAGCTAATCAGTTAGCACAACTTCTTATAAAAAAAGGAGTCGGACCAGATAAGATTGTTGGAATTTGTATGGAAAGGTCAGTCGAATTAGTAATTGGATTAGTAGGTATTCTAAAAGCTGGAGGTGCATATTTACCGCTTGATCCAGAGGCACCAAATGCCCGGGTAAGGCAAATTATAAGTAATGCCGGATGTGATATTTGTTTATCACAAAAATCTTTACAAAAAAATCTCTCAATAGAAGAAGCGGAAATTATTTTTCTTGATTCTGAATGGAATGATATGAATGAGGTATCCACTGAGAAGGCTCAAGTAGCTGTTACTCCGGAGCACTTGGTCTCTGTTTATTACACTTCCGGATCAACAGGTGAGCCAAAAGGTGTTGCTAATCTTCACAAAGGTTGGGTAAATCGTATGAATTGGATGCAGAATAAGTTTAATTTGAAGGCTGGGGAAACAGTGCTTCAAAAAACCACCTTAACTTTTGATGATTCGGCAGTTGAATTTTTTTGGCCTTTAATTACTGGAGGAAGGATTGCATTAATGAATCCAGGAATGCATAGAGATCCAAGGGAAATAATTAATGCAGCTATTTTTTATCATACTGTTCATCTTCAATTTGTTCCAAGTATGCTAAATATGGTACTTGATGAACTACACCTTGAGGATCGAAAGTATCTCAGTTCTTTGAGAAATTGTATATCGAGTGGAGAGGCATTATCCCCAAAAACAGTAGAAAAATTCTATCAAAAGATGCCGGGAAATTTACATAATACATGGGGGGCAACAGAAGTTTCAATTGATTCAACTATTTACACTTGTAATCTTAAGGATAGTCAAGATCATGGAGCTGTCTGTGTAGGAAAACCATTTGATAATAACGAGGTATATATACTGGATGAATATCTTCAACCAGTTCCTATTGGTGTAACGGGCGATTTATATCTAGCAGGAGTTGGATTAGCGAGAGAATATGTAAAGGATGAAGAGAAAACAAAGAACGTATTTATACAAAATCCATTTATAGAAGATGAAAAAATGTACAAGACTGGAGATCGTGGATATTTACTTCAAGATGGTTCAATTAAATTCATTGGAAGAGATGATAATCAAGTTAAAATCCGTGGGATGCGTGTAGAATTAGGAGAAATTGAAGCAACACTACTTAAACATTTCTTAGTTAAAGACGCAGTAGTTGTCTTACAAAAAGAAACTGAGGAGTTACAAAGGCTTATAGCTTATGTTATTCCAAATAAACAATTATCACCTCAAAATTTAGAGACAGAAGAAATAAGAAATTATCTGAGGAATGAATTGCCTGAATACATGGTTCCTTCATTCTTATTATTTCTTGATACATTTCCTCTGAATGAAAATGGAAAACTTGATCGTAAAAAGCTGCCAGCTGTAGACCGACAAATGTATGTTCATGATGTCATACTTGTTCCACCGGAAACAATGGTGGAGAAAGTGATAGCTAATATTTGGAAAGAACTTTTGCAATTAGATGATATAGGTGTAGATGATAACTTTTTTAATCTGGGAGGGCACTCCTTACTAGCTACAC
The DNA here is from genome assembly GCF_054570475.1 of Bacillus sp. C1. Classification (NCBI taxonomy): domain Bacteria; kingdom Bacillati; phylum Bacillota; class Bacilli; order Caryophanales; family Bacillaceae; genus Bacillus; species Bacillus sp. C1. The sequence goes on from NZ_JBTMZT010000012.1 coordinate 27,012, forward strand.
AAGTAGTATCACGTATTCGTAGACAATATAAAATTGAAATCCCATTACGAGAGATATTTACTAAACCAACAATCAGACAATTATCAGAAGAATTGGAGAGTGAAATAATTAATAAAATTGAAAATATGACTGATGAAGAAGCATATGAGTTGCTAAATAAAAATGTTTGATTCTAATGAGGGGGAGATAGTGGTGAAATCAAGTGGAAATAAAAATGAATTATCCGAGGTAAAAAAAACTTTACTTCGGAAGTTGCTTCAAGGAAACGGTAATGATTCTAGCGAGAAAATAAAACCATATCCGAGAGAAGGAACGATTCCATTATCATATGCTCAAAAACGTCTATGGTTTTTAAGCCAATTATATCCTAACAATCATTTTTATAATGTTCCTTATGTTATTCATTTCAAAGGTAACCTTCATATTGAACATTTAAAGAAAAGTACTTTGATGCTAATCAAAAGGCATGAAAGTTTGAGAACTATATTTCAAGAAATAGACGGAACTCCAGTTCAGGTTATTCAAGAAGAGTATCAAATTGATATTCCAGATATAAATCTTAATTATTTGTCATTAGAACAACGTGAGAAGGTAGCTTTAGAAATAATTGAAAAGGAAATACAAAATCCTTTTGATATTCAAAAGGGACCTAATGTCCGTGCTCAAATTATTTCTTTAGATGATGAAAATCATTATTTTATTTTTAATGTTCATCATATTTGTTTTGACGGATGGTCTGCAGGAGTTTTCTTTAAAGAACTTTCGTCTCTTTATGAAAGTAATAGGACTGGAAACTCGAATGAATCATCGGAATTATCAATTCAATATGCAGATTATACTTTTTGGCAGCGAGAATTATTGGAAGGTGAAGAATATAATCGTCAATTAAGATATTGGGAAGAAAAATTAAATGGTGATATTCATCCGATTCCATTACCTTATGACAAATTTAAAAAAGAACAAAGCTTTAATGGAGCAATTGTTCCGTTCTATATAAATTTGGATGTATATCGAGAGATAAAAAGCTTGAGTAATAAAGAAGGTGTTTCTATTTTTATGACTCTTTTAGCAATCTTTAAATTGCTACTATCTCGTTACTCTAACCAGAATGACATTTTGGTAGGAACTCCTATTGCCAATCGTAGCCATAAGGAATTAGAGGATATTATTGGTTTTTTTGCTAATACTCTTATTTTAAGAACAGATGTATCTTGGGAATTAACCTTCCGTCAATTGCTAGAACGTGTACAAAAGGTTTGTTTAGATGCGTATTCCCATCAAGATTTACCATTTGAAAAAATTGTTGAAAAGTTAGCACCTGAACGAGATTTGAATAAAAACCCGCTGTTTCAAGTTATGTTTAATTTTTATGAGGCACCAGATCAAATAGCTTTTAAGGGGTTACAAACTAATTTTATAGATTTTGATAATAAAACGGCAAAATTTGAGCTTCAGATGGAATTTGTAGAAAAGGATGAGGGGTTATACGGGATACTCGAATATAATACAGATTTATTTCATAAGGAAACGATAGATAGAATGATAGGGCATTATCAGAAGTTAACTGAAGTGATTGTGAGGAACCCAGATTTAAGCATCAAAGATATTTCTTTTCTTTTAGAAGAAGAAAAGAATCTTCTATTAGATGAATGGAATGAGACAACATTCATCTACTCAGATGAGAAATGTTTACATGAGTTATTTGAAGAAAAGGTGAATCAGTATTCTGACGATGTAGCAATTATTTATGAGGATCAAAAAATCACATATAGAGAATTGAATCGACGTGCAAATGCTCTTGCTATGTATTTAAAACAACAAGGTGTCAGCTCTGATATGGGTGTAGGTATTTATATGAGAAGGTCTATCGATATGGTAATTGCGGTCATTGGAATTTTAAAAGCAGGCGGAATGTATGTACCTTTAGATCCAAATTATCCGGTTGAACGTTTAGAATATATGAGGAAAGAATCTAATCTATTCCTTATATTGACGCATAGTGAACTGGATGGATATTCAAAGTTTCATACTGTAAATAAAATTTATTTGGATAAAATCTGGGGTCAATTGACTTTAACAGATCAAAATGTAAAAAACGACGTTACTCCTCAAAATCTAATTTATTTAACTTATACATCAGGATCTACTGGTAAACCAAAGGGAATTGGAATGACTCATCAAGCCATAGTCAATCTAATTGAGTGGCAGGATAAGAAATGGATTTATCCAGGTAAAGTTAAATCACTTCAATTTTCTAGCTTGAATTTTGATATGTCCTGTTTAGAGATTTTTTCAACATTTCAATCAGGCGGAACATTAGTTATTCCTAATGAATCATGTATAAGAGATCCATATTTGTTGTTGCAATTAATCTTAAAACAAAAAATTGAAAGAGCGAGTTTTCCTTATGTTGGATTTCAACAATTATGTGAAGTCTCTAATCATGTTGATCCGTTAGAATTTAACTTGAAAGAAATTATTGTTACAGGTGAACAGCTAAAACTTAATTCTAAGATCCGTAGTTGGATAAAAGGCATGAAAGATTGTGTATTACATAATCATTATGGTCCATCGGAAACTCATGTTGTTACGTCATATACTATACTGGATGTTGATAAAGAGGATAATCTGCCACCAATCGGTAGACCAATCAGTAATACTAAACTATATGTGTTGGATAAAAACTTTAAATTGGTTCCCCAAGGTGTTGCGGGAGAATTATATATATCTGGGGATTGCTTAGCTAGAGAATATTTAAATCAACCAGAATTAACGAAAGAGAAATTTATTGAAAACCATTTTTGTTTAGAATCAGATGAAAAGATGTATAAAACTGGTGATTTAGTACGTTATAAATCTGATGGTAATATTCAATTTTTGGGTAGAATTGATAACCAATTAAAAATTAGGGGATATAGAATTGAACCTAGTGAGATTGAATCGATAATCAATCAATTTCTAGGCATAAGAGAAGTAGTAGTTGAAGCGAAAAATAATGCATCCGGCTATCCGTATCTTATTGCTTATTATGTTACAGATGGACTGAAACAAATCAAAAATGAAGAAATAGAATCCTTTTTAGTGGATAAGTTACCAGATTATATGATTCCTAGATTTTATGTACAATTGGATGCGATACCTTTAACTCCTAGTGGGAAAATCAATCGTCTTATATTACCAGATCCTGATTTAGAAAAGTTTAATCATTCTGAATGTAATACACTTGAAACAGAAACAGAGAAACAAATGGCTCTAATCTGGAGTGAGGTACTTGGTTACGAACATATTGGTAGAGAAGATAACTTTTTCCATCTAGGAGGGCATTCTCTTATAGCGACCCAAGTTATATCACGTGTCCGAAAAAAATTTAATATTGAAATACCTCTTCGTGGAATATTTGAATATCCGGTTTTGAAATATTACTGTAAGCAACTAGATAAAGAACTCTTAAAAGAACGTTTTATATTAAATGATGAAATCCTATCTATAGAGGGAGAAAAGGAATACCCTTTATCTTTCTCACAAGAGCGTATTTGGTTTTTTGATCAAATGGAGCCAGGGAATTCTGTATACAATTTAGATTATTCAATTGCAATTACAGGGGAATTAGATATTTCCTTACTAGAAGCTAGCTTGAATTTTGTTGTTAATCGACATGAAATATTAAGAACAACTTTTCAAGAAGTTGATGGAACCCCCGTCCAAGTGATGGCTTTAGAATCATATACACCAGTTTCATATGTTGATTTACGTCATATATGTAACGATAGGGTTTTTGAGTATGCTAGACGGTTAGCTGCAGAAGAAGTAAATCAGCCTTTTAATCTAGCAGAAGGTCCTTTAATTAGAGCAAAAGTATATCAATTAGATGTAAACAGATATTTTTTAGTTGTTAGTATGCATCATATTGTGACAGATGGTTGGTCTATAAAACTATTTGAAGAAGAGTTATTTAGCTATTATAAATCTTATGGTAAAAATACGATTTCTCATGTGCCTAAATTACCTATTCAATATAAAGATTTTGCATACTGGCAAAGAAAACAAAATGAGGGGAATTTGCAGAAACAATTAGCATATTGGAAGGAGAAATTAAGTGGTGAACTTCCTATATTAAATATGCCAAGCGATTATATGAGATCTCAAACAAGATCCTTTAAAGGAGAGCAGCTCTCTTTTACAATCGAGGAAAATTTAGCTGCGAAATTAAAAGCGTTTAGTCAAGAACATGGTGTTTCACTTTTTATGACTCTATTAACTGGTTTTAAAGGATTATTGTTTCGGTATACAGAACAAGAGGATCTTATAGTTGGGACTCCTATAGCTAATCGAAATCATAAAGATATTGAAAACTTAATTGGTTTCTTTGTGAATACATTACCGCTACGTACAAAATTAAATTCGTCAATGAGCTGGAAAGAGCTATTAAATAATATAAAGCTAGTAACTTTAGAAGCTTATGAAGGACAGGATATACCATTTGAGAGGTTAGTTAATGAAATACAACCGGAGAGAGAATTAAGTAATTCACCCATATTTCAAATAATGTTTGCTTTTCAAAATCAGCCAATTACGACCGTTGATAAAATTACAGAGTTAAGTATCCAAGCTATTAATATAGAGGGAAATACATCACTTTTTGATATAAGTATGTCGTTGGAAGAAAAAGGAGATAAAATAATAGGTGTGGTTGACTATTGCTCAGATCTATTTAAGAGAGAGACAATTCAAAGGTTTATTAGCCATTATTTAATTTTATTAGAAGAAATCGTGCGGAATGTTAATCAGAAGGTTCTTAAAACGCAAATGCTAAGTACTGAGGAAATACAAAAAGTAATAGTGGATTGGAATCAAACTGAATATCCATTTCCTGAGAAAATGTGTGTGCATAAGTTAATTGAAGAAGTTGTAAGAAGGTTACCAAATCATACAGCAATCATGTATCAAGATAAATCTATCACTTATTGGGAACTAAATGAAAAAGCGGAGCGAATAGCCCGATTTTTAAAAGGAAAACATGTTGGTTCTAATACGCCAGTAATACTTTGTATGGATCGTTCTATCGACTTTATCGTTTCAATTCTAGGGGTTTTAAAAGCAGGCGGTGCGTATGTCCCACTAGATCCTAGTTATCCAAAAGATAGGTTGTCTTATATGATCAAAGATTCTCAAGCATCAGTAATCTTAACTTCATTAAAATATGAGGATATTTTCTCACAACATAAGCAAGAGGTAATTACTTTTGAAAATTTACCAGATCAAGTTGATTTAACTGAGTCAGTTCCAAACAAATTAGAAGAACAAGATCGCTCTGAACATTTGGCTTTTATTATTTATACCTCTGGTTCTACTGGGAAACCAAAAGGAGTTCAAATTAAACATCAATCTATAGTAAATTTCATTCATTACATGACTGATTTTTGTGAATTTACAAAAGATGATAGGGTAGGTCAATATGCAAGTATTAGTTTTGATCTTTCAGCTATGGATATTTTTATGGCGCTTGTAAAAGGAAGTACCTTAGTTTTAAGCCCGAATAATGTATTATCTGCTAATGAATTTTCGGATTGGGTTGAAGAAAATAAAATTTCTAGTATCTGTATTCCAACTGCTTATTGGGATTTTTGGGTTAAAGAAATAGCTAATGAAAAAGTGCTATTGCCTTCATCTTTACGGATGATTTTAGTCGGAGGAGAAAAAGTTTCATTAGCAACATATAAAGAATGGTATGAAATTTCTGGGGAAATACCTTGTTTCATTCTCTATGGTCCTGCAGAAACAACGTGTGCTTCAACTGTGTACAAGCCCGAAAATCAATGGAACCATGAAGTTGTAACTGAATTGCCAATTGGACGCCCTATTGCAAATACTGAGGTCTATGTCTTGAATTCAAACATGCAACTAGTACCTATTGGAGTGCCGGGTGAGCTGTATATTGGCGGAGTTGGATTATCGCCTGGTTATTTAAACCTTCATGAAAAAAATGAAAAGCATTTTGTTAAACATCCATTTAAAGAAGGGAAACGTTTGTATAAAACTGGAGACAAAGTAAAGTTATTATCAAATGGACAATTAGTCTTCTTAGATCGATATGACAATCAAATTAAATTAAGAGGATTTCGTATTGAACTTGGGGAAATTGAAGAAACACTAGAACAGCATCCATATATACAAAAGGCAATAGTGATTGTAAGAGATGATGTAATTGAGGGGCAAAAGCAATTAGTTGCCTATATTCAAACAAGAGAGAGAACAGAGGAAATACATTCCTATAAGTTAAAGGAGTATATGGAGAAGAAAGTCCCAAACTATATGATACCGTCTTATTTTGTATTAGTAAAAGAGATGCCAAAAAGTCCTAATGGAAAAATAGATCGAAAAGCATTACCAAAGCCAAAAGAAGAAACAATTAAAATAAATGTACAAATTTCACCTAGGAATAAAATTGAAGTGAAGTTGGCAAACATTTGGATGGATGTTCTTAACCTTAGAACGATTAGTATGGATGATAACTTCTTTCATTTAGGAGGTCATTCTCTGTTAGCGACTCAAGTTATATCGCGAATTAGAACATCATTTGGAATAGATTTACCATTGAAAAATATATTTGAATATCCAACAATATCTCAATTAGAAAAAATTATTGAAAATAGGAGACTAGAAAAAAATGAAGAAAAAATTGTGAAGCGGAGAAGAGATTTACATCGATTACAATAGAGAAGTTGTAATCAAAAATCTAATAATCATTAATTATAATGTGGAAGGAGAAGAATAAGGTGTTTCAAAAAGAGACAAATAAATCGAATGAAGTAATAACCACCGAAGAGTACTATACATTTCCAGCATCTTTTGCTCAAAAAAGATTATATTTTTTAAATGAACTTTTATCTGATTCTTCTGTATATAATATGCCGATGTTTGTGTCTTTGAAGGGGAATTTGAATAAAGATGTATTAGAAAGAGCTTTAAATACTTTGGTTACCTTACATGAAGCGTTGAGAACACATTTTAGTGTGATTCAAAATGAAGTCATACAAGTAATTAGACCGTATTCTCAATTTAAGTTAGAAATAAAATTGGTCCGAAGTGAGTTAGAAGCTAATGCTTATATGGAAGTAGAAGCAAGAAAACAGTTTGATTTAAATAAAGGACCACTTTTTGAAGCTACATTATTAACAGATGAAATAGATACTCATTTTTTATTAATTAATATGCATCATATTATCTCCGATGGATGGTCTGTAAGCATTTTGTTTAATGAAATATTCAGGTTGTATCAATCTTTTGCAGTAGATGAAGAACTCCCTTTATTAGAACCTGAATTTCAGTATGCTGATTATTCTGGATGGCAGGAAGACCAATTTGAAAAAAGTCATTGGCAAAAACAATTGATGTATTGGAAAGATAAACTTGGTAATGATTTGCCAGTATTGCAATTGCCCATAGAAAAATCCAGGCCGAAAATTGTAAGTAATAGAGGGAGCTTCACTCAATTTATAATACCTCTTGATGTATCAAAAGGTATCAGTCAATTATGCCAGACAGAGAATAGTACGTTATTTATTGGTTTACTTACAGCATTTAATATACTTTTAAATAGATATTCACAACAGGAAGATATAATCATTGGGACTACGATTGCAAATAGAAACAGAATTGAATTTGAAGAAACACTGGGGTTATTTGCAAATACAATTGCTATTAGAACAGATCTTTCTAGCAATCCTACTTTTAGAGAATTATTAAAAAGGGTACGTGATGTAACTATCGAGGCATATGAGAATCAGGATATTCCTTTTGAAAAAATTGTAGAGGAGTTAAATCCTACTCGAAGTTTGAATTATTCTCCGATATTTCAAGCGATGTTTGTATTGCAAAATACACCCGACATACAGTGGGATGTAGCTGGATTAGAAATTAAACCTATTAAGATAGATACAGGAACAGCGAAATTTGAATTGACATTAGATATGGAAAGTACAGTTGATGGCTTGGTGGGGGTATTGGAATATCAAACAGACTTATTTAATCAAGAAATGATTGATAGAATGTCCGCTCATTTTCAAACATTACTAGCTGATATTGTCCAAAATCCAGATCAATCTATAAATGAATTACAGTTAATGATAGAAAATGAAAGAAGAGAGTTACTATATAGATCTATAGAAAAACAAGATGTCCTCTTATGTAGTCATGAAATATTTGCAAAGCAAGCCGAGAAAACTCCTGATGCTATAGCTATTATTTTTGAAGATCAGACTATAACTTATGAAAAGCTAAATCAACAAGCTAATCAATTAGCTCATTATCTTCAAAAAAAGGGAGTAGGTCCGGAAATAATGGTAGGGTTATGTATAGATCGTTCAATTGACCTTATCATTGGGATATTAGGGATATTAAAGGCTGGCGGAGCTTACGTACCAATAGATCCAACAATTCCTAAGGCGAGATTAGACTATTTTATTCAGGATTCAGGAATAAACCTTCTAGTAACTCAAGATAACTTGAGCAATGAGTATTGCACACAAAATATAGAGAAGATCTTGTTAGACAAGGATTGGCTAAATATAAGTAAAGAAAGTAAAGAAAACTTGAATAGTGGAGTACATCCAGGGAATTTGGCTTATGTTATTTACACATCGGGTTCTACAGGTGATCCAAAAGGTACGCTAATACCACATGGAAATATTACTAGATTATTTTCATCGACAAGCAAGTGGTTTCAGTTTAATGAAAATGATACGTGGACTTTATTTCACTCGTATGCTTTTGATTTTTCAGTTTGGGAAATATGGGGAGCATTACTCTATGGTGGTAAATTAGTTATTGTACCTTATTGGGTTAGTAGAGATACTGAGAAGTTTTACGATTTACTTATTAAAGAAAAAGTTACCATCTTGAATCAAACGCCTTCAGCTTTTTATCAGTTAATTAAGATAGATGAAAAAAAGTTATTATCGCCGACTCAGCTAAGTTTAAGAAAAGTTGTCTTTGGAGGTGAGGCACTGGAATATAGAGTGTTACGTCCTTGGATTCAAAAGTACGGAGATAAAGTGCCACAGTTGGTAAATATGTATGGAATTACAGAAACTACTGTTCATGTTACTTATAGGCCAATAACATATGAAGATATAGAGAAAAATATCAAAAGCATGATAGGTATCGCAATTCCAGATTTATATGTTTTAGTATTAGATGCATATATGCAACCCGTACCGGTTGGTGTACAGGGGGAGCTCTTTGTAGGAGGAGCAGGGTTGGCAAGAGGGTATCTAAATAAACCGGAATTAACTTCTACTAGATTTATAGATAATCCTTTTAGTCAAAAGCCAGAAAAATTATATCGAACAGGAGATTTAGGGAAAGTATTATCAAACGGTGAAATTGAGTATTGTGGGCGTATAGATAATCAGGTGAAAATACGCGGATTTCGTATTGAATTAGGGGAAATTGAATCAAAGTTGGTTTCGCATCCAAAAGTAAGAGAGGCTGTTGTGGTGGTACATGAGGATAGTGACACAAACAAAAGACTATTAGCATGTGTTACTTCTTCAAATGATATCAAAAGTAAAGAATTAAGAAATTTCTTGAGAGAAATGCTTCCGGATTATATGGTACCTTCACAGTTTATGATTTTGGAGCAATTTCCACTTACGAGTAACGGTAAGATTGATAGAGGACAATTGTTAAACAGTATGAATGAAGTCACGATTGATAAAGAAGATTATATAGGACCGAGAAATGAAATAGAAGAGATCATAACAGAAATATGGTCAAATGTCTTAGAACAAAAAATTATAGGAATTGATGATAATTACTTTGAGTTAGGTGGAGATTCGATTAAAAGTATTCGGATCTTATCACTAATAAAGGAAAAAGGCTACATTGTTGACATGTCAGATATATTTATGCATCAAACTATTCGTAAATTAGCACCAAATATTAGAAAGAAAGGTAGTTTTTCAACACAATTAATTGAGTCTTTACCAGTCATTTCTAAAAAAGATATGCAAAAAGTAAGTAACAATGTAGAAGATATTTATCCATTAACAAAACTTCAAGAGGGAATGTTGTACCATAGCGAACTGTCAAACCTAACACCTATATATCATAACATTTCAACTTTTAGGATCAGAGCACCTTATGAGGAAGAATCATGGATTTTTGCATTTGAAGAATTGTTATCACGACATCCAATTTTACGAACATCATTTGACTTTATAAATTTTAGTGAACCTATGCAAATTGTTCATCGTAAAGTTGAACTGCCTATAAAGTTTGTTGATTTGACACATTTGAATAAAAAGACTCAGGATGTAGAATTAAAAAAAGAATTTGAATATGAGACAGTTGCTTCTTTTGACTGGATGAAAGCACCTCTTTTGAGAATCAGGATTTATAAACTTTCTGACGATGTTATACAGATGTCGATTATAGAGCATCATGCTATCTTAGATGGCTGGAGTGTTGCTTCTATGCAAACTGAATTATTTAGTTTATATCAATCTAAAATAAAAAAAGAACCAACAGATACAAACAATAAACCAAAAGTATTATTCAAACATTATTTGGAATTAGAGAGAAAGGCATTACATGATCAGAAACAGAAAGAATTTTGGGTAAACAAGTTAACTAATATGGCATTTTCGAAGATACCTCGTTGGGATAACGCCAAAATGGAATCCAAGATGGAATTAGTAGAGTTCCATATTCCAAAAGAACTATCTAATGCCATCAAATCTTTAGCTATAAGTATAAAAGTACATGTTAAAAGTATATTACTTGCTGCCCATTTTAAAGTAATTTCTATACTAAGTGGGAATCAAGATATTGTTACAGGGGTAGTATCGAATGGTAGAAGTGAAGAAAAAGATGGAGAGAAAGTATTAGGGCTATTTTTAAATACTTTACCAATAAGAATTAATATTTCAGGAGGTACTTGGATAGATTTAATACAATCAACATTTAAAGAAGAGCAAGAAACTTTAGACTTCCGTCGCTATCCAGTTTCTCAAATTCAACAAGATTGTGGTGGAGATAGTCTGTTTGAAACATTTTTTAACTTTACTAATTTTCATGTGTACAAGTCTGTGTCTGATTTGAACGATATTGAGATATTACAAGAAGATGGAATAGCAAATACTAACTTTCCATTGGGTGTAGAATTTGGACAAGATTTATCTACATCGGATATTAGAATGGATTTAAGATGGGATATGGCAGAATTTAGTAAAGAACAAATTGAATTAATAGGTGATTATTATTTAAAAGTACTAAATTCAATGGTAGATAATCCAAGGGAAAATCATGGGAGTAAACATTTCTTGTCTGAAAAAGAAATGAAATTGATGAAAGAATGGAATGATACTCAAGTATTGTATGAGAAAGATCATATCCTTCACCAGTTAATTGAATTCCAAGTAGAAAAAAAACCAGAACAAATAGCACTTAAGTTTGAAAAAGAAACTTTGACGTATCGAGAGATGAACAACAGGGTAAATAAATTGGCAAATGAATTAATTGAATCTGGCGTGAAAACAGGTGACTTTGTTGGGATTTGTTTAGACAGGTCTATTGAAATGGTAATTAGTTTAATTGGAATTCTTAAAGTTGGTGCAGCTTATGTGCCAATAGATCCTGAAAATCCGGTTAATAGAATAGCGGATTTAATAAAAGATTCAGGGATATCTATGTTAATTACGAATCAGAAGCTAAAAGAAAAGATTTCCTCTTTTACTCAAAGAATAAAGTGTATTGAGGAAAAAGGTGAAATGGATGCATATCGTTTTATAGATAATCCTAATGTGGAAGTATCAGAAAAAGATATTGCATATATGCTGTATACCTCTGGGTCAACTGGGAAACCTAAGGGAGTTATTGTATCCCATCGTGCCATTTGTAACAGGTTATTATGGAAACAAGACTATTTTAAATTGACTAGTAGCGATAGAGTGTTACAAAAGACACCTTATACATTCGATGTATCGATATGGGAATTTTTTTGGCCTTTAATAACGGGAGCGTGTTTAGTTATTGCTAAACCGAATGGACACAAGGATCCAAATTATTTAGTAAACATTATTCAAGAGGAAAATATAAGTACAATTCATTTTGTTCCATCGATGTTACAAGAGTTCCTAGAAGAAGATATAGGGAAATGTACGAGCTTGAAAAGAGTTTTATGTAGTGGTGAAGCTTTACCGTTTGATTTGCAACAGCGTTTTTTTGCCAAATCAGAAAGCGATTTATTTAATTTATACGGTCCGACCGAGGCTGCTATTGATGTAAGCTGTTGGAAATGCATACGAGATGATAAAAGTAAAATCGTTTCTATAGGAAAGCCAATTTCTAATATTCAATTATATATTTTGAATAATGAGTTACAATCTGTACCAATTGGTGTAACAGGAGAATTGTTTATAGGAGGTGTAGGTTTAGCAGAAGGGTATCATCAACAACCAACTATTACGGAGGAAAGATTCATTCCTTCTCCATTTAGTACGAATGTTAAAGAGAAGTTATATCGTACTGGGGATTTAGCTGCATATTCATTGAATGGGAATATCGAGTATAAAGGGAGAACAGATTACCAAATAAAAATTCGGGGGTTTCGTGTTGAACTAGGGGAAATAGAAGCTGTTATAAGCGGTCATCCTATTATTCGAGACTGTGTAGTTTTATATAAAGAGATGATAACGGGTATGGGATATTTAGCGGCGTATCTAGTGACAAATCAAAACGATCGTATAGAAATAAAAGAATTACAGGATTATATTCGACAGTTTTTACCTTATTATATGATACCGACTAGTTGGACGATACTAGATAGTATGCCTCTAACATCAAGTGGAAAGGCGGATCGAAAACAATTACCGGACCCTAATTTTATGTTAAACGTACAAGAAGAATATGTTCCGCCACGAGATTTATTAGAATGGAAACTAGTTCGTATCTGGGAAGAAATACTTAATGTGAAACCAATTGGAATAAGAAATACTTTTGTAGAATTAGGTGGACATTCCTTATTAGCAGTTAGATTAATGGCTTTAATTAAAAAGAAATTATTTAAGCAAGTAACTCTCCCGCTACTTATGAAAAACGATACAGTAGAAAAAATGGCTTCAGTTTTAAAGGAAGAATATGATACAGAATCTTCAATCGTTAAGATTCAATCAGGTAAATCTACATCTACACCCCCACTTTTTTTCATTCATCCAGTGGGAGGTAACTTATTTTGCTATAAATCGTTGATTGAATCTCTAGGTGATAACTTTACAATCTATGGAATTCAGTCACCGAGTATTAGCGCTGGATTAAATAATTTAAATACAATAGATAAAATGACAGATTTCTATATTGAGGAAATAAAAAAGGTGCAACAGCAGGGACCGTATTGCATTGTTGGATGGTCTTTTGGTGGAGTAGTTGGGTTTGAAATAGCAAGGAAGTTGAAAAATAATGGTGAAGAAATAAAAACTTTAACATTATTGGATAGTTACCTCTTAAAAATCCCGAAAGAACAGTTTGAAGATGAAAAATTTTATCTTCTATCATTTCTAGATGACTTATTAAATTCTTTAGGGGACATTGAATTAAAAGAGATAGAGGAACATATAAAACAATCTCTTATAAGAGAAGATTATCTAAAATATTTATTCATTACCCTGGAAGAAAAAGGTGTTTTCCGTAATTTAGAATTTTCTCAATTTATAAACTACTTCAATGCATATAAAATAAATTTACAGGCACTCTCTAGTTATAAACCGAAAATTTATGATGGCAACATAATGTATTTTAGGGCAGAAGATTCTCAAAATGATACAAGACTCAATATCAATAGGTGGGAAAAATTAGTTAATGGTCGTTTTGAAATTCAAGATATCATGTCAAATCATTATCAATTATTACACTCTCCTCATTCAGAGGTTATAGCTCAAGCGATAAAATTATGCATACATTAATAAAATATAAGGGGTATTCTTATGAAACGATTATATAAAGGATTATGGAAGCATAAAGATTACAGAAACTTATGGGCTGGGCAAACAATTTCAATGTTTGGAACACAGATCGCATTAATTGCGCTTCCATTAGTAGCAGCTATTACCCTCGGGGCATCTCCTTTGCAAATGGGGATTTTGCAAGCAGTAGAATATTTACCGGTTTTATTAATAAGCTTGGTTGCTGGAGTTTGGATAGACCGTAGACCAATTAGACCAATACTCATTACAACTGATATAGTTAGAGCTATTTTATTGTTAGCTATACCTGTTTCAATGTATTTCGGAGTATTAAATTTATGGATTTTATATGTGGTAGCTTTTTTTGTAGGAGTTAACACTGTGTTTTCTGATATCGGACAGATGTCATATTTGCCGGTGATTGTCAAAAGAGAAGAGCTAATTGAAGGGAATAGTAAATTAGAATTTAGTTATTCAACTGCTTCCATTGTAGGACAAGGGATTGGTGGAGTATTAATACAAATATTCACTGCACCATTTGCTATCTTAATACAGTCTTTAGCCTTACTATTTTCTTCTCTATTTTTATTTAGAATTAAGAAAAAAGAAGAAGTTCAAAAGGTTGAAAATGAAGAAGGTAATATGATGGAGATGATTAAAGAAGGAATTAGTTATGTTATTAAAAATAAAGTTATTAGAAATCTTGTAATTACAACAATGATTTTTAATTTCTTTACGATATTGATAGAACCCATATATCTCTTATTTGTATCAAGAGGATTAAAACTTGCTCCTGTATTTATAGGAATGATATTTGGAATGGCTGGAGCTGGAGCTTTACTAGGAGCACTTCTTGTAGGGCCGATGACTAGAAAATTAGGACTTGGACGCTGTATGGTAGTTGCATTATTTTTAGCAGGATTTTCTTCATTACTTATTCCGGTAGCAACCTTTTTACCGACAATACCTGCAGTAATTTTACTCATGGTAATGCAGCTCATTGATGCCATTATGATAGTAGTTTATAACATTAATCAGAGAAGTTTAAGAACTTCTATTACGCCTGATAATCTGTTAGGGCGTATGAATTCTTCAATTAGATTGTGTGTTATGGGAATTGTTCCAGTTGCAGCTTTAGCTGGTGGATTTATGGCAGGGCTTGTTGGAGTATTACCAACCTTAATTATAGGTAGTGTAGGTATTATTTTGTCTTCTGTTTATGTTGCCTTTACTTCAATTCGTAAACTGGAAGAAATACCCACAAGTGATTTGGGTGAAGAATTACATGTTTAATAGAATTTAGTCGAAATGAGGTTATTTGGTGAAGCAGATATCTCAAGAAAAGATGGTGGGTAAAGGGTGTTCTTTTGGTACATTTGGAGAACTCTTACAAGGGGCTTATGGGGAAGAGGGATTAGATTTCTTAGTAACTTTCCCCATTACTAAATATTCTTACGCAACATATGTGCCAAATGTAAGTGGGGGAGAAATAAAAGTTTCCCCCCCTGAAAAAAAGAAAGCGCAAGCTTTTGTGGTTAAATTATTGGAATATTTAGGTGTTTCTACTGGTGGATGTATAAATATTCAGAGTGAAATTCCTGTTGGAAAGGGATTAGCTAGTTCAACAGCTGATTTAGTTTCTTGCGCAAGGGCTGTTAGTGATTACTATGGTATTAAACTAGATGCAAGAGAAATTGAAGGGATTTTACGACAAATAGAACCCTCCGATGGAGTTATGTATCCTGGAATAACCTCATATTTTCATAAAAAGGTAGAAAAGAAAGAATTTTTAGGTTGTGTACCAGGGATTACCGTTGTCGGTATAGATGAAGGAGGGATCGTTGACACTATTAAATTTAATAAAAGGAAAAAACATTTTAATCAAGCAGAGAAAATAGAATATGGATTCTTACTAGATGAGCTATCTCATGCTATTAAAAGTCTTGATTACATAAGAATTGGAAAAATTGCTACAAAAAGTGCTGAAATGAATCAAAGATTACAACCTAAAAAGACACTGGATAAGTTGATTTGCATAAATAAACAAATTGATGGTATGGGGGTAATTATTGCTCACAGTGGAACGTGTCTAGGAATAATGTTGTCTCCTTTTCTACCAGATTACGAAGAGAAATTACATTTGGCTAAAAATTACTTGTATCAATTGAGGGGAGAATTCTCTATTTATTATTCATGGGATTCAGAAAGTTATTCAGTAGACACAATACAAAATTATCTCTAAATAGGGGGACGACAAATGATTGAATTACGTAGTGATACATTTACTTTACCGACACTTGAGATGTTACAAGGTGTCTCCATAAATGATCTTGGAGATGATGTATATGGAGAAGATCCAACTGTTAAAGAATTAGAATCAATTGCTGCAAAAATATTTGGAAAAGAATCGGCTATATTTGTCCCAAGTGGAACAATGGCTAATTTGACATCAATAATGGCACATTGTCCAAGAGGTTCAAAAGTTTTAGTTGGAGATGAGTCAGATATATACATATATGAAGCAGCTGGTGCGTCTGTTTGTGGTGGAATTATGTATGAAAAAATTAAAACGCAACCTGATGGTCGATTAGAAATAGTTGATTTAGAAAATGTGATTCCAATAGATAAGGAAGATCCTCAGTTTGCTTTACCATCGCTAATATGTATCGAAAATCCTCATAATCGTATGGGGGGACGTGTTTTACCTTTAGAATATCTAAATGAACTAAAAGAATTTGCAAAGAATAATAACTTACCGGTGCACATGGACGGAGCAAGGATATTTAATGCTGCAGTCGCATTAGATATCTCACCTGCAGAAATTGCGCAATATACAGACTCATTACAATTTTGCTTATCAAAAGGTTTAGCTGCTCCTATAGGATCAATCGTGGTCGGTGATAATAGCTTCATTAATAAAGTATATCGTCTTCGTAAGATGCTAGGTGGAGGAATGAGACAAGCTGGTATCATAGCTAAACCTGGTATTATCGCATTAACTAAAATGGTAGATAGATTGTCTGAGGATCACTCTAATGCACGTAGACTAGCTCAAGGTTTAACTCAAATTGATGGAATAGAATGTGAATTAGAAGCAGTGGAAACGAATATCGTTTTTTTTCGAGTTGTCGATCCGCGTTTTACTTGGCAAGAATTTGTCGAAAAAGCTCGTAGTTGCAAATTAAATATAGCTGAACTTGGACATGGAAGAATTAGGGCGGTTACACATTTAGGCGTTACATCTAATGATATTGAGAAAACTCTAAAAATTATTAGAGAAATACTTAAATGATGAAATATGTGAAAACTTTATTTGTTTTTTTGGGGGGTGATTTTTAAAGAGTATCTGTAGATAAGCTTAGCAAATGAGAAGTGAAAAAATTTTTTATATGAACTGAATAATTTTGAGGAGGTATTTAATACATGAAAACAGATTGGGATTGGAATGATTGGCGCTTACAATTTCGTAATAGAATACAAAAACTCGAGGAACTGAAACAATATATTAATGTGACACCTGAGGAAGAACAAGCAATAAAAAGATGTGAAGGAGTTTATAAATGGGCAGTAACTCCCTATTATGCATCATTAATGGATAAAGATGATCCATCATGTCCAATCCGAAAACAAGCAATTCCATCGACCGGAGAATTTATGATAAATGAATATTCCGATGTGGATCCTGTTGGAGATACGAAGTACCGTGTAACAAACCGAATTGTTCACAAATACCCAGATAGGATTATTATGTTAATTACAGATCAATGTCCAGTATATTGCCGCCATTGTACAAGGAAATATCATACTACTGACTTAGATGGAACATATTTTGAAAGAAGTGAAGCTGAAGGATATGAAATTGATTTTGAATATATAGAAAACCACCCTGAAATTCGAGATGTATTGCTAACGGGAGGCGATCCTTTAACTTATTCAGATAGAAGGCTTGAAAGTATTTTAAAAAGACTACGCAGTATACCGCATGTAGAAATTATAAGATTTGGGTCTCGTTACCCAGTATTATTACCTCAAAGAATAACGAAGGAATTCTGTGAAATGTTAGAGAAATATCATCCGATTTGGCTAAATACACATTTTAATCATCCGAAAGAAGTAACAAAAGAGGCAGCACATGCTGTGAATTTACTTTTAAAACATGGTGTGCCTGTACAAAATCAAAGTGTGCTTTTAAAAGGGATTAATGATGATTTAGATACTATGAAGCAATTAGTACAGGCTTTGCTGAAAATCCGAGTTAGACCTTACTATTTATACCATTGTGATAACGTAACAGGTGTTTCTCATTTTATGACATCTCTTGAAAAAGGTGTAGAAATTATGCGTGGATTAGTAGGACATACTACTGGATTTGCGACACCAAACTACATTATTACGACAATAAATGGAAAGATTCCTATTCCTTTAGAAACCGTATTAGAACATTCCGATGAAGGATTAATTTTGAATAGTTATGAAAACAAAGAGACTATTATACCTTATTTAAAAGCAGAAACTAAAAAAGTTTGATAATTGTTAATCTATATAAGTACAAATTGAAAAAATGACATAAAACCATTCTTTTTAGGTGGGAGAGGGCATCCGGCCATGCATAGAAGTGGTCAGCCTCTCTTCCTGCCCCATGCCAAGTGAAAACAAAGAGAGAAAATGAGTGTAGTTCACTTTTTTTCTTCCTAGCAGCGGGCTATGTGTCGAAAAATCAAAATGGATTTATATAATAATAGAAGATTCCAAAAGAAATTAAAGAGCCTTCGTCCTATTGAAATTGGACGAAGGCTCTTTTAATGAAATGCTACTAAACCACCTACTGTCTACTTTACAGGGACAAGACCATAATATAGAAATTATTTTCTTGATATAGCGTAGTTTTTTTATGTCCTTTACAAAGGATACATTTTATATAAGGGGTATCCTATTGTTAATAACCCAGATTATAGTTGAATATTATTTTACAGCTTCTTTTAATTCTTTTCCGGCTTTAAAGGCAGGGATTTTACCAGCTGCAATTTGAATTTCCTCACCTGTTTGAGGGTTTCGACCAGTACGTGCAGCTCTTTCTCGTACTTCGAACGTGCCAAAACCAATAAGTTGTACTTTGTCACCAGTTTGTAAAGCATTGGTAATTGCGTCGAATACAGATTGGACAGCTGCTGAAGCTTCTTTTTGTGAGATATCGGCTGTTTGGGCCACATTTTTAATTAATTCAGTTTTATTCATTTTTTCACCTCATATAAATATTTTTGTCTAGGCTTGTTTTGGTAACGAGTGATAAAATCACATTGTTATCTTAAGTTCGGTGAAAGAGGCGGAATCCCTGCAAAGTATAGATGAATTTATTTTTATTGTCCTTTATAAAGGAGGATTTATATAGAATATATAAAATAGCAGTGAGGGGGGATTTGATTATGATTATTCGTACAAAAAGTGAAGAACTAATAGTAATTAGGCAACATGATCACGGATTTTTGGCGGGAGAATTTGCAAAGTGTTTTAAAACGAACTTATTTGAAAATAAGGTGTATTTAAAAGAGTGTATTCATGCGATTTATGAACATGATAGAGGATGGATCGACTTAGATAAAACGCCAATTTGGAATAATGAGAAACAGTCACCTTATACGTTTATGGATTGTCCTAGTTCATTGCGATTTGTTTTTTATACTTTAGGTCTTAATGAGATTGAAAATTCAAATCCTTACGGCGCTATACTTTGTAGTAAACATTTTATATCGTTTCCGCTTAATCAAGAAGATAAGGAAATGGTGAGTTTTTATAAGCAGGAGTTAAATCGTCAAAAGAGATTTTTGAAAACGTTAACAAGTGAGCAACATGCTACGTTCGATAAACACTATAAACTATTGAAATTTTGTGATGAGCTATCGTTATATGTTTGTATGAATGAACCTGGTGTAAAGAAAGAAAAAGAAGTGGACTTATTTAAAAGAGGATTTGAAGGAACTGAAGTTTTTAATGAGGATACAAATGAACGATTACAAGCAGAGTGGTTAGATAAAGAAACGATTCGTATTATACCGTTCCCTTTTGAAGACGAGCTTAAAACATATGTAAAATATAAATCTATAGGAAAGGATATAATAGAGAAAGTTGGTATTGTTGAAGCGGATAAAAAAGCAGAATTTCAGAAACTAGAATTGTGTTTTGTGAGGTGATTTGTTATTGGTGAAATCAAACCTTACCTTTTTGATGAATCTAATCTTGAAGAAGGAGAGGCTATTTTAGAAATAATTGATGAATTTGAAATTGAAATTAGAGAGTAAGCGAGTACAGTTGACTTCAATGTCCGAGTACTTATAATAACTGGAATATCCTGTAATGTATTTATGCAAAGCTTGAAGTAGTGATAGAAAAGTATAGTATATAATTAATTTGTATTAGTGAAAAATACAGTAGGAATATATTAATAATAACTACATAAAACTAGAGAAGGTTAATATGAACAATAAGACTAAAAGACAGAAACTTTGGATATCAAAGTTTCTGCTTTTTTCATGCATAAAACAATTATTTACGAAGCTTTATTTTCGTTTAATTGTTTGCCATATTGCACAGCTTTACTTGCATTGACTCTACCGTTTTTCCAATATGTTCCTGTCCCGCTGATTTTATCTGATGTTGTTTCAATAATTTTCCGAATTTCAACGTTGCTATAACCTTGATTTGCTAATAAACCGGCAACTCCAGCTACATGAGGTGTTGCCATAGAAGTTCCGCTTAATGTTTGATAGGAGCTCCCTTTATATGTGGAGTATATACTTGAACCTGGTGCTGCAACATCTACCCAGTTTCCATAAGTTGAGAATGAAGATTTTCTGTCCAATCGATCTGTTGAAGCAACAGAAATAACTTCATTGTAATAAGCTGGATAATTAGGCTTTGTATTTCCATCATTTCCGGCAGCTGCAACAATGACAGCACCTTTATTCCATGCATATTGTACAGCTTGTTGCAGGGCAGTGCCACCGCTGGAAGCGCCAAGACTTAAGCTAATAACCTTTGCGCCTGAATCAGCCGCTTCGCGTATGCCTTTTGCTACAGCATCAAGTGTACCACTTCCTTGATTATCTAGTACACGAACTGCATATATAGAAGATTGCGGAGCAACTCCTGCGATGCCAATATTATTATTGGTAAGTGCCCCTGCGATTCCTGCACAGTGTGTACCGTGCCCATTGCCATCATCGGATTGGCTATCATTATCTACATAATCATGTCCATAGATAACCTTAGAAGCTAAATCCGGATGAGAACCTTGGACCCCAGTATCAATAATAGCAATTTTTACATCAGGATCACTTCTTTGGTTATCCCATGCCGAAGGAGCTTGAATTTTTTGTAATCCATATTGATTATTAAAATATGGATCATTTGGGGTCCAAAAAGCATGGAAATAATAATTTGGTTCGGCATATTCTACATCTGGATTATTCTTATAACTTTTAATTTTATCTTTTACAGATCCTTTTACAAATTGAACAACTTCAAAACCTAAAGTATCGTCTTTTGATAATACATGTGCTCCTACAGATTTATGAAATGCTTGCACATCACCTATAGAAGCATTGTTTTTAAATTTTACAATTAGTTGATTAGGAACATATTCACTAGAGGGTGTTTCTGCTTTTGAAGTGCCGATGTTAAAAAAGAATCCTCCGAAAATAATTGACAAAACAGATAAGAAAACAATGAATTTGTTTTTCAAAAGATTTTTCCTCCTTTTTATTCGGACAATTTTTTCTGTGTACTCCTTTTCAACTATATAGTTAGACCATACGATTTATGCCTTTTTTATGAAGAGTTTTGGAAATAAAAAGACTCAGCTCGTTTTGAACTGAATCTTGATTATTTATCTAGATACCATCTCAATAGTAGGAACAATTGGGATAGGTGAGAGTGATGGAATCATCTGTTTGTAAATGTATCTGCAATAATTAAGTATGATCCTTAGGGTTGTCCATTTTTAAGTAGCATTCTGCATTAAAAATGAACTCGATTCCGTTCTGATTCTGAACTATGTTTTTTAAATGTAAAATAGACATTACCGTGTTCTCAATGCGGCGTTTTATAACGCTTTTCATAAGTAGAATCATACATTTAACATCGAATAACAGTCCCAGAGTAGAAAGTTAAGAAATGATCACCAATATCAATAATGGTGGTTACTTGTATAGAGCCTTTAAAACCTTCTGAAGAATAATAAATCTCTTTTGGGATACTCTCTTTAACTTGGTAATGTGTTTTTGAGTACTTTACATAATGACTTTGGATAACTTTTGATTCAGGAACGATAGTAGTTTTTGGTTCAAAATTATTTGTAATAGTAGAAGGTGATATGAATTGGGCAGTGCTTAGATAATTACGATCTAAACTTTCAGCTTTTACACCTTCTGATGGAGAAAAGATACCTAAACTACTTACTCCAATTAATGTTGCGAATGTAAACTTTGAAAACATTGTAAATCTACTCATTTAATAAACTTCCTTTATGTTTTTTGTAAGATAGCTCCTTACACCTCACAGTCTATATCCAGTAGATAGAAAGTGTACATACATATTAGTATACAAAATTCTACATAAACTACTATATTTTTTAAAAAATTTGTATAATAATGCATTGTTCGAAAAGTTATCACAGTTTTAACATGTATGTGATAACAAAAGAATGAATAGTTTATTCGTTACTTGTAGTATTATTAATTATTTAAAAATTGTGAAATAACTTGATAAAAATTCAATTGTACATATTTAAGGGCTTTTAGGGAGAACAAAAAATACAACAATTTTGTATATCTATTTTACAAATTAGCAAAAAGGAATGACTCATTTTTATATGAGACACTCCTTTTTTGTAATAATATATTAACTGGTTCTTTTTTTATCGACGGTTTTTAATTTTTCATTTTGTAAAAATCGATTTGTTTCTGC
Organism: Bacillus sp. C1; assembly: GCF_054570475.1. NCBI lineage: Bacteria > Bacillati > Bacillota > Bacilli > Caryophanales > Bacillaceae > Bacillus > Bacillus sp. C1. Next base: position 49,934 of record NZ_JBTMZT010000012.1, read on the forward strand.
TACCACAACACCACTTAACCCAATTAGACCAACTAAGTTTGGAATGGCCATAAGTCCATTTGCGATATCAGCGAATGTCCACACGATTCCGAGTTTTAAGTTGGCACCAATTGCAATCATTACAATGAAGATGGCTTTATAATATCGTACAGCACCTTGTCCGAATAAATAAGCTACACATTTTTCTCCATAATAAGACCATCCTAAAATAGTGGAGTAGGCGAATAAAATAATCGCAATACCAAGTATCATACTACCAGTATCGCCAAATACTGATTGGAAAGCAAGTGTGGTTGCTTCCACACCAGTTTTTCCGGATTTCCATGCACCCGTTGTAATTAATACTAAACCAGTAATTGTACAAACAATAAATGTATCAAGGAAAGTACCTGTCATCGATACAAGCGCTTGTTTAGCTGGTGAATCTGTTTTGGCAGCAGCCGCAGCAATTGGCGCACTTCCTAAACCGGCTTCATTGGCAAATACTCCGCGTGCCATCCCAATTTGAATAGCAGAAGCAACCGTAGCACCGATAAAACCACCAGCAGCTGCAGTCCCTTGAAATGCACCAGAAAAAATAAGTGAAAATGCTTCTGGAACTTGATCAAAGTGATAAAAAATAATAATAAGGCCAGAAATTACATAAAAGAAAGCTTTAAGTGGAACGAAAAATCCAGTGACTTTCCCGATTTTTTTCACGCCACCTAAAATAACAATCGCAATTAAGAAAGCCATTAATATACCAGTTAAAGCAGGGGGGAATGAAAAGTTTATTCTCATAGCTTCTGCAACAGAATTCGATTGGACCATATTTCCAATCCCGAAAGAAGCGGTTGTCCCAAAAATAGCAAATAAAATAGCGAGCCATTTTTTTCCTAAGCCACGTTCTAAGTAATACATTGGACCGCCGGAATATTCGCCGTTTTCATTACTAATACGATATTTTACCGCGAGGATCGCTTCTGCATATTTTGTTGCCATACCGAACAATGCAGTAATCCACATCCAAAATATTGCGCCTGGACCGCCGATTGTAACAGCTGTTGCGACACCAGCTATATTTCCCATCCCGATGGTTGCGGCCATGGCTGTCATGAGTGCTTGGAAATGACTAATATCTCCCGAAGAAGATGTATCTTCTGATTTTCGAAATGCTAGTTTGTGAGCGTATAATAGTTTACTAAACTGTAACCCTTTTAGACGCACTGTGAGAATGATACCAGTTCCGACTAGAAGGAATAAGGTTGGTAATCCCCATACGTAGTGATTGATTTGTTCTAATACTGTACTTATTGTCTCCATCTGTATTCTCCTTTTAGAAAAAATAAAAAACCACTTCACATAAATGAAATGGTCTCTGGAGAAACAAGGAATAGAAAAATAAACCGATGCAAATCGGCGTTTTCTTTCGCTTGTCTCTGTCCTTTTACCTGAGAGATTATCCGCTAATATAAGCGGATTTGCTCCTTCGGTGCTCTGTTTCCTCTGCGCTATATAATAGGCGAGAGGGAGTCTCTCCAGAGATTCGTCCCCATGCAGTTCTACTTGTAACCAAGACCTGAGAGTTTCAAAGCTGAATCATCAACTTTTTGCCCCATCGGTAGATCAATTGATCTTCTCCTGAATGGTTCATCCGAATTATGTGATTAATAACTTAATCGTATTGATATGAAATGATTTTTACATAATCAATAAACAATATTATAGGTTCCTTATAAATGAATTGCAATCATTTTTTATTGGAAAATACTTTTCACTGAAATTTTTATCTCCTGAAATGAAAGGGAATCATATGGACAAGTTATTTTTTTGTTAGCTGTAATATGCTTTCTAGTTCAGCTAACGTAGATAAAGCTATAGTAATGTTTTGATCAGCAAGACCTAAAGATTGCGTAGCATTTTCTAAACTATCTTGTAAAGGTTTCTCTTTGTTTAAGCCTTGTATAACAGATAATGCAGCATTTTCCATACAATTTGAAGCAGCTATAAATGCGGTGTTAAAATAATTTGTTTTCTGCTTCAGTGCAGAGTCTGTCATTTTTTCAGCAGCTTTAAATTCCTCCATTTGTTTTGAAATTTCGTTGAATTGGTTTGCCATATGGTTCATTTTATCTAGTAATTCAGCTGTATTTATATTAATTGGATTTGAATTTAATTCAGTCCATGCTGGAATCCATTCTTGTTCGACAATGTTGTCGTATTTTGTAGTGAGTAAATCGATTGGCGTTTTTAGTTCTTGTTGATAGATTTTTTTATCGATAGGTTCTTTCGTGCTTTGTATGTTTGGCTTTTTCGTTTGATTTAATAAAATAATGGCTACAGTACTACTAATAAGCAGCAGGCAAAAAAGCCAAAACCACCATTTTTTATAGAACGATTTTTTCATTTTAGTATTTCCTCCTAATGTATAAAACATATGATGTACGAATCTATATCATAACAATTTACATATTCGTAAATTGTTATATTTTGTCGAAAAAGAAAATACTTTTAAGAAATGAATCCCTAATAATAGTGAGATTGGTGAAATGTTTTGGAGTTATAAAGTGAAAATTTAACAGTAGGGAAGGGGATAATTTAGGAACGAAAAAGAAATGAAGTGTTATTTGTTGTTTGTTCAGAATCTTTCGATTTATAATTAATTTACATATCATGAAAATAACATTTTATATAGAAATGAGTTGATAGATTGTCAATGATTAAAAAAATAGGCCATTTTTGTCTTGTGGACGAAACGGGATACATTATAAATGATGCACATATTAATAAAATTCAACCAGCTTTTCTAGAGGTAATACAAGAAGTAAAGAATACGTGTTTTCAATCGTTACAGGATGATTTGCATAGCATTTACATTAGAGGGTCTGTTCCAAGAGGGATTGGAATAGAGGGGATTGCAGATATAGACGTGATTATTTTAGTTCGAAAAGCTCCCAAGGACATAGATTTGGAGTGGAGTGAAAATATAGAGCAACAACTTTTGCAGAAATTTAATAGTATATCTGGGGTGGAATTAAGTTTTTATGACGTTGAAGAAGTGTTACATTCCAATCGTTTTTCGTTTATAAGTTTCATGATTCAAACACATGGAATCTGTATATTCGGTGAAGATATAAGGCCACGTTTGCCTAAATATAAAGTAAGTAAAGAATTGGCGTATGAACATCTTAATCATTTACAGGCACAAGTCGAACAAGCATGTGAAGAGTTAATTCATAATAAAGGTAGAGAGGATATAGAGGATTGCTGTCGCTGGATTATGAAGATAGTAGTTAGAGCAGGATTAGCATTAACAATTGATAAAGCAGGGCTTTATTCTAGAGATCTTTATCCAGCATATGAGTTGTTTAGCAAGCACTTCCCAGAGCAAGAACACAATATGAGGAGAGCGCTGCGATATGCAGTTAATCCTATAGATGACATAATAGAAATTTTAGCGTTTTTAGATAACTTTGGAGGTTGGATGATAACAGAAGCGGATTACTATTTAAAAAATAGCGAACGGAACGAAACATAATTTTATTATGTAAACAAAAAACTCCATTTTTTACGTTATAGGTGAGGGGGAAGTGAGAAAGGTGAATTTTTATATTGTTGATGTCATTTCATAAGGGAAGTATAGTGCAGTTTTATAAAAAAGATTGATCATTTAAAACAAAGTTCGATTATTTGAAATAAAGCTTGAAAAAAATCCTGCAAAAACAGGTTTTTTTCTTTAACTATCGAAGCAGTTTAGCTTAATAAGGAATGATAAAATAAAAATAGCGAATAAGGGACAGAGGAGCATTAATCATGGGTATTATCACATTTGGTGAGAAAAAAGATGGTAAAGAATACATATGGAGACCTGCTGTTTATTGTTTAATGTTCAATAGTCAGAAAGATAAAATAGCAATTATTCAAACAAATGATGGCAAGTTTTTTCTTCCTGGTGGTGGAATAGAAAAAAATGAGACACACGAAGAGTGTTTAAAAAGAGAAGCATTTGAAGAAATGGGTATGGATATTGAAATAGGTCATTTTATAGGGAGTGCCCGGAGATATTTTTATTCTACAAATGAATATAAATATTACCTTAGCGAAGGTTATTTTTATTTATGCGATACGGGTAGACAAATAAGTAAACCAACTGAAGTAGACCACTTCCTCAAATGGATCGAACCAATCCAAGCAATTGATAGCTTATTCCACGAACATCAAAGCTGGGCAGTTAATGAAGCATTATTACAGTTATTTAAGTAACGGACAGGTTAATTGATGTGGCTTTGAAAAAAAGATTAACCATTTATAAAAACTGTAGAATTCATTTTGATCAATCTTTTTCTAAAATGATTTCTTGTTATTTATTGTAAAATGAGGGTTTACGAGTTGTTTTTAATCAAAGTCTATTTCAGAGCTACATATACAGGAAATCAACTCACAGTATTTATAGGTACTCATTGAATTTTAAACAAGGAAATGCAGTTAATAGCAAAGGAATTGAACTATGCTGAAACAACATTTGTTCTTTTAAAAGAACAAATAGACGAGGGATATGATGTGCGTATTTTTACACCAAATGAAGAAATTCCTTATGCTGGACATCCTGTGTTAGGAACTGCTTTTGTGCTTAGAAAAGAAATTCTTCAAAATGAAACACTTGAAAATATGTTATTACATTTTCAAGGTGGTTTTGTGGAAGTTACTTTTCATGATGAAGAAAATGTGCTGTGGATGCAGCAAAATAAGTCTGAATTTGGAGAGGGGTTGGACAGAAATGTAGTTGCAGAAGTGCGAAATATTGATATTTCTCAAATAGACATTCGATATCCAATCCAAGAAGTATCAACAGGTTTACCTATTATTCTTGTGCCGTTAAAATCATTAGCTGTTGTAAAAGAAGTCCAAATAAACAAGGAAAAATATTTTAAGCTAATCGAAAAGAGAGAGGCAAAAGGAATTATGGTATTTACTTCTGAAACGTATGAGGAAGTAAATAATCTGGATGTTCGTGATTTTGCAGAGTACTATGGTATTCCGGAAGATGCAGTAACGGGAAGCTCCAATGGTTGTTTAGCAGCATATTTAATAAAACATCGTTATTTTGATAAAAAGAAAATAAATATGCGTGTTGAACAAGGATATGAGATAAATAGACCTTCCTTGTTACATATTCGAGCAGAAGAAAAAGAAGATGTAATTGCGGTTTTTGTAGGTGGAGAAGTAACAAGCATTGCAAAATGGATATGGAATGTATAGTAAGGGGGATTCGTATGTTATTAAAAATGATATTTTGTCAAGTAGAAAAAGAGAAAAAAGGTTTGTTTTCAGAGGCGCAGGAGAGATGGAGAGGTTTACAAAATCTAGAGGGATTTCACGGGCAATTCGGGGGCTGGAATGAAGAGGAGGCCTGTGTATTTTCGGCTTGGAAAGACATGAATACATATCAACAATTTATGAATAAAATGCATGATCCAATTTTTCATAATAGTAATCAAAAGGATACGTATGTATCTTGTAAGACAGAATTATATCAAACTTTGTTTGATATAATTGAAAATCCATTTACAAATGCTATACCACAAAGTTCGTTTATAAGAACGGCAATTTGTGATGTGAAGATTGGACATGAGAAACCATTTTTACATGTGCAAGAAACAATTTGGAATAAAGGAATGGAAAAGTCACAAGGAATGTTAGGCGGCGTTGTGGGAAAATCTCTTACAAACTCTAATCGTTACGTTGTCCTTTCTTTTTGGGAAAATAAAATGTTACATCAGCGTTATGTGAAAGAAATTTTTCCTCGCTTATATGAGTTAGCTAATATAAGCGAGGATGTTGAAAACATAAATGGAAAGCAAGTTGCGTGTCTAAAAGAATGGTCTGTATATTAAGTATGAAAAAAGTGAATAAATGATGTATATCTAGAATAAATGATTTTAGTAGTTATAGTTGTATGAGTTATTAGTTTAAAAGTAGAAGGCATGCGATGAATGTATAATTGGTATGTAGTTCAATAAGGCGAATTCTTTTCTTTTAAACATGAAATTTATAGAAGACGCCATATACCCTTTCATGTTAATATATTTAAGTTATAATAGGAGGCTTACCCTTTTGTATTATATGGTAGAAGCAGTGTGAGCTTGAAATTTTTAAAGAAAAGGATGTGCCTAACTTGCGTATAAATAAATTTATTAGTGAATCCGGAAAAGCATCTAGACGCGGAGCAGATAAGTTGATTAATGAAAGAAGAGTAATTATTAACGGAAAAGTTGCCAAAATAGGTGACCAAGTACAACCAGGTGATGATGTGCGAGTAAATGGAGAGCAGCTTCGAATTGCTCGAGACCATGTGTATATCGCTTTAAATAAACCAGTAGGTATTACATGTACAAGTGAAAAGGCAGTGAAAGGGAATATTATCGATTTAGTGAATCATCCTTTACGAGTTAATCACGTTGGACGTCTTGATAAAGATTCAGACGGTTTAATTTTATTAACGAATGATGGCGATATTATTAATGAAATTTTGCGTGCTGAAAATAAACATGAAAAAGAATATATTGTTTCAGTAGATAAACCGATTACGCCTGAATTTTTAAAACAAATGGCAGCGGGTGTTAAAATTTTAGGAACAAAAACGCTTCCTTGTGAAATAACACAGTTATCAAAATATGAATTCCAAATTATTTTAACACAAGGATTGAATCGCCAAATTCGTCGTATGTGTGAAGCTTTAGGTTATCAAGTTTACACATTAAAACGTACGCGAATTATGAATATCCAGTTGGATAATTTACCAGTTGGACAGTGGAGAGATTTAACGAAAAAAGAGAAAAAACGACTATTTGCAGATTTAAACTACGAACCACAAGATTGGTAAAAAATAGAGGGTAATCCGAAACGTTACATTGTTTTGGTATACCCTCTATTCTTTTATGGTTTTAAATAAAATTTAAATCTAGGGGATAACGTGAAATATAAAATATTTTTAATTTATTTTTTTAAACACTTGCAAAAATAAATGGAATAAGATATATTAAATAACAATTAATGGATTTGATTTTAACAGCAAAGAAAAGGACACGAGTTATTTTTACCGGTTGTACAGAGAAGGAAGGAATGCTGAGAACTTCCTAACGCAGAGAAATAACTTACCACCTTAGAGCTGCACTGGGGAAAATTGTAGTATCTAGTGCCGTGTAAGCGACGTTACCGCAAAAGAAGCCATTATANTTCGTCCCTTTTATTAGGGATGAGTATGCTTTTTTTAATTTATATATTAATAAGCGAAGAAAAGGACACGAGTTATTTTTACCGGTTGTACAGAGAGGGAAGGAATGCTGAGAACTTCCTAACGCAGAGAAATAACTTACCACCTTAGAGCTGCACTGGGGAAAATTGTAGTATCTAGTGCCGTGTAAGCGACGTTACCGCAAAAGAAGCCATTATATATTTCGTATGATGGGAATCTGGGTGGAACCACGGGTAAAAAGCACGCTCGTCCCTATTATTAGGGATGAGTGTGCTTTTTTATTTATGAAATGGAGCGATAAAAATGAGAGAACAGATGATTAGTATTATTTTTCCAGATGGTAGTATGAAAGAATTTGCAAAAGGAATTAATCTAGAAGAAATTGCAGCATCAATTAGCCCAAGTTTAAAAAAGAAAGCAGTCGCAGGAAAGGTGAATGACCAATTATTTGATTTACATCGAAATATTGAACAAGATGCAGAAATTCAAATTATAACTATGGATTCAGAGGAAGGAATAGAAATTGCAAGGCATACTTCTGCACATATATTAGCGCAAGCTGTAAAAAGAATATATGGTGATGTAAAACTTGGCGTAGGACCTGTAATTGAAAATGGATTTTATTATGATATGGATCTTTCAAGCAGTATAGGTGTTGAAGACTTACCTAAACTTGAAAAAGAAATGCAGAATATTGTGAATGAAAATTTAAACATGGAGCGAGTTGAGATCACTAGGGATGAAGCGCAAAAGTTGTTTCAAGATTTAAATGACCACTTAAAGTTGGAACTTTTAGAGGCAATTCCTGAAGATGAAATTGTGACAATTTATAAACAAGGAGAATTTGTTGATTTATGCCGTGGTCCACACTTACCGTCCACTGGCTATTTGAAAGCATTTCAATTAACTCACGTTTCCGGTGCATATTGGCGCGGGGATAGCAATAATCAAGTGCTTCAGCGTATATACGGCGTTGCTTTCCCTTCTCAGAAAGAATTAGCAGATCACTTACATTTTGTAGAAGAGGCAGCAAAACGAAATCATCGAAAGCTTGGAAATGAACTAGAATTATTTATGTTCTCAGAAGAAGCGCCTGGTATGCCTTTTTACTTGCCGAAAGGACAAATCATTCGAAATGAATTAGAGTCCTTTTTAAGAGAAATTCAACAAAAATACGATTATCAAGAAGTACGTACTCCTTTTATGATGAATCAAGGTTTATGGGAGCAATCAGGACATTGGGGACATTATAAAGATAATATGTACTTTTCTGAGGTAGATCACAAAAGTTTTGCATTAAAACCGATGAATTGTCCTGGTCATATGCTTATATTTAAAAATAAATTACACTCATACCGTGACTTACCAATTAGGATGTGTGAGTTTGGCCAAGTACATCGTCATGAATTTAGTGGTGCCTTAAATGGATTATTAAGAGTTCGTACATTTTGCCAAGATGATGCCCATATCTTCGTGACACCTGAACAAATAGAAAGTGAAATAAAGTTAGTATTACAACAAATTGATTATGCATATAGAACATTCGGTTTTGAATATGAAATTGAGCTTTCAACTAGACCTGAAGATTCAATGGGCGATGATGAGCTATGGAACCATGCCGAATTATCTCTTGAGAATGTACTAAAATCATTACAGTATAACTATAGAGTGAATGAAGGAGATGGAGCTTTTTACGGTCCGAAAATTGATTTTCACATTAAAGATGCATTAAAAAGAAGCCATCAATGCGGAACAGTTCAACTTGATTTCCAAATGCCAGAGAAATTTGATTTACATTACATCGATGAACGAAATGAGAAAATAAGACCAGTTGTGATTCACCGCGCTGTATTAGGTTCTTTTGATCGTTTCCTAGGAATATTAATTGAACACTTTGGCGGAGCATTTCCGGCGTGGTTAGCTCCGGTTCAAGTGAAAGTTATTCCTGTTTCCAACCTCGTACATGAGCAATATACAAAGGAAATTGAAGAAAAACTAAAGAGCGTTGGTATTCGCGTCGAACGCGACGTGCGCAGTGAAAAACTAGGTTATAAAATTCGGGAAGCACAGCTTAAAAAAATACCATATGTTCTTGTAATTGGGGATAAAGAAATGGAGAATGGATCTGTAAATGTACGAAAGTATGGTGAAGAAAGATCTGAAGTAGTTTCATTATCTGCATTTATGGAAAGTGTGCAGGATGAAATTTATAAAAAATGTTCTAAATAAAAAAATTAAAACACACTGCTTTTAACAAGTGGTGTGTTTTTTGTTACTGTAAAAAGTTATTTACAATTGTTTTCTTTTGAGTGGTTAAATGTATGATTTGGTTTTAATAAATTATATAGAAGCACCTGCCTCTAAGCAAAGTATAGGTGGGGATTTTACGTTGTTATTTTTGAACCTGACTAAAATGTAAGATAAATCGCAAGAAAATCATCAGAAAAAGAGAGAATATTAAGAAGGAAAGTTAGCGATATAAGGTTTTTTATCAATTTCGTTATAAAAGAAGGAAAGTTAAAAAAATCTTAAGAATTTATGTAGGGGAAATCTAAGAAACGTATGGCAAAGTAATGATATACAAATGGGGATGGAGTGATAGAAATGGCAACAAATGTAGTAACAGTAGAAAGTGTGGAGAAAACATATGGTAAGCGAAATGAGAGCCAGTCAAAAGCATTAAGAGGGGTATCGTTTACGATACAAAAAGGGGAATTCGTTGGGATTATGGGACCTTCTGGATCTGGGAAAACGACATTACTTAATGTAATTAGTACACTTGATCGTGCGACAGGAGGCAGTGTGACGATAGCAGGTACAGATATCACTTCAATGAAAGGGAATGCTTTATCAGATTTTCGTTCTCAAAAACTAGGATTCATTTTTCAAGACTTTAATTTGCTTGAAAATCTCTCAATCTATGAAAATATTGCTTTGCCACTTTCGTTACAAGGGGTACCTTCAAGTGAGATAAGTAGGAAAGTAAATGAAGTTGCACAGAAATTAGATATTGTTGGAATTTTAACAAAGTATCCATCAGCTGTTTCTGGTGGACAAAAACAGAGAACAGCTGCAGCGCGGGCTTTAGTACATAATCCTGCTATTGTATTAGCGGATGAACCAACAGGTGCACTTGATAGCAAAAATGCGAAGAGTTTATTAGAAGCGATGCAAGACTTACATGAAAATCATGGAGTGAGTATATTAATGGTGACGCATGATGCATTTAGTGCAAGTTATTGTCAACGGATTCTGTTTATTCAAGATGGCTTACTTTATAAAGAATTGAAACGCCAAGGAACACGTGAGGATTTTTATCAAGATATTTTAGGTGTGCTTGCTCATATGGGCTCAGCGACTGAATCCAAGTAGGGGGCGAGATCATGTTATTGAAATTATCACGTCATAGTATGAAAAAAATGTTAAAGGACTATCTTGTTTTACTTGTTGGTCTTGTCATTAGTATAAGTATTTTCTACATGTTTCAAACGATGGCAATCAACAGCCAATTTACAAAAGATAATAGCATGATCAATAGCATTCGACTTGTATTTTGGGTGGGGGCTGTCTTACTTTCCTTCATTACAGTCTTTTATATCGTATATGCCAATTCTTTTTTGCTTACATTGCGTAGGAAAGAACTTGGTATGTATATGATGCTCGGTGCGAAGAAGAAAAAAGTAGCCCAGTTATTATTTATCGAGACATTCGGTATGGGGATTGTCAGCATTATTATTGGGATTATTGTAGGAATATTACTAGCAAGTGCAGCAGGGGATTTTTTAATGAATGGATTAGAAATTTCAGCAAAAGGCTATACGCCGTTTTATATACCTGCAGTTCTTGTTACAGGTGGATTCTTCTTGATCTTATTTATGATTACTGGATTTATCAATAGTATACGTTTATTACGTAAAACTGAACTTGAGTTACTTCGTGAAGATGAAACACAAGATGCAACAGAAAAGAGTAGACGCCGTGTTATTATTTTTGCTGTAATGGGAGTGCTACTGTTAGGAACAGGGTATTATTCTATCCTTCATATAGACAAGTTACGTGAAATAGGTTTTATACTAGCAACGGGTGCTACAACGATAGGAACATATTTTCTTTTTAGTTCATTGTTACCGTTATTTGTGACGCGGTTAAAAAGTAACAAACAACGAAACGAAACAGGTTTAAATAGTTTTACATATGCTCAGCTTCGTTTTCGAATCAATAGTTTATCGCGGGTACTTGGGACTGTCGCGATGCTGATTGCACTTGGTGCAGGAGCAATGACAGCTGGAATGGCTTTTCAAAAAAATGTTGGCATTATGACGGATTTTTCTCGAGTCTATGATGCAACAATTCATGATCCGAATGAAGAAGATGCAGCCGCATTAAAGCAAATGAAGATTGTAGAGCAACGAACTTATAAGTATAAAGTGGATGGAGAAGCAGTCTATTATTTACGAGAAGATTTAACCGAAAAACCGCCGCTCATTTCTGATCATCAAGATACAAAGAATGCAAAGGAGCCTGTTCGTAAACGTGTAAAAGAACCTTTAACGGAACCTTTATACACATCAATGGAAGCACCTGAGTCAGGAAGTAAACTTCCACATATGCCAAGAGATTGGAGTGACGCTATTATAAGAGAAGTCCAAGTGACACACAATCAATTCAACGGGAAGCCTGTTCGAATTGCAGATGAGGAACATTATCAAAAAGTTCAAGGAACAGAACATAGTGTTACGCTCGTGCAAGTAGACGATTTACAAAAGTATAAACCTTTGTTAATAGATATTGATCAGCGACAAAAAGAGTTAGTAGAAAAAGCAACAGGGGGAAAAATAGAATTATATACAAAAATGACAACGTACCAATTTATGAATAGTTTCATGAGCGGTACGATGTTTATGGGATTCTTCCTTGGAATTGCCTTTTTAGCAATGATGGCAAGCTCTCTTATGTTTAAAATTTTAATGGGAGCTTCTCGTGATGTACGCCGTTATGAAATGCTTCGGAAAATTGGGGTACGCCGTAGTATGTTATCGCGCAGTATGTATAAGGAAATTTCATATCTTTTTATCTTCCCAGCTATTATTGGTATTTCTCATATTTTAGTAGGACTTAACTTGTTCCGTCTCTTTTTAGTTGATCCGTTTGTAAAAGTATGGATGCCAATTGGAATCTTTCTTATTATTTATGTTGTATATTACTGGATAACGGTTCAATTGTATAAGAGTATGGTTATGCCAAAGGAACAAATGATAAAGTAGAGAAGTTATTACTTTACAGAAAAATAGTATGTAATTCGGAGCTTAAAGAATAAATGAACGTGTATTTCACGTTCATTTATTTATTTTGGTAAAACATATTTTGACAAACTTTCTTTCAAATTCGCAAAATATATTCCATGTTTTTTGAATATTTTGTAAAATAAAGTTATGATTTAGGGAGGGAGAATGTTATGTTACTTCGAGTTGGAAAGTGGTGGGGGGTTACTTTTTTACAACTATTTGCTGCACTGGGGTGTATTCTTTGCTTAGGGGCACTCCCCCGTTTATTTAAAGGATTACAAATGGATTCTATTGGGTATGGAAAAACGATTTTATACCTTGGTGAGAAATTACTCCACCCAGGGGAAATTATGTATGGGTTTCGTGATTCTCGAACTCTATTTCCGCAAATTTGGATACATTATATGGAGACGATGCTAGTATTTGTTTCGTCTTTTCTATTATCGCTATTCATTGCGTACGTGCTTGTTGTATGGATACTGCAGCGTTCTCATACTAGGCAACGTATATGGAGTGGGATTTTTCTTGCACTTGAAAGTATTCCGGATATTTTACTTATTTTATTGTCACAACTTTTTGTAGTGATTGTATTTCAAAAAACGGGTTGGATGCCAGTGAAGTTTGCAGGGATTTCGGGAGAAAGGGTTCGCCTTTTACCGATTTTATGCCTTACATTACCGACAACGTTATTATTTATTAAACTATTATTACTCCGTTTTAGAGAAGAGTTAGAAAAAGACTATAGTTTATTTGCGAAAAGTAAGGGGTTAAGTTTGCGGTATATTTTAACGCATCATATTTCAAGAAACGTATTACTTACTACAGTTTACTATGCGAAAACGAATATTTTATTTATGTTATCAAATCTTTATATTATTGAACGGCTCTTTAATACATATGGCATGTTTGTATTCTTAAAAGAATATTCGAAAATAGAAGTTTTTACTGTGTGCTTAGTTCTATTATATGTTCCAATTTTTTTCTTATTTCGTTTGTTACATACAATCATGCAAAATGTGATAAAGGAGCGTGTGTAATATGTGGCAAACGTTAAAACATGACGTGCGGTTTTGGATTGGTTTGATTTTTTTAAGCGGACTTATGCTTGTCAGTATCGGAAATACTCTATTTTTTGATGGGGAAATTCGGGAAGTAACGATGTTGTATAACGAAAAAGGGCAAGTAGAAGCAGCGCCTTTTCCTCCATCATCTCGTTTTTGGTTCGGAAGCGATACGAATGGGCGAGATTTATTCCAATTAATAATAGAAGGGGCAAAATGGACAATTGGTGCAAGTTTAATTGTTGCAATCTTACGAGTTATCATTGGAGGAGGATTAGGGTTACTTCTTGGTATGTATAGTAAACGTTCTTTCCCGGTTATTTCTTCATTTTTTGATCCATTTAGTATTGTTCCAATGATCATGATTTCGTATTTTATGTTAAGAGAAGTTTTATTCTTTGAAAGTGGTACTATTCCAGTTCCTTTCACAATACGAGTGCTGTTTCAAATTAGTATTCTCACATTCTTGGCTGTGCCGACTGTCATGCTGTATACGGCGCAAGAAGTGAAACGATTAAAAAGAGAAGAGTTTATGATGGCAGCAACGGTACTTGGAGGCAGTAAATGGCATCAGTTATGTCGCCATGTTTGGTCTCATCTTGTACCATCTTTTTTCTTACTTGTTGCCCAGCAATTTGTTAGCATGTTGTTGCTTCTTATGCACCTTGGTATACTTCAATTATTCTTTGGGGGAACAATATTATATAGTGGTGATGCAGATAGTGTAACAAAGGAGTGGACAGGACTGATTGGACAAAATTTTCGCCATCTGACCACACATACTTGGATCGTTATTATACCAATGTTTTTCTATAGCCTGACGATTTTGGCAGGAAATCTTATAAGTAATAGTTTACAAGGAGCGATTGGGGGAGGAACCCTTAAGAGAGGAAAAGTGAAAAAGAAAGAAAAGAAAATGAAAGAACAAGTAGATGGTGGAAGAAAGGATTTTTCTTTTCATCAAGAAGTATCTAAATAAAAAGATAGATGAGAACAATCTGTTCTCATCTATCTTTTTCCATTTTACAAAGGTGGTAAATCAATTTTTCCTTCTTCAAATAACTCTTTTAACATATGTTTCGTATAGCCTGCCGCTTGTCCAAATGTAATCTTGGCGGGCATAGGTGCTTCATTTACATCTACTATAACATCAATAATGCAAGGTTTATCTTGCTTAACGGCACTTTCAAAAGCAGGAAGTAACTCATCGATATGTTCAACACGGTAGCCAACTCCGCCGCATATTTCTGCATATTTTGCAAAATTAGGGTTTGTTAAGTCTGTACCAAATTCAACATTTCCCATCACTTCTTGTTCGAATTTAATCATAGCGATTTTATGGTTATTTAAGACAACGACGATAATTGGTAATTTATACTTAACGGCTGTAACAAAGTCATTCATTGTCATTCCAAATCCACCATCACCGCAAATTGCAAAGACTTGTTTATCTGGATAAGCAAGTTGTCCGGCAATTGCTCCAGGAAGGCCACATCCAAGTGTTGCGAGCCAACTAGAGATGATGAATTGTTGATTCGTCATCCGAAAATGGCGGGCAGCCCATACTGTGACATTTCCAACATCTACTGATAAAATGGCATCGTCGTGAGCAACATGTTGCAGGGCATGCATAACCCGCTGTGGTTTAATTGGTGTAGAAGCATCCTCTTCTTGGTTATGTAATTTTTCTTCCCATTTTTGCATCAGTTCTTGATGATGTTCTAGGAATGAATGATCCGTATGTTTTTCCACATTTTCTAAAAACCATTTCAATGTTTTATCTGCATCACCAGCAAGACCGATATCTGTTGCGTAGCGTTTTCCGATTTGCGCAGGGTCCGTATCAATGTGAAGCGTCTTTGCTTTTTCAGGTAAAAAGCCAGTGAAAGGATAAGAAGTACCGACCATAATCAATGTATCTGCCTGCTTCATTGCTTCGTAAGAAGGTTTTGTCCCAATTAATCCTAATCCCCCTATACAAAGAGGATGTTCATCAGGAATAATCCCTTTTGCCGGAAGTGTTAAAACGATTGGAGCTCCAATATGTTCTGCGAATGCAAGTAAAGATTCTCGCGCATGTTTCGCTCCTTTTCCGGCTAAAATAACAGGTTTTTTTGCTTCATTTAGTGCTAATTTTGCTAACTTAAGATCCTCTTCTTTCGGAAAGAGTTCGGGTAATGTAAAAGAAGAACTTGTTACGCGTGCACCAGCTTCCACTTCAAACTTCGGAATATCATCTGGAATGGTAAGTACAGATACTCCTTTCTTTGTATACGCCATACGAATCGCTTGATTTACAACTGCAGGGAGCTGTTCAGCTGACATAATGCGCTGATTATAAACAGCTACATCATCAAACATTCTTTCCAAGTTTACCTCCTGGAAAAAGCCTGTTCCTAGTAAATCTGATTCAATTTGACCTGTAATGGCAAGAACGGGCGCTTGATCTAGTTTTGCGTCATATAATCCATTTAATAAATGAATCGCTCCAGGCCCAGCGATCGCCATACAAACGCCGAGTTTACCTGTTAATTTTGCATAGGAAGCGGCTGCTAAAGCACCAGCCTCTTCATGACGAACTTGAATGAATTTAATTTTGTCTTGTTTTTTTCGAAGCGGTTCAATAATAGAATTGATTGAATCCCCAGGCATGCCGTAAATGTGATCAACACCCCATTCAATAAGCAAATCAACAAGTGCTTCACCCGCTGTTTTACGAAACATAATAGATCCTCCTTGTGCATCGAGATATTATTATGTTTTGGAAAAATAGGTAAAATATACAAAGATGACTCCTTATTTTAATGATGGCCAGCGAAAAGAGTAAAAACGGTTATGAGTAGAAATCCACTAATAGACCAAGAAAGGAAGGGGAGAGAAGAAAGGTGTTTCTTAGCTTTCCATATCATCTCATGTATTGTCACATACCCTAAAGAACCGATTGCACTTCCCATTATCAGTCCTTGTAAATGAATTGCTTTTCCGTTCATCATTATCCCGAAAAGTGTGCCAGTTCCGAGGATAATTGATAATAGTAGAATCGTTAATAAAAATGAGAAATATTTATGCTTTGTAAATAGAAAAGGAATAATTAAAGCTAACCCTTCTGGAATATGGTGTATAACAATTGCAAATAAGAACGGAATTGCAGTTTCATTATGACTTGTAAAGGCAGTTCCTAATGCAAATCCGCTCGGCATGTTGTGAATAAAAATGGCGAAGGAGAGAAATAAAAAAGTTTGCCATGCTTGCTTGTGTTTTTTATTTACAATCGGGGGATGGCAATAACTATCTAGTAAACTCATAATGAGTATACCAATGATAATTCCGAGCATAGGCCCAATCATTTCATAGCTTGAAAAAGTTTCTGGAATGATTTCTAGCGATAATAGACCAAGTAAGATACCACCGCAAAGTGCATATAAACGATGCATTTTCTCTTCTATGAGTTGACGTGCTGCAAATCCGACAGCACCACCTAATAATAAGCCGCTAAATGAAAAAAACGTAACGATTATTGGGATCCATAATCGCTCCATATTATCACACTCCATTTTTGTAGCCTTCATGTTTAGTTTACTATGTTAAAGGAGGGATTAGTCCAAAGTATTTTGAAGGAATTGTAGAGAAAGTGAAAAGGTGTTTGTTTAGTTGAAACTATCTTTTGGTAACAAAAAACAGTGTGAATAAAAAGGGGGATGTTTCAGTTCACGTATTACATTAATTTTGTTTTCTGGCCTGATGAGCTATGGAGGGAGAAGGACCACAAAATTAGATGTAAAATAAAAATATTGAAAGCGAAAAATGCAAGGATAAGTAATTTTTCTATACTTTTTTATTGGAGAGTAATTATTTACGAGTAGTGGGAAAATACTGCTAGCAAATAATTTGAGAAAACTATGATAAAAATCATTTCTACTCTTTTAATAGAAGTTTACTTAAAAGAAAGTATATTGGTAAAAAGACGATTAAATAAATTCCGAAACTCAATATGAACAATAAGAAGTCAAATTTATCAATAAACAAGTTATAATTAAGATTGATAAGGAAATATATTAGGTCGGAAATCATATTTGATAACAAAATAGAGGTGAAAATTACTGCGAAGCGCTTCATTAGGATCACTCCTATAAAATAATAACGATTTACTTAAAATGTCTACTCTATATAAATACGCATCGAAAGACTGACATAAAACCATTTCTTTTAGGAGGAGAGGGCAGCTGCTCGTTACTCTATGCTATGTGAAAATAGAAAGAGAAAATGAGTGGAGAACGTCTTTTGTTTTCATAACCGAGACTTATAAGCTGGAAATTTAAAATGGGAATATATGAAGGAGGGAGACAGAGTATGTGGGGAAAATTTATAAGAAATATCTCAGAGGAGTATGTATGTAATGGACCTGCTACTATAAAAAGAATTTAAGAAATCAATAGTACATTCAACATAGAGACTCCTGATGAATGGCAAAGTCTATTGAAAGAAACAGATGGTATAAACGATGAATATGGGAATTATCTTGTTTGGTCAACAAGCCGAATTATAGAGGAAAACTCAAATGTTAGAAATTACGAAGATTTCAAAGATTTGTATATGCCATTTGAGTGTCTATTGTTTATTGCAGATGCTGGGAACGGAGATTTGTTTGCGTATTCAATTTTAAATGGGGTGATACAAAAAGATGATATTTATATCTGGAATCATGAAAATGATAGCCGTACTTGGGTTGCTCCTTTCCTTCTTTACAGAAATTTATAGAACGATGGAACAATTCGTGTTTAGACAATGAAAAAACTAATTAATATACTATTTTGAATATCGACCAGTAAAGCAGTTAGGTGAAGAAGGAATGATAAAGAAAAAAGCAGTTGGTCATCTTTGTGGTAAAATCACAAATTTAATTTATATAATTTAAAAAAGTGGTCAGAAATATGCTCCTAAATTACATGCAACTGCTTGTGGAATTGAGTGGGATGGAGTATTTAAATTAGAAGGCAAACAAGAACCTGTGTTATTAAAGTAAAAGAGCAAGATTGTTGAAGATAGAAGGGTATTTCATTCAAGTGTCACATGTATTGGAGTAGAGATTAATCTTCTAATATTTTATGGAGGAGTAAATGAGACAAAAAACAATAATAATATCTATTTCGGCTGTATCTGGTGGAGGTAAGACAACAGTTACAAAGAGACTAGCTAATAGACTTAATAACTCTAAGGTTGTTCATTTTGATGAGTATGATTTAGAAGGACCAAATGACATTTGTAAATGGGTAGAAAAAGGTGCAAATTACGACGAATGGAATGTTAATCCCATAATTAAAGACATCAAGTCATTATTAAATGATTCAATTATAAATTATATTATTTTGGACTATCCGTTTTCGTACCTTAATAATCAGATGAAAAATTTGATAGACATTTCATTTTATATTGACACACCATTAGATATAGCAATAGCAAGAAGATTAATTCGTAATCCTTTGAATTCTATTGATGAAGTCATTTATGAATGCGAGATGTATTTGAATGCTGGAAGGCAGGCATACCTAGAGATGGAGAAAAGTGTTAAACCAGATTCGGACTATATAATTGATGGTCAAATGAATGTAGAGAATATTGTAGAAGCAATAATAAACAAACTTTATTCAGAAATAAGTGCTGTAAATAATGAAAATATAAAAAAACTTGGCGGGAGAAACAATATCTAAATGATTAAAGGGGATTGTTAAAAAACAACAAAGAAGACCTTATTAGTAGGTCTTTTTGTTGGAATTTTAACGAGTTATTCTAAATGTACCGTGCAATTATATAATTCAGAATCCCAACCATTTTCTAACTTTCTAATTTTCGTTATGGATGTATTTTTGAGAGAATCAGTCATGTTCGAATGCGGTACTAATTCTTTAAGAAGATGCTTAATAAATGCACCATGACTAACAATTAAGATGTTTTTGTTAGGATATTTATATGTAATTTCTTCAATAAAAGGTATAGCTCTTGCTGTAACACTATCAGTACTTTCAATTCCTAAATCAAGCTCTCTCCAATTCTTTCCCCATTTTGAAATTCGCTCTTCTTCAGTTGTTCCTTCAATTTGACCGCCGCCCACTTCACGAAGTCTAGGGTCTAAATGAATTTCTATATTTTCAATGCTTTTTCCTATTGTTTCAGCGGTTTGCTTCGCTCGTAGTAAATCGCTAGAATAGATCAAATCCCAATTTTCTATAGCTAAACGTTCTGCTAGTTTATGAGTATCAGAGAATCCGTCTTGATCAAGGGGGGTATTTGAATTTCCTTGTGCTCTACCTTCTTTATTCCAATGTGTGCTGCCGTGGCGGATAATACCGAGTGTAGTCATATGAAAACCTCCCAATTTGTAGTTTTTAGAAAAATGAAAACAACTTAACTATTATATAGTAATTCGAGTGATAAAAAAAGGAAAACCTGTATTTTATATACAAAATTTTCAAAGGTATTGTTATTGAAACAGATAAATGAGGAGATTCACAAATACATACAAGTAGGATTTTTATATGGAAATAAAGAACCTGTAATGTAGGAGTTAAAAAGGAGGAAAAGCGATGGAATTCACGATTCGTGCAGTAGAAATACAAGATGCTAGAGGCATTCATCGTATATGCATACAAAACGATGTTTTACCTTATATGGTGTTTTTGCCTAGCATGCGGGTGGATGCAATGGAAAATAGAATTCGAAATTTAGCACCGAATCAATTTGAATTTGTGGCTGAGTATGATGGAAAAGTCGTTGGATTTGTTGGTTTAACGCAAGGACAAGGAAGAAGATCACATTCAGGAGATTTATTTATTGGGGTAGATAGTGAATATCATAATAAGGGCATTGGAAAAGCTTTGCTGACAAAAATGCTGGACCTTGCAGACAATTGGTTAATGTTAGAGAGGGTAGAACTTGGTGTTTTGGAAATAAATTCTGGTGCAAAAGCTCTATATGAAAAATTTGGATTTCAAGAAGAGGGTGTAAAAAAGGGGAATTTAAAAGCGCATGGTAAGTTTATTGATGAAATTATGATGAGTCGTTTTCGTCCAAATGGTTTCATTGTACATAATTAAAAGTTGTTGATCGACAATAAAGTTATTTAAAACCGCCCATGAGATAAGGACCGTCTATTGTTATTCAATTGAAGTAATGTAATTCACAATACAGTGATGTTAAAAAAACTGTTACAAACACCGTCTAGGATAACTAGACGGTGTTTTGTGTGATTATAAGAACAGAATTAAACATCTGTATTGTAACTGATCATATAGATGCTTTTTTCGGATTCTTTTTTAACGTTTCAAAATTTGTATTGAAAATTGTAAGTTCTAGAAGTATCATATACATATTCAAACATTTGAAGATGTATATGATACTTTGGGAGCTTTAATTAAAATAAATACTAGAGGTGTTTTAATGGGAACCGAAATGCAACAATTTAAAGCTGATTTTTTTAAAGCCTTATCGCATCCTTTACGAATAGGTATTTTAGAAGCGTTGTCAGAAGGTGAAAAAAGTGTAAATGAAATTCAAAGCATTCTTAATAAGGAAGGTTCTGCTGTTTCTCAACAGTTAAGTGTATTACGTGCTAAAAATATTGTTGTCGGCACCAAAGATGGCAAACGAGTTTTATATTCTCTGCGGGATCCTATGATTATGAATTTATTAGTAGTAGCAAGAAAGATCTTTAACAACCATTTAATCGATACGATTTCAATGTTAGAAGAGCTAGATGAAACGGAAGATGAAACGATAGGTTGAGCATTGAAGTTAAGAAAGAAGATGTTATTCAACATGGCATGGAAATATTTTGCTCAATAGGAGCTCATCATGTTTGTAATCCAGAGTTATTAAAAATAGAAAAGAAGGGTTTGTAATGAAAGAGTTATTTACGGGAAGGTTTGAAGGATATTCATGGGGGCATTTTCAAAAGGATCTTCTTTCAGGAATGATTGTTGGAGTTGTTGCGATTCCACTTGCTATGTCTTTTGCTATAGCTTCTGGTGTTAAGCCGGAGTATGGAATTTATACAACATGTATTGCTGGTATACTCATTTCGTTATTTGGTGGCTCAAAGTATCAAATTGGAGGGCCTACAGGTGCTTTTGTTCCGATTCTTTTAGGAATCGTCATTACCTATGGGTATGGAAATTTGCTACTTGCTGGTTTATTAGCTGGAATTATCTTATGCCTTATGGGGATTTTTAAACTAGGATCTTTAATTAAGTTTATTCCACGTCCTGTAACAATTGGTTTTACATCAGGTATTGCTGTCATTATTTTTACAGGGCAAATTGCTAGTTTTTTAGGTCTAACAGGTATAAAAAAGCATGAAGAATTTATAGCAAATCTGCAGGAAATTTTTATTCATATCAGTACTGTCAATTTTTACAGTGTTTTAACTGCTTTGATTTGTTTTCTTGTCATACTCATCACACCAAAGATTTTACCAAAAGTACCAGGTTCATTAGTAGGTGTTGTGATTTCAACTGTAATTGCAACTATATTTTTCTCAGGTCATGTACCTACTATTGGTACAGCGTATGGTACGATTCCCAATACACTTCCTCAGTTTAATACACCAGAAATCACAATAGAGCGTATAGAACAATTAATTGGGCCTGCATTTGTTATTGCCATGTTAGGTGGTATTGAATCTCTTTTATCCGCTGTGGTGGCAGATGGTATGACAAATAGTAAACACAACAGTAATAAAGAACTTATTGGTCAGGGAATTGCCAATATTATTACACCATTATTTGGAGGTATCCCGGCAACTGGAGCAATTGCTCGTACAGCAACTAACATTAAGAGTGGAGCAGTTTCTCCAATATCAGGTGTTATTCATGGAGTATTTGTATTATTCACACTCCTATTACTAGCACCATATGCCTCACATATTCCACTTGCTAGTATGGCTCCCATTTTAATGGTGGTTGCTTGGAATATGAGTGAGCAAAAACATTTTGTTCACATACTTAAAATGAAGGCAGGAGATTCTCTTGTATTACTTGTAACATTTTTACTTACTGTATTTACTAGTTTGACAACGGCTGTGGAAGTCGGGATTATTTTAGCGATTATTTTGTTTACAAAACGTATGAGTAATATGCTTGTTATATCTAAGGTGCTTCCGGATCATACAAAAAAGAATGAAAAATTGTTACCACATGTGGTAACAAAAACTCACGACTGCCCACAAATTAGTATTTATACAATAGAAGGACCATTATTCTTTGGAGCTGCTCAAACATTTGAACAAAACATTTTAGCGACCATTCATTATAAACCAAAGGTTTTAATTTTACGTATGGGAAAGGTTCCTTTTATTGACACAACAGGAGAATCCTATTTTAGGAATATTGTCCGACATTTTAAAAGCCAAGGTGGTGTACTTCTCATTTCGGGAATTCAATCAGAGTTAAAAACAACGCTAGATAAGAATGGACTGTACGCCGAGATTGGGGAAGAAAACTTTTTTGACCACACAGGGGAAGCCATTAACTACGCTCTAAGACATTTGAATACAAAAAAATGTATAGGGTGTAAGCATTTCGCTTTTCATGAATGTACCGGGCTTTCTCGGCAACCTCAGGAAGTGAATGCAATAAAGAATAAGTCAGCTGCATTAGATTTTTAAAAAATTCACTTTCTGATTTTAATTGTGATGAATGGGCAACATCAAACATGAGCATTAAGAAGTTGGAAGATATGCGATAAAATAGATGTTTGTTTACGAATTTGAAAAAAGAAAATTGAAAATAATGCATATATATTAGAATGAATGATAAAGAGTGGAGGAAATAAAAATATGTCTAATTTACCAAATTGTCCAAAATGTAATTCAGAATACACTTACGAAGATGGGAATCTTTTTGTTTGTCCAGAATGTGCTCATGAATGGACTTTAGAATCAGAAATTGAAAATAGTGAAGATGCAAAGGTAATCAAAGATGCAAACGGAAACGTCTTAAACGATGGTGATTCTGTAACAGTAATTAAAGATCTTAAAGTAAAAGGAACTTCATTGGTTGTGAAAATCGGTACAAAAGTAAAAAGTATCCGTTTAGTAGATGGAGACCATGATATTGATTGTAAAATAGATGGTTTTGGAGCTATGAAATTAAAATCTGAATTTGTTAAAAAAGTTTAAATGAGGGTTTTATAAAATAAAACTAGTTTGAGCTAATTGTTTTAGGCCAATGGATGTACAAATCAAATAACCTTAAAAATAGAAAGACCTCATTCAAGAACATTTATCATGAATGAGGTCTTTCTATTTTTTTGAAACCATCTTGAACATACCCTTTTGTTTCTTTCTTCAAGATGTAAGATTGACTTGAAAATGATACTTTTACTTATTATGTAAATACTCTATACTAGAGTACATACATTTTAAATTGGAGCGATTAAATAGGATATGGAGCTGAGAAAATTAGAACAAATTATTGAAGTGAAAAAAGAAGAATTATTTACACTAGTGTCCAATTATGGATTTCAACATGAAAAGGTACTTACAGTAAGCCAAGAACTAGACAAATTAATTAATTATATAATGTTATTGAAAGCATAAAGTAGACACAGTATGTACATTTTACGAACTTTGTCAGCTGCTAGTCGAGAAAGTGCACTTTTAGGTTATAATAATAAAGGAATGAATTATAACCGTAAAAAATGGCACGATTTCATCAATACATGCATGACAAATAGATACAATTGTGATTACGCATAAAGATAGATTGAGTCCTTTTGGTTATGATCGGTTCGAAAGACTCTTAGATTCATTCAACTTAAATAATGAAAGCCTTTCTCCGCAAGAAGGACTTGTTCAAGGTATGATTTCTATTCTCCATATTTTTAGCTGTAGAATTTACGGTTTAAGAAAATATAAAAAGAAAATCAAAGAGGATGAGGCTGTTGAAAAAAGCATACAAAACAGAAATCAAACTCACTGATATTCAAAAAAACAAAGTTCTTCAAACGATTGGAGTAAGTCGATATATTTACAACTGCTATATCGCCCATAATAAAGAAATATACGAAAAAGAAAAGGAATTTATCAGTGGAATAGACTTTCCTAAGTGGTTGAATAACGAATATATTCCGAATCATAGAGATAAAATATGGATCAAAGAAGTATCTTCTAAAGCAACGAAACAAGCTATTATGAATGGAGAAAAAGCATTTCAAAATTTTTTCAAAGGAAGAACAAAATTTCCACGTTTCAAAAAGAAGCGCGACCAAGATGTGAAATGCTATTTTCCGAAAAATAACAAAACAGATTGGATCATCGAACGACATCGTATTAAAATACCTACCATTGGATGAGTACGATTAAAAGAATTTGGTTACATCCCCACGAATGCTAAAGTAAGTAGTGGAACTGTTTCTCAAAAGGCAGGTAAATTCTTTGTATCTGTACTTTGTGAAGTGAATACAAAGAATACGCAAATAAACACACAAGATGGTATAGGTGTAGATATTGGAATTAAAGATTTTGCAATTTGTAGTCATGACTTTACTTTTAAAAATATCAATAAAACACAGAAAATAAAAAGATTAGAAAAATCTTTAAGTCGTAAATATGAACATTTAAAAAAGAGAGGTGAAAAATCTGCCACTAAAAAGAATATCAATAGACAAATTTTAGTGATACAAAAACTTCATAATCACCTCGCGAACATCCGCGAGGAATATATTAGATATGTTGTAAATACTTTAGTGAAAGCCAAACCAAAGTATATAACAATTGAAGATTTGCATGTTAAAGGGATGATAAAAAATCGTCATTTGTCTCGTGCAGTATCTGTGCAGAAATTCTATCGTTTTAAAGAATGGTTGATGTATAAATGCAATGAATATGGTATCGAATTAAGAATGGTACATCGTTTTTATCCTAGTTCAAAAACATGTTCTTGTCGTGGATATAAAAAAGTTGACTTGCGTTTATCTGATAGAATTTTTAAATGTGATAACTGCGATGTTGAAATGGATAGAGACTTTAACGCAAGTCTAAATTTGAAATATGCAACAGAATATACGATCATCACATCTCGATAACGTATATATGTAGGGTGGGCTACATCCGAATTTACGCTTGTGGAGTTCTATATCAAATTGTGGTAGCGAGTAAGTGGCGAAGCGAGGCACATAGAAGCAAGAATAATCTAACGTAGATGATTATGTTTGTCTATGTTTTTAGTAGCAGTGCAGCAAGTATGAAAACAGTCGTTGTCATAGGTGGAGGAATTACAGGACTTTCTACGATGTATTACTTAGAAAGACTAAAAAAGGATTCCAATATAGATTTAAAGTTAATCCTTGTAGAAAAAAATGAATCCTTAGGCGGAAAAATTCACAGTGTGAAAGAAAAGGATTTTATTATGGAAACGGGTGCCGATTCAATCGTTGCTCGAAACGAAAATGTAATGCCGTTTATAAACGAATTGAATTTAGAAGACGAAATGGTATATAACGAAACGGGTATTTCTTATATTTACTCAAATGATATGTTACATCCGATTCCTGCTGACACAGTATTTGGGATACCGATGAGTGTAGAGTCGTTATTTAGTAGTACGTTAGTTTCAACGAAGGGGAAAATCATTGCGCTAAAAGACTTTATTACAAAGAATAAAGATTTTACGAAAGATACATCGCTCGCTGTATTTTTAGAAAGTTTTTTAGGAAAAGAATTAGTTGAGAAGCAGATTTCTCCCGTTCTTTCAGGAGTGTATTCTGGTAAATTGAATGAGCTTACAATGGCGTCTACACTACCATATTTACTTGATTATAAAAATACATATGGCAGTATTATAAAAGGCTTTGAGGTTAATAAAAAAAAGTTTCAGACTGCTGGGAATAAGAAGTTTTTATCATTTGAAAAAGGGCTTTCTACGATTATTACTCGTTTAGAAGAGAAATTGGCAGAGACAGAAATACAAAAAGGAGTAGTAACGACGAATGTACAAAGAGTCGGCGATGGATATGAAGTCTCATTTTCAAATAAAGAAACGATAAAAGCAGATTACGTTGTTGTAGCTACACCACATGATGTTGCACAAACGTTGTTAAGTTCTAATGAATTAGATTTTGATTTCAATAAGCTAAAAAACTCTTCGTTAATTAGCGTTTATTTAGGGTTTGAAATAGCTGATGAACAATTACCGGCGGATGGAACGGGTTTCATCGTTTCAGAATATAGTGATTTACTTTGCGATGCATGTACATGGACGAGCAGGAAGTGGAAGCATACATCAGATAAACAAAATTTATTGGTGAGATTGTTTTATAAAAGTTCGAATCCGGCTTATGAAAAAATAAAACATAAAAGTAAGGAAGAATTGATTCAATTGGCCGTATCTGATATTGAGAAAAGTCTTGGAATTAAAGGAGAACCGCAAGTTGTTGAAGTTACGGACTGGAAAGATTTAATGCCTAATTATCATTTAGAACATAATCATGCCGTTCAATCTTTAAATGAGAAAATATCAGCTGTTTTTCCAAAAGTGTATCTAGCTGGAGCTTCATACTATGGTGTAGGTATAGGAGCTTGTATAGGAAATGGAAAGGAAACGGCAGAGAAGATTATAAGAGCATTGAACAATCGACTTGAATAATGAAATTTTTATATTTTTAACGAAATCCCACTTTAGTACAAGAGTGGGATTTCATTTATTATTTAACCTTGATTAGAACTTCTGCACGTGTAGTTTTATTTTCTGTAATGGTTAATGTGACGTTTCCAGATTCTTTAAATGAATAAGGCGAGAGCGCATAAATTTCTTTTATTTTATATTTTTCTTGCAGTTCTTTTGTGGATGTGTTTTTTATTAGAGATATATTCGGTTTCCAAGTTTCTGTTTTACCAGAAGGGTAGCTTATGATAATTTGAGGATTTTCTAAACTCAGTGTTTTCCAAGATGCAAAATAAAGTTCGGTTTCTTTTTCTTTTTTGATTATTTGTTCTGAAAAATAACCTAATTCACCAATATCACCTGAAATAATATATTGTGTGTTGTTTATTTTAATATGTAGCAAGGAAGGTTGATACGTAGCTGCGTGATAAAATCCATATGAAAATGATAATGCCGAGGCGATTACAAGCCCGATTATAAATTTTTTTAAGTTATTTTTTTTGAAACTTGTCATCATCGCCGAGTTGGGTGCGAATTTTTGTGCAAATAAAAAAACAAGTAACATGAACAAGAGGGCAATGCCTATAAAAATATACATACTTTTCATTCACCTCCTTTAATATGAGTTTTATCGCTGCAAACATATTTTGTTGTTCACTAATATATTAACGTAAATATACAATTTATTACTGTATAGAGCGTGGAGTCATGCGAAATATGAATGTATCACATACATTCATATTAGGGGAAGAAGTTTCCTATTAATATATGAATATGGATCATTTTTAGAGAGATGCTAGTTATACTAAGCATCTCTTTAAATGCCGAGGAATTAATCCTTCTTTTTATTTGTTAATTCCAATTTCCATGTTCAGAATAGTAGTAGAAATCCGGTTATGGTAACCATAATGATTGCGGTTACCGTTAAATTAGTAAACATAAGATTTTTGTTTTGAATTTCTTTTTCAGTAAGTATTAGAAATACTTGGTTCAATGATATATGATTGAGAAAACTACTTAATAAAATGAATAGAACGAAACAAATTTGGTTAATGATAATTCCTAGTTTAGACCGGCGATTACGTAATGAGAAGCTAGAATCTTTAAATGATTCAGTAGCATCATAAGCAAGGCGGTTTAATTTTCTAGCTTGAAGTGAGGAAAAAAGTCCTACTAGCAAACAACTAATTGTAATTGTCCATGGTGTTGTAGTGAATAGTAAGCCTAAAAAAGAGCCAATATTTATTACACTTAATGGGTGATAACGTTTGAAATGATTAATGATACTGTTTCCTATATAAAGATGGAAAAAGCATCAAAAAGGGAAAAGGGATTATTTGAAATATTCATATAGTATTTTTTGATTGTACAGAAAATTTCCGTATGTTAAAATGTCTAAAAGAAAATAATTAAGATTATTAACTTTGCTAGATCTAAAACAAAGTTAATGTTGTGTATATAACGAATAAATTAAGAAAAATAAAGAGAAAGCCTGTTTCATCTATTTTGAAAACAGGCTTTTATTTATAATACATCTTCCAATAAGAGAAAGATTTTCTGGTATAATAAATCAATAGAAAGAAAAGGAGGGTTTTCATGACATTTCCTGCTTTAGAAACAGAACGGTTACGTCTAGTTGAAATCGAACAATCGTATTGTCAAAAAATATATGAAATTTTTTCACTCGAAGAAGTCACGCGCTATTATGGAATGAATTCTTTTACAGAATTTGGCCAAGCTTCCCGTATGATTGAATCTTTTTCAAAAAATTATTTTGAAAAGAGTGCGATTCGCTGGGGGATTGTATTGAAAGAAACCAATACGTTAATTGGTACAATTGGATTAAATAATTTACAACTTTGGAGTAAACGTTCTGAGATTGGTTATGATTTACATCCTTCTTATTGGAGAAAGGGCTATGCAACGGAAGCTGCACAACAAATTATCATGTACAGTTTTCAGGAGCTTGGAATATTTAGAATTGGTGCGATTACATATCCTGAAAATATAGCATCTTGTAATATGTTATCCAAAATAGGATTTCAGAAAGAAGGACTTTTAAGAGGGTATATTCATCAAGGGGATCAGCAGCGAGATGTATACATATATTCTATTATACGAACAGATTTAGAAAAGAACCATGACATATAACATGCATGGTTTTTTGTATAATTAAACTGGAGATAGTGCTGAAAAATAAAGAACCCCTCTTATCAAAATAAGAGGGGAATGAAGCAATTAACCTAGTTTAGGTAATAAACGTTCTCCACTTTTCATGTTACTTTTACATAAAGGGCATTTTGGCTCTTCTTCAAATGAAAAGTTCTTTCTCATCCATCCTAAACAATCCTCTGATTCACATTCCCAAACAGGGGTTTGTTCTGGTGGTACTTCTGCTACATCATTCTTTCGATTGCGATACATGTGACCACTCCTTTTATGTAAAGTGTTTGAATAATATATTAAAAAGGTTGTTAACCGTGCGATGGTAACAACCTTTTTATTGTTTAAATTATAGCTTTACAACGTTTTTAGCTTGAGGTCCGCGGTTACCGTCTTCAACTTCGAAGCTAACTTCTTGACCTTCGTCAAGAGATTTGAAGCCGTCGCCAGTGATAGCAGAGAAGTGAACGAATACATCGTTACCGTCTTCAACTTCGATGAAACCGAAACCTTTTTCGCTGTTAAACCATTTTACTTTACCTGTTAATGTCATGGTAAGTGCCTCCTAAAAGTAAAAAAAATAAATTACAATATGATCGGTCTTATTTCAACGAAAATAAAAATTCACATATTATCAAAAATCCATGAGGGATACTTATTAGCCTAAATAGATGCTTGATAATATGTAAAATGAAATTTTCATGAATTTGACCTTAAGACCTATCTTACAACAAATGGTGGGAAATAGCAAGTGTTGGAAATGAATGGGGATTTTTTGGTCATTATTGTTTTAAAAGGTAAAACTGTCTTTTTATGTGTATGTATTATCCTTAGTTCAAAGTAGGTGAAAATCCCGACAAGATTTCCGATGGTATTTCTTGTTTTATTCTTTTTTATTGGAAATGGAATGTAAAAGTATGAGGGAGGAGTAAAATTAGTGTAAAATAGTAATGTTTAGAAATGGAAAAGGAGGAATGAATTTGAATAATAGTGGATGTAAAACAATCGAAGCGGCAAAGGAAGGGCGAAAAAAAGTACACCCAATTTTAGCAGTCATATTATCGGTTGTATTTATAAGCCTTGGAGAATTGTTTACGGTGTTTATGTTATTTTTGCCAAAAGCAGAAACGACATTTATGAAGGCATATTATAACAACTTAAATATGGTATTAACATTTGGAGGAGCAATTTTATTTGTATTTTTATGGGTTCGTTTTGTAGAGAAACGTCCATTTTCATCAATTGGTTTTTGGAAAGAGAAATTTTTGAAAAAGTATATAAAGGGAGCGTTGATAGGATTTATATTCATATCAATACCGGTATTATTACTTATTATAACAGGAATGGTACAGTTACAAATACAACATATCACAAGTACAGTTATATTAGGTATTCTAGGTTCTTTAGTTGCATTTTTAGTACAAGGTGCTACAGAAGAAATTGTTGTACGTGGTTGGTTATTTCCAGTTATTTCAGTTAGAAGTCGGATATGGGTTGGAGTTGTTGTTACCTCATTGTTATTCGGCTTTCTCCATCTCCTTAACCCAGGTATTACAATTCTTTCTATAACAAATATTATATTAGTTGGTGTATTTGCGGCATTTTATGTATTAAAAGAGAATAGCCTTTGGGGGATATGTGCTTGGCACTCTATATGGAACTGGGCTCAGTATAATGTGTATGGTTTTGCGGTAAGTGGAATGACAATATATTCGACGCCTTTATTTAAACCTTCAACGAGTGGATCGGAATTGTTACACGGAGGAGCATTTGGAATTGAAGGAAGTGTACTTACAACCATTCTGCTTGCGGTTGCCTCCATTATATTATGGAGACAATTGTGGGGAAGAAAATCAAAACAACATGATATTGGATAGTTTAAAAGTTTGTATAATGTATAAAAACAACGAGTGCATCTATCGTACTGATATACCCGTTGTTTTTTATTGAATGAATATACGGTAATGATTTTGATAAAGGTCTTGTCTTAGTGGGGAAAATTCATAGAGACAAGGCTATTTTATTTGACATATGAACTAAACGAAAATAAGATTCATATATGAAATAAAAAAGAAGGGCTTTTTTGGATGGATATGAAAAAAAGAGAATTATACGGAAATATTCGTGATGTTTATCATCAATTGCAGAGAAATTTGGATAATACAATAGAAGAGGATAATATAAGTTATGTCCAATTTGGTGTGATACAAGTACTTGCAAAGTCTGGCAAGGTATCCATGTCTAAGCTAATTGAAAACATGGGATGTGTTCCAAGTAATATGACCACCATGATTCAACGAATGAAGAGAGATGGATATGTTGCAACGGAAAAAAATCCAAATGATCAGCGTGAAACACTTGTCTTTTTAACAGATAAGGGAGAAGCGACTAGAAAGAAAGTCGATGTGAAGTATGCCGGATTTTTACAAGAAAATTGTAGTTGTTTTACTATTGAAGAAGAACATCAGCTACAAGAGTTATTATTGAAGTGGAAGCGTCATTTAGTTTAATTGTGATATATAAGAAAAAGTGTAACAATCTGTTGCATTTTTTCATATATCAATAATTCATATATGAAATAAAAAAGAAGAATTAGTAGTTGAAGTTATCTTGAAATCCTTAACTTCTTTTGGTATATTTTGTGGAGGTGTGGATTTATAGGAAGACTTATTTGATATAAACATAATAGAATACGGTTACATTAATCAGAATGAATTTATGGAGGACAATATGGGAAATTTTATTCTTTCCGAGAATTTTTTTGTGGAAGAACCGAAAAAGGAACAGTTATTTCCATTGTTTGAGGAAGTGTTTCATGTTCCTGTTCAAACGTTACAAAATTTTGAGTCTAATGGATTTTGGGATACGACATACAAACCTTTTTCATATTTACATAAAGGTCAAGTAATAGCGAATGTATCTATGTTTTCGCTACCAATGTTTATAAATGGAGAGCAGGTTCATGCAGCTGGCATTCAATCAGTCATGACACATCCAGAATATCGGAGACAAGGTTTGATGAAACAGATATTTTCTAAAGTATTGCACGAAATAGATACAGAATATGAATGTGCGATATTATTTACAGAGAAGCCAGAATTATATGAGATGTTTGGTTTTCGAGTTATACAAGAATATTTAATGACATTGTCATATGATAATAATTCATCTGACTCATCTTCACTTCGGAAATTAGATTTTTATAATGAAAAGGATATACAGCTTATAAAAGAAATAATGGGAAATGCTCAACTGCTTTCAAGGGAATTTTCAACTTTAAATTACCAGTCTTCTTTTTATTTTAATATGTACGGTGCGAATTGGAATGAAAAACTATATTATTCAGAGAAGCTGGATACACTTATTGTATTTGAAGTGAAAAATCAAGTGCTGAAGTTATTTGGAGTTTTCGCACAAGTCCTTCCGATTTTAGATGATATATGTGCTGAAATATGTGAGCCATTTACAGAGATTGAATTTTATTTTTATCCTGATGAATTAGGGATCGAAGAGGTAGCGTGTAAAGAGCTTCAGTCTGAAACGTATTTAATGATTCGCGGCGGTGAAAAGTTTGATTGGAAAGGGTATAAGTTTCCAGTTTTAACTGAATTTTAAATAGACTCCTAACTTAGAAGTAACTAGCAACATATAGTATTTGATTTTTCAATTGAACATACATAATTGAAATTGGCCGCATTCTATTATAAAGGAATGTGGCTTTTGGTTGTTGTCTTGAAATAGGCGTCTATAAAGTTTTGTGATGAAAGTCTTCTTTTCAATCAAATGAAGGCACTTTGATTGACGAATGTATTATTAATATTTATCATTTAATAATGTTAAATATTAATCTACAGAATATAATTGTAGTAGTGATGGAGATGTCCAGATGAATAAAATGGAGGGGATATTTGAATTATAGAATGACAATTTCATAAGAAAAGGAGACTATGTATGAAATCATTTCGCAAATTGTTACAGTATTTAAAACCATACATGTTCTTCGCTATTATTGGACCACTGTTTATGGTACTTGAAGTTGCGATGGACTTAATTCAACCAACGATTATGCAGCATATTATTGATGTTGGCATCGCTAATCAAGATTTTCATTATGTCGTGAAAATGGGAATTTTGATGATAGGAGCCGCAGCACTTGGGTTAATTGGTGGGCTTGGATGTATGATGTATTCCACGAAAGCAGCTGTTAATTTCGCAACAGATATAAGAAAAGACGTCTTTACAAAAATCGAGGCGTTTTCCAGTGAAAATCGAGACTCATTTGGGACTGGGAAATTATTAACCATTGTTACGAATGATATTACATCTATTCAAGCTGCCATGACGATGACATTGCGTGTTCTCGTTCGCGGTCCGTTATTGTTTATAGGTAGTATTATTATTGTTTTTGTAACAGCAAAAGATTTATTTTCTATTTTACTTATTGTTGTACCCATTCTTTTAGTTGCGATTATTCTCATTGCTGGGAATGCAAGTGGCTCCTTTAGAAGGGTACAAGAAGCGTTAGATAAAGTGAATACAAAGCTACAAGAAAATCTATCAGGGGTTCGCGTTGTAAAAGCTTATGTAAGACAAAATCATGAAATTTCTCGGTTTGAAAAAGTAAATAAAAACTTAACAAGTATTAATATGCGTGCGGTACAAATCATTTCATTAATGATGCCGATCATTATGCTCGTTGTAAATGGCGGTATTGTAGCAACCTTATGGATAGGTGGTATAAAAGTTTTTAACGGCACACTACAAGTTGGAGCGATTTTAGCATTTATTAATTACTTAAACATTATATTAATGTCACTTATGTCAATCAGTATGGTATTTATTCAAATTGCCCGTGCTTTCCCATCTGCTGCTCGGGTACAACAAGTACTAGAAACGAAAGTTGATATTGAAAACGAAAAAATCACGTATCAACCAGAGGAGGTAAAGGGAAATGTTGAATTTAAGCATGTAAGTTACAGCTATAGTAAAAATAATGAACATGTTCTAAGAGATATTTCATTTACCGTAAGGAAAGGTGAAAAAATAGGAATTATTGGTCCTACAGGAAGCGGGAAATCTACGCTAGTTAAATTACTTCCACGTCTATATGATGTTGATAAAGGTGCAATTTTTGTTGATGGTGTCAATGTCAAAGAGTACGATTTACAGGCGCTTCGTTCTTCAATCGGATTTGTTTCGCAAAAAGCATTGCTGTTTTCAGGAAGTATTGAAGAAAATATGCGTTATGGTAAAGAAGAAGCTACGCAAGGGGAGATAGAATCTGCGTCAGAAGCAGCGTGTGCGACCGAGTTTATTAATAAACTCGAAAATGCATATCAATATCACTTAACACAAGGCGCAACGAATCTTTCTGGTGGTCAAAAACAGCGTCTTTCTATCGCAAGAGCACTTGTCCGAAAGCCAGCTATCCTTGTACTAGATGATTCTACATCAGCTGTTGATGCAAAATCAGAAAGAGTGATACAGGAAGCGTTAAAAGAAGGGCACAAAGAAATGACAACATTTTTAATCGCTTCGAAAATATCATCTGTTATGGATGCGGATCAAATTCTCGTTTTAGATCATGGTGAGCTAGTTGGTAGTGGAACACATGAATATTTATTAGAAACATGCGAAGTGTATCAAGATATATATCTTTCCCAAGGTGGTAGTTTGCATCAAGAAGGAGGGAAAGAACATGCGTAATTTTCAAGGACAGTTTGGAAGTAAAGGCGGACGTAGCAATTTGAAATCAGGAAAGCCACAAAATACAAAAGGAACTGTAATGAGGATTTGGAACTACATGGGGTATCAAAAAGCAGCTCTTATATTCGTTATTGTTCTTGTATTTGCCACAACATTACTCGGTTTACTAGGTCCATATTATATGGGAGTTATTATCGATGAATATATCGTGCCAAGAGATTTAACTGGAACAGCAAGAATGTGTATGCTACTCATTGGGATTTATGGCGTTACGGTATTGTTAACGTGGCTGCAAACATTCTTAATGGTTCGTGTTGCATTAAAAACAATCCAAAAAATACGACAAGATATTTTTGAGAAAATCCAAACGCTTTCTCTTCGTTTCTTTGATGTTCGTTCACAAGGGGATTTAATGAGTCGTGTCACAAATGATATTGATAGTTTAAACCAAGCATTAACACAAAGTGTTGTTCAGATCATTTCGTCTGCTTTAACATTTATTGGCGTGACGATCGCAATGTTTTCACTAAATTGGATTTTAGCGATTGTGACACTGATTACAGTACCAATTATGTTTTTTGTAACAAAAAAGCTGGTTGCGTATAGTGGGGAAAACTTTGCGAAGCGACAAAAAGATTTAGGGGAATTGAATGGTTTTATTGAAGAAGCCATTACAGGTGCAGATGTTATTACATTGTATGGAAAGGAAAAAGAAACAGTAAATAAATTTGCTGCTATCAATGAACAACTTAGAATTTCTGCTACAAAAGCTGATACATTTTCAGCGTTTATTTTCCCAAGCATGAACTTTATTAATAATTTAGGTATGGGGCTTGTTATTCTAGCAGGCGCGGTTATGGTTTTAAATAATATGACGACAGTCGGTGTTATCGCTGCATTTATTAACTACTCTCGTCAATTTTCAAGGCCGCTCAGCCAGTTTGCAACGCTTATGAATACAATTCAAGCTGCAGTTGCTGGGGGAGAGCGAGTTTTTGAAATTATGGATGAAGTGCCAGAAATTCAAAATAAAAAAGATGCAATTGTTGTTAAGAATTTAAAAGGGAATGTTACTTTCGAACATGTATCATTCGGATATACAAAAGAAAAAGAAATTTTAAAAAATGTAAACTTACATGCACATCCAGGAGAAACAATTGCTCTTGTTGGACCGACTGGCTCAGGAAAAACAACAGTCATTAATTTATTGACACGTTTTTATGATATTCATAAAGGGCAAATTAAGATTGATGAAAAAGATATAAAAGATTACGATATTAGTTCCTTACGAAGCAAAATAGGAGTCGTCTTGCAAGATACATATCTCTTTGCTGGTACGATTATGGATAATATACGTTATGGAAGACTAGATGCCAGTGATGAAGAAGTTATTGCGGCGGCAAAAGCAGCTTCTGCACATTCATTTATCAAACATTTGCCCAAACAATATGAAACGGAAATTGCTTCAGAAGGATCAAATGTAAGTCAAGGGCAAAATCAGTTACTAGCGATTGCAAGGGCGATTTTAGCAGATGCAGATATTTTGATTCTTGATGAAGCTACCTCTAATATTGATACAAGAACGGAATTACAAATTCAATCTGGATTAAATAATTTGATGAAGGGACGCACGAGCTTTGTCATTGCTCATCGATTAAAAACGATTGAAAAAGCAGATCAAATTATTGTTATTCAAGATGGAGAAGTTATTGAGAGAGGGAATCATGAATCTTTAATTGAAAATCAAGGGTTCTACTATGGATTGTATACAAGCCAGTTTAAGATTTAATAGATTAATAGGATACGGTTTCCTTTATTTGAGAAACCGTATTTTTGTGGTTGCAAACATTTGTTATCCAAACAGTTTTTTGATGATTGATGAAAATGAAGTGAAAGAAAAATAGAGTTCATCACCTGTATATAGTAGGTGGTGAACTCCTTTTTTATTAGGTGAACTTTTCCAATGGCCTCTTCTAAATCAAGGATTCTTTTTAATGATTTAATCTAATATTCATGATAACATTCGTCTCAAGAATCGCATTTCTTTTTTTTATCATTACAGCAAATACAATTTGTTTGTTGGATGAGTAAACTGATTGTAGCATCAACTTCATCAGAGTTTGTGAAAGTAATTTTTTCGACATCCTCTACTAGAAATGTTTTTATATTTCCTGGAGTTAAAATAATAGTAAGTGGGGTACGAGATTGTCTTGTTTGGATGATTAATTCAATTGGTGCAAAGGATGTATTGACATAACTTAATTTGATTAATGTTTTATTATGATTGTCGGTAAAATTTTCAAATATAGTTTGAGAAGTGGCGCGTATAATCTCTAGGTTTACAGGAGTATTTCCAGATCCAAAAATCGTATAGGTTTTAATAAAACAGTTGTTTTTTGAATAAGACGAATACGATTGATCTTTATAAGAATTAGCCATACGTGTTTCACTCGCTTTCTTTTGATTAAATTTCTATATATTTTATAAAAAAAAGGAAGAAGTGCTTGTACAAAACGATAAAATCCGCTCTTCGTACATGAAGAAAAGCGTTATGTAGTGAAAAAAATAGGTGAACGATCTATATGAGAAGAGAGTTCTGTTTTTTTATAAGTAATAACATTGGTTAGTATGTTAACAGCAGTTTTGGAATTTACGTAAGAAACGATTTAAAAAAGTATACCTTCCTAAATGAATGTGGAAGGTATACTTGAAAAAACTATTTGTTTTTACCGCAATTACAGCCTTTTTTCTTTACATATCCTTGTTGCGATAAATGGTGTGCTGATTGATGATTAGAAGATTTTGAAGATGAAGGGTTGCTACCTTTATTAGTAGAAGATTTCTTATTAGAATTGTAATCGTTATTCATGATATCATCTCCTCCAGTTTGATATATACATAGTATATGTGGAAACTCTAGTAATTGTTACGAGAGTATGAAAGTTAGCATAGAGTGTAAGGAAATAAAATTACGTATACGAATTAGGGTATGAGTCTAGTTATTTTAGTGTGCAGTATTTATTGTACCTATTCGTATACAATAAATGTAATTGGTAGTGCTTTTTATTTTGTATTTGTGGTATTCCATTATAGTAGTAAGAAGTGTGATTACTGTTAGTTAGTAGAAAATTAGAATGATTGTACATTTTATGTAAAGGGAGAAGGAAATGATTAACTCTGTTTTAAAAGAATGAAATGAACAATTAAAACAGCAATTTAAGCCATTCTTGAATCCACTAGCATTGCTAGTTGCTAAACGATCACAATAGTAATCGAGAAGAAGATATAATTTATGTGTAGAAAAATATAAAGTATGATTGATGTCCTATTTCTATATAGATAGAGTAAAAAACACAGGTCAGTTTTTCTTACTTTTGTTTTTTTGTTAAATATGCATTATTTCATGCAAACGCTTTCTCTTTTCGTTTTATAATGAAACTGTATAAAGTGAAACTTTAATCAGTGGGGGGGCGTTCCTCTCACTTAACTTCTTTACTTTCGCTGAATTTTGAGATGAGGGTCTTACCGCTCGTTAATGCGCGATAAATTGAAGTCATGATTAAAATAAAAAAAGAAATGGAGAGAAAAGATGAAAAAGCGGTTTCAATATTATAGTGTTTCTATTTTATCTGTCTTGATATTATTTGTGTCCCTATTAAGTCCACAAACAAGTTTTGCAGCTGTAAATGGAAAAGGAATGAATTCGGACTACAAAGCTTACTTAATGGCACCATTAAAAAAGATTCCGGAAGTAACAAATTGGGAGGTGTTTGAAAATGATTTAAGGTGGGCAAAACAAAATGGTTTTTATGCTATTACTGTTGACTTTTGGTGGGGAGATATGGAAAAGAACGGGGATCAACAATTTGATTTTTCATACGCACAACGTTTTGCCCAATCGGTAAGAAATGCAGGTATGAAAATGATACCTATTATTTCTACGCATCAGTGTGGTGGGAATGTTGGGGATGATTGTAATACTCCAATACCTTCATGGGTTTGGAATCAAAAAAATGATGACAGTCTTTACTTTAAATCTGAAACAGGAAATGTTAATAAAGAAACATTGAATCCGCTTGCTTCAGATGTAATTCAAAAGGAGTATGGCGAACTATATACAGCATTTGCAGCAGCTATGAAACCATATAAAGATGTCATTGCAAAGATATATTTATCGGGAGGGCCAGCTGGGGAGCTAAGATATCCTTCCTATACATCTGCTGATGGAAGCGGTTATCCATCACGTGGGAAGTTTCAAGCATATACGGAGTTTGCAAAGTCAAAATTTCGATCCTGGGTATTAAATAAATATGATTCCTTAAATGAAGTGAACAAAGTATGGAGTACAAAACTTACTTCTATTTCAGAAATTTTACCACCAAGTGATGGCGAACTATTTTTAAAGAGTGGATATAATTCTTCATACGGGAAAGATTATTTAGAATGGTATCAAGGTGTTCTAGAAGGTCATACAAAATTAATTGGTGAATTGGCACACAATGCTTTTGATCCAAGTTTTCAAGTACCAATCGGCGCAAAAATCGCAGGAGTACATTGGCAATATAATAATCCGGCTATACCTCATGGGGCAGAAAAGCCAGCAGGGTATAATAATTATAGTCATTTACTTGATGCTTTCAAAAGCGCAAAGTTAGATGTAACATTTACTTGTCTGGAAATGACAGACAAAGGTAATTATCCAGAATATTCAATGCCTAGAACATTAGTACAAGAAATTGCAACATTAGCTAATCAAAAAGGAATTGTATTAAATGGTGAAAATGCTTTAAGTATCGGAAATGAAGAGGAGTATAAACGAGTTGCAGAAATGGCTTTTAATTATAATTTCTCGGGCTTTACTTTGCTTCGCTATCAAGACGTGATTTATAACAATTCTTTAATGGGGAAATTTAAGGATTTATTAGGTGTGACCCCTGTTATGCAAACGATTATAGTAAAAAATGCTCCTACAGCAATAGGAGATACGGTTTATATTACTGGAAATCGTGCCGAGTTAGGAAGTTGGGACACGAAACAGTATCCAATTCAATTGTATTATGACTCTCATAGTAAGGATTGGCAAGGCAATGTTATGTTGCCAGCTGATCGAAACATAGAGTTTAAAGCATTCATTAAAAGTAAAGACGGAACGGTAAAATCATGGCAAACAATACAACAAAGTTGGAATCCAGTCCCGCTGAAGACGACCTCTCATATAAGTTGGTGGTAATTATATTATGTAAACAAAAAGAACCTTTATCATATATTAAAGGTTCTTTTTGTTTCTGAAGGAAAAATACATTTTAAAAAATGTCACATTCTTCTTTCTTCATTCGTCCTGTGTGTAGAAAAATAAGGAGGGAATTTATATGGAGAACTTTAATGTGGCAATTATAGGCGGGGGACTTGCCGGATTA
This sequence comes from Bacillus sp. C1, assembly GCF_054570475.1. Classification (NCBI taxonomy): domain Bacteria; kingdom Bacillati; phylum Bacillota; class Bacilli; order Caryophanales; family Bacillaceae; genus Bacillus; species Bacillus sp. C1. The sequence continues at coordinate 90,455 of NZ_JBTMZT010000012.1, forward strand.
ACTGCCTCGATTTATTTAGCTAAGGAAGGTAAAAAAGTTGTTGTATTAGAAAAATCAAATCATTTTGGTGGAAGAGCAATGACAACGAATAAAAATGGCGTCCTTATGAATCTTGGAGCACACGCTTTATATCGCGGAGGAGAAGCACTATCTACTTTTGAGGAACTTGGAATCAATATTCCAGGAGGCATACCTTCTACGAGCGCGCATGGCATATGGAAAAATGAGGTGTATGTAGTGCCGACAGATTTTCAATCGATCTTATCTACGCGATTACTTTCATTGTCTGCTAAAATACAGTTTTCACATCTGATGTTAAAAATAGGGAAATTAGATTTGAAGACAATTCCTAAAATGAGCTTGAGTGTATGGGCAGAAAAAGAAATTAAAGATCCTATGGTAAGAAATATGTTTTATGCATCATGTCGAACAGCGACCTACACATATGCTCCCACAATACAGTTAGCATCTTCTGTACTAAAACAAATACAACGCTCAATGAAAGAAGGGGTTTTTTATGTAGATGGTGGATGGGAGACGATCATTACAAAACTAAGAGACAAAGCTACAAATGCTGGAGTCCATTTTATAGCGAGTAAAAATGTAGTTGAAATTGAGCACTGTGGTCATATTCAAAGAATCCGTTGTTCTGGTGACGAACTCTTTGAAGCTTCTACGGTTGTTGTTACTATACCACCAAAAGAAGCTTGTAAAATTATAAAGGGAGCAAAAGATACTGCGCTACAAATATGGAAAGAACAGTCTATGCCAGTTACAGCAGCTTCCTTAGATCTTGGTTTAAGAAAATTACCTAATCCATCACATCAATTTGCTTTAGGATTAGATCAGCCGGTATTTTTTACGAATCAATCGAGAGCCGCTAAGTTAAGTGACGATGGAACGGTAGTAGTCGGATTGATTAAATATCATAATCCTGCATCACAAGTTAGTAATTCTCATGACGATAAAGTTTTGTTAGAACATACAATGGATTTATTACATCCAAAGTGGAAACAGGAGTTAGTTGAAAAGCAATATTTACCTAAAATAACAGTTGTATATGATTTTCCTCATATTGCTCGTATTGAAAATCCAGGGCCTACTGTTCCTGAAATGCCAGGGGTTTATGTTGCAGGAGATTGGGCTAGCCATGATGAATTATTAGCTGACGCCGCAGTTTCTAGCGGTAAACGAGCAGCATTGCATATTTTAGAGCGAAGTAAAGTCATAAATTGAAAGAGGGTCATGTGAGTGTGGAAACAGAACAACTGTATCAAGCATATAAACCTTTATTGTTTTCTATAGCTTATCGTATGCTGGGGAGTGTTATGGATGCTGAAGATATTGTTCATGATACATTTCTTTCCTTAAGTCAAATAGAAAGTCTAGATTCAGTTGATAATATAAAAGCATATTTATGTAAAATGGTTACAAATCGCGCAATCGATAAATTACGTTCAGCAGCTCATAAACGTAATGTTTATGTTGGTGTTTGGTTACCTGAACCACTTGTTGAAGAAAATGATGATCCCTCAATGACATATATAATGAAAGAATCTATTTCTACAGCGTATCTTTTACTTTTACAACAGTTATCTGAAGTTGAACGGGCGGTGTTTATATTACGAGAAGTTTTTGATTACGATTATGATGAAATAGCATCAATTGTTGGAAAGAGCAGTGTGAACTGTCGACAAATCTTTCATCGGGCTAGAAAAAGTATAATAGATAAACCGAAAGCCTCGAAATTAAGCACAAAGAAAATGGCTGCATATGTGGAACAGTTTGTTACATCTTTGCAGCGTGGAGATGTACAGGGAATGTTAGGAATCTTAAAAACAAATGCAATTTTCAAATCTGATGGTGGTGGGAAGGTTGCAACAGCGCTTAAACCAATTTACACATCTGAAAGGATTATACGTTTATTCTTAGGGGTTATCAAAAAATTGCCAGAAGAACATGCCATTATATTTAGAATTGTAAACGGTACACCAGGGATTATTGTGAATATAAATAATCGCATTATGTATGTGCTTTCGTTTGAGTTTCAAGAAGAGAAAATATCATCTATTTATATGATGATGAATCCAGAAAAACTTATGCATATAAATCAGAATGCATAGAATGAAAAAGACGCATTTCTACAGAAATGCGTCTTTAATTTTTGAATCATATCATTTACTTTTCTAACATTTCAAGAGGAACATCTTTTTCACCTAATACTTCAAATTTAATTTCTCCGTCCTCTTCGTAAATACGTTTAATAATCGGTATAGTTATCATTTGTTTTTTATGCTGCTTACGTCTTCTAGCAGCTTCTAAATTAATCACGTTCATGTTCAAAGCATCCTTTCTTACATACAGTTATAACCAAAAGAAAATGCGTCCAAAAAGGGCGCTACTTTAATTTGAAATACCGATTAAAAATAATTATATGATTGCATTTTGATTGTAAAATAATGTGAATAGAATAATTGCACGTAGAAATTAACTTTATCAAAAAATGTAACAATATGCTACAAAAAATTCAATTCTTTGTCTTATAACAGGAAAAACCTATTCGTTTAGCATATAATGAAAGGTAGATAAACATAATTAACTTTCTCATCAATTTTGATTATTTATTAAATTTGCTTGGAAAGGAGATGAATCGTATGAATTCATTACAATTGTTGTTGTTAGAACTAGAAAAATACGGAAACGAGCATGATAGTGAAAAAGAGAAACGAGAAGAAAAGTTAAGAAATATTTCTCGTGAAATGGGACAATTTTTATCTATTTTAATAAAAGGGTGTAGTGCTCAAAGAGTTTTAGAAATTGGGACTTCAAATGGATATTCAACATTGTGGCTTGCAAATGCGGCTGAAGAAACGCATGGAAATGTTACAACTGTTGAAATTTCTTCAGAACGAGTCGCAGAGGCACTTATGAATTTTGAAAAGGCGAATCTTAGATCTTGGATTGATATTCATAATCAGGAAGCGGGGGCGTTTCTAGATGCACAAGTAGATCGATCATTTGATTTTATTTTCCTAGATTCAGAGCGTACTCAATATATGTGGTGGTGGGAAAATATAAAACGCATATTAGAGCCAAAGGGGCTTCTTGTCATTGATAATGCCACTTCACATGCAGAAGAATTAGCAGAATTTATTCAGATGATTGAAGAAGATGATACATTTGAAACGGTATTACTAGCTTTTCAAAAAGGAGCGTTTGTAGCACGAAAAAAATAACAAATATAGCCATAACAAACAAGGAGATTCAATAAAAAATGCGTATACATTCCTATTTCTATGAGCAGGCGCAAAAATATCCTGACCATGTTGCGCTTTCAGAACAACATAGTAGCTGGACTTACAAAGAGTTAGCGCAATATGTTTCAAATCGTGCATCAGTTCTTATACAAGACGGAGCAGCACCGGGTCATATTTTTATTATAAAGTTAGAAAATTGTATGGAATGGATTCGAGATGCCCTCGCAGTTTCAGAAATTGGTGGAATTATAATGCCCATTCATCCAGAAGTTACAGAAGTAGAATGGAGAGCGATTATAAATAGAACGGAGCCTAATTGGATTATTACATCTAAAGAGACTGTATGTCAAACGATTGAGAAAAATAAGATTCGGTTTCCTTTTAGATATGTGAGTAGACATGATGAGTTATATTTCTTTGGATATACTTCAGGTTCAACGGGTACACCGAAAGGGTTTGTTAAAAGTCATCAGTCTTGGATTTGTAGTTTTAAGGGATGGAGTAAGGCGTTTTCACTTACGGGAAATGAGCGTGTTATAGTCCCGCTACATTTATCATATTCAGCACAGCTATATCCAGCACTTCAGGCGTTAGCTACTGGTGCTGAAATTGTTTTATTATCTAGCTTCACACCAGAGGCATTTTTCAAAGCTAAAGGCTCATGTGTTTCTATCACACCAGCTTTAATTGAACCTTTAACTCGTTATGCAAAACAAAAACAGCGTGTAGAGGAAGTGATGCCGAGATGTGTGATTTCAGTTGGAACAAAATTATCGCCTTTACAAAGACAAAAATTTGAAAAGAATTTTCCTCAATCACTTTTGTATGAATATTACGGATCATCAGAAATGGGTTATGCTTCGTTATTAACACCAAAAGATGCAAAACATACTCCCGAAACAGTTGGAACCTCATTTCCTGACGTAGAGATTGCCCTTTTTAATGAGAAAAACGAACGAGTAGTAACTAATAAAGAAAACTTCGGGAAATTATTTGTTCGATCCGGTCAGGCTTTTGAAGGATATATTGAAAATGAAGAGCAAACAAAGGCTACTTTCATAGAAGATTGGGTAACCTCACATGATATTGGTTTCCAAAGAGAAGATGGGAAAATTGTTTTAGTAGGTAGAGATAGAGAAGTTATAAAAGCTGCTGGGAGCTTTGTGTACGCTGGTGAAATAGAAGATGTATTACTTGGAATCACCGGGGTTACAGAAGCGGTAGTGTTTTCGGAAAAAGATGAGAATCGCGGAGAAATTATAAGAGCTGTTATCGTTAAGGATTTTTCTCGGGAATTAGTAGATATTCAGAAAGAGTGCCGTCAAAAACTAATATCGTATAAGCAACCAAGAAATTGGACTGTACGATCACATTTACCAAAGAAGCCGAACGGAAAGGTAGACAAAATGAAATTGCGGGCTGAATTATTAAGCGATAAACTGTGTAACACGTGAAGAATCCGCCTTCAGCACGTAGTCTTCTAGGTCTTAAGGCTGAGGAAAATAATGCGCGAAACAGGTATACTTATAGTAAGAAACAGGGAATGACTGCATAAGCAGGAGTTGATTAAAAGTCGATTTCAAACAAGCAGCATATATGTTGAATACGAGATTTCAGATGAAATATAGTGCAAATAAATTCGCACATATAAATAAAGGAGCGATTTTGTTGACTGAATTAGAGAAAAAAGAATCTGTATCAATAGTGAAAGATAATGTTGAAGTCGTTGTTGATACAGTTATTAAAGATGAAGAACTTGTTGAACTGAATAAAGAAGCTGATTTATATGTACAAAAGTTAAATAGTGAACAAAATACCGATCTTTCAAAAGTATTATCACAGCTCGGAGATTTAGGAGATAAAGAACAACAAGCAGCAGGGCAAACATTATCAGCATTAAAACGCCCTGTGACTGCGATGATGACTGGGAAGAACGAAGAGATTCCAAATACATTATTAGAACTGCGTAAAGTTGTATCAGAACTTGATCCTAATTCATTAAAAGCGTCGGGTATGAAGAGGTTTATGTTTAAAGTTTTTAAGAAAAATCCACTTGAAACGTATGTTCATAAATATCAATCCATAGATAAACAAATTGAAGAAATTATAAGATCATTGCTTATTGGACGTGACAATCTTCAAGAAGACACAGTTGGTTTAGAAATGCTAAAAGAGCAATCGCATGAAAAAATCCATGCACTTGATAAGCAAGTATATCTTGGTAGAAAACTTGCTAGTATGCTTGAAGCAGAAAGGCAAAACCCAGATCGTCAAAAGGATATTCCATTAATCAATGATGCACTAGAAAAAATTCTTGTACGTACACGTAATATGCAACAAGCAAAAAGTGTATTACTGCAATCTATCGCATCTGTAGACATTATTAAGAAAAATAATGAAAAGTTAACAGAAGCAATTCGTAATGCAATTACAATGACACAAAATGTGGTTACTGTTTCAGCAGCAATTCAGCTCGCATTAACAAATCAGCGTAAGACGATTGATGCAGTGAATGCGACGAATGAAGCAATTGAATCGATGGTACTTAGTAACTCACAAGCTTTAAAACAAAACACAGAAGAAACAACGCAACTGCTTGAAAATCCAGCAATTAGCATGGATAAACTACGCGAATCATTCCAAAATGTATTTGCAGCTATTGAGGCATCTGAGAAATCATCAGAACGCATTATTGAATCAAGTAAGAAGTTTGTTATTGAACTTGACACATTTAATGATGAAATGAAGCAGAAGCTCATTCAGCGTCCAAAGAAATAAAAGGTCATTAGAGGAGGTGAAAATATGGGTTTCTTCGAATTTGTTTTAATGGTCGGTGGAATTTTACTTTTGCTAGGGTTTACACTTATTGTGTTACTCGTTTACTTCGGCCGGAAATTTTACTTATCATGGACAAAGCCATATAAACGGGCACATGAATCAATCGGAAAATTATCAAATAAATCAACGCCATTTTTACAAGAATTTACTCAGCATCCGCTGTTTTATCGCTGGATTCGTACAGAAGGGAAAAAGGAACAAAAAGTCTTGAATACTCTTTTTTGCACGGCAAATCAACGTTCTAGAGAACAAGTTTTCTCTATGTTACCGAAAGATAAACAGAAAAAAGTGCATGCGATGGCGAAAACAACGAAAAAAGTGACAAATGAAGATATTGATGTGGCAGCGATAAAAATTAAAGATTTTTTAAGACAAGAATCACAACAAGCATCTGGGTCAACTGATCTATCGTTTTATAAATTGTATTTTTACGACCGTTACCCTGATGCATTGAATGACATTCAGGCATATAAAAGATCTGTTAATCCTTCATTACAAAGAATGGTTGATGAGATTACAATTTCTGTCTTACATGCACTTCCATACTATCAAGAACAACGTATGTTTGAACAACAGCACAAACTAGAGACGTTCTTAATGAAAGACTTAATCGCTATGTTGTCATTAGTAACACAATTGCCACCATCACAACGTCCTGAAAAAGAAGAAGAATTGCAAGTTTACTTACAAAACTTCCAAAAAGAAATGGAAGCAGTAGAGCGTGATATTCGTGACTCCATTGATCATGATTTGAACGTGAAGATGAGAGCGGCGACTGAGAAATTTAAGACTAAGTAAAAGAAATCCTTTTGAGTAATGTACTCAAAAGGATTTCTTTTACTTATTGGTTCTGGTAGCGAATAGAGCTGATTTTATTTATATCATAATGAAACCATTAGAATGTTTTTTCTTACTCGTATTGTATACAGTAGATAAAAATCTTGAAAATAGAATTCATATTCAATATAGTAAACTGAGCAAATAGATTTTTTGATGTATAGAGTAAAATCCCTCATATTTTGAGTGAGGGATTTTATCATTATTGTGCTTTTATAGTAGTTTTACTAGAAGGAGTACTTTCATTATGCAACCGATCCAAAGAGGTCACCACATACGTATATGTTTCACCAGATACTGCCGTTTTATCTACATAAATCTCTCCAGGTTTTGTTTTTCGTACAGTAGTAAGTAAATTTTCAGCTTTTTGAATATCAACCTCGGTTTTTCCATTTACTCGATAGATTGCATAATAAGAAGAGTTATTGTTTCTATCATCGATAATTCCTAAGGCGATACCATCGTGCCTTGCAATGGCACCTTTTAATATAGGTTGTTTAGGTGGATCATGATCTAACCAAGGCATTGGCGGGATTAATGCAGGGTGTTTATAAATGTCCTTTTGAAGTCTGTCTTTTATTCCTAATGGATTGTTATTTATATCTTTAATGCTAAAGTGCATGCTACCTTTTATTTGTGAATTTTTATGGTTTAGCGCAATTTGTCTTGGGTATTCTTCAGGGTCTGACCATGCGGGAACGGAGTTATTATTAATTTTATATGCCGCTTGCCCGATATATAAGTGAATAGGCTTGTTTATAGTTTCTTGTACCCACCAATCTAATAATATGTCATATGCTGCAGGTGAAAAACCAATATTCCAATAGATTTGTGGTGTAATATAGTCAATGTATCCTTTTTGGATCCATTCTCGTGTATCGGCGTATAAATCATCATAGTTTCTTTGTCCGGCAGTTGTATTGGAACCAGTTGGATCATCAGCAATATTTCTCCATACGCCAAATGGACTAATTCCAAACTTTACATACGACTTTTCTTGTTTAATAGCAGTATGTAATCCGCTTACAAGCTGGTTCACGTTATCACGACGCCAATCTTCAATGTTAGAAAATCTCCCATTATTATACGTTTCATACGTGCTTTGATCTGGAAATTCTTCACCAACTACTTTGTAGGGGTAGAAATAATCATCCATATGAAGTGCGTCAATGTCATAATTTTGTACAACTTCTAGTGCACCTTCCGTTATAAAAGTTTTCACTTCTGGAATACCAGGATTATAGTATAGTTTCCCGCCATAAGGGATAACCCAATTGGGATGTTCTCTTGCTGGATGATTTTCTGCTAATCGGTCTATATCAGTATGATTCATTGTTATTCTGTAGGGGTTAATCCAAGCGTGAAATTCAAGGTTTCTTTTATGGGATTCTTCGACCATAAATGCAAGTGGATCATAGCCGGGATCTTTGCCTTGAGTACCGGTAAGATATTCAGACCAAGGACCGTATTGGGACGGATAAAAAGCGTCGGCGGTTGGTTTAATTTGCACAACAATCGCGTTCATACCTATATTTTTTAAATCATCTAGTAGTTTGATAAATTCTTGTTTCTGTTTTTCGATAGGTAGATCAATTTTTGAAGGCCAATCAATGTTGAGCACAGATGCAATCCATGCGGCACGTAGTTCGTGTTTTTGGTACGTAGTAGGGACTTCAGCTCGTGTGGATTTAGAGGTGATGAATAGAAAGGGAATCATCAAGATGACGCTACAACAACTCATTAATAATCTTCTGAAAATCATCGTACGCCTCCTTACATATTTTATTATCGAAATTACTATATCATGTGAATGTAAGATTCACAATTGAGAAAGAAGCGCGCTGAAACTTTTATTTCATATAAAAAATTTTTGTTAAAATTTCATTTCGCTAGAACTAATTTGTCTACATTCTTCATATGATTTTTAATACCGCAAAACAACCTTTTTTTGGCGATTTGACAGTCCTTGAAAAAGGATAAAAATTACTGAAAGCACATGGGAGGATTATGAAATGAAAGTTCTGTTTGTATGTTCTGGAGGAATGTCCAGTTCAATTGTTGTAAACGCTTTAAAAAAAGAAGCGGAGAAGAAGGGAATTAGTATGGATGTACACGCAATTGGAACGAGTGAAGTGGAAGAAGAGGTGAAAAATGGCTGGGACGTTATAATGGTTGCTCCGCAAGTAAGGCATAGATTTGCTGCAGTGAAAAAAATAGCAGATGAGCAGTCTGTTCCTTGTGGTGTGATTCCACCGCAGGCTTATACGCCACTTGGCGGTCCGACATTATTAAAAGCAGTACAAGAACTCATTCGTTAGGAGGGAGAATAGTATGAATAAGTTTATCTCGTTTCTTGAGAATAACTTATCTGGTCCAATGGCGAGACTTTCTGAGCAAAGGCATTTACAAGCGATTCGTGACGGTGTAATTTCAGCATTACCGTTTATTATCGTCGGGAGTTTCTTTTTAATCGTGGCGTTTCCGCCTCTTCCAAAAGATAGTTTTATTTCACTTTGGGCAGCAAAGCATGTAACGAGTATTTTAATACCATATCGATTAACGATGTTTATTATGTCGCTCTATATCGCCTTTGGTATTGGATATAATTTAGCGAAAAGTTACAAATTAGATGCGTTATCAGGAGCACAACTTGCAGTTTGTTCTTTGCTCCTTACATTGACACCTGAATTAATCGATAAGAAAGGTTTTATGCTTCCCATGACAAACCTTGGGGGACATGGGTTATTTGTTACAATGATTGTTTCCATTTTATCGGTTGAAATTTTGAGATTCTGTAAGACGAAAAATGTGATGATTAAAATGCCAGAGCAAGTACCACCGTCTGTATCTCGTTCTTTTGAAGCACTTATACCTGCTGCTTTCGTTATTATTATTATGAGTATGATTACTGTTGTTTTTAGCATTGATTTACACCATTTAGTTGATAAGCTAGCTGCACCATTAGTAAAAGCTGGTGATAGTTATTTTGGAGTTATCCTACCGGTGTTTCTAATTACATTCTTCTGGTCATTTGGTATACATGGTGTTTCTGTTGTTGGAACAGTTGCCCGTCCTTTATGGGAAGTGTATCTTGGCAAAAACTCTGCTGCAGTTGCAGATGGAGCGAGCAGTATACCATTTATTGCACCAGAACCATTATACCAATGGTTTATATGGATTGGTGGTTCCGGAGCTACACTTGGGCTTGTATTAGCCATGATTGTTTTCGGTAGATCAAAATATTCTAAAGCGCTGTCAAGAACGTGTATAGTACCTGGTATTTTTAATATTAATGAGCCAGTTATATTTGGGCTTCCAATTGTATTAAACCCAATCTTAATTATTCCTTTTATTATTACACCGCTTGTAACCGCAACGATTGCTTATACTGCAACTGCTATGGGACTTGTTACAGCGACTTATATTATGCCGCCGTGGACATTGCCAGCTCCAATTGGTGCATATTTAGCGACAGGTGGAGATTGGAGAGCTGTTGTATTAGTCTTCATCAATATAGCAATCTCATTTCTTATTTATCTACCATTTTTTAAAATGTACGATAAAAATATGATTGAAATCGAAAAGAGCGGTGATGGTAATCAGGATACAGTAAATGTGTAAGTAAAAAAGTGGGGTCATTTTGATGATCTCACTTTTTTCATAACAAAAATTCCCTCCAATTGTGAGGTAGGAAAAAGCGGGTGGAAAGATGAAGTATATAATCGGTGTAGACGGTGATGGGACGAAGACAGAAGCTATCGCATTTAACCAAAATGGTAAAGAAATAGCAAGAAGTATGAGCGGTTTCGGAAATGTTTTACTAAATTATGAGCAATTTTTATCATATATTGTAGAGGCGATTAATCAATGTCAACAAAACTTGTCTAAATCATTATAAAAAGAATGTTGAATTGTTTACAGATGTATGTGGAACGAGTACATATATAGGTGAAAGAAAAGACGGTTCTGAAGACCGTCTCTCTTATTTCATGTATTATGCACGTGCTGTTTTAAATAAAGATTCCATCTTTGCTTTTCCCTTTTTTCGAATTTCTGCATCTGTATGTACCATGATATATCTATGTGCCCAGGCAATTGCTATCACATCATCTAACAGGCCAATTCCGATAATAGCTGCTAAATCCGGAATGAAATCGATTGACCACACATAATAAGATAGTGCAACTAATATAATCATTTTAGCTCTAGCAGGTAGTCCTTTCTTGTTTAAGGTGTAATATAAAATAATGCTCTCATATACACCAGACTTACCTAACTTTGTTGCACCGTGCTTTAATTTTCTCCATAATTTCTGCTTTTCCATATATCCGCTCCTCATTTCGTCTTTTTTTTGTAATGTTGTAACAGCATATTCAACATTACGTAAAAATATTTAAAAGTATAGAGTTTTTAAGAGGATAGACAAATAATTGACAAAGTAATCACTTTTCTCATTTTTTTCTCACTGTTAATTTTCATAAAACAAAAGGAAGATAGGGGGAGAAAACAGGGGTCTTTTATTTGATATGATAGCAGATACTATCTTGTTTTATCCGAGGACTGACGCGAAGTTAAAACATTATATTGCCAAGCTAAGTGAACAAGAATGGTTCCGAAACGTACATGAAGATATAAGGTATACAGGGCTCATTTGGAATAATCGGAAAATCAAGAAGTTTATTTTGGCACCTATTAATGTGAAATTGTTAACAAAATCAAAAGAGAAGCAGGAAGAATTAATCCAACTGATTCATATTTAGTGAAACAAATGGTACAATGAGAACTTAATGTGAAAAATAAGGAAAAGAAGTGATCTGTTTGAAAAACTTTTTAGAGTTAGGAATTAGTGAAACATTTAATCATACATTACGTGAAAATGGGATTGCGGAAGCAACACCAATTCAAGAGAAAGCAATCCCAATTGTCATGTCTGGAAAAGATATAATTGGTCAAGCGAAAACAGGAACAGGAAAAACGCTTGCTTTTGTTTTACCAATGTTAGAAAAAATTGATCCTGAATCAAGTGATATACAAGCTTTAATTGTTGCACCAACTAGAGAATTAGCACTGCAAATTACAACTGAAATTGAAAAGATGCTTGTTCATAAAGAAGATATCAATGTTCTTGCGATATATGGTGGTCAAGATGTTGCGCAGCAAATGAGAAAGTTAAAAGGAAATACACATATTGTTGTAGCAACACCAGGGCGTTTATTAGACCATTTACGCCGGGAGACGATTGAATTATCAAATGTGTCTATGCTTGTATTAGATGAAGCAGATCAAATGCTTCATTTTGGTTTCTTATATGATATAGAAGACATTTTAGAAGCGACGCCTGAGAGTAAACAAACAATGCTATTTTCAGCAACGATGCCAAAAGATATTAAAAAATTGGCGAAGCGCTATATGAAAGAACCTCAAATCATTCATATTCAAAGTGAAGAAGTGACTGTAAATAGTATTAAACAACGAGTAATTGAAACGACGGATCGTGCAAAACAAGATGCACTACGCCATGTGATGGATCGTGATCAGCCGTTTTTAGCCGTTATTTTTTGCCGCACAAAGCGTAGAGCAAGTAAATTATATGATGATTTAAAAGGGTACGGTTATAACTGCGATGAACTTCATGGGGATTTATCGCAAGGAAAACGTGAGCGTGTAATGAAAAGTTTCCGTGATGCGAAAATTCAATATTTAATTGCGACCGATGTAGCTGCTCGTGGATTAGATGTAGAAGGGGTAACACATGTATTTAACTACGATATACCTGAAGATGTAGAGAGTTATATCCACCGTATCGGTCGAACTGGACGTGCCGGTGACTCAGGTCTTGCGATTACATTTGTTGCACCGAAAGATGAAATGTATTTAAAAGAGATTGAAAAAGGTATTGGTACAACTCTGCAAAGACAAGAGCTTGAGCTACCTGCACATCAAACAACTACCAAAAATGAACAAAACAAAAAAGAACACACAAAGAAACCAAAGAAAACAGGGCAGTATCGTCAAAGAGACAATCGCGAAGGGTCTCAAAATGGCAAACAACGATCATTTCATAAGTCAAGTAAAAAGAAAAATAGTACAAAGCAAGGTCAGTCAAGACGAGGGCGTTAATGCGGAGTATGTGTTAAGAATGAAAAGTCGTTTTCCTTTCTACAAGGAAAACGACTTTTTGGTTTTTGCGCTTCAAAGCGGCAGGATAATGTAATTGGGGTGTTGTATACGTTAGGTAAAGGATGAAAAGTTTCATTAAGAATGAAACTTTTTTATAGGAGGCACATATATTTATAATAGACCGGCAGTCGGTCTAGATGAAAGGAGTTTCTTTATGAGGATTGTAAAAGAATATGAAGAGCGCAGAAATGAAATTTTGGATATAGCAGAAAAACTATTTATTTCTAAAGGGTACACGAAAACAACTGTAAATGATATTTTACGAGAAATCGGTATTGCTAAAGGAACTTTTTATCATTATTTTAAGTCAAAGGAGGAAGTAATGGATGCTATTATTATGAGAATTGTAACTGCGGATGTAGCGGCTGCAAAAAAGATTGCTTCAAATCCAGAGATTCCAGTAGTTGATAAATTGTTTCAAATTTTAATGGTGCAAACACCGAAATCCGGTGGGAATAAAGAAAAAATGATTGAACAATTTCATCAACCGAATAATGCAGAAATGCATCAAAAAAGCTTAGTGCAAGCTATTTTGCATTTAACACCAGTTTTAACAGAGGTTATTAAGCAAGGAATTGATGAAAAGGTTTTTGCGACCGCCTATCCAAGGGAAACAATGGAGTTTTTAATTGCTTCTGCGCAAGTTATATTCGATGAGGGATTGTTTCAATGGCAGCCTCATGAAGTAAAACAACGAGCCAAAGCTTTCATTAATATGATGGAAATTACTCTTGGAGCAAAGAAAGGAACTTTTGATTATATTTTGGACTTTTTAGTAAGACCGGATTAAGTTCACTACAGACCGACAACCGGTCAAAACGATATAAAAGGTGTGATTACATTGCAGGAGAGAATGAATGAACAATCTTTTTCTAAAGATTTTCATCTTATGTTATTCGGACAAATCGTATCTATTTTAGGATCTGCTCTTTTACGATTTGCTTTGTCGTTATATGTACTTGATATAACAGGGCGGGCCGATATTTATGCTACTTTATATGCGATATCGAGTGTACCTTTTTTGTTGGCACCTCTTGGCGGAGCGATTGCTGATAGATTCAATCGACGAAATTTAATGGTCATTTATGATTTGATTAGTAGTGCTATTATATTTTTCCTCATGGTGCTGTTATCAGCCGGCAATGTTTCTGTAATATTCATTGGCACCGTTATGGTGTTATTGTCTATTATTAGTTCTATGTACGCACCTGTTGTTATGGCCAGTATTCCACTACTTGTAGCAGAAAAGAAACTAGAACAAGCGAATGGGATTGTAAACGGTGTTCAAGCATTATCAAATGTAGCTGCACCTGTTTTAGGTGGGGTGCTATACGGCATGGTTGGCCTAAAAGTACTTGTTATGATAAGTTGTATCGCTTTTTTCTTTTCAGCAATTGTAGAGATGTTTATTAAGATGCCCTTTGTGAAAAGAGTACAGGATGAACATATTGTTCCAACAATTATAAAGGATATGAAAGGTGGATTTTCTTATGTTGTGAAACAACCATATATTTTAAAATCTATGATTATAGCTGCATTACTAAACTTAATCCTTACACCATTTTTTGTAGTCGGTGGTCCGATCATTTTACGGGTTACGATGCAAAGTAGTGATACGATGTATGGTGTCGGAATGGGACTTATAGATTTAGCGACTATTTTAGGCGCTTTGTCTATTGGCTTTTTTGCAAAAAAAATGCAAATGAAAACAGTATATAAGTGGTTGCTAATCATTGCTCTACTAATTGTCCCAATGGCTATATCTATTATGCCTTCTGTCCTTGAAGTCGGATATTATCCATCATTTGTACTTTTTATGTTATGTGCTGTTTTAATCGCAATGATAATGACAATTATTTCGATTTTTGTTATTACCTTTGTACAAAAGAAAACACCGAATGAGAATTTAGGGAAAGTCATGGCAATAATTACAGCAGTCGCACAATGTATGGCGCCTATAGGTCAAGTTATTTATGGTGTCATGTTTGAAACATTTAGTTTTAGGGTATATCTTCCTATATTGTTTGTAAGTCTTCTGGTGATTGTAATAGCGCTTGTAACGAAGAAAATACTGCAAAACGAGGGGGAAACAGCGTGATATGATTAGAAGAATGCTCAAAAGAGATTTTTTACGAAATCGAGTGATAACTTTCATCTTATTTGTATTTATAATGTTTGCATCTTTATTAATTGCTAGTGCTACTGGTATTATAGTAGATTTATTTGGTTCGATGGAGCGACTATCTAAAAATTCCAGTGCACCTCATTTTGTGCAAATGCATGCTGGGGAAATCGATCAGAGAGCTATTGATAATTTTGTATTTCGTAATAAGCTTGTTAAAAAACAGCAAACAGTTGAAATGATTACAATTCACGGTTCTAATGTTTTTATAAACGATAGAAAATATGCGGAACATAACAGTGTGATGGATATGAATTTTGTGAAACAAAACCATTCTTTTGATTTTTTACTAGACTTAGAAAATCAAGTAATAGATGTTTCCCAAGGGGAAATAGGAGTTCCAATTTATTATATGAAAGAGAAAAATTTAAGAATTGGAGATAAAATATGGATTATAAATAATCATTTTAAAATGGAATTTAAGATAAAGACATTTGTTCGAGATGTTCAAATGAACCCATCAATTGTCAGTTCAAAGCGATTTATCATTCATGATGCAGATTGGAATGTATTAAAGTCTAACCTTGGAGAAAGCGAGTATCTTTTAGAATTTCAGTTACATGATTTAAATAAAGTAAATGAGTTTCAAGATATGTACCAAGCATCGAATTTACCTCAAAAAGGAACCGCAATTACGTATCCCCTCTTTAAGACTTTGAATACTTTAAGTGACGGCGTCGTGGCCGTTGTTATCATTTTTATTAGCTTATTATTAATGGCTATAGCACTTCTTTGTATTCGATTTACTATGATTTCGACTATGGAAGAAGAGTATCAGGAAATCGGTGTGATGAAAACAATTGGCATTCACAGTAAGGATATTCAAAAACTCTATTTAACAAAATATTTTGTCATGTCAGTGGTCGCTAGTATATGTGGATATATTCTTTCGCTATTTGTTGGAGGATTATTTACAGACAACATCGCTCTATATATGGGGGCGGCGAGTAAAACTTTATTGCATTATGTTGTGCCATTATTCAGTACAATATTTGTCTTTATTATCGTTGTTTGTTTCTGTCGGCTCGTTTTAAGGAAATTCCGTCAAATTAGTGCTGTTGAAGCAATTAGAGAAGGAAATTCAGTAGGTAATGTATGGAATAGGTGGCCGTTTACACTATATAAAAGTCGACTTCTACATGTAAATATATTTTTAGGTATAAAAGATGTGTTCAGCCGCATGAAAATATATAGTGTATTATGTTTTATTTTTATCATCTCGTCATTTCTTATAATCGTTCCAGTAAATTTTCTAAATACAGTGCAGTCTCCAACTTTTGTTACTTATATGGGAACTGGTAAAAGTGATATCAGAATAGATTTGCAGAACTCTAGTGACGTAAGGAAAAAATTTAATAACATAATATCTTATATTCAAAGTGATAGCGATGTAGAAAAATATACAGCACTCATAACTAGCACATTTAAGGTATTAAATCATGATGGTGCCTATCGAAATATAAATGTAGAAATTGGGGACTTTACAGCTTTTCCTTTGGAGTATTTAAAGGGAGGAGCACCAAGATATGAAAATGAAATTGCTCTTTCTTATATGAACGCAAAAGAAATGAAGAAAAATGTTGGAGATGACCTAGTTCTTATAGTAAATGGGAAAGAGAAGGAATTAACTATATGCGGGATATACCAAGATGTAACCAATGGAGGTAAGACCGCTAAAGCTCTTTTACCGTATGATGCTAATCAGATATTATGGCATGTAGTGAACTTGGATATGAAAGTGGACGTCGATATGAAAAGAAAATTAGAAGAATATAAGAAAGTATTTTATCCTGCAAAAGCTACAGATATGGATGAGTATTTGTCACAGACGTTGGGGACGACTATCGAACAGTTAAAACTTATTACAGTATTAGCAATGTGTATTGCAATAGCGATAGCTGTATTGATTACAACTATGTTTTTTAAGATGTTACTGGCAAAAGACTCTTCTCATATTGCTATTTTAAGGAGTATTGGCTTTTCTTATAAGGATATTCAGGTTCAATATATGACTCGTTCCATTTTCATTTTATTAATTGGCCTTATAGCCGGAACATATATGGCGGGTACTCTAGGACAAGGAATAATTAGCGGGTTAGGCTCATTTATGGGCGCTTCACATATTGAGTTTGTCGTCAATCCCGTTGTTTCCTATTTTATTTGTCCACTTTTGTTCATAATTACAGTGACAATTACAACATTTATAAATAGTGTATCGGTAAAAAATATAAAAGATTTAAAACAATAAGGTGGGAACAGAATGACAAACATTTTAGAAGTGAATCGTTTAAATAAACTCTATTTGTTTGGAAAAACAGCAAAACATCATGTGTTAAAGGATATTAACTTGAACATTAAAGTAGGTGAATTTGTATCTGTTATGGGTCCATCTGGATCAGGTAAATCTACGCTACTCTATAATGTGAGTGGGATGGATAAAATGACTTCAGGAAGTGTGAAATTCGCTGGCAAAGAAATTTCGAATATGTCTGAGGAAGAATTAACGAAACTACGTTTGCATAAAATGGGGTTTATTTTTCAGCAAAGTCATTTAATTAGAAATTTGAATGTTTTTGATAATATTATATTATCTGCTTATTTGGCCAAAACTGAGAGTCGGAAAAAAATAAACAAACGAGCGGGTGAACTGATGAGGCAAACAGGAATTGTGGATTTATCAGATCATGATATAACTCAAGTGTCAGGGGGACAGTTGCAGCGAGTATCTATATGCCGAGCGCTTATTAATAATCCAGATATTCTATTTGGTGACGAGCCGACAGGAGCATTAAATTCGCAAGCAACAAATGAGGTTATGGATATTTTATCTAATATCAATCAATCGGGAGCGACTATTTTACTAGTTACTCATGACGTAAAAGTGGCCGCTAAAACTGAGAGAGTACTTTTTATGTTAGATGGAAGTATTAGTTGTGAAAAAAATTTGGGTAAATATCAGAAAGAAAAAGATGACATTAGAATAAGGGAAGAAGAGTTATTGCTTTGGTTGTCTCAAATGGGGTTTTAACAAATAAATATTTAATTGAAAACGGAGTGTTTTATATGAATA
Organism: Bacillus sp. C1; assembly: GCF_054570475.1. Classification (NCBI taxonomy): domain Bacteria; kingdom Bacillati; phylum Bacillota; class Bacilli; order Caryophanales; family Bacillaceae; genus Bacillus; species Bacillus sp. C1. The sequence continues at coordinate 108,819 of NZ_JBTMZT010000012.1, forward strand.
AAAGCGTATTCTCAATCTAATGAGTAATACGTTTTTTATTTATAGTACTACTAGTAAGTTTAAGTGGAATACCTCTTATGAAGTCAAAACAGTCGCTTTACTATTTCTGAAATAAATTGTGGTATAATTTACATATAGGGGGAAAGTAGATGACACAACATAAAGAAGAACAAATGAATCAGGCACTTGCACTGTTTTATTTTGCATACAAAACATTTACAGAAAAACCAGATGAGATTATAAAAGAATATGGTATCCAGCGGGTGCATCATCGCATTTTATTTTTTATTGCTCGGTTTCCAGAGATCAGTATAAATGAGTTATTATCTCTGTTAGAAATAAGTAAACAAGCTCTTCACGGACCACTTCGTCAGCTTCTTGAAAAGGGGCTTATTGAAAGCAATGAAGCAGAACATGATCGTCGTGTGAAACAACTTGTCCTAACGGAAGAAGGAGCAGAGCTAGAGAAAAAATTGAGTGATGTGCAAAGAGAACAAATGGGGAATATTTTTTCAAAATTTGGTGAAACAGGTGAAGAATATTGGCATCAAGTGATGACGGAACTAGCAAATAGCCGTTTAGGTTTTGATGCATGGTTATCTAAGCGTGAAGAACCAGTTAATCAAAAGTAAGGACATGATTCATTCCTCTGTTTTTGGAGTTTGAAAAAGAATCGGTTTTATCCATGTATTTTGGCAACTATGAGGAAATCATAGAATACATGGGTGAAAAATGAACATTACCAAATACTTTATGACGTGTACGTATTGCAAAATTCAAATTATTATTTCCGAAAGGGGAATTATTATGATAAAACTTGTACTTATTCGTCACGGACAAAGTTTATGGAATCTTGAAAACAGATTTACAGGATGGACAGATGTAGATTTATCGGAAAATGGATTAAACGAAGCAAGAGAAGCAGGTGCAATATTAAAAAACAACGGGTATACATTTGATGTTGCGTACAGTTCCGTGTTAAAACGGGCAATTCGAACACTTTGGATTATTCTGCACGAAATGGACCTAGCTTGGGTTACGGTACATAAATCATGGAAGTTAAATGAGAGGCATTATGGAGCACTACAAGGTTTAAATAAGGATGAGACAGCAAAGAAATATGGCGATGAACAAGTTCATATTTGGAGACGAAGTACAGATGTGAGACCGCCAGCTCTTACTGAAGATGATCCAAGGTATGAAATTACTGGCCCAAGGTATAAATTGCTTAAAAAAGGGGAATTTCCGCTTACAGAATGCCTAGAGGATACAGAAAAAAGGGTACTGGACTTTTGGCATAATGAAATTGCACCAACGTTACAATCTGGTCAAAAGGTAATCATTTCATCGCATGGGAATACAATTCGTTCGCTTGTAAAATATTTAGATAACCTATCGAACGACGGCGTAGTGTCATTAAATATTCCAACGAGTATCCCTCTTGTTTATGAATTAGATGAAAAATTACAACCGATTCGTCACTATTATTTAAGTATGGATGGAGAAGTACCTAAAGACGTAATCCCTAAACATATATCTTTATAAAAAATATTTTTGAAAATTTGAAATGTATACTTGTCTACATATACAATGTAGATTCATTATTAAGACGTGGATTCCTTTTTTAGTATATGCGGTGCTGCTTACTTTAGAAGGTTGTCCACGTCTTTTGTCATAATGAAAGGGAGTTAAGCATGTAATGATATGAGAAGTCTTTGAATGGAGGGTGATGTGATTGACAGTCTCTAACATTCGAATTGGTTTATTTTTGCTAGTATTAGTTTTTTTATTTCTGATTTTCTTTTATTGGAAAAATGAAGAATTGTACGAGGAAAAAAAGCAGCTTATTCGAAAAACATGGTATGGTGTGTTTATTACATCGGTCACAATGTATTTCATGATGAAAGGAATAGATTTAACCCTCTGGAAAAACATTTTAATGTTCGTTGCGATGGTCATATTTGTCGATATTGCCTTTATTTTAACTCCAAACATTTCAGAAATATGGGGTGCGAAATTTAGTGATATCGGAAAGACTGTTCAATCCATTAAACGATCATTAATCGCTTCGAAAGCAAGGGGAGAAATATATACAACACTCATTCAAAATGTAAACCCAGTTGCATTTGGTATGATGGAATGGAGAACAGAGGCTGAATATGCACAAAGTTTAAATGGCTTTCTTGATACTTATGCTGAAAAGATTGGAGCCAAGATTGTAGTGTTTGTAACAGCAGATGAATTAAATACGAATTTTCGTGGTATTCGCTCTCAATTCAGTATCACAGTACCGTTAGAACATATAGAGCGATTAAATGAACAAAAAGCAGTTCAAGTAGAAAATGTCGGTATCATACCAGCAAAAATAGTAAAAGATGTTTGTATTGTTATTGATGGTCAAAAGAACAGTCTTCAAGATCGCGATTTTGAAAATGTATATAATTTGACAATTCATCATAGTTATTTTAGTAAGTAAGGACAGAATATTTACTCTGTCCTTTCCTTCTTTACATAATTTAGAACAAAATTCGGGTCAATCGGACAAAAGTTGAATAAAATTGGACAATCATTCCTACACTAGTATGTAGAGGTGATTGTCGTGGAAAAAGAATATAGTAATGAATTTTTTAAAGAAGAAGCTGAAGATACAACGGATTTCTCTTTAATTAAAGGAGATACAATGCAACAAGTAGAAGCTTTAGAAGAAGAATTAAAGAGAAAAGGATAACAGTGCATCATTTCTATCTATAAGTTATAATAACGGTAGACATAGGTTGTATCTTTTTTAAGGGGGAAGAGAAATGAAAGAAACAAAAACAAAAAACCTTTCGTTTTTTAAAGAAAAAAAAGAAGCACCTAATACAGACTTCTCTCTTGTAAAAGGTGCATTAACGGAAAATATTAATGAATTAGAAAAGCTCATGAATCATACTACATCAAAATATATACAAGAAAAAAAATTGAAAGAAAATGCATAGAAGCATTTTCTTTTCAGTTTGATGGAAACAGGAGCTAGAGGGCTCCTGTTTTTTTATTAGTTAGTCGATATCCTTCATCACATTGCCGAGATATTATGAGAAAAGGCTAATATATTTGAAAAACAGCCAATAAAATTTCATTCACCAATTTATACGAACTCATCTCGTCAGATTATCATGTTTCTTTTCCCGTATCATATATGACCTTTTAAGGAATGATTACTGGAATACTTATAGAAAAATGGAACAGCATGATATAATGATAGAGGAAAGAATAATCATTCAAGTTGTTTTATTTAAGAGAGGAGCTTCACAATGTATGCTAATTTAGAACAATTAACAAAGCACCCTGTATTTTATCATTTTGCAGAAATTTCAAAGATTCCAAGAGGATCCGGAAATGAAAAAGAAATTAGTGATTACTTAGTGAAATTTGCAAAGGACCGTAATTTAGAAGTTATACAAGATGAAGCATTAAATGTAATCATAAAAAAGCCGGCTACTGATGGATATGAAAAAGTGCCGTCGATTATTATCCAAGGTCATATGGATATGGTTTGTGAGAAGAATCAAGCAACTGTTCATAATTTTGAAAAGGATCCAATCGAGTTACGAATTGTTGGGGACATGCTGTATGCAAACGAAACGACTTTAGGTGCAGATAATGGTATCGCAGTTGCATATGCGTTAGCATTATTAGATTCAGCTGATACCGCGCATCCAGCTCTTGAAGTGGTAATTACAACAGAAGAAGAGACAACAATGGGTGGTGCTTTTGCTGTTGATCCGCAACATTTTGACGGGAAAATATTTATTAATATCGATTCTGAGGAAGATCATAAATTACTAGTGAGCAGTGCAGGTGGAGCAAAAGCAGTTGAAACAATTTCTATTAATTGGGACGAGGCACCTGCTGAGACAGTTGCATATCGTCTATATGTTGGAGGGCTAAAAGGTGGCCATTCTGGTATGGAAATTGATAAGCAACGTGGTAATGCCAATAAAGCATTAGGACGAGTTCTTTATGATTTATCGCATGAAGTTCCATTTCACATAAGTGACATTCATGGTGGATTAAAAACAAATGCGATTCCACGTGAAAGTGTTGCAACAATCTTATTAGCTGCAAACGATGTAGAAAAAGTAGAAGGAAAAGTGGAAAGATGGACACGAGTTCTACAAGAAGAGCTACGTGCTGTAGATCCGGATGTACAAGTTTCTCTTACAAAATTAGAAGATAAAGTAGAAAAAGTATTTGCAAAAGAAACACAAAGACAACTGATTTCTTCATTATTCTTAATTCCTAATGGCATCCAAAGTATGAGTATGGATATTCAAGGACTTGTAGAAAGTTCAACAAACTTAGGTGTTATCGAAACACTACATAATGAAATTAAATTACGAAATGAAGTAAGAAGTTCTGTGAGTAGTTTAAAACAGCACATTACAAATGAGATTCAGCATATTGCAGAATTAGTTGGAGCAAAGTTTGAAAAGGAATCAGAGTATCCAGAATGGCCGTATAATCCCAACTCACTTATTCGTGATTTATTTGAAAAAGTGCATAAAGAAAAATATAACAAAGGCGTTGAAATCTTTGCGGTACATGCTGGTATTGAATGTAGCGTATTTGTTCAAAAAATGCCTGGATTAGACGCGATTTCATTTGGACCAGACATTTTTAATGTTCATACACCAGATGAGCATATTAGTATTTCGTCAGTTATAAATAATTGGGGATACTTTTTAGATGTATTAAAAGCATCACATACATTAAGTGAAAATATTTAAAAAGGATACGAACAAGAAAAGCAGAGTTCTTAAAAAAGGACGCTGCTTTTCTTATGAAAAAGAGTCCTTTTAGCTACTAGCTTACAAGGACGAGTATCACATATAAAGAGCACACTGTATAGAATAAGCATTGTTATGAGGTTAATTCCCCCAATCATTGAGATGCGTACAAACATATAAAATAAAAAAGAGTGTTAGAAATGGTGAGGGATATAAAAAATGATATTGAAGAAGTGTGTGGAATGTAATGAATAAAAATAAAATTTATGATTTTTTTCCTATGGTTGCTAGACAGAATTCTCAATTTAGAAATACAAATCAGAGTATAAACCCGATATATGTTGGACAGCCCAATAAACGCTTAATTTCAATCATGATTAATGTATCTTGGGGAAATCAATACGTTTTAGAATTATTGGAGATAATGAAAAATTATAACTGCAAACTTACATTTTTTTTAGACGGGCTGTGGGTTCATAAATATCCTCATTTAGCTCGGGAGATAAGGGACCGGGGACATGAGATTGGGAGTCATGCTTATTCACATCTTGATATGAGAGGCTTAACAGATGAGTATATGAAGTGGGAATTAAAAATGACGAATGAAATACTTTTTAAAGAACTTAAAGTTACACCTAATTTATTTACTCCTCCATATGCCGCATGTAATGAAAGAATAGTAGAAATAGCTTCTCAAGAAGGTATGACAACGATTATTAGTTCATTAGATACTCAAGATTGGTATTTAAATCATGCAGATACAATTATTGATAAAGTAAATTCTAATGTGAAAAATGGATCTATTATTTTGATCCATCCAACTGAAGTAACGGTAAAGGCATTGCCAAGTATATTGAAATTGATTTTAAATCGTAATTTAAAACTATGTACGGTAAGTAAACTTCTTTCGTTATAGTTATATAGATGCACCGTGAGAATTAGTTTATGTATCGTTTTGTGGTATTCTCCTTTGGTTTTTTATTTATAGTAAACGAGGAGGCTATTTAAGACTTTAAGTTTTAAACAACAAGAATGGGGGGGAGTTTGAAAAATGAAAACAGATCAGATAGAGATTTATATCGATGGAAAAATGGTGCAAACAACGTATTATATTAAAGATGGTTATGTTATGGTTCCATGTTTGTTTTTTAAATACGCGGGCATTTCAGTCGATTATGATAATAAAAATCATGCTATTGTTTTGAAAAAAGGTAAGTTTTTAATCACGTTATTTAAGAATCAATGTAAAAGTGATGTTTTTGTAGAAGAAAGCAATACAGTTCTACATGATTCTATTTTGACTGCACCTATTGAAATAAATGATATTATGTATATTCCATTTTTTTATGTTGTTCAAAGGCTGGAGTTAGTTGTCTGGTCCAATATGGAGATTCCTCGCATATACTTGATCACGAATTCCTTACCTAAATGGAATTCGAATGTTTATTATAGAGGATCCGCAGCTGGGAAAAAGATAGCTTTAACATTTGATGATGGTCCTGATGATTATTACACTCCTAAAATTTTAGATCTTCTAGGAAACAAAAAAGTTCCAGCTACTTTTTTTGTTGTGGGGCAACAAATTCAGTGGTGTCCGAGTATGTTAAAGCGTATTGAGAAAGAAGGGCATGCGTTAGGAAATCATAGCTGGAGCCATCCTAAATTAACTCATTTAACTACTTCGCAAATAAAAGAAGAAATATTACGTACAGAAAATGAAATTATTAAATTAACGGGAGAAAAAACGACATTATTTCGTCCACCGTATGGTGAATTTACTACTGCAGATCTAAATTTTATCAGTGAATTAGGTTACAAATTAATCATGTGGTCAGTTGACACGTTAGATTGGACAGGATTGTCTGCTGAAGAAATCATTTCAATTGTGAGACGAGACTTATCACCGGGTGCCATAGTATTACAGCATTCTCTTAAAATGTCTCCTGGAATCCTGGATGGGACAGTCAATGCGTTACCTGTTTTAATAGATGAGTTACTTGCAAAAGGATACGAATTTGTAACAGTTGATCGTTTGTTGAAGGGAAAGTGAACTACCCGCCACTTAACGCCCTAACGGACTGTTTGAAGTGGGGGCTTCTCGGTTAGTCGTTACTTTTGATAGCTAACGAATTAGTCCTAAGACAGCCGAGCTAACTCCCTTGTTCCAAAGGTTCTTTGATTTTATTTATGCTAACGCTAATAGGCGTATTGCTTCATTTTTGATATTGATAGCTGCGTTATAATCTCTATCGAGATTTACACCGCATATACAAGAATATACTCGTTCAGACAATGATATATTTTTTACATTTCCACAACTGCTACATGTTTTTGTGGAAGGAAACCATTTGTCTATTTTCACAAGTTGTTTTCCTTGTTCGTTTAGTTTATAAGCCAAGAAAGACGTGAACATACCCCAACCATTATCAGCGACACTTTTTCCAAAATTAAGTGCTTGCGACATTCCTTTCATGTTTAGGTCTTCAATAGCTACAACATCAAAATTAGTAGCTAACTCTTTAGACTTATGATGAAGGAAGTTCTTGCGTTGGTTTGATACTTTTTCATGTAACTTAGCTACACGGATACGTTGTTTATTCCAACGCTCAGAACCTTTAGTGCGTCTTGA
>NZ_JBTMZT010000013.1:0-108133 GCF_054570475.1 Bacillus sp. C1
AGTTTGTCGTGTTGTACATATTCTTCGCGTTTTGGCAAGATTCTTGAAAATAAGAATACATACGATGTCCTTTTTTAATCCAAATTTGAAGCGTTTTATAATTCCTTTGCTTTTCCGTTGTCATTTTTTCACCTCCATGTTAAGGATATTATACCAAAACAAGAACATACGTTTCCATTGTTTTATTTGAACAGAAAATATTTTTTCGATTCACCTCACCACCTTCACATATGTTTAGAGGTAGGAGTCCTCTCGAAAGATATGATAGAAACTACAGATTCTCCATTCGTTCTAACTACATGAAAAAGGGACTATTAAGTTTTTGACTTAGCAGCTAAGAAAAAATCTCCATCACCGCCAAATTAAGACTTTATAACCAAAAAACAATATCCTTCCATCATTTTATATTTGCATTCATTCTCTTACATGTAGCCTATTTTTATTGCATTGGTACAGCAACCCAATGTCCTTTCGATACCTCTATGAGCTTGGATTCCTGCAAAGAATATTTGTCCTCTTCATGTATTTCTTCTATTGCCATTCTCTTTTTGTTTGCTTCAATTTTAGGATCCGGTATGGGAATTGCAAATAACAGGGACTTTGTATATTCATGTTTAGGATTCGTATAGAGCTCTTCACTTTCAGCAATCTCCACAATTTTCCCACCATACATGACAGCTACTCGATCACTAATGTGCTTCACCATCGATAAGTCATGTGCAATAAATAAATACGTGAGTCCTAATCGCTGTTGCAATTCCTCTAACAACTTTACAATTTGTGATTGGATTGACACATCCAGCGCAGATAGTGGTTCATCACATACGATAAACTTCGGTTCTACTGCAAGTGCACGCGCAATTCCAATACGTTGCCGCTGTCCACCAGAAAATTCATGTGGATAGCGCATTATATATGCAGGATCAAGTCCAACCATATCAAGTAGTTCTTCAACCTTTCGTGTCCTTTCTTTTTTACTCACACTCATCCTATGTACATCCAGTACTTCACCGATAATATCGATGACTTTAAAACGAGGATTAAGAGATGCATAAGGGTCTTGAAAAATCATTTGCATATGCCGGCGCATCATTTTCATTTCACTTTTGGAAAAGCGATTCACCGTCATCCCTTTATATAATATATCCCCGCCTGTTGGCTCATGAAGGCGTAGTATCGTACGTCCTGTTGTGGACTTTCCTGAACCAGATTCTCCCACAAGCCCTAGTGTCTCTCCTTCCCTAATATGAAAGCTAATATCATCTACTGCTTTTAAAGTGTTACCTTTTCCTAAATCAAAATATTGCTTCAACGATTTTACTTCAACTAAAGGTTTGTCAAGAGGCTTACTATGCAAAAATTTCGTTTTCCTTTTTTCATGTAAACGAGGCAATGCATGCAAGAGCTTTAATGTATACGGGTGCTTAGCATTTTCAAAAATCTCTTCTGTCGTTCCAGTTTCGACAATCTCTCCCTCTTTCATAACAACAACCCGATCGCACATACTTGCTACAACTCCTAGGTCATGTGTGATTAATATAATTGAAATTCCGAAACGAGCTTGCATATCTCTCATTACATTCAAAATTTGTGCCTGAATCGTCACATCAAGCGCAGTAGTTGGTTCATCAGCAATTAATAAAGTAGGACGACAAGCAAGTGCCATAGCGATCATAACACGCTGCCGCATTCCTCCAGAAAACTCATGTGGATATTGATTATAACGAATTTCGCTCTTCCTAATGCCTACAAGTTCAAGCATTTCAATCGCTTGTTCCTTAGCTGCTTTTTTCGATAAACCTTGATGTTTCATCAAAGTCTCTGATATTTGTTTCCCAATTCGAATCGTTGGATTAAGGGAAGTCATGGGGTCTTGAAAGATCATTCCAATTTCCTTGCCACGTATACTTTCCATTTCCTTTTCCGTTTTGTAAGCAAGGTTTTCTCCTAAAAAGACGATTTCGCCTTCTTTCATATGAGACGTAGCTGCTGGAAGAAGGCGCATAATAGAGCGAGCCGTTACACTTTTACCACTTCCTGATTCTCCCACAATCCCTAGTGTCTCTCCCTTTTTCACCTCAAAACTCACACCTCGAACAGCTTCAAATTCTCGATCTCTTACTTGAAAAGACACACGTAAATTTTTAACTTCCAAAATAGCTTCCATCCTCCCTAACCTCCCTTTTATATTCATTTTTAAAATAATCCGAATATTGACTTTTTAATTCCCTTAAAATAAAATATACTATACACATCGGAATAATTCAAATTAATTAAAAAGGAGGTACAATCCATTGGAAGTTACCCAAATACAAAAAACAAGTACCATCTATGGAATTTTCAATCTATCCAATATCATTAACCGTACTTATGAAAAAATGCAGCTACGTCTCCCCTACAAATATTTGATCCTTATACTTGGTTTGCCAGTTAACATCGTTGTCTTTCTTATCTATCTATATCGAAAAAGGAGAGATTCATATTTTTCTATTTTAGAAGAAACAAAGAACTCTTTACTTAAAACTGGATATCGTGAAAATGTAAGGCTCGAATTATTGGATCAAACTTTACGAAAACAAACCTTTTTTAATGAAAAGACAAGTATGCAAAAGACAAATCAATTAGTAGAAAAGTTGACAAATGAACAATTCCATAACATTTTGATTGAAACAGCGAACCAAACGCTTAAGCACCAAGGTAAACAAAGAATCACATTTGAAAATACGTTTCAATCTCTGATCTCACATCCAGTTTTTTTAACCTTATCATTCATTCCAGGTTTACTTATGTATGTACTCCTACTTCTCTATAGTAATTCCTATCTAAAATATATTTTCGAAAGACTCATTATGAGTGCATTTGTCATTTTTGGAGTTTCAATTCTCGTGTTTACCATCCTATATTTGTCACCTTTTGATCCAGCTTCAAACATCCTCGGGGAAACAGCAACAAAAGAACAGATTGCTGCATTTAATCATTTGTATGGTCTCGATCAACCATACTTTCAACAGCTTTGGGATACCCTTAAAGGCATTGCAACTTTTGACCTAGGTATATCTTTCTCAGGTAATGAAGAAGTCATTACAAGTATAGCTAAAAAATTCCCTATCACTCTCGCACTAGCCGTTATCTCATTATTTATGGCCATCATAATCGCAATCCCAATCGGTATCATTTCAGCAACAAAACCGAATTCATTTTTCGATTATACCTTTATGTTCATCGCTCTAATTGGATTATCTATTCCAAATTTTTGGCAAGGTCTCATCTTTATTTTGAATTTCTCTATCAAATTACATTGGTTACCAGCTACATTTACCCCTGAGAATTTACTTTCTATTATTATGCCCATTACTGTACTAGGAACTGGATTTACAGCCTCAATTGCCAGAATGACACGCTCAGCAACACTCGAAGTGATTCATGAAGATTACATTATGACAGCGAAAGCAAAAGGTTTAAGTCAACAGCACATTCTTTGGAAACACGCTATCGGCAACGCTATGATTCCGATTATTACTGTGATTGGTCTCTTATTCGGAGGAATGCTTGGCGGAGCTGCTGTTACTGAAAAAGTATTTAACATAAGCGGCATTGGAAGTTACATCGTTGATAAGCAATTTATCCCTGATATTCCAAGCATTATGGGCGGGGTGATCTATGTAGCGATTACAATTTCCTTAGTTAATGTATGCATTGACATCTTGTATGCATTTTTCGATCCTCGCATCCGTTCGAAAATGAAACAATATTAAAGAAGGTGTATTCATGCTCAATATGATAAAGACAATCAAAAATCAACAAAAAACAAAAGCGCTAGTTTTACTCCCAGAATATACACAAGCTAAATTCACATGTATTCTTTCTCTAGCAATCATTTTTATTCTCGGTCTAAATAGCTATGACTTTGATTCCAAAACATTAAACATATATATATTCGGGACATTTGTAGTCTACACGCTCTTTACATGCTTACAATTCATTATCACATTAAAAATGAAACGTGATCTGCTTCAGTTAGGATATGTACAAAACAAAACGAGACGACTAGGTTACATACAACTCTTAAGTATTTTTGCCGGTCATATCTTTATTACGATCTCTTCATTTCATGTAATAAAAAAGCGAAAAACACTTGAATATATATTTGCTGTATATACGCTACTTACACAGCTCCTTATTATTGTTTTATCAGCACTTAACTTGTTTAAACCTTATGTTGCAGATACCTTTCTTCCATCGATGTTTATACTACTGGCCATCTTACTATTTCAACTCATCACGCTGTTACTCATAGCAATGCATGGACAGAATAATAAAGTTGCACCTTGGTTCATATATATAGCCGTTCCTCTTTTACTGACATCTATAACAGGTAATCTGTTTGCTTTCATACTAGGGATTAATTTAATTATGAAAATTTACAGTAACAATGTAGAGATGATCATGCAATGGGATAGTATTTTGAAAAAAATTACGCAAAATACAACGGCTATGTTAGGTCTATTCTTTATCGTTTTTATATTCTCTCTTTCTATATGTAGCTATGTAACATTCGACTATAGTATGGCTGTCGAAAATAATTATAATGTCATTCTGCATGCTCCAAGTCTTGCTTATCCATTCGGAACAGATAATTTCGGAAGAGATTTGTTTTCTAGAATCATATTCGGAGCTCGCATTTCACTCGTTGTCGGTTTCATTTCTACAATAATCCCTGTCGTTATCGGTGGTATTTTAGGAGCAGTATCTGGTTATTACGGCCGTCGTACCGACAATATTATTATGAGGCTCTTAGATATCTTATATGCCATTCCAGGTATTTTATTAGCAATTGCTATCATTGCTGCCTTTGGAGCTAATACAGCAAATTTAATTGTCGCACTTAGCGCAGGGGCCATTCCCACATACGCTAGAACAATGCGGGCAAATGTGATGATGGTATCAAATTATGAATATGTACTGTCCGCACGCGCATACGGATTAAATAATTTTTCTATTATCTTCAAACATATTGTCCCAAATGCGCTTGCACCAATGATTGTTAAATCTACCCTTACGATTGGTGGTGCTGTCATCGCTACAAGTAGCCTAAGTTATCTCGGTTTAGGTGTTGAACCGCACATACCAGAATGGGGGAACATTTTGAAAATTGGAAGCACATACCTTGAATCTCATTCATACTTGGCGATATATCCTGGCCTTGCCATAATGGCCCTTGTCCTATCTTTTAACTTTTTAGGAGATGGTTTGAGAGATGCACTCGATCCAAAATTAGATTGAATCTAACATTATACTTTTAGGAGGAATGTATTGTGAAGAAACTTTTCTCATCCCTGCTGCTTATATTTGTATTATTAATAGCAGGATGCTCTGTAAACACGAAGTCAGAAGTAGCGGAAAAAACAAAGAAAAAAGCGACTGTAACCGATGATAAAAATCCAGTAGAAATTGAAATTCTTGGCCAAAGTAGTAGTGAAACTGACATTAATATCGTTCGAGATCAGCTTACCAAAAATGGATTCAAAGTGAAATTAAACCTCCAGCCCGATTATGGAGGTTTCAAAGCACAACGAAGTGCTGGTAACTATGATATCGCCTTGTCTAGTTGGACTACTGTTACGGGCAATCCAGATTACGCTGTACGTTCCATATTTAAAACCGGCGGAGACTCCAGCATCATTGCTGATCCAGAAATCGACAAGCTAATCGAGAAAGCGAGTACGCAAACTCCGAAAGAATATGTAAATACGTACAAACAATTAGAACAACTTCTTGTATTTAATAAAGCCTACATTGTACCACTTTACACATCTTTGAAAACACAAGCTATTAACAAAGACATTCTAAATAAGGATTCAGTACGATTAGCAAAATCTCGCGCTCTCGTATGGGAAACAATCGATTTCAAAGACACGAGTAAACGTGAAACAGCACCTCTTATTCTTACTCAAACCGATTCAATTCTTACATCTCTTGATCCTATTAAAGGGAATGACGGCTCTATTAATTCGATTAATACAAACATGTACGTTCGACTCATTAACCTTACAGATAATGATAAGATTACATCCGAAGGTTCTCTATCTCATAACTATAGTACAGCAGAAGGGAATTCCGAATATTATTTCCTGCTTAGAGATGATATAAACTTCTCAAAAATCTCGAATAAAAAAGCAGAAGATACTGGTGAACGTGTCGGAGCTGATGATGTTATTTTCTCACTGAATCGAGCAAAAGACAAAAACTCGGTTCCCGACCACCGTACACATAGCTTACACGAACATATTCAAAATGTAGAAGTAGTGACGGATCTTAGCACACTCGATAAAGTAAAACAATCCGGCAATAACAAATCAGTGAAAGAAGCACTCGAAAAAGACTTAACGACCAAAATCACTGAACTTGTAGCGGATAAACAACAAGCAAATAATAAGGAAGGTAAATATCAAGTTTTAAAGCTTACAACTACAACACCTTTTCCGCAAGTATTAAATTATTTAGCACACCAATCCGCGGGGATCGTCTCTAAAAAGCAAGTAGAAAGCATCAATACGTACGATGTAGCTTCTTTTGATGTGAATAAAGACGTTCCTTATGGTGATCAAAATACAGTGACAGATGGAAATAAATACAATAACACACTGTATGCAAGCGGTCCCTATATTCTTTCTTATAAAAATGATTACGAAGCAATTTTTCAAAAGAACCCAAATTACTTAAAAGGAACAAAGCATGAGCCTAAAATTTCAAATGTTACACTTCGATTCATTAAAGACACAGACAGTGCACTGTCCGCCTTGCGTAACAATGAAATTCATTTATATTCCGGTATTCCGGAAACAAAACATGATCTTATTAAAAGTGATAGCAAGTTAGCATTACAAAACATTGAGAGTAATGGTGTAAGCTACCTGCTATTTAATACAAAAAATCGTGAAGTTGCAAAAAATGAGGCCTTACGAAAAGCAGTTCTCTATTCTATCAACCAAGACGAAATTCTAAGCATTTATCAAAATAAAAAAGTGAAAGCCGTTTCTACAGTCAGTCCAATTGTAAAAACAGGAAATGAGCTAAAAGCCGATCCAGAAAAAGTACAAAAATTCTTAAACAGCTATAAAACAAACAAAAAAGAATAACAAAAGAGAGTGAACGTAAAGAAAATCTTTTCGTTCACTCTCTTTTATTATTTAATATTCTCTTCTAAAGTCTGCTTCTTAATATTCCAATGAGATGTGTGCCATACTGCCATGTCATCTTTTATGTATAATACTTGTGGTGACTCATGTTTAATGCCGAATTGGTCTGCAATACGACTCGAAACATCTCTCGCATCTTGTACGTATAAATAATAAGCAGGTACCTCTTTTGCGTCGCGACAATATGCCTCAAATTCCGCATATGCTCCTTGGCTAATTGGACATGTTGTACTATGTTTAAAAAGAATATATGGTTCCGCCGTTTCTAATACTGCTTCAAGCTCTTCCATTGTTTCAATTTTCGTCATGCTCACCTTATTCACCCCTCATACGGATTGGAAGTCTAGAACGCTTCTCTTTTTTCTCTGCCTTCTTTTCTTCTTTTTCGAGCTTCTTCTCTTGTCTAGTAGTTCGAAAGTGATTATACACTTCAATCGCAGCACTACTCCATTGCACAACTTGTGCAACTTTATCTGCATTATTTTCAATTTCATTTGTGACCGAATCTGATACATTACGAAGTTTCGTATTTAAAGAATGAATTGTCGTTCCAATTCCATCTACGCCTTCTACTACTTTATTTAATGATTGTGATTTCTTTTGAATATCATCAGCTAATGTATTCGTCTTATGCAACAATTGCTCTGTTTCTACGCTTATTCCTTGCATCTGTTTTTCTAAGCCCTCTAGTGTACTTGCAACGTTTTCTAACGTTTTTTGCAATGATAATAATGTTTTACATGCATATATTACTAAAATTGCAAAGGCAATGGCAGCTATAGCTGCACTTACGTATAAAAGAACTTGCATTTCATCACTTCCTTTATCTTATTCATACTTTCTCCTATTATACAATCATTTTCCGTTTCATTCTAATTCTTATCGTTCCCTTTAAATTTTCATACTTATTCGTCAACTACAGCATAAATGTTTAAACAAATTCCATCAAGTAGGTTACAATATAAGAGGATGCATAATGAATAAGGAGGCTTTTACATATGAAAGACCCACGTATTGAAAAACTAGCACACAATCTAATTAACTACTCAATCCGCTTACAAAAAGGTGAAAAAGTATTAATCGAAAACTTTGGCTTGCAAAAAGAACTTGTAACTGCACTTGTGAAAGAAGCATATGCAGCTGGCGGTTTCCCATTCGTTTCCTTAAAAGATCACGGGGTAGATCGTTCTTTATTAATGGGAGCTACGGAAGAACACTTCGAGCAAATCGCTGCCTATGAGGCAAGTGTTATGAAGGATATGGATGCTTACATCGGTCTTCGCTCTGGCGATAACATTAACGAACAAGCTGACGTTCCAAGCGAGCGTATGAAAATCCACGGTCAAACAGTTGGTAAAAAAGTACATAGAGACATCCGAGTTCCAAAAACACGCTGGGTTGTTCTTCGTTATCCAAACGCATCTATGGCACAACTTGCAAAAATGAGCACAGAAGCATTCGAAGACTTCTACTTCGAAGTATGTAACTTAGATTACGGTAAAATGGATAAAGCAATGGATAACCTTGTTGAACTGATGAACAAAACAGATAAAGTTCGCCTTACTGGTCCTGGAACAGACTTAACATTCTCTATTAAAGACATTCCGGCTATTAAATGCTCTGGTCATTTAAACATTCCAGACGGCGAAGTATACTCGGCACCAGTTCGCGATTCTGTTAACGGTACAGTTTCTTACAACACACCATCTCCATATAACGGCTATACATTTGAGAATGTACAACTTAAATTTGAGAATGGCCAAATCGTTGAAGCAACTGCAAACGATACAGAGCGCATTAATAAAATCTTCGATACAGACGAAGGCGCACGTTACGTTGGTGAATTTGCAATCGGCGTAAACCCATACATCTTACATCCAATGGGTGACATCCTATTTGATGAAAAAATTGATGGCAGCTTCCACTTCACACCTGGACAAGCTTATGACGATGCATGGAACGGCAACAACTCCAACATTCACTGGGATTTAGTATGCATCCAGCGCCCTGAATACGGCGGCGGCGAAATTTACTTCGATGACGTATTAATCCGTAAAGACGGACGATTCGTTGTACCAGAATTAGAAGCTTTGAATCCTGAGAATTTAAATTGAACTATCCCCCTACCTCTACAAGAGCTTGAGGTGGGGGATTCTTCTGTCTCTGTCCTCACAAAAACAGTTCCTCTCGTTCAACAAAGAGGATACAGCGATATAGAGTTCGGTAGTGTCTATATGTAATGTAAGACGACCTATTCTATCTTCCGACGAAAGGCAAACAAAATAGGTACAACTACTTTTTCTTATATCGAGGCTAGAACACTTTGTCATGCATCCAGTTCCTAGACTTGTTATCTGCTCTGGTAATAAGCGTAAAAATCTGGGACAAAGTGTTCTTTTTTATCATGCAAATAGTTTTGCAAGTTTTTTCTTTTCACGTTCAAACAAGTATAATTTTTCGATTTGCAACGATTCTTTCGGCTGATTCACATCGTATAGCTGATAGAAATGATGCGTACGAATATCCAATTGATTGTTCAATTGATGCCAATGACTCCAGTGATGTGCGTCTTTCTTTGGAATATAAGGCTGAAGCACCCGAGGTACTTTTTCTTTATATCCTAATCCCCGGCGACCAATCGTAAAAGCCGCGGATTGATGAATAGAGATACCGAACTTCCGCATGTATTTCATCTTTCCGGAGATTGAAGTGTAAGCGGGATTCACTTGAAAGACAGCCACGCCCCTTTTATTTGCACGGTTCATAATTGCACTTGTCATCTTCTCATACGCAAACATACTCTTCATCCGATTCGCTCGCTTATTCCCATATCGATTCCCTGTTTTCGATTGGGTCGTATCTAGTTTCTCTAGTACAATTGGTTTGTTATACCGCTCCGCTAAATCCACTAAGCGAATCGCTTCCACTTCGATGATTTTTGTGATTTGTCCTGTAGATTTCCCCATGATAGAAAAACGAAGGGAACCACTTCCTTTATAATTTCCATCCTTCGTTACATTCGCCCAAGCAAAATGCTCAAGATTACAATCTACACCGATTACACCATCTGATGTACTGTAATTCGTGTGTGGATTTTCCGGTACATCAACTAAACATTTCACAATATAATAGGTACCATAGTCTTCCACAGACCATGCAATCGGTTTGCCATATTTTTTCTTATTCTTACACTGTAGTTGGGTTGTGATTACTTCTTCAATCATTTCTTGCCCATACGGGAACCTAACAGCTGGAAATATAAGTGTTTTCCCAGAACTTGTCGTCATCCATAATTCATTTGTGTCAGGCACATACTGAAATACAAAATTTCCATATTTAGCATCTTTACGGCCAGAGAGTGTAAGCTGTTTATTTCGACCATGAGAAAATAATGTTTTCCATTTGTCATGGTTCCGTACAAACTCGCAGGTGGTAAATTGAGACTTAAATAGTTTTTTGCTTCCAAATACTGCGCTTGGGATATTTGTTTGATAAGATGAAAGTTTTTGTGTTAAACGGAATTGTCTGTGGGTTAGAAGGCCAATTTCCGCCTGAATCCTTTTGATTTGAACATCTAAGTACTGATGCTCAAATAGATATTCACTCAGCCAAATTAGAGTTTCTTTTTTACGAGATAAGGAGATGAGGTTGTTGTGCTTCGCGAAGCGAGTGTTTTTCGGAAACGTCAACTTTCCATTTACACAACTTTGTTTGATTTTACGAAGATTTGTTAGTTTTGTTCGTTCTTGTTTTAACTTTTTCTTGAGTTTCTTAAGCTTCTCTTGTGTTTGTTTTTCATATAATTTTTGTAACTCCATTAAACCTGTAAACAACACCTTTGCTTCTTGCATCGCACTGTTTGCATAGTAATCATTCAATTGATAGTTCCGTTTGAGAACGAGATGAAGACTGTCTGTGTACATCTTACGGTTCCAACGTTTTTCCCGGACGATTGTTTGAAATGCAAAGCGTTTCGCTCGATTAAATGTTTCGATTGTCTGTGTCAGTGCATCTATCATTTCATGCGGTAAATTGGTCTTATAGATTCGTTTCGAAAAATATGCTTTCTTCACCTGTTCTCACCCCATTTTACTTGATACGATTATTATACACCGGAACAAACGTATGTTCTATCAAGAAAAGAACATTTTCTTTAAAAAAGAAAAAAACTGATTCATCTCACGCCCTCACTTCGTTTAGAGGAAGGGGTCTTCTCAGTTAAAATGATAAATCGTTTCTAATTGCTTTTCCTTTTCCCAAGAAATTGCTGTTTGTAATAACAAACTTGCTGTCTTCCACACCTTTCCGCGAAACTCTTTCTTCACAAACATTTTCCGCAACGCAACTTGCTGATTCCCAATATCTAATAAGGCTACATTGCCAACTACTTTTCCTTCATATATTGCTACCCAAAAATTCCCGTTATCTCTTTGATAAAAATTCTCTATTTCTAATAAGTCAGGTTGCTCTTCCTTCGTAATCGGTACGTTATACTCCTTTTGCTGAATGTGCACAATAAGGTCCACTACTTCATTTTGAAACTTACTCTCATACGGAGTAATACAAATCGAATCGCTCATCGGATTTTCCTCCATTCTGAAGCTAGTAAACTATATACCGCAATATCATAAAAATGATCATATAGCCATTCTTCCTCACGCAAAATACCATCTAATTTAAAACCAAGACGCTCTGGAACCGCACGACTTTTCTTGTTTTTTACGCCGCAACGAATTTCAATTTTATTTAGTTTTAAATCTTCAAACGCATAGCGAAGCACAGCTTTTACACTTCGCGTCATAATTCCTTTTCCACCTGCTTCTTCGGCAAGGTAATATCCAAGACTCGTTGCTTTCTTAGCCCAGTTCACCTCGTGAATACCAACCATTCCAACGATAGTTTCGTTGTAACGTATCCCCGTCTCAAAACCGTTTCCATCTGCAAATCTCTTCAGCCATATTGGAAGAATTTCATCATATGCATCAGCTGATTTTGTCCCATCGACCCATGGAAGCCACTCATTTAAATGCGCTCTGTTTTGATCTACTAATTGATATAGTTCTTCTTTATGATGTTTTTCTAACAATTGAAGTTCAATTTCATCATCGACGCGAAGTGTGAACATTTCTCCATCCCCTTTTATTCTTTCTTATTATTCTAACATTTCGAACTAAAAAATGTTAGCACTTTCTTTTGCTTTCACCTTCATAATATCAGAAGAATATAGTACCCCTGTAATCACTAATACCATCCCTACACATTGTGCCATCGTTATGTTTACTCCTTCTATAAATGAAATAAGTAACGTAACAACAGGGACCAAGTTAAAAAATAAAGATGTTTTTGCCGCTCCAATTTGCGCGATTCCTTTGTTCCACCAAAGGTAACCAAGCACACTCATTCCAATTGCCATGAATAAGATAGCAAGCCATGCGAATAGAGGAATTTCTGAAATAGGTACTACCCCCTTTTGTGTGAGAGATACAATAAGGAAAGCAACCGCTCCAATGGTCATTGTATATGTCGTTGTTTGTATGGGACTTCCGTTCTTAATAAACCTTCTACCTAACACTCCATACAATGCCCAGCAAATATTCCCTAATAAAATATAGCAATCACCTTTTGAAAATGCTAAGTTTTGTATGATAGAAAATGAACCTTGCGTAATAACAAAGATAACCCCGAGTAATGCAAATCCCATTCCAATTACTTGCTGTTTCACAATTTTTTCTCGCAAGATAAAACTCGCTAATATTGTCGTCACAAGTGGATTCGTTGCCATAATAAGCGAACCATTTATCGCTTCTGTATGTTTCATTCCTAAAAAGAAAAAGAAGTTAAATCCAAATACACCTACCATACCAAGCAAAACATAGTAACCGATATTTTGTTTCCATATTTCTCTCTCAAAGTTTCTTCTTATCATTAAGATACCCAGCATTACAAAAGCAGCGATTCCAAAACGCCAAGCTGCGATATGAACCGCTGAAAAATATTGTACTGCGTATTTTGAAGCATTGAACGTTCCACCTGTAAATATCGCAAAGCCTAAAAGCTGCAGATATATTTTATTTTTCATTGTCGTCCTCCGCATCTTTGCCATCTAAAAAACCATAATAAATTTCTAATTTATCCTCTGTTAGCTTTACTACACGGTTTAATTGCTCTTGTTGCTCCTTTAAACGATCTAAATGCGCTGTTAAAATCGCAATTCGCTTTTTCACCTTTGCAGGCACTTCCTCTTTTCTTTGTCTAATCTCTTCTATAATGCACCCATCACTTGCAAACTCCGCCATCTCTTCTAGTGACATCCCCGTTTGTTTTAATGAGTACAAAAATTTCAACAAGCGTACGTCACCTTCCGTATATTGGCGAATACCACTGTTTCGCACTGGTGGTGGTAATAATCCTAACTTTTCATAATAACGTAGTGTATGAATGCTCATCCCCGTTAACTCTGCTACTTCGCCGATCTTATACATGCTATCTCCCCCTTGTTTTTCACATGTTCATCTTACAACCTAGAGTTCACTCTAGGTCAATACATAAATAAAAATCGTTGATATATATCGACCACTCGATACAATTCAATACAGAAACAAACCAAAAAGACGCACAGCCACCGCTGTACGTCTTTTTACTTTATTACTTCTCCGCAACTTGCACTTCTTTCACGTAAGCTGCTTCAAATTTTTGGATGTCACCTGCGCCCATGAAAATAAGAACGCCGTTTTTATGTTTCTTTAATACATCCGTTGTTGTATCTGTAATTAATTCCGCACCATCAATGCGTTGTTGCAGGTCTTGAATTGTTAAACCACCTTGTTTTTCACGTGCTGATCCGAAAATATCACATAAGTATACTTGATCAGCTTTGCTTAGGCTTTCTGCAAACTCATTTAAGAACTTTTCTGTACGTGAGAATGTATGTGGCTGGAATACAGCGACAACTTCACGCTCAGGATGCTTTTGACGAGCTGCTTCAATCGTTGCATTAATTTCTGTTGGATGGTGTGCATAATCATCAATGATGACTTGTTCTCCCATCGGTTTTTCATTAAAGCGACGTTTTACGCCTTCAAATGTTGTTAATTGATGTTTTACCGCTTCTACATCAACATTTTCATAATGGCAAAGCGCAATAACTGCTAATGCATTTAAGACGCTATGATCGCCGTACCCTGTAATTTTGAATGTTTCATAATACGTATTACGAACGAACACATCAAATACAGTGCCATCTGTTCTCTTTTGAATATTACGAGCTTGGAAATCATTGTCTTCCCCAAATCCATAGAAAATAACAGGTACTTTCGCTTGAATTTTTTGCAGCTCTTCGTCATCACCACATGCAATAATTCCCTTTTTCACTTGAAGCGCCATCTCTTGGAATGCACTAAATACATCATTCACATCTGTAAAGTAATCCGGATGATCAAAATCAATATTTGTCATAATTGCATAGTCTGGATAGTAAGACAAGAAGTGACGACGATACTCACATGCCTCAAACACAAAATACTTACTATTTTCTACCCCATGCCCTGTTCCATCTCCAATAAGATACGATGTTGGGTGTGCACCTTGCATAACATGGGCTAATAAACCTGTTGTCGATGTTTTTCCATGTGCACCTGTTACCGCAACACTTGTATACTTATTCATAAGTTCCCCTAAAAAGTGATGGTAACGGTGTACAGGGATATTTAATTCTTTCGCTGCTACAATCTCTTCATGCGTATCAGGGAACGCATTTCCTGCGATAATCACTTGTCCTTCTTTGACATTATCTTTATCAAAAGGAAGGATGGAGATATCACGCTTTTCCAAAGCTACTTGTGTAAAGAAACGTTTTTCAAAATCAGAACCTTGAACAGTATGCTTCATGTCATGAAGAATTTGTGCTAACGAACTCATTCCTGTTCCTTTAATTCCTACAAAATGGTAAACTGTCATCTTAAAGAACCTCCAACATTTCGAACTAATACAACGTCCTATCTATAAGACAGTATATGAATCTTTTCTTGTTTTAGTAATCATCATACATTTTCGATACAGCGGAACTTTTATGAGCTCTCGCCAATCGTGATAAACACGTACGTACTTTTTATATGTCCACAACAAACTTATTATAGCAAAAAACAATCCGTTATACTATGATAACAGAAAAACCGATAGGGTCAATCACCTATCAGTTTCTCCGCCTCTTACATATCTTCTCTTTTTTCTAATTGAACACGCTCTAAGCGTGGATTTGGGCGATATTTACGGCCAGCCTTCGCTTCTGGTTTTCCATTTAATTCTACATTATCACCTGTAAAACCAATGTTCATCTTTAATAAGCTGCTTCCTACTCCGTATAGATCTACAGGAACATTTTGCGCTTCAAATTCACGAATGCGTTTTTCATCAAACCCACCAGTTACAACAATATTAACATGCTGGAACCCTTCTTTATCAAGTGCTTTACGAAGAGCGAAAACAAGAGATGGATTGACACCACGCGGATCAAATGTTCCAAGCACTTCTGGATGACGAATGAAATATTGATCAATCATTGTACGTGAAGTATCAATACGTACACCTTTTAATTCTGAACCAAATTCCCGCGCAACGCGAAGCCCGTCTGTGATGACATCGTTATTGTAGTCAATTAATACAACTAAATCATCTTCTGGGAATTTTTTATGGTATGCTTTCGCAGCTTCTACAACATCGCCATTAAACATTTGAATTAATGCGTGAGGCATTGTCCCCATTCCACTTTTGCCCCACCATTCATTCATTGCATGCGTTGCTTGTGCGCTCATGCCGCCAGTATACGCAGCATATCCATCACCAGCTTGCTGTGTATAATGATCATCACGGTCTCCCATGAAAATAACGGGTTTTTCTTTTTCACCGCTGCGAGCAGCTTGTACAACATTATATACATTTGTTGCAACAGATGTACGACGAGCTAAAATCCCATCGATTACACCTTCTAAAAACCCGAAATATTCATAAGGACCTGTAATTGTTAAAACTGTTTCAAATGGATTAATTTTGTCCCCATCCTTTAAAGAATGAATTTCAAGTTCTTCAGGATGTGCAGCAAACGTTTGTAACAACGCGATTACTTCATCTGTTCCGCAAAGTACCGCATGCTCTTTTTGGAAAAATTGCATTGTCACAACACTTTTCGGGCGAAATTCTTGAATAATGTCTCGTGTTTTTAAAAAGTAAACGGCAGAGAACCAGCCTTCTCCAACTCGTTCATCAAATTTAAATGTTTTATTTGTTAGTCGATTCATTTCACCTTTTAATTTTAATTCAATTTCTTTCATGTCGTTTACTCCCTACTTTACTATCCAACATTTTCTCTTAGTATACAGCAAAACCGATTCCTATACATTCGTTTCCTGCATCGCAGCAAACTCATCTTCTGAAATAAGGACATCCCTCGGTTTTGTTCCCCTTGCTTCAGAAATAATTCCTTGTGCTTCCATCTCTTCAATAAGACGTGCTGCACGATTATAACCGATGCGGAATTTTCTCTGTACAGAAGATGTGGACGCTCCCCCTTGGTCTACAACAAATTGACATGCATCAAAAAACAACTCATCTTCTGCTTCATGTTGCTCTGTTTTCGCCAATAAATCCTCTTGCTGAAATAAATAGTGTGGCTTCATTTGCTTTTTCACATGGTCAACTGTTTTTTCAATTTCATCATCTGATACGTATACGCCTTGCACACGAACTGGTTTTGACGTACCGTTTCCTAGAAATAGCATATCACCGCGGCCAAGTAATTTTTCCGCTCCTCCAATATCAATGATTGTACGTGAGTCAACTTGAGATGATACGGTAAACGCAATACGCGTTGGAATATTTGATTTAATTAGCCCTGTAATAACATCCACAGACGGACGCTGCGTTGCAACTAATAGGTGAATACCACAAGCACGTGCTTTTTGAGCAATGCGGCAAATCGCTTCCTCAACATCACCAGGAGCAACCATCATTAAATCGGCTAACTCATCAATAACAATGACCATATACGGCAATGTTTCGCCTGGAATCTCTCGGCTACTTACAATTGTATTATAACGATTCAAATCACGAGCTCCAGCATGCGCAAATAATTCATAACGACGTTCCATCTCTTCTACAGCCCATTTCAACGCCGCTGTAGCTGCTTTCACATCTGTAATAACAGGTGATACAAGATGTGGCACAGAGTTATATGGCGCAAGCTCAACCATTTTTGGATCAATTAGCATTAACTTAACTTCATGCGGTTTCGCTTTATATAAAATACTAGTTAAAATCGCATTAATACACACACTTTTCCCTGAACCAGTCGCACCAGCAATTAGTCCATGTGGCATTTTCCTTATATCCGTTACAATTGGCGCACCAGAAATATCAAGTCCAAGTGCAACTGTAAGCGGCGATTCACTCTTCGTGAACACAGGACTTCTCAATATTTCTCTTAGAAATACTGGCTTACTTTCTTTATTCGGAACCTCAATTCCAATTGCACTTTTCCCTGGGATTGGTGCCTCAATTCGAATATCTTTTGCAGCTAAACTTAACTTAATATCATCGCTTAAGTTTGTAATTTTATTTACTTTCACACCCGGGTCTGGTTGTACTTCAAAGCGAGTTACAGCTGGCCCTTGCGAAACATTGATAACATGAGCTCCAACATGGAAATTATTAAACGTCGTATCTAATAATTCTTTCTGCTCTTCTAACCATCCGGTATTATCCAATGCCGTTTGAGTTGGAATTGTTAGCAGTGTTAACGGTGGCATTGTATATTCAGGCGGGGTTTTCAATACATTACGCATATCATTTTCTCTTTTCGCAACAACATATGCCTTTTCTTGTACTCCCGCATCTTTAGCAGGTGCCTTCACCTCTGCTACCTGAACTGATACTGGCGCCTCCACTATTACTTGCTGCGCTGGCTTCTCTTCTTCTTGAGCTGCCACTACTACTTGCTGCGCTGGCTTCTCTTCTTCTTGATTTGCCACTACTACTTGCTGCGCTGGCTTCTCTTCTTCTTGATTTGCCACTACTACTTGCTGCGCTGGCTTCTCTTCTTCTTGATTTGCCACTACTACTTGCTGCGCTAGCTTCTCTTCTTCTTGATTTGCCACTACTACTTGCTGCGCTGGCTTCTCTTCTTCTTGATTTGCCACTACTACTTGCTGCGCTAGCTTCTTTTCTTCTGGAGCTTCTACTATAACTTGCTGTACAGTTTGCCCGTTTCCTTTTGATACTTCTTCAGCTTGTCTTACAGGAGTGGTCTGCGATGTTTGTATTCTATCTGCATATCTCTCCATTAACTTTCTTCTATCTTGTTTTAGCATCACAACATTAAACGGTACATGACGCTTCTTCTCGCGCTTCGGTTCTTCTTTTGGCTTAACAGACTGCTCCAAAGTAACGTTTTGCTTTTCATCATTCTCTTCAATTAATACATTTGCAAAGTTTTGAACCGCTTCCTTCGTGTGCTCGTCTGCTGAAGATGTTTCTACAACATCTTTTTCCGCTTTAGAAACAAAATTCTCTTGTTCTGTCGTTTCTTCAATTACTATTTGAGCCGGTGCTTCTGTAGACTCCTTCGCTGTTTCAGCAATCAGTATTTCTTCAATTACCTCCACTGCTGCCAGCGTTTCTTCTACTTCTTTCTCTATTTCTGCTGCCGGTGCTTCTTCTACTTCTTCCTCTATTTCTGCTGCCGGTGCTTCCTCTACTTCT
This sequence comes from Bacillus sp. C1, assembly GCF_054570475.1. NCBI lineage: Bacteria > Bacillati > Bacillota > Bacilli > Caryophanales > Bacillaceae > Bacillus > Bacillus sp. C1. Next base: position 18,951 of record NZ_JBTMZT010000013.1, read on the forward strand.
TCCTCTATTTCTGCTGCCGGTGCTTCTTCTACTTCTTCCTCTATTTCTGCTGCCGGTGCTTCTTCTACTTCTTTCTTATATTCATTTTCTTCCACTGACGTTGTATCGCTATCTTCTACAGCAGAACCTAGTAATTCATCTTGTAATATTGCTTCCTTCGCTACGTTGTCGTATTGTGATAGCACCACTACATCCGGTTCTTGCTCCAATACCTGTACGGTTTCGGCAGTATGTTCCTCTTTCTGAGCATTCTGGCCAACTGATTTATATAACGGGTCATCCGTTGCAAATGGATGAGAATCAGCTACCTTTTCTTGCTCCTCTAAGTCAGTAATAGAACCGGCGGAATTGTAGCCATTTTTCTCTAACCACTGATCAACAACTGATTTTTCTTCTTTTGGACTTTCTTGTTGTTCAATATGCTCTAGGCTTTCCTCCTGTTTCTTAGAAGGACTAAAGATTTCGTCTGAGAAATTTGAAAAAGAGTATCCTTTTTTCTCCAACCAAGCATCAACAACAGGTTTTCCTTCAACGGATATTTCAAGGTCTTCCTGTCCTTTCTCTTCCGTCTGAACTTCTGGCTGCAGAGCAGACGGACGTTTATACCCAAAGATAGGTGAAATCATTTCGGTTGGACGAAATGGTCTTCGCTTACTTTCTTGTACTGGCACAGATTGTTTTGGTACGACAGGATCTGGCTCAATTTCTCGCTCAGCTTTTTGAGGGACAAATATATGGACGGGTTCTTCCTCTACATATGTAGACCTGCGTCTCTCCACGGTTGTTACTTTTGGCAGCGGCGGCTGCTCAACATAGGTAGGTTCTTCCACATTCTCCTCATCAAATCCATCGTCAGGTACTAACGGAAAGCGGCATTTCACCCCTACATTCCGACTAGCCATTTGTGCTTCTCTTGCTTCGGTGTAGTGGTTTACACGAGGACGTTTCGGCTTACTTTCAGTGTTTTTCGGTACTGCTTTATTCATCGCTGTTTCTTCTTCGAGGTGTTCCTCTTTGTTAAACAGCTTTTTCATCCAATCTAACATGTTTACCACTCTTTCTACTAAATAGTAACATCCTTTATTGTATCAGCATTCGGCAAAAAGTGCAGGTAAAATTACGTTCTTGTATTTTGTCCAATATGTTCAATTTTTCAGTAAGTACAATATAAAGTGAAACTTTAATCAGTCCTCACCACTCGGGCATAAAAGGGGCCTGGACTTGTGTGCTCTGTGCCTTCACTCGGCACAGAGCTAAAAGGCTCTATCCATAGGCCGACACTCTGTCCAAACCGAAAAGAATGCTTTCATAACACTTTGTATTAATATAGAAAAGCAGCCTCATTTTATCATGAGGCTGCTTTTCTATATCAACTAAAATTTAAACTCTTGTCCAACTTCATAGCTGTCTTCTAACACAAGAATCCCTTTTTCCTGCGGAGCATCTGGAAGCTCTAATTCACGCGCAGAGCAAATCATTCCAGAAGATGGAACGCCGCGAAGTTCAGCTGGTTTAATTAACATACCACTTGGCATTACTGCACCGATTTTTGCGACAACAACTTTTTGTCCCGCATCAACGTTTGGTGCACCACATACGATTTGTAATGTATCTGTACCGATTTCGACTTTACAAATGTTTAGTTTATCTGCATTTGGGTGTTTTTCTTTTTCAGCTACGTAACCAACAACGAATTTTGGCGACAAGTCTGCTTCTACTTTTTCTTCAAAGCCATTCTTCGCTAAAATATCATTGATTTTTTCTACAAGTTCTTTTGTTAACGTAATGTTTCCTGTTTCTTTCACTTCTACATAAGAAGACGCATTGAAGATGTTAAATCCTGCTGTTACATTACTTTCACGGTCATAAACACGCGTAACATCTCCTTTGCGGTCAAATGTACGATTTTCTAATGTAATATCTTGTAAGGCGACGATTAAAGTGTCACCAATTCCTTCAAGGTTGTAAAAAACGTTCACTATGTTCATCCTTTCTCTTTTCCATTTGTCTTCTTCCGATTCTTCGCTAAAATAAAGATTGGTTCAAAGTCACCATCTTCATATACGAATGAAAGTGATGTAATCGGAACATGACCTTCGGCAAAAAACTTCATTGTCATTTGTGCAATAATATCATAACCGATTTCGTTCACGATATCAGCAACAATTAATACATCTTGGTGTGGAACAGCTACTACCATGTCGCCTGAAATCTTCTCACGCATCGATTGTAATAGCGATTCATTTAAAATACGACTCGCATCATAGCCATCATTTGTGTTTAAAAAATAAAATGTATTCCCAGCTACTTCATCTTGTTTAAAAGCATAGCCTAATGAACGAACATTAAACAATGCCATTTCACGTACTTGTTGCTCGGTAAGCCCTAACTTTTGTAACAAACGCTCATCAATTAATCGATATGTTTTATTAGAATCTAACGCATAATAAATGCGTGTCTCCGCTGTATGATCCGTCATAACAAATAGATTTCCTTCTTCTGCGTGTTTCGGAAAAGAAGTAGAGCGAATGACTGGTAGAATTTTTGCTGCGCTACTTTCTTTTTTATGCATCGCAACTAACGCTTCTTGCACGTAATACACAACATCTTCAATCGCGGCTTCTTTTTTCACTTCCCATTTCGCAACAATTCCTGGAAGCGATACGTTAATTCCTTTTTTCGTGTCCGTTTGTTCAATGCGAAGTACCTCTTTTTCACTATCATAGTGAAAGTCCCATTCTGGGCGAGATAGTTTTTTCATTAACTCTTCTTTCATCTTTTTACTCGTCATTTTCATTTTTTTGCCTCCCTTCCAAAAAAATAACCTCCCCCGCGAAGGTAGAGGTTGTTTTTACAATTCAATTGGCTAGTTGCCTTATTTTAAACCTTCAATAAACTCTTCGATTTGTTCTTGTGTTTTACGGTCTTTGTTTACATAGCGTCCCGTTTCTTCCCCTTTATTGTACGCTACAAAGCTAGGAATGCCAAATACGTCTAATTTTACACATAGATCAATAAATTCATCTCGATCTACATAGTAAAATGAGAAATTGCTATATTTCTCTTCTACTTCTGGCATAAACGGGTCAACAAAACGGCAATCAGGGCACCACTCTGCTGAGAACATAAAAATAACGTTCTCTTCATTTTTTAATTCTTGAAATTGCTCCATGCTTTCTAATGATTTCATCTATATTTCCTCCTCTAACGAAGTGTATCTTTTCATGTATAATCTTTCTTTTATACTACCATACATCACGTATGCTGCAAGATTTATGCTTGTTTTTCGTCGTACTTATATTGCCCAACTAACAGCTTCATAACATGGACAAATAACGCTGTACGATCCACATGATGATCTGTGAAGATTCCGATTGCCCCTTCATGACTGCGAATATCTTTTCTCTCCACAAATTCCTCCATGACTTCACTTAGCTCTTTCCCGCTTTCAAGAGGAGTAAGAAAATCATCAGGCAACTTAATACGTGCCCCGCCTGCGACAAATATTTTCCCTGTACTTGTTGCTAAAGCACCCCAGTTACACATAAATAATCCCTGCTCTGTTCTCATGACGCCGCCTTCTAGTCCAATTCCAATGTCAGCTTGCTCTTTTTCCAACGCTCGCTTCGCCCTATTGATTGCACCTTGCATCGTTTCTTCATCAGAAAACGGTTGCGCGGCTACTCCTGAAGGAACCGAGGTAGCCGTAATAATCGCTTCTTTCCATACTTCTTGAACTGCCCCTACTTTTGTTTGATTTTTTGATCCGACTGCTACTTTCATATTACTCACCTCTCTGTAAATTCGTAAGAAAAAATCAACAGGTAATTGACACTCTCTTCCTTCTAACAAAAGAGTGATTTTATCTCTCTCTGACTGCTTCTTTCCATGGGCGGATGCTCTCTTCCACCTTAAAAGAAGTGGTTTTTTTCGTATACGAAAAGAAAAGGCCTCATCCGGCCCTTTCTTTTAAGCATTATTTTTAATCGTTTCTAATGTCGTCTTGTCTGTTGCTTTCACAAGCTTTGTAATCAACTCTTTTGCTGCCGCATAATCATCAACATGTAAAATAGAAGCGTGTGTATGAATATAACGAGCGCAAACACCAATTACTGCTGATGGAATACCAGAATTGCTTGTATGTACACGACCAGCATCTGTACCACCTTGTGAAATAAAGTATTGGTACGGAATATTATGTGTTTCTGCTGTATCTAAAATAAATTCACGCATTCCTCTATGCGTGACCATTGTACGATCATAAATACGAAGAAGCGCTCCTTTTCCTAATTGCCCAAACTGTGTTTTATCTCCAGATGCATCATTTGCTGGACTTGCATCAAGCGCATAGAAAATATCTGGCTGAATCATATTTGCTGCTGTTTGTGCCCCGCGAAGACCAACTTCTTCTTGCACGGTTGCCCCAGAATATAATGTATTTGGTAATTTTTCATCTTTTAATTCTTTTAATAATTCGATCGCAAGACCACAGCCGTAACGGTTGTCCCAAGCTTTCGCCATAATTTTCTTTTCGTTTGCCATTGGTGTAAACGGACAAATCGGAACAATCTGCTGCCCTGGTTTCACACCAATTTCAAGTGCATCTTCATAACTATCTGCACCAATATCAATTAACATATTTTTTATATCCATCGGTTTCGCACGTTGCGCGTCACTTAATAAGTGAGGTGGAATAGAACCAACAACACCAACAATCGGGCCGTTTTTCGTCATAATTTGTACACGCTGCGCTAGTAATACTTGACTCCACCAACCGCCTAGCGTTTGAAAACGAATCATCCCGTTTTTCGTAATTTGCGTTACCATAAAACCAACTTCATCCATATGACCAGCTACAAGGACACGCGGGCCATTTTCATCCCCTTTTTTAAGACCGAACACGCTACCTAAACCGTCTTGAACAATTTCATCGGCATATTTACTTAGCTCTTGTTTCATAAAACGGCGTACATCATGTTCAAATCCTGATGTACCTTGTAATTCTGTTAACGTACGAAATAATTGTAATGTCTCTTTATTCACGAAGTCCCCTTCTTTCAAACCTTAGTAGCATACCTCTTTTATTGTAGCGAAATTTTCGAAATGTTTCTAGTTTCTTCTTTTTTGGTTAAAATTGCATTATAATTATTGTCGATACACTATTTTATAGAAGTGAGGTGAATATATGAACTGGAAAGGTTTACTAGCTGGTGCTAGCATTGGTTTTGCAGCTGGTTATCTTGTTGCAAACAAAGTTCAAGAACAATCCCATATTTCTTCAGAAAAAGCATTGAAAATGGTGAAACAAGCATTAAGTCATAAAGGCGAAGTTACTGGCTCTTGGGTACATATGGTTCCAGAGACGTTTGAAAAATACGATGTTGCGTACGAAGTATACCGTGGTGGTCTTACAACACTTTTAAATGATATACAAGAACGATTTGAATTTTTAGTAGATGCAAAAACAGGTACTGTTTTAGAAGTAAAGGCTGCATAAAAAAGCTAGTTTTCACTAGCTTTTTTTCAGTTTGTTGAGAAGCAGGAGCTAGGGGCTCCTGTTTTTTGTCATTTTTTGTTGGTTAGTCGATATTCTTTGTCGAACCGCTGATATATTTCAATTTGCGCTGATATAATTAGAGTTACGATCGATATATTTGAAAAATCGCTGATATAATTTCATTTACTATTAATTACTCACAAATTCTATAAAAAGCTAGTTTTCCATAACTTCTATATAAATCCATTTTGATTTTTTCGATACATAACCCGCTGCTATGAAGAATAAAAAGTGAACTACACTCATTTTCTCTCTTTGTTTTCACTTGGCATGGGGCAGGGAGAGGGGCTGACCGCTTCTATGCATGGCCGGATGCTCTCTTCCATCTAAAAAGAATGGTTTTATGTCATTTTTCCCAATTTGTATTTATATATTATGATTCTACCTTTTCTTTTCTCTCTAATTTTTCAATTATACGTCCTTCTGCATCCCACTTCATAGCGCGATAATAAGCATCATGGTAAAAAGTGAACCACGCTTTCTTTTCCGTTCCATACTTCATCCACTTTTGTTTCTGTTCAATCGATGTCATTGGATAGTCATCATATGCCATGACCCATAGTACATTTTGATGGGCATGCGTCGGCAAGAGATCCGCCAAATGCAGCATCGTCTCCCCTTTACTTTCAAGAACAATTACAGCATGTCCATCGCTATGTCCACCTGTATGTACCATTTTGACCTCATCTGAAATTTGTATTTCTTCTTTGAAAGTGACAACTTGTTCTACAATCGGCTCCCAATTTTCTTTCCAGTATGTATTACGAGAGCGAATATTAGGTGTTCTCATTTCATTCCACTCTATTTCCGACACATATACTTTTGCATTCGGAAAAGCCGAAACAAGTTCACCATCTTCCCATTTTGTTAATCCTGATGCATGATCAAAGTGAAGATGGGTCATTAATATGTAATGAATATCTGCACAGGCAAGACCAAGGTTCATTAACGATTCATGAACCACCGATTCCTCTGTTACACCTTGATTCCGCTTCATTTTTTCGTTCATTTTATGATTTCCAATTCCTGAATCAATCAGCATATTGCCTTCTTTTGTCTGTACAAGAAGAGGATCAGTTCGTAAATAAATATGATTTGTCTCATTATGTTTATATTTGCGCGACCACAAAACTTTCGGTACGACGCCAAACATCGCTCCCCCATCTAAATGAGTGTTCCCGCCGCTTAGCCACGTTACTTTCATTTCCCCGATTTTTAAAGATTCCATTCCACATTCCTCCTTTTCTATTTCATTCTAACACAAAATTCAGATTATTTTACTTATACAAAAACCTGCGCATTACTGCGCAGGTTCTGTTCGATATTTCGCTTCAACGCGATAAATACGATGTCCTTTACTAGAAAACTTCTCTTCATATTCTGTCATAATATTACCTTCGAAATCACTATTATGAAGATCGAGGCTCAGGAATGTAAGCAGCATACCATACTCAGCCATGCTCATAAGAGAGTATTCAAATAAACTTTGGTTATCTGTTTTAAAATGAATCTCTCCACCCGTTACTAACACTTCTTCATAATTACGTAAAAACGTTTTATACGTTAAACGACGCTTCTCGTGACGATTTTTTGGCCATGGATCTGAGAAGTTTAAATAGACGCGGTCAATTTCGCCTTCTGCAAAGAAAACTGTTAAATCTTCAGCATCTTTATTAATCAATTTTAAGTTTGGTATTTCTTCTTCGATTAACTTATCAAGCGCATCTACGACAACACTTGTGAATTTTTCAATTCCGATATAGTTAATATGCGGATTCGCTTTCGCCATCTCATAAACGAAACGCCCGCGACCTGTTCCTACTTCAATGTGGATTGGATTTTCATTTCCAAACACTTCTGTCCAGTTTCCACGACGCTCCTCTGGGTTTCCAATTACAAACTGTGAATACTCATTAATTCGATCCATTGCATATGGTTTATGTCTTAAACGCATAGATGTCTTCCTCTCTTTACTAGACTATTTTTTAGAAGGTTCCTTCTTTCTTTTTTAATCATTCTATCAAACAAAAAACCAAGTACGTACGAGCACTCGGTCCGTTTCTTTCAAGTATAAAGTGTATCATTTTGATACAAACTACAAAGAGCATAGAACGAAACTTTCACTTCCTTAGAAACGTTTCGTTAGCCACTGATTAGCTCCTCCATGACGAAATAGAAAATTTCTCTTACTTGTTCAAAGCGAACAACAATCGAAAGGATGATTCAGTCATGCCGATTAATCAACAACATCAATTAGAAATTTTAAAAGATATTCTAGTCAATCATCAAAGTGATTGCTGCGGGACAGTTTCTGAGTGCGAACAATTAGAACGCCTCATTCAATCATTACTTGCAAATGATAGTGTAAATAGCGATGTAAAAGCAATGCTAAACGATGTATATCACTATAGTCAATCGGGTAAATATTCTTCTGATTTAGACAACCATATTTCTAGTAATCAAGAGCAACTTACCGAGTGGATTTCTGGAATGGACAATTTTTCTTAAATTATTTATTACTCTGAAGCAAGGAGTCGCTGTAAATATTGATGCCAATATTCAGCTTCTGCTTGCTGTTTTTTTGTTGTATGCCATTGGACAGATAAAATCGTTTGTGCCACTACATACCACTTCATCCGATGAAGCAATGACTCATTTATTTCAACTTCATAATACGCTAACCATTCATCCCATTCGTGACGCGGAACATACCAATATAATAACATGCCAAGATCAAGAGCAGGATCCGCAATCACTGCCCCGTCCCAATCAATTAAAAATAATTCATCTTCATCCGATAATAACCAATTGTTATGATTCACATCACAATGGCACACGACAAACTCATTATATTCAGCATCTTTCAGTGTAGCTTTTAAATACCCTAGCCCTGTCTGAATTGTTTCATCCGTTTTTAAGTCTCCTCTTAAAACGAAATACAATTGCTCTAATAACTCCTGTGCATGAAGCGGCTGTTTTCCAAGCCTTTGAATCATTTGCACAAGCGCTTTAGACGAATGTATTTTTTTTAAAAGCTTTGCAACACGTTCAAGCTTCATATCCTCTGGCTCTAACTTTTGTCCTGGAAGCCACTTTTGAGCCGAAATCACATCACCGTTTGTCAGCCTTCTTGTCCAAAGTAATTTTGGAACAATGCCTTCTGCTGATAACACGGCTAAAAAAGGCGATGTATTCCGCTTTAAAAATAGCTTTTGTTGTCCATTTTCCGCAATATATGCATCGCCTGTTGCTCCACCAGCCGGTATAAGACTCCACTCTTCTCCTAATAATTGTTCCAACCATTCCATATTCATTACCCGTTAACAAATCCTTATCTTTTATAGTTATGAAAAGAAAAACCGCAACACTTTTTGAACATGTTGTGGATTCATATAAAAACTCCTACCACTTAGCTCTTAAAGTGGCGGTTTCTCGTGACCTCTACACGAGTGGAGTTGAAATAGTACCTAATCGTACAACCCCTCTATTCCAGTAGCAAACGCCTTTGGAACTACTTTTTAATATATTATAATAAAGACAGTTACTAATAATTCGGCTTCATCCTCAAACACTATACTCAGCATATTCCTTGAGGGCAAAGCGCTCTTGCTTATTTTTCATAAAAGAAAACTTGGCATGGGCCAAGAAATCAAAGCAAACGAACCGTCTATTCTTTTATATTTTACAAAACCAATAATACAATGACAACTTATCAAAATCGTCACCTTTGTCAATTCTACATTTATTATATTCGCATCGTCAAGTAGCGATTTGTCACATTACCGTCAATATATACGAGCTAATAGGAGCCAACTGAAGTTCATTCCCTTCAAATGAAGCAATCGGCTGTACTTTCGCATTTGCACTATCTACTAATACGTACCACATTTCATATTTCGGCAGCGAAATTGTTTTTATTTGCGTACCGTTATGAAATACCACCACAATCTCTTTCCAAGTACCGAACTCCCCCACATTTTGTAAATGATATGCAACCACGTTACAATCAACCTGTAAAAATGTCATATGTTTCTTAATTAGATACGCTGATTGAAAGCGGAATGCTCTATGTGCTTTACGAATCGCAATCAATCCTTGTATATAAGTAATCGTTTTCATTTCTTTCTCTTTTTGATCCCAATCAAGTTGATTAATTTCATCAAGCGCATTATAACTATTTTCATTTCCTTTCTTCGAACGATAAAACTCTTGTCCTGCATGTAAAAATGGGATTCCTTGCGCAAATAATGTCATCGCTGTCGCTAAGCGATGGCGCCTTTTTTGTATCTCTTCTGTTTCTTGATTACTGCACACGATTTTATCCCACATTGTCATATTGTCATGACATTCCACATAGTTAATACTTTGGAGCGGTTCTAAAAATAATCCGTCTCCTTTTTCATTTATAAGACTACCTGTTAACACATATTGCAAATGCAGGGGGTCTACACTTCCTCCGAATGCAAAACCACGTTTACTTACATCAAACGTACTGCCTTTTACTACATCACGAAATTGATCGTTAAATTGTGCGATTCGCGGCATTTTGTTTGCATTATGAAGCGTTGCCTTCTCTTCTAATGGAAGCGGTGTTTGTAAGTCCCAGCCTTCTCCTAATAATAGTGCATCCTGTTTTATTTTCCTTACTTCCTTCTCTAGCTCATTCATCGTATCTACATCTAAAATCCCCATTAAATCAAATCGGAAGCCGTCAACGTTATATTCAGTAAGCCAATATAATGCAGAATCTATTATAAATTTCCGCATCATTTTCCGTTCAGATGCTAGATCATTTCCCACGCCCGTTCCATTTGATGGCATCCCATTTTCATCATGTCTAAAGTAGTAACCTGGTACAAGCTTTTCAAACGATGACGTTTCTCGCTCATATACATGATTGTATACAACATCCAAAATCACGCGAAGTCCGTGCTCATGAAATGTTCTAATCAGCTGTTTACATTCCTTAATTCGGTTATAAGGATCAGAAGGATCACTCGCATATACTCCCGTTGGAACGTTGTAATATAATGGGTTATAGCCCCAGTTATACGTTGCAAAAGGCTTCGTTTCATCTACCCCAGCATAATGATGAAGAGGTAAAATTTCAACATGTGTAACTCCTAGATCTTTTATATAAGAAAGAGCCGTTTTCGTGCCCAACTGCCCCTTCGTATTGTCTTCTGTTAACCCCTTATATGTTCCCTTTTTCTCTACACCACTATTTTCATGTATAGTAGCATCACGAATATGCAATTCATAAAGGATTGCATCCGTAACAAATTCTAGTTTAGGTAATGTAATTTGTTCTTTGACATATGTCTTTAGAAGATCGATAACAATTCCGTACTTACCATTTACTGATACAGATTTTGCATATGGATCTACAGCCTCATTCCATATTAAATTAATACAGACGAGAAATGTGTACCTTGCTAGTTCAAAGTCTCCTTGTAAAATATGAGACCAAACACCATTCTCTTCTCTTTGCATGTCGTAATCTGTATACTCTTTATCGCTCGTATAAATTCTTATTTTTGCAAGTCTTGCAGTTGGTGCCCACATTTTAAAAGTCGTTTTTTCCCTTTCATAACGGGCTCCTAAATCGCTACCATCATAATAGTATTTTTCATCAAATATAGCTGTTCGAATAACCGCTCCAATTTGTAAGTCTGTTTCTTCATTTCGTTCATCACGCACTGTATAATATTTCCCCACATCAAGTGGGTCTTCTACATAACATTCATACTTTGTTGCAGCTGGAAGCATGGTCGTTTTAGTAATATCCAGCGGACTTATACGATGTCCTTCCTGCATAAAAAATGTCCGACTTGTTCCATACGTATGCGGAAGCAAAATTGTAATTTTATTCACTTCATCTAAATAGGCTTCAAATGGACGCTTTACTTTCAGCATAAAAAATCACCATCATTCTCGAAATTAAAGTGAGACTTCCTAAAAAATAAGTATCCCGGTCTTTCAAACCGTATTTCTATACAAACAAACTTATTATTTTCTATAGTATATTCACAGTCATAAGAAACGTTTTTTACACTTTTGATTTCTGTAATTTTATTTCAGCAATCGATTTATATTTTGGAGTTTCTTTAACATTCGATTCATACAATGTCACAGTATCAGCTTGAAACGCTACCCGTTGTAACGGTTTTACATTATTTAAATGAAACTCTTTCTCTCCCACCCATTTGCGCGCTACTGTAATATGAGGGTGATAAGGGCGTGTTTCAAGAGAAAAACCGTTTCTTTCACAAATCGCTTGCACCTGTTTTTGTAAATCAAATAACGCTTGATTTTCTTGTAATCCAGCCCAAAATATACGCGGGCTTTCTACTAGGCCGAATGTAGAAACATGTTGCACCGTAAGATTTAATTCCGGTGTATGCACAAGAGATTGTAACTCTTTCTCTATCCCTTGCAATTGCTCCTTTTCAGCACTCCCTAAAAAAGCAAGGGTAATATGGTAGTCTTCCTTATGTACCCATGACCGAAATGATAACGTATCCTTCATTTCCTCTTTGTAACTTGCAAACATTTCTTTTATATGAGGCGGCAAGGTAACCGCTAAAAAATAGTGTGGAACCATTTATCTCTTCTCCTTTTTTATTATTGTTTCTGTTCTTCTCGATCTCATTCAATAGAACAAGAAAAGGATAAAGTGAAACTTTAATCAGCCCTCACAAATCAGGGTAAAAGAAATCCGCCCTCTAAATAGAGAGCGGTCATATATCACGTTAAAATCGGCCTATTTTGCTAATTCATAAATTGCTTGTGCATAAATTGCTGTCGCTTTTAGTAAATCTTCTATTTCAATATACTCATCCTTTTGGTGAGCAAGTTCTTCTTTTCCAGGGAATAACGGACCGAATGCAACACCAGCTTTTAAAGAACGAGCATATGTACCGCCGCCAATTGCTAATAACTCTGCTTTCTCTCCTGTTTGTTCTTCATAGACACGTTTTAATGTACGAATTAACACGTGATCTTTATCAACGTGATGTGGACGTGAGTTAGAGTAATCAGCTACTTGGAAGTCTTTTTTCTCGGCATAATCTTTTAATTTCTGCACGGTCTCTTCAAAATTCGTTGTTACTGGGTAGCGCACATTTAACCCTAAGTTTCCTCCTTCTTCTTTCGTATAAGAAAGGCGACCTACGTTGACTGTTAACGGTCCACTAATTTCATCTTTATAAGCGATTCCTGCTTTTTCTCCAAGCGTATCATTCGTAAATGTCTCGCTAACAAATGCAATAAATGAAGCACCCTTCGCGTCAAGAGCAATCGTCTTTAAAAAGTTCGCTAACAATAGCCCTGCATTTTCACCTTTTTCAGGAGTCGAGCCATGAGCTGAGATTCCCTCCACTTGTAACGTAATCGTATTTCCTTCGGCAGTTACTTTTCCTGTTTTCTTACCAGTTTGTAAATAGTGTTCATACGCACTTCTAAGTTCCGCTGCTCGTTCAGTCGTAATCACTGCTTCGGCAAAATCAGGAACCATATTTAAACGACGGCCTGAAGAAAACGTAACAAGCTTATATTCTCCGCCTTCTGTTTCTTTATTTTTTTGCATCACTTGTATATCAGAAATTCCTTTTTCCGCATTAATAATTGGGAAATCTGCATCCGGTGCAAAACCAATTGTTGGCATTTCTTCATGTTTGAAATAATGCTCCACACACTTCCAGTTGCTTTCTTCATCTGTTCCTAAAATCATGCGCACACGCTTTGAAAGTGGCAAACCTAATTCTTTTACAATTTTCATTGCATAGTAAGCAGCCATTGTCGGCCCTTTATCATCAATCGCACCGCGTGCAAAAATCTTCCCATCACGAATATCAGCGCTATATGCAGGTGTTGTCCATCCGTCGCCTTCTGGAACAACATCAACATGACAAAGAATACCAACTAATTCCTCTCCTTGTCCCATTTCAAGATGCCCTGCATAACCTTCTAAATTTTTAGAAGTAAACCCTTCCGTTTCCCCTTTATGTAACATAAAAGATAGTGCTTTCGCTACACCTTCTCCAAACGGTGCACCTTCTGTTGCTGTTTCTTCTTCCCAAACACTTTTAATTTGCAGAAATTGCTGTACGTCACGAATTAACTCATCTTTTCTTTTTTCAACTTCTTCTGTCCAATTTATTACTGTCATCACGTATTCACCTTCTTCTCTATTCTCTCTTTCATCATAGCAAACGAAAATCGAATCTGCCAATAAGAGAAAATGTAATAACGAAAAATTTCAACATTTCGGATATTTCTAATTAGTTTTTCTTTTATTTTTCTAAAAAAATTTGCAGGAATTTGACGGTTTACGTAGAAATTTATGCTGTAGTTGATAGAAGAGACATAGAATATCAACTACCAATATTTTTCTATTTTATTATTTGTTAAACTTTTGTAAAATTTAACTAGGTTAAAGCATGAAATTTGTCAAGTGGAGTACAATGAAAGTAACGACCTTCTTTCCTGAATGGGGTCAAAAAAACTGGTAGAGGAGTGGTTTTCTCTTGAAACCTACGACTACTCGTATGCTAACACGCATTAAATCAATTTATATGTACATCAATGAAAATGGTACGGTAACGACGCAAGACCTTGTAGATGAGTTCGGGATCACACCGCGAACGATACAACGTGATCTGAATGTGTTGCAGTTTAATGAACTCGTGTATAGCCCTTGCCGCGGCAAGTGGACAACAACAGGAAAGAAAGTGAGAATGACCTCATAACAAAAACAATTGTATATCAAATATAATACATACCCCTTTCTGTAAGATCAGAAAGGGGCTCTTTCTATTTTTGGAATCGGTCTCAATCTTGCATCTCTGTTTGAACTTGATACGTTTTTAACATTTCTACTTCTTCATCCGTCAATTCACGATATTGACCAAGCTCTAACTCTTCATCTAATACTAAAGGTCCCATCTCTGTTCTCTTTAAGTAGACGACTTTTTTTCCAACAGCTTCAAACATACGCTTCACTTGATGGAATTTCCCTTCTGTAATGACAAGCTCGATTTCAGAAACATCATCACTTTTTAGAATGGTAAGAGCGCCTGGCTTCGTTTCATAACCATCGTCTAAAATAACACCTTTTGCAAATTCTTCTATATCATTTTCCGTTACTACTCCAGCGACGTGCGCATAGTATTTTTTCGGCACATGCTTTTTCGGGGATAATAGCTGATGCGCCAGTTTCCCGTCATTTGTTAACAATAGAAAGCCTTCTGTATCAATATCAAGTCTTCCAACTGGAAATGGATCAAAAATGGCATCCTCGAGTTCTAATAAATCGACAACTGTTTCATGGTTGTCATCTTCTGTTGCGGAAATGACACCTTGTGGTTTATGCATCATTAAATAGACAAATTCTTTATACTCAACAACCTCACCGTGAATCGTAACTTCTTGTTCTTCCACATTCACATGAAACTTCGCATCTTTCACTGGCGTTCCATCTATTTTAACAACGCCGTCCTTTAATAATTTCTTTACTTCTTTTCTACTTCCATATCCCATGTTTGCTAATAATTTATCTAATCTCACTCTTTCACCTTCTTATATTTATCATAGAAAAGGGGACGTATTTACGCCCCTTTCTTTTTAATCTTTAATTTACTTCCAAGCTTACGCTGTATCTTCTCTAAAGCTTCTCCGCCAAATACTCTTTCTAGTACTCCTGTGCGGATTGCTAAATATCCGTAGACAAGACCGCCAATTCCTGCACAAATTGCGACTGTCATAAGTGCACCAAAACGGCTTCCAGGAGAAATTGCAAATGACAGAAGCCCCTCGGATAGCTTTACTACAACTACCATCGCAAGTGTTAACATGGCAATTTGGAACGTTCTCTTATATACAACACCAAATGAATAGTGTGCATATTTACGAATTTGTTTATTCGTATACCAAACGGAAGCTAAGAAACCGATAGCAGTTGCTAAAATAGCCCCAATTGTACCGAAGTAACGAATCAATATTACGTTACCTAACAGCTTCAAAATAACGCCCATGCCAAGCGCGATAATTGCATGTTTCTGTTGGTTGATTCCTTGCAAAATAGCTGCCGTTACTGTAAATAAAGCAAATAACAATGCAACTGGTGCATACCACATTAGTATTTGTCCACCTAATGGATCCTTTTCATAAAAACCTGTATAAATCGGATACGCAAGTGTAGAAATACCAACAACCGCAGGTAATGTTAAAAACATGTTTGTTTGGAATGTTTGCGTAATTTGTAGTTTTAAATAACGAAATTGTTTTTCTGTAAATGATTTTGTTATTGCTGGTACAAGCGTTAAACTAAACGCCGTTGCAAGCGAGACTGGAATCATAATTAACTTATGCGTCCACATCGTAAAAATACCAAGTGCCCGCTCGGCAATGTCACCTTGTCCAATTGCTTGCATAATCGAGTTAAATGTTAACGTATCAATTTGTTGATATAACGGAATTGTTAATCCAATAACAACATAAGGAATCGCATATGCAAATAATTCTTTAAATAATTGACCCGTACTTACTGTTGATTCTGGTACAGTTTGTTCTATTAAGTATTGATCGAGATATTTTTTCCGTCTTAACCAATACCAAATCAACACACCGAGCGCTCCGACAGCTGAAACAAATGCTGCAAAAGTCGCCACACCAACAGCAGTTGCTACCGATCCGCCGATTACTTTAATAACAATAAAACTACCCGCTAATAAAAAGACAATGCGAATAATTTGTTCAATAATTTGAGAAACTGTCGTCGGTCCCATTGATTGGTGACCTTGGAAGAAACCACGAATTAAACTTGCTGCTGGTACGACAATAAGCGCAAAACTTACGAGACGAATGATCATTGTAACGTCTGCTACATTACTGTGTACACTTTGTTTCCCGAGCATTGCATGCGCAAATAATGGCGCCGTCATGTAAAGCACTAAGAAGGAAATAATCCCTGTTGCAATCATCATAACCATTCCCGATCGGAACATTCTCCGGCTCGTTTTATAATCTCCAAGCGCATTATATTTGGAAACAAATTTTGAAACAGCAAGCGGTACTCCCGCCGTTGCAATACTTAAAAAGATTGTATATGGAATGTATCCATACGTATAGAGCGTCCCGCCTTCTGTGCCAACTAATTCATGAAATGGAAAGACATAAATCATACCTAAGAACTTAACTAAAAAAGTTCCTAACGTCACAATAAGCGTTCCGCGCAGAAATTTTGAATCGGACATAAGATAAATCCTCCTACATATATAACGCTGAACTCTAACCTTTGTATTGTACCACACTTTCTTACTCAAGCATCATATCACCGTATTTTTCTTTTAGGTGAAAACATGCTATTCTTTTAGGCAGGAAATGTAGAAAATGAGGTCGATATACTATGCATTATGATGTAATTGTCATCGGAGGAGGCCCTTCAGGTTTAATGGCCGCAATCGGTGCTGCTGAAGAAGGCGCACGCGTCTTACTTCTTGATAAAGGAAATAAATTAGGGCGTAAACTTGCAATTTCTGGCGGGGGGCGCTGCAACGTAACAAACCGCTTACCACTAGATGAAATCGTCAAACATATACCAGGAAATGGTCGCTTTTTATATAGTGCCTTTTCTATCTTTAATAATGAAGATATTATTACATTCTTCGAAAACCTTGGTGTCAAACTAAAAGAAGAAGACCACGGCCGCATGTTCCCTGTATCCAATAAAGCACAATCTGTTGTAGATGCTTTATTAACAAGACTACAAGAACTAGGCGTTAAGATGCGTACCAATACACCTGTTGAAACGGTAGAATATGAAAATGGACAAACACAATCTGTTGTTCTGCAAACAGGTGAAGTTTTGGAAACAAACCATGTTGTCATCGCTGTTGGCGGGAAATCAGTTCCTCATACTGGCTCAACTGGAGACGGTTACGCTTGGGCTGAGAAGGCTGGGCATACCATTACTGAGTTGTTCCCAACTGAAGTACCAATCACTTCAAATGAACCATTCATTCGCGATCGCACCCTACAAGGTCTCGCTTTACGCGATGTAAATTTAAGCGTATTAAATCCAAAAGGAAAAGTTGTCATTTCTCATAAAATGGACATGCTCTTTACCCACTTTGGTATTTCTGGTCCAGCTGCTCTTCGCTGTAGCCAATTCGTCGTAAAAACGATGAAAAAATTTAAAATGCGCGCCATCGAAATGAGCATCGATGCACTGCCAGAAGAAAATAGCGAACAGCTCTTCCAGCGCATGATGAAACAAATGAAAGAAGAGCCGAAAAAAGGAATTAAAAATGTGTTANTTCTCATAAAATGGACATGCTCTTTACCCACTTTGGTATTTCTGGTCCAGCTGCTCTTCGCTGTAGCCAATTCGTCGTAAAAACGATGAAAAAATTTAAAATGCGCGCCATCGAAATGAGCATCGATGCACTGCCAGAAGAAAATAGCGAACAGCTCTTCCAGCGCATGATGAAACAAATGAAAGAAGAGCCGAAAAAAGGAATTAAAAATGTGTTAAAAGGATATGTTCCGGAACGTTATTTCCTATTCTTATTAGAAAGAAACGGAATTGACGGTAGCGAGCAAGCTGGACAAGTTTCTCACGAAAAAATCCGCGCCCTTGTGAAAGACTTCAAAGAGTTTAAAGTAACAGTAAACGGCACGCAGCCACTTGAAAAAGCATTCGTAACAGGCGGCGGCGTTTCTGTTAAAGAAATTTATCCGAAAGAAATGGCTTCTAAATGTATGAATGGCCTATACTTCTGCGGTGAAGTTCTTGATATTCACGGCTATACAGGTGGATACAACATCACTTCTGCTCTTGTTACAGGCCGAATTGCCGGAACAACTGCAGGACAAAATGCGAAAGTACAGTACTAAAAAAGAAACACGGGGTGTTCCACTCCTGTTTCTTTTTTGTTGCTTTCTATAGCTTATTAGCTTTATATTTTATAATGTTGAATAATTGAAACAAAGGGGAAAACATATGCGAAAAAAAGTCATGATATCTTTAATGTTAATGACGTTTCTTTCCGCTGTGGAAGGAACGATTGTTAGTACAGCAATTCCTCGTATAACGAGCGATTTATCAGGCGTTGAACTTGTTAGTTGGGTGTATGCGATTTATATGCTCGCAACCGCTGTCTCGACTCCAATTTACGGGAAATTAGCCGATTTATTCGGACGTAAAAAAGTGCTGCTCATCGGTGCAGCCATCTTTTTAATCGGTTCTGCACTATGCGGAGTCGTAACATCGATGGAACAATTAATCGTCTTTCGTGCTCTTCAAGGGGTAGGTGCCGGGGCTGTTATGCCGATTACAATGACGATTATCGGCGATTTATATAGCGAGGCGAAAGATCGTGCAAAAGCACAAGGCTGGATGAGTGCCGTTTGGGGCGTTTCTGGTGTTGTAGGGCCACTAGTAGGTGGATTTTTAGTAGATTCTCTTTCTTGGCGCTACATCTTTTTCTTAAACGTGCCATTTGGAATTCTTGCTTGTGTAATGATTGCCCTTTCGTATAAAGAGTCGATTAAACCAGCGAAACACCATATTGATTATCCTGGTGCTATTATTTTCTCATTAAGTACAATCGCGTTACTTTATGCACTCTTAACAGGAAGCAGCAAGCAAAACTGGGGTGATCTTACAATTATTGGCCTCTTAATCTTTGCGGCTGTTTCATTCCTTATTTTCTTATTCGTTGAGAAAAAATCTCCGGAGCCATTAATTCCGTTAGCACTTTTCTCTAACCGCACGTTATCAACGATAAACATATTAACCCTTATTGCTGGTGCGATGATTATTAGCATTACAATGTACTTACCAATTTGGAGCCAAGGTGTATTAGGGAAAAACGCGACAGAAGCGGGACTGATTCTAATGCCAATCCCTGTTATGTGGACATTCGGTGCCATTTTTTCTGGAAATTTAGTTGGCAAGTTACAAACGAAACAAATCATTTTACTTGGAGCTAGCATTTTATCCATTTCTACCTTCTTATTATTTACATTATCAACTCATTCACCAGCATTTCTAATTTACGTTGCGGTTGGATTATTCGGCTTAGGAATGGGTCTGATCACACCAATTTATATGGTGACAATTCAAGCAGCTGTTCCTGCCCATACACGCGGAACAGCAGTCGGCTTAAACACATTTATTAATACATTTAGCCAAACATTAGGTGCGGCTATCTTCGGAACCATTTTTAACACAATGATTCACGCGCAAGGCATGCAAAATGTTGATCTTGTCTCAGGTGGACATGGCGCAGCAAATGTCGTAACAAAATCTCAAGAAGCATTAGCTTCAAGCGTACACATCATTTATATGAGTACATTTATTCTCGCGCTTCTTACACTATTTATCGGTTGGCTTCTATTAAAGCCAGCAGCGCAAACAACTGAACAGTAAAACACACACTAAGATTAGTAGCACAGACCACAGCCATGGTCTGTGCTACTATTTTTTTATACTAGAAATGAAGAATAGGTCAGGGCAGTCCCTTCTTACGATTAGTCAAGTGGTTTTCTAAGAAGTGATTAGAAGCACGAATCCATTGAAAATATGAATTCTAATGTATTTCTGATGTTACTTTATTAAAATCACATTGACAATGATAATGATTTTCATTATCATTTTATCAGTAGACAAATTATAGTATAAAAGGGAGATATTACTTTGAAAAGAAAGAATATTAAATCGTTAGTAATGGCTACAACATTGGCGATTCCATTTGCTGTTTATGCTAGTCCAGCGCAAGCAGCAGTAGCAATTGAAGCCAATAATAAGGCAGGGTTAGTAGCAACAGATCGTGTATATGATACGGAAATTAAAATATATAAAGATCAAAAAAATGAACCATCTATGGTGTCTCAATATATAAAAAATCCAAAAGTTAAGATTGAAAATGAAAGAAAAGTTGTTACGGCAACCGTACAAGATAGCGATTATTTTCAATATCTTAGAATAGAAGATGAGAATCAACCAGGTATATTCCACGATGTAAAAGTATTATCAGAAGATAAGAGAAAGAATGGGACAAAGATCGTTCAATTTGAGATAGGAGAATTTTCGAAGAAATATAATATGCAAATGCATATACTTATTCCGGCACTTGGATATGATCATAAGTATCAAGTTCAATTTGAAATGATAGATCCTACTATAAAGGATATGGAAACTGAAAAACAGGGTGAGGATTCCACTTCAAATAATACAGAAACGGATCATCCAGTTGATAGTAACAATATGATAACAGATAAAAAATTGAGAGAACTCGTTAATAAAAAAGCGTTACATAAAAAAGATTTAGATACACCAATTACAAAAGAAGAGTTATTACAAGTAAAAGACTTGTTTTTAAATACGAATGAGATTCTTGATTATAGTGGATTGAAATACATGCCAAATTTAGAGTCCTTAACAGTTGCTAATGCGAAGATAAAAGATCCATCATTCTTTGCGAATTTAAAACAAGTGAAAAAATTAGCACTACGTGGTAATGAATTTGCAGATGTAACACCGCTCGTTAAGATGGATCATTTAGAATCTCTTGATTTAAGTAATAATAAAATTACTAACGTGGCACCACTAGCTGAAATGAAGAATGTTACAAGTTTATCTTTAACCGGCAACCAAATTGAAGATGTAACGGCACTAGCTAAAATGGAACAATTAGATTATTTGAATGTAGCAAACAATAAAATTACTAACATTGCACCATTAAGTCAGTTAAAAAACGTCACATATTTATCTTTAGCTGGTAACGAAATTGAAGATATTACTCCATTGTATACATTACCTTTACATCATTTAGTATTAACACGTAATAAAGTGAAAGATTTGTCTGGAATCCATCAGCTGAATCAATTAGAAGAACTATGGATAGGGAAAAATCAAATTGAAGATGTAACACCTCTTACTAAAATGTCACAACTTAAAGTATTAGATTTACCTAATAATGAATTAAAGGATATTACTCCATTATCAACTCTAGTAAACTTGCAAAAACTTGATTTAGAGGCAAATTATATTACGGACCTATCACCAATTAGTCAGTTGAAAAAGTTAACGTTTGTAAGCTTTATTGCCAATGAGATTCGCGACGTTAGACCAGTTATAGAATTAAGTAAGCAGGCATATATCGATGTTCAAAATCAAAAAATCTTTTTAGAGGATACGGAAGTAAATAAAGAAGTACAAGTACCTATTTATGAGAAAGATGGAGAAATTTCTACAAAAATCCGCCTAAAAAGTGATGGCGGCACATACAATAATGGTGTAATTACATGGAATACGCTAGGTGAGCAAGTATATGAATTTGGAGTGAAAGATCCATTTGCCGATACAGGAATCTTTTTCACTGGTACAGTAATACAAAATATTGTGGAAAAAGTATCGGGGGACGACTCTGGCTCTAAAGATAACAGCTCTGACTCTAAAGACAACAGCTCTGACTCTAAAGACAACAGCTCTGACTCTAAAGACAACAGCTCTGGCTCTAAAGACAACACCTCTGACTCTAAAGACAGCAGCTCTGACTCTAAAGACAACAGCTCTGACTCTAAAGACAACACCTCTGCCCCTAATGGTGACAGCTCAGGTTCTAAAGGCGAAGCTACTGACTCTAATGGCGACAGCTCTGACACTAATGGTGACAGCTCTAATTCTAAAGACAACATCACTAATCCTAATGGTGACAGCTCTAATTCTAAAGACAACATCACTAATCCTAATGGTGACAGCTCTAATTCTAAAGACAACATCACTAATCCTAATGGTGACAGCTCTGACTCTAAAGACGAAGGCACTGATCGAATGAATCCACAAGTTTCTAATAAATCAGCGAATAAACAAACTTTTACAAATGGGCAGATGTTACCTGCTACAGGGCATGCTACGAATTGGTTGTCCGTTTTTGGTGGGGGATTAATATTATTAGGGATTCATTTATATAGGAAATTAAAAAAGATTTAACGAAAGTAAAAATCGTTTTAGTAACCTGAGATCAAACTCTTTCCGATAATCAATATATTATTAGGTAGATTAGAACGGTATTTCCAATTAATCAGAAATACCGTTCTAATTATAAACCGAAAAAATAATAAAACCCGTGGAGAAAATAAACTTTCCCACGGGTTTTATTCATGAAAAGGAGCTTTTAACTCCTCTTTCTATATTTCGGCGATTCAACATAGGACATCGACCGTTCAACAATATATGAAGGCCCTTACTCCTCATTTTCGACTACATATTTCAGCATGGACAATTTATTATTCCAAAACTGTTCATAATACGAAAGCCACTCTTGTAATTCAGCCAAAGGCTCAGGGTGTAGACAATATATCTTTTCTCTCCCTACCTTTCTTCCGCTTACTAATTTTGCTTCAGAAAGAATATGAAGATGTTTCGCTACAGCTGTACGGCTCATTGGAAAATGATCTGTTATTTTAGAAATTGGTAATTCTTGTTTCGTTAATAACCGGAGTACTTCTCTACGGGTTGGATCAGCAATCGCTTGAAAAACATCATATTTCGCCGCTGCTGAAGACACTTATCCTTCCACAACCTTTTTCAGTTTTTCATTGACAATCGCAACCCAGCCGCCTGCCATTCTATCGCGAATAATAGAACTTTTCTCGTTCGGTTTCGGAAGAATTGTATCAGGCTGCTTCCATCCACCATGAATAAGAGTAAACTCCGTTTTATCCCCTAAATCTTTTAAAACAAATGAAACGATCCAACCATCTGTATCCCATGAAAAAGATAGACGATGAGGCTCATCAATTTCTAACACCTTACACGGAGATGGGCCAAATGGTGATTGGACATGAAATTCGTGCCCTACCTCAGGTTCAAAATCATTTGGCATAAACCAAGATGCAATTCCTTCTGCAGTAGATACTACATTCCATACCTTTTGAATAGGCGCTTCAAAAATAACCGTTTGTTTAATATCTTGTAATGTATTTTGACTTGTTTCCATATACTTTCTCCTTTATAAGGCTTCAAAATATAACACCTTTTAGTTTCGCTTCTTAAAATTATAACACCTTTTGGTTTCACGTCAACATATTTCTATTTTTACAATTTCTCAAAAAAACGTTGAGAAATTCTCAACATTTTTTGAGACGGGACAAACACAGGATTCCACATTCCCTCATAACCTACTCACAAAAGCAACTCAAAAAAGCATAATTCGCTCTCTATCTTCTCCTCCTTCCCTTGGATGTAAAAAGCACGTCAGTATGAGCGAGTATGTAAATGTAATGAGAGCAGGTGACAAATTTCAAAACATAAACGAACTACCTGCTCACTTTTTTAATAGCTAACAATAAAAGGAGATGAAAGATATGTACTACTGTATTCACTGTTCTGAAATTCATCATGAAGAAAGCACGACTGATCGTGTATTTAAAAACGGGTTTTATATTGACCCATTCCTAGGTGAGCGCTACCACCTCGGTATGTGTACAGATGCTCCTACTGGCGAAAAAGTTTTATCTACAAAAGAAAGTCTCGCACCACAATCTATTATGAATATTTTACCAGTTCACACAATTTCTACTTAAAAACATAAAAAAGAGCTGGCTCCCCAGCTCTTTTTTATGTTTTATATACAACCATCGCCGAAAAACAATAAATTTGATTTTCATCGTCATTAATAGAGACTCCCACTTGATATTTAATATCTACAAGCTGTTCTTCATTTAACTTCTTCAAAAACACATTTACGGCGTCTTCCAAATCCTTTTCATGACTTTCATCAAACACCTTCACGCGAATCATGTTAACACCATCCTAGATCGCAGCCCTCCGCCGCTCGATTATTGCCACGGTGCGTATCTATGATGCGATAAAACTTTCCATCTTCATATATATATCCGTCTGCTAACACATATTGCTTATCTTCATTATAGACATAAAACTTACCTATCATAAATTTACTTGTATACAATTCTAAATAATTTGATTTAAATTTTGCTGTTACTTTATTTGTAATATCAATTTTAAGTGTGTGTCCCACCTCTCTCCCCTCCTTTAAAAAGAACGGATTTAGGTATATTGTATTAGGGATTTTACATTTTATGATTAAAAACAAGTGGATATGCCTCCTATTTTTCTTCGAACATTTCTTGAAATCTTACTCATCTTACTTATAAATTTCCCAACAAAAAAGCTACCTTAAAACTATTGACACACAAATATAACGTATGTTATTATAATAAATTTGATATTTTTATACATATGTGTTATCATTACATATAGTTACCACATATGGAGGTGGATAGTTTGTTTCAAATCGGTGATAAAATCGTTTACCCTATGCACGGAGCCGGAATAATCGAAGCCATTGAGGATAAAGAAGTGTTAGGAAAAACACGTCAATATTGTGTGATACACATGGTTATTAGTGATATGCAAGTAATGATTCCGATGGATAAAGTAGAAGGTTCAGGCATACGTTATGTTGTCGACAAAAATACATTAAACGATGTATTAATTGATATGCATAATGGAGAATCGGACCACACGCTCTCCTGGAAACAAAGATATACCATGAATATGGAAAAAATGAAAAACGGGAATCTCTCAGACGGCGCTGAAGTTGTTCGTGATTTAATTCGCCGCAATAAAGAAAGAGCATTAAATACGAGTGAAAAACAAATGCTCGATAACGCGCGCAGAATTTTAATTAGTGAAGTAGCACTTGTGCGGAATGTATCAGAAAATCAAGCAACCCATTTCCTGCAAGATACAATTAATCATTAATATGAAAAAGATGTTCAACTTTAAAATAGCTGATTGCTATTTTTTTTTTGCTTAAATAGAGAAAAAAGATGTCTGCTTATAGACATCTTTTTCTTATATTACTTATTATTCAGCATCACTAACAGCTTTTCTTGACTATACATCCAAACTGTAAGAATTAAACAAGCAATCGCTACTTCTGACAGTGCCATAAACCCAATTGCATAATGACCCGTTAATTGGAAGAGCAATGTTAAAATTAACGGCGGGAAAAAGCCTCCTAAGCCTCCTAGAGCTGCAACAAGTCCATTCACAACCCCAGCTTGTTCAGAAAAGTACATCGGTACAAGTTTAAAAATCGTTCCATTTCCAATTCCTGCACAAAATGCGACAAGCAGGCAGCCAAATGTATATACGTTCATACTTGGCGTAAACGATAAAATAATGCCAGATAGTGTTAAACCGATGAATACAAAGATTAATATTTTAAACGGATTAAATTTATCACCGAGCCAACCACCAATTGGACGCATAATTGTTGCTAAGACGATAAATCCAGCTGTTCGCATCCCTGCATCTACTTTTTCCAATCCAAAGTGAGATACTAAAAAGTTCGGTAAGTATACTGTAAAGGCGACAAATGATCCGAAAGTTAAGAAATAGAAAATACATAAGAACCATAGTTTTTCGTTTTTATATACTCCTTTTAACTGTTCCATTAATGGTGTATGTACTTTTCTTTCATTACGATCACCTAATAAAAAGTTCAAAAGTGCGAAAATGGCAAGTAAGATTAAAAAAGATTGGACAGTTGCTCTCCAGCCAAATGAAGTTGCAATGACAGGTGCTAAAAATGATGTAACCGCTGTTCCTGCGTTACCTGCACCGTAAATCCCATTTACAAAACCATGACGCTCTTTCGGATAATACTTCGGCAAGGACGTTACACCTACAGAAAATACAGCTCCGCCAATCCCTGCAAATAAACCACCAATTATCAAATCCATCATCGAATTTGCAATGCTAATATAAAAAACAGGGAATAATAAAATAATAAAACTTATAAAAAATAATTTTCTTGCGCCGTAACGATTGGTCCAATAACCAATTGGAATTCGAAGTACTGATCCTAAAATAACAGGTACTGCTGTAACAAGGGAGATTTGTCCCACTGTTAATGCAATGTCTACTTTAATAAATGGCATTAACGAAGATAAAATCACCCATACCATAAAACCAATAACAAGATTAGAAGTTTGTAAACCTAATTGAAAATTCGGACTTCTCATCTTTCTCGCCTCCTATTTTGTTCATCATTTCACAATGTATATTAATTCCCTCCAGTCTAATCACAGATTTCCGTGATTAGACTGGAAAAAATCAACCACCGCTCACCGGCGGAATCAATGCAACAACATCACCAGATTGTATGTTGTCATCTTCATTTGCATACTCTTCGTTAATAGCCACCATAATTTGCTCAGAAATTGTTATATGATGTTCTTTCGTAATCATATCCTTTAATTGTGCAACAGTAATATTTTCACAGTCTAGTTTCAGCTCGTTTTTCCCTGCTTCTTCTTGTAAATGCGCAAACAATAATACTTGAATCATTTTCCCAGCCCCTTTCCAGGTTCACCATTTGGATATGGTATTTTTTCTAATTGATCACCAATCCATGAATCGCCATCTTCCCAAAATTCTTTTTTCCAAATCGGAACAATTTGTTTAATGCGTTCCATAATATATTCGTTTGCTTCATACGCTTCTTTTCGGTGCGGCGTTGATACAGCAACAATAACGGCAATATCAGAAATTTGAAGTATGCCGATGCGATGTGTAATCGCAACATGCGTTCCAGGCCATTTTTCTTTCACTTCGTCGCCAATTTTCGCTAGCATTTTTTCAGCCATCGCTTTATAGGCAGCGTACTCTAAATGTAACGTGCGGCGCCCTTTCGTAAATTCTCTTACAGTACCAGTAAAAGTTGTCACAGCACCGCATTCGCGGCGAATGACTTTATTTGTAACCTCTTCAATTGAAAGTGGTGTATCGATTACTTCATAATACGTATGTGTCATTGTGCACCCCTTATTGTTTGTACAAGCCATTTCATATAGGTTTCTGCCTCTGTTATATGAAATGTTCTATATGTTTCTCGTAAACTTTGCGTAGCATCATCCCAAGTGATGACGGCCAGCACATTCTCCACTTTATTTAGTAAAGCAATATCTTCATTTGTCCGAAGTAAAACTACTTTTGGATAATTTTCTGCTTTGTATCCTTCAATTAAAATAAGGTCCACTTCAAAAAAATGATATAATTGTATAATTTCTTGTAAGGACCATTCAGCCCGAAGAGAAGAAAGCGATAGCAACCCTGCTCCTTCCACAGCACTCACAACAGCACCGGCTCTTCTATGGCGCTCACTATCTTTTTGCGGTACTTCTGGGTAGCCACCATGCCCGTGATGCTTAATTGTAGCAACTTTCATACCTGTATCTGAAAAAGCTTGAATCAATTTCTCAGCGAGCGTCGTTTTTCCGCTATTTTGATAGCCAACTATTTGTAAGATTGGAGCGGTTCTGCCCACGGCGACTCACTTCCTTGACTTGATTCTAGTAATAATACCGAAACTTTCATACCAGCTTCAAATCCCCTCGTTCCTCCTGGCAGTACAATGAAAGCATTACTATTTGCAAGAGAAGAAATGGCACTCGATTTATCAAGCCCTACCGGTGTAACCTGCAGCTCACCATGTATAAACTCTGCTTTCCCTCTTACAAAGCGTGTAAATGGATTGGCCTTTGGAAAGTCTTTTTGTAAGATTGCATCCGTTCGATATACATGGGGCGCGGCTGTATGAAGGTATGTCTGAATAACTGGACGAACGAGTAATTCAAAGCCGACATAGCAGGCAGACGGGTTACCAGATAATCCGAATAGCAATTTTCCGTTCACCTCAGCTACCGTTGTGACACTCCCTGGCCTCATCGCAATTTTATTAAATAAAACATGCGCATGTAACTTTTCGTAAATCGCAGGCAAATAATCGTAATCTCCTACCGAAACACCACCTGTTGTGATGAGAATATCCACTTCATTCATCGCCGATTTCACTGCTTCGTAGCAAGCTTCTAAATCGTCAGCAAGTTGTCCATAATATCGTACTTTCCCGCCAATCCTCGCAATTTGAGCTGCAATCATATACGAATTACTATTTCTAATTTTTCCTGATTGAAGCGGCTCGTGTACTTCTAACAATTCACTTCCCGTTGTGATAATTCCAACTACAGGCTGTTTTACAACATGTACTGAACTATATCCAAACGTTGCTAAAAGCGCCGCTACACCAGGATTGATCTCCGTACCTTTTTTCACAAGGATTTGATTTTGTTTTACATCTTCACCTTTGAATGAAACATTATCACCTGCTTGGAAAGAACGTTTTAACTTCATATATGTTTTGCCGTTTTTTTCAAATCCTTCTGTAAGTTCTAACATGACAACGGCATCACAATCTTTTGGAACCTGAGCTCCTGTCATAATGCGAACTGTCTCAAAGGCCTTTACTTCATCCGTAAACACTGAGCCAGCTCCAATTTCTCCGACTACTTCAAATTCAATTGGACAGCTTTGACTCGCCTCTTTCGTATCTTCAGCCCGAATCGCAAATCCGTCATATGGAGAACGATCAAAATGCGGCACATCATGATCTGCTACCACATCTTCTCCTAGCATTCTTCCGTAGCTTTCGGTAATAGAAACTGACTCTATTTCACCGTACTGAGCATATTTCATAACCCTTGCTACTGCTTCAGCAACTGGAATTGGCATTCGTTTTTCTAACATTGTTATCACCCCATATTTGCAAAATATCACATCTTGATTACACTTTATATTGTACAATGCTAATCATACTAGCAATTACTTCAAGGAGGAATTCCATGTCTTCATTCACTCACTTTAATGACCAAGGCCGTGCAAAAATGGTCGATATTAGCGATAAAAAAGTAACTGTGCGAACAGCAATTGCTCGCTCTAGCATCTTAGTTACGAAAGAAATTTATGATAAAATCTCTCAAAATGAAATTGGGAAAGGCGATGTATTAGCCGTCGCACAAATCGCCGGTATTATGGCTGCCAAACGTACTTCTGATATTATTCCAATGTGCCACCCTTTACTTCTAAAAGGAGTAGATGTTTCCTTTCATTGGGAAACAACTACAGAATATCGTTTACTCATTGAAGTAAAAGTTAAAACAGAAGGTAGCACTGGCGTTGAAATGGAAGCTTTAACAGCAGCTTCTGCGACTGCTCTTACTGTATATGATATGTGTAAAGCTGTTGATAAAGGTATGATCATTGGCGAAACGTATTTACTTGAAAAAACGGGCGGAAAAAGTGGAGACTACATTAGAAATTCACATTCCTAATTCTTTGAACCTAAAGGTTTTCCTTTAGGTTCATCCTATATATCTCGCATACAACCCTTTCGCCACCGTCATATCATTCGTCCCGTGAATAAATGCTCTGCCATCTGTAAATAACACAAAACGATATTCATCAATAAGAAATGATAATAAATATGGTGTTGTTTTCACATCCACACTTTTTTGTAAGCGCTTTTTAATTTCTTCTAAATTAAGAAGTTTCGTCACACCTGGACGGATTTGAACTGTATTTCTTCCACATAATACCTCTGTTTTCATCTGTGACTCAAACGATAAACTCGGGTACGTTCGCAATTTCCCGCAAGATGGACACGTATCTTTTTTCTGTCTATTTACTTTAAAAGCCATATGCTGATTGTTCCAAAGGTCAAATGACAGCATCGTTTCACGAAGCGCCCCAAAATCTTCCACTAATATTTTAAGAGCTTCTGTTACTTGGTGGCTGACGACCAATTGTACAGCTGGCTGTATAATTCCCGCTGTATCACACGTTACACCACTAGTCGGATGCTCCATCAAACAACGGAAACACGGTGTTTTTCCCGGAATAATTGTATATGTAACGCCGTAGCTTCCAACGCATCCTCCATATATCCAAGGAATATTATATTTTTGCGACATATCATTAATAAGAAGACGCGTCTCAAAATTGTCAGTTGCATCTAATATTAAATCGACATTCTGAATTAACTCTTCCATTTCTTGTACCGCTACATCTGTTACGACTGGTACAATCTCTACTTCAGAATTAATCTGTTTTAAGCGTTCGAATGCTGCAACTGCTTTTGGCTTATACCCTTTTGCATCTTCTTCTGTATATAATTGCTGCCTTTGTAAATTACTCCATTCAACATAATCACGGTCCGCAATCGTCAACTTTCCAATTCCTGCTCTAACAATTGCCTCCGCACTTGCTGCTCCTAGTGCACCAGCACCAATTATAAGTACATGCTTTTCTCTTATTTTCCTTTGTCCTGCCTCTCCAACCCCAGAAAATAACATTTGTCTTGAATAACGCTCCTGCACGCGGCCTCCCCCTTTCTTATCCTCCGATATAAGACATTTCAATTTTCGGACGATTCTTCGCGCTTTCTTCAGTCCGCTCATCAGAATACCGATCCTTCCGGTATTCCCATACATCTTGCACTACCTTTAATAAATCAAAATCAGTAATATTTGTTCGAAGGAGCGTCCGTAAGTCCATTCCTTTCGTTGCAAACAAACAAGTATAAAATTTACCATCTGCTGAAATCCGTGCTCTCGTACAAGAAGAACAGAAAGATTCAGAAACTGAAGTGATAAAACCAACTTCCGCACGACTGTCCACGTAACGATAACGCTTCGCAACTTCTCCAAAATAATGGGGTTCTACAGGTTCCATTGGATATACCTGACTGATTTTCTCAATCAATTCTTGTTTCGTAATGACCTGTTCAAAATTCCATCCGTTCGTACTGCCAACGTCCATAAATTCAATAAAACGGAGCGAAATTTCCTGTTCTTTAAAATAAGCGGCCATCGGAAGAATTTGACTATCATTCATTCCTTTTT
This sequence comes from Bacillus sp. C1, assembly GCF_054570475.1. Lineage (NCBI taxonomy): Bacteria > Bacillati > Bacillota > Bacilli > Caryophanales > Bacillaceae > Bacillus > Bacillus sp. C1. Next base: position 50,287 of record NZ_JBTMZT010000013.1, read on the forward strand.
TCACGACCATATTCACTTTCACATCGAGTCCCGCTTCTTTTGCAGCCATAATCCCTTTTAACACAGGTTTTGTACTAATATTTCGGCCATTAATTTTCCGAAATACATCGTCCTCTATCGCATCTAAACTCACATTCACTCGGTGTAGTCCAGCTTCCTTTAACGCCTTTGCTTGCTTCGTTAAGTGAATGCCGTTTGTTGTAAGTCCAATGTCCGTTAAACCATCAAGTTTTACAAGTCGTTCAATGAGCTTTGGTAAATTCTTTCTGAGCAGCGGTTCACCGCCTGTTAATCTAATCTTCTTTACTCCCATACCAACAAATAATTTTGCTAATCGTTCAATTTCATCAAATGTGAGCAAAAATTCTTCTTGTAAAAATGCATAATCAGGACCGAACACTTCAGCTGGCATGCAATAAGTACACCTGAAATTACAACGATCAATGACTGAGATACGTAAATCTTGAAGCGGCCGCCCTAAAGAATCTGTAATCTTCTCGCGCATCGTCACCCCTCCTTTTCTGCTACATTCTATCTATCTTCATTCTATTATAATATATTTTTAAACCGCGATGTTTTTGCTCAAGTTCTTTATTCACTTTCTATGTTTTTTAGTTGCTTTCATCATAAAAAAGAAGAAGAAAGTACGTTGTGATATTTCTCACATCGCCTTCTTCATTCAAAAATTCTTCACAAATCCGTTCAAATTTTATTCACATTTCAGTTGCAGTTACTTTATTTTCGTACGGTATTCCTCTCCCCACTCGCGCATAAGTTTGATAATGGGTGTAAGGGATTTTCCGAATTTCGTTAAAGAATATTCCACCTTTGGCGGAACTTCTTTATACACTTCGCGATGAATTACTCCAGTTGCCTCAAGTTCTCGAAGCTGCCTCGTTAGCATACGCTGTGTGATGCCAGGCATCAATCGTATAAATTCATTAAAACGAATCACTTTGGTATTCATTAAGTGAAATAGAATAACCCCTTTCCATTTTCCACCGATTACATCTAACGTTACTTCTACCGAACAACGATTTATATGTTTCTGTTCCATTTTGTCACTCTCCATTAGTATACAAATTGATACTATATGCTAAAAATGTGCGTACTTACATTATTCATTGTACTATTGTAGAATCAATTTTGTAATCAACTTACAAAGAAAAAGTAAATTATTAAAGGTGGTTGTTAAAATGAAACATACAAAAGAAGAAATTTTACAAGCGTATCAATTTAGACATGCATGCAAAGAATTTGATGTAAATAAAAAAATCTCTGATGAAGATTTTCATTTTATTTTAGAAACAGGTCGCCTGTCTCCAAGTTCATTCGGTTTTGAACCTTGGAAATTTGTTGTGATTCAAAATCAAGATATTCGTAGCAAACTTCTCCCTGTCGCATGGGGTGCTCAAAAACAATTACAAACAGCAAGCCACTTTGTCGTTATATTAGCTCGTAAAAAAGAAGAAATGATGTATAACTCTTCCTATATTTCTAACTTTATGAAAAATATTCAGCAGCTCCCCGAGGAAGTCATAACAATGAAACGTGGTTTTTATAAGGAATTTCAACAATCCGATTTCCAATTACTTGAAAACGATCGTGCTATGTTTGATTGGGCTTCTAAACAAACATACATCGCTCTCGGTAATATGATGACTGCTGCTGCCCAAATTGGCATTGATTCTTGCCCAATTGAAGGGTTCCATCAAGAAAAAGTAGATGCGATTTTAAAAGAAGAAGGAATTATCTCTAATGATACATTTGGTGTGTCTATGTTAGTTGCTTTCGGTTATCGCGCGGAAGAACCAAAACGGGATAAAACTCGTCAAACAATGGATATGGTTGTGGAATGGATTAAATAAAGTAACAGGGTGTCTACAAAAGACATCCTTTTTCAGGTCGTGAAGAAAGGGAAATGCTACAAAATTATAAAAGAAAAATGGTGAATGAAATTTTATCAGCGATCTTTCAAATATAACAACCATTTCTCACAATATATCAGCGCAAATTTGAATATATCGACCATTTGGCAAAGGCTATCGACGAACAAACGACAAAAAAACAGGTCCCCCTTAGCTCCTGTTTCCCAATAAACTGCTAAAAGACATCCTTTTTTCATTGGTAATAATGCGCTTGCTCACAGCTAAAAATAAAATTATCACTTATAGTAAAAAGATATTTCTTGCATTTTCATCATGCTTACACCCAAAATAAGAAGTAGACTGCTTGAAAAAGAAAGGTGATTGCTGTGACAAATCGTACGGCATTATCAAATGACTTAAAGGAATTACTTGCATCTGTTGAATATAAAATACAGATTAGTAAAGGAAGTTATATTTTCCAAGAGGGGATAGAGGCAAAAGAACTTTATATCGTTCGCTCTGGAAAAGTACAGATTAGTAAAATTAGCGCTGACGGACAAGAGTTAACGCTTCGCATTTGTTCAAAGGACGATATTATTGGGGAATTAACATTATTTACAGACAATGCAAAGTATTTATTAAATGCAAAATGCCTTGAAACTGTTGAAGTTGGAGTCATTAAACGGGATGCTTTAGAAAAGGCATTACTGCAAAAACCAGCTCTTGCATTTGAATTTATGAAATGGATTAGCGAACACTTAAGAAGAATGCAAACAAAATTTCGTGATTTAGTATTACACGGAAAAAAAGGTGCCCTTTATTCCACACTCATTCGTATGACAAACAGTTATGGCATATTAAAAGAAAATGGCATCCTTATCGATCTACCTTTAACGAATCAAGAGCTTGCGAATTTCTGTGCAACCTCACGTGAAAGTGTAAACCGTATGTTAAATGATTTAAAAAAACAAGGAATTCTTTCTATTCATAAAGGAAAAATCACAATTCATGATCTACAATTTTTAAAATGCGAAATTGCTTGTGAAGATTGTCCTACCTCTATTTGTAGTATTGAGTAGCCTCTCTATTTGAGATGCTACTCTTTTTTCTTTCTCCCTTACTCTACAAAAAAAGAATCACTCTTCGATGTGAAAAATGTCACAACTTCTCAAAAAGTGTTACAAATCTGATTTTTGACAATCTGTTGAACTGTGATAGATATCACATCTCTATTTTGCATGCTCTCTTATAGTGAAAATAAGAAAGAGAGACGCAATAAAGGAGTGAACAGTATGAAAAAGAAACCTTCAGCATTAATGAAACGTTTAAAATATTTTTCCCCAATAGATCGCTATAACGACAATCATACACAAGAAACATATGAAGATCGTGAATGGGAAAACGTCTATCGAAAAAGGTGGCAACACGATAAAGTAATCCGTTCTACACACGGTGTAAACTGCACTGGCTCTTGCAGCTGGAATATTTACGTAAAGGATGGAATTGTAACTTGGGAAGGTCAAGAACTGAACTACCCATCTACTGGCCCTGATATGCCAGACTTTGAACCACGAGGATGTCCGCGCGGGGCAAGTTTTTCTTGGTACATTTATAGTCCTCTTCGCGTGAAATATCCATATGTACGCGGTGTACTTTGGAATATGTGGAAAGAGGAACTACAAAATCACAATTCACCATTAGACGCTTGGAAAAGCATCGTAGAAAATCCTGAAAAAGCACGTACGTATAAAGGGGCACGCGGTAAAGGCGGATTCATTCGTGCTAGTTGGGATGAAGTATTACAACTTGTTGCTGCTTCTTTACTATATACAGTGATCAAATACGGTCCAGACCGCAATGTTGGTTTCTCACCAATCCCGGCCATGTCCATGTTAAGTCATGCCGCTGGTAGCCGCTTTATGCAACTCATGGGCGGGCCGATGCTGAGCTTCTACGATTGGTATGCTGACTTACCACCAGCTTCTCCGCAAATTTGGGGCGATCAGACAGACGTACCAGAAAGTAGCGACTGGTATAACGCTGGTTACATTATGACATGGGGGTCAAACGTACCGATGACAAGAACACCAGACGCTCACTTCTTAGCGGAAGTGCGCTATAAAGGAACAAAAGTTGTTTCTGTAAGTCCTGACTTCGCTGAATCCACTAAGTTTGCTGATGAATGGATGAGCGTAAAACAAGGTACAGATGGTGCACTTGCAATGGCAATGGGGCACGTCATTTTACAAGAATTTTACGTAGACAAACAAGTGGAATACTTCACAAATTATGCGAAGCAATATACGGATTTCCCATTCTTTGTCACGTTACAACAACAAGGGGACCAATTCGTTGCCGATCGCTTCTTAAACGCAAATGATATCGGCCGTGAAACAAAGCTAGGTGAATGGAAACCTGTCCTTTGGAACGATAACACGAACGATTTCGCTACCCCACATGGCACGATGGGTTCACGCTGGGATAACGAAAAGAAATGGAACTTGCGTTTAGAAGATGAACAAACAGGTGAAACAATTGATCCACGCCTTTCCTTACTTGGTATGGAAGATACTGTTGGAACTGTACAAATCCCCTACTTCTCTGATGATGGAAACAAAATATTAGAACGTACCATTCCAGTGAAAAAGATCAGAACAGAAGAAGGCGACATTTTCGTTACAACTGTATATGACTTAACATTAGCAAATTACGGCGTTAACCGCGGACTTGGCGGGCAAGAACCGAAAGACTTCAATGATGATGTTCCATTTACCCCAGCATGGCAAGAGAAAATGACCGGAGTAAAACGTGAACTAATTATTCAAATTGCTCGTGAGTTTGCACAAAATGCCGTTGATACAAACGGCCGCTCCATGATTATTGTCGGCGCTGGTATTAACCATTGGTTTAACTCTGATACGATTTATCGCGCCGTTCTAAATCTCGTTCTTCTCGTTGGTGCACAAGGTGTAAACGGCGGTGGTTGGGCACATTATGTTGGGCAAGAAAAATTACGACCAGCAGAAGGTTGGCAAACCATTGCAATGGCAAAAGACTGGCAAGGTCCACCGAAACTGCAGAACGGTACATCTTTCTTCTATTTTGTAACAGATCAATGGCGCTATGAAGATACACCAGTTGGGCACTTAGCATCGCCGATTGCCAAAAACTCACGCTATCAACATCACGGTGATTACAACGTGTTAGCTGCTCGCCTTGGCTGGTTACCTTCTTATCCAACATTCGAGAAAAACGGAATTGAAATATATAAAGAAGCGGTCGCTAGTGGTGCAACAACGAAAGAAGAAATCGGTAAATATGTTGCGCAACAACTAAAAGAAAAAAGACTTAAATTTGCAATTGAAGACCCAGATAACAAAAATAACTTCCCGCGCAATTTATTCGTATGGCGCGCAAATTTAATTTCAAGTTCTGGTAAAGGGCACGAGTATTTCTTAAAACATCTACTCGGTACAACAAACGGATTAATGAATGACGATAGCGATTCATTACGCCCTGAAGAAATTAAGTGGCACGAAGATGCACCTGAAGGAAAGCTTGATTTACTCATTAACTTAGATTTCCGTATGGCTGGAACAGCACTGTATTCTGATATCGTTTTACCTGCTTCTACTTGGTATGAAAAACACGATTTAAGTAGTACAGATATGCATCCATTTGTACATCCTTTCAACCCAGCAATCGGTTCACCGTGGGAAGCACGCTCTGATTGGGATATTTTCACTTCCCTTTCTAAAGCTGTTTCCGATTTAGCTACAGAGATTGACCTTGAGCCAATGAAAGAAGTCGTCGCAACACCGCTTCTTCACGATACACCGCAAGAATTAGCACAACCGCTTGGCAAAATTAAAGATTGGAGCAAAGGTGAGTGTGAACCAATTCCAGGAAAAACAATGCCGCAAATTCATGTTGTAGAGCACGATTATAAAACGATCTATGACAAGATGACCGCACTTGGACCAAACGCTGGAAAACAGCCAATTGGTACGAAAGGGATTTCCTGGTCAGCAGAAAAAGAATATGAACAATTAAAGAGTAAATTAGGCGTTATTCGCACTGACTCTATCGCAAAAGGATGTCCTGACATAACAGAAGCAATCAATGCTGCTGAAGCAGTGTTAACTCTTTCATCTACAACAAACGGTCATATGGCTGTAAAAGCATGGGAAGCTCTTGAAAAACAAACAGACTTAAAACTTCGTGATTTAGCAGAAGAACGTGAAGAGGAATGCTTCACATTCGAACAAATTACCGCGCAGCCAAAAACGGTAATTACCTCTCCTGCCTTTACAGGTTCTGAAAAAGGGGGACGTCGTTACTCACCATTTACAACAAATGTCGAGCGTCTTATCCCTTGGAGAACGATAACTGGACGCCAATCGTTCTACTTAGATCACGACATGATGAAGGAATTCGGTGAAACGATGGCAACATTTAAACCAATCTTGCAGCATAAACCGTTCCGTAAATCACGTCCTGAAGTAGAAGGAAAAGAAATTACCTTGAACTATTTAACACCGCATAATAAGTGGTCAATTCATAGTATGTACTTCGACTCCTTACCGATGTTAACGCTATTTAGAGGTGGGCCAACTGTTTGGATGAACAAAGATGACGCAGCAGAAGCTGGCGTGGCTGATAATGATTGGATCGAATGCTTTAACCGCAACGGCGTTGTCGTGGCGCGCGCCGTTGTAACGCACCGCATACCAAGAGGAATGGCCTTTATGCACCACGCACAAGACCGTCATATTAACGTGCCTGGTACGAAATTAACGAGCAACCGCGGCGGAACGCATAATAGTCCAACCCGCATTCATGTCAAACCGACACATATGATTGGTGGATACGGACAATTAAGCTATGGATTTAACTACTACGGCCCAACTGGTAACCAGCGTGACTTAAACGTCGTAATTCGCAAACTGAAGGAGGTAGATTGGCTTGAAGATTAAAGCGCAGGTCGGAATGGTAATGAACCTAGATAAATGCATCGGCTGCCACACTTGTAGCGTAACATGCAAAAACACCTGGACGAATCGTCCAGGTGCTGAATATATGTATTTCAACAACGTGGAAACAAAACCAGGTATCGGTTATCCGAAACAATGGGAAGATCAAGAAAAATATAACGGCGGTTGGGAATTAAAAAATGGTGAAATCCAGCTAAAATCCGGTTCAAAAATGAAACGTCTGATGAACATTTTTCATAATCCAGATCAACCAACAATCGATGATTACTTTGAACCTTGGAACTATGATTATGAAACATTAACAAACAGCCCACAGCGAAAACATCAACCGGTAGCTCGCCCGAAATCAGCAATTACAGGCGAGTTTATCGACAAAATTGAATGGGGCCCAAACTGGGAAGATGATTTAGCAGGCGGACATATAACTGGCTTACAAGATCCGAACGTGAAGAAAATGGAGGAAGATATAAAAACAGACTTTGAAAATGTCTTTATGATGTATTTACCTCGCATTTGCGAACATTGTATGAATCCATCTTGCGTTTCTTCTTGCCCGTCTGGTGCGATGTATAAACGTGAAGAAGATGGCATTGTTCTTGTTGACCAAAATGCATGCCGTGCTTGGCGATTCTGCGTCTCTTCTTGCCCATATAAAAAAGTGTATTTTAACTGGCAAACAAATAAAGCGGAGAAATGTACAATGTGCTTCCCGCGTATTGAAGCTGGTATGCCAACGATTTGCTCTGAAACATGCGTAGGACGTATTCGCTATATCGGAGTTATGTTATATGACGCTGACAAAGTAAAAGAAGCGGCTTCAGTAGAAAACGAAAAAGATTTATATGAATCTCAGCTGACTGTCTTTTTAGATCCAAACGATCCAGAAGTAGCAGCCGAAGCAAAAAAACAAGGAATTCCTGAAGAATGGATTAAATCCGCTCAAGAGTCACCGATTTATAAAATGATTATCGATTGGAAAATCGCCCTTCCTCTTCACCCTGAGTACCGGACAATGCCGATGGTTTGGTATATCCCACCGCTTAGCCCAATTATGAATATGGTGGAAGGCAAGGGAAGCAACTGGCAAGCAGAAGAAATTTTTCCGGCTATTGATAACATGCGGATTCCAATTCAATATTTAGCCAACTTACTAACAGCAGGTGATGAATCTCACATTCGTCTCACATTGAAAAAAATGGCTGTTATGCGAACTCATATGAGAGCACTGCAAATTAATAAAGACCCAAATACATCTGTCTTAAAAGAAATTGGCTTAACGAAAGAGGATGTGGAAGATATGTATCGGCTTCTTGCCATCGCAAAATATAAAGATCGCTTTGTCATCCCTACGTCTCACCGTGAACAAGTCGCAGATTTATATAGTGAGCAAGGGAGTTGTGGCCTTTCCTTTGCAGGTGGCCCAGGTTCTTGTATGACAATCTCTTAAACGAAGGAGGAAACAATTATGAAACAGAGTTTACAAATCGCCTTTTCTTGTTCTTCCTTTCTTCTCTCCTATCCTGAACCAGGCTTAAGAGAAGCTTTACTAGAATTACAGAAAGAGATTCAAGTGATTGAACAAGAAGAAATCCGAGCATTACTTATGACATTTATAAAACAAGCGCTAGAAAAAACAAACGATCAGCTAATTGATTCTTACGTATATACATTCGACTTTGGAAAGAAGACAAATATGTATCTTACCTACATGAACACAGGTGAACAAAGAGAGCGCGGTATTGAATTATTAGAGTTAAAACAGCATTACCAAAAAGCTGGTTTTGCCGTAACAGATAAAGAACTACCTGATTACTTACCACTTCTACTTGAGTTTCTTGCAAACGCAAATGAAGAAGATATTGAACCAATTATGAGTAAATACAAGAAAAACATACAAACATTACACGGGCAGTTAAAAGAAGCAAAGTGTATGTACGAACCAATTCTTGCTGCCATTCTCCTCGCTATCGATGCCTGGGGAGTGCAAGCGAATTAGAAAGGAGTGCCTTACAAATGATGGATCAATTTTTATGGGTGCTGTTTCCCTATATCATTTTCGCAATTTTTATCGGTGGACACATTTTCAGATACAACTATGATCAATTTGGCTGGACATCAAAATCTAGCGAACTGTTAGAGAAAAAAATGCTTCGAATCGGCAGTTTGCTTTTCCACTTTGGCATTATGTTCGTAATTGGCGGACACGTAATGGGAATATTAATACCAGAATCAGTGTATACCTCTTTCGGTATTTCTGAGCATATGTATCATACCGTCGCTATTGGCTTCGGTCTTCCAGCAGGGATTGCTTCAATTGTTGGATTAGTAATTTTAATGTATCGTCGCTTTACAGTAAAACGCATTATCGCAACAAGTACAAAAGGAGACTATGTCGCCCTCATCCTCTTGTTCATCGTAATGTTAGCAGGTCTATCTTCTACATTTTTAAATATAGACGCAAAAGGATTTGATTATCGCACAACAATTGGCCCATGGTTCCGCAGTCTCTTCATTTTCCAGCCAAAAGCAGAGTACATGGCGGATATCCCTCTCTCGTTTAAAATTCATATCATTGCAGCGATGGGACTCTTTGCAACATGGCCATTTACAAGACTTGTTCATGTCTTTAGCGTTCCTGTGAAATATTTACGGCGCAGTTATGTGATTTATCGAAAAAGGCAGCCGCTTGGATCTAACAAAGTAAAAATGTAATAGGACATGGTAAGGCGATCTGCCAAAAATCTCCCGGTTTTTGTTTCCCGATAGCTTGAAATAACTCTCTGCCTCAGTAGAGAGTTATTCTCAGGATGCAGAGAAAGGAAAATGCTACAAAATTATAAAAAGAAACATGCTGGGTTGTTTGTATAAAATGGTGAATGAAATTTTATCAGCGATTTTTCCAATATATCGATCGTTTCTCATCATATATCGACGAACCAACAAAAAACGACAAAAAACAAGATCCCCCCTAGCTCCTGTTTCCCAACAAACTGGAAATAACTCTCTGCCTCAGCAGAGAGTTATTCTATAATCCAGGCGCTGAATCAAAATCATCCGTATTCGGAGCAGCTTGCATTGTATCAACTTGCCTTGCACTTGCACTTGAACTAGCATTTGCATTCGTTCTTGCTTGTGTCCCACTCGTATATGTCGTAGTTACCGTATCCCCTGGCTTTAAGCAAAGCTTCGTTGTTGTTCCTATAACTGTCACAATATCAATACAAGTTGGTCCTGTTGAACCGCTATACGTTTTAGAGGCAGTAAATGACGTATCCCTCAAATTATCTCCTGTAAATAAATTCCCATAATTATTCACAATTACAAACTCTTTAATATTAGCAGGCATTTCTCTTCAACCTTTCTATTAGGAACCTAATGTTAATTCACTTGTCTCTAACGGAGGAATAAATACGCTCCCTCTTGGCATGGCGGCTGGTGCACGTTTTCCATTTAAAAAAGTTGCAATACTTGAACCTCCAGCGCCAGCGTATATTTTGGCCACAGTTAACGGCGCGATTGTATTACAGTCGCCTACGTTAACAGCTCCCCGATTATTTATAATTTTAATTTTTCGAAGAAATGCACTCATATCCTTCCTCCTCCCTAAACAATTCTTTTGTACACTGTATGCAAAAGAAAAAAACTTGAAACAGACACGTTTCAAGTTTTCAAACAAATTATTGAATCTCCCCTTCATATTGCAGCATACCGCCGACCATATTTACCGTCTTAAATCCAAGATCATTTAAATAGTGGCATACATTCTCACTGCGCATCCCAGATCGACAAATAAAAATATATTCATTTTCTTTATCGAAAAATTCTACTTTATTAGGAATATCACCCATTTTAATATGTACAGCTTCTGGAATTTTCCCTTGTGCTACTTCCTCATCTTCACGTACATCTACTAAAAATAACGTTTCCCCATTTTCTAAACGTTCTTGTACTTCTTCTGTTGTAATTGTTTTTACTTCAGTCATATATTGTTCCTCCTTATATAAAATGAACCTTCTCATTATACATTTTTTCTTTACTCATCACTTCATAACCAATTTTAGCATGCAAAAGTACGAACGCAAACATCTCGATGCTTCTTACCTTTTTATTTTTTCTCATAACAATTGCAAATGAATCTATTTACAAATATAGTTGTTACATTGTATCCTCAATATACTTGTGTTACGAAAGGAGTCGCTTGAAATGACACTTGTTCTTTTCATTATAGGTCTCATTTTTTTTACTCTTGCAATCATTTCACTTGGTATATTTAACAAAAGAAAACCTACACGCTCTTCCCAAGAACGGTCATTCCTTTATTTATTAATTGGTATTGCCTTTTTTGGAATATGCATTGCAACATACATTTTCCGTTTGAAAATCTTCTAAAAAGGTGCAAGTCGCTTAGCGACTTGCACCTTTTCTTTTATACATTTCTAGGCACTAACCGCTTCTATCCACAACAGGATGCTCTCTCCCTCCCCTTAAAAATTCGATTTTTCATTTCACTTTACAACTCCATTTTGCTTTACCAGCACCTATATTGCGACTATAAAAATAAAAAAGACTCACACTCGTCTTCTCCTTTTGGTTTCACTCAGCATGGGGCTAAAACAGGCACTAACCGCTTCTATCCACGGCCGGATGCTCTCTTCCCCTTAAAGATTCAGTTTTTCATTCTCACTTTTCTCCTTAAAAACTCGTCCACTTTCTTTTCAAATAAATGAACATCAAATACACCAGCCATATGACCATTTATACTTTCAATCTCATATACTTCTGCATACTTTCCTTGTTTCTTAAGCATCTCTACCATTTGATAATTATAACGAGAAGGTTGTAATACATCTTGTTTACATGGGATCATAAGTACGTCTGCCTCTATTTGAGAAAGTGCCGCTTCTAAAGAAGAAAAACCATAGGCAAGATCATGTAGTAGCGTCGCTTTCGCTGTATACATCCATGAATTCGCATCAATAAAAGCGATGTTTTGAAGTGTCAATGCGTTTATATTTTGTTCAAATGACGTTAATGCTAAAGAATTTTCATAAGGCGCTGTTTCTGCACAAGTACGCGGAAATGTCGTTTCATAATAATGAGCATCAAACGCATTTATAAACATCATTTTTCCCGCTAAATGTAACCCTTTTGTCGGCTGTTCTTCCCCGTAGTTTCCACCATTCCACTTCGGATCTAATTGAATCGCTTCAATCGCATTTTGCAATACATTCACTGATGTCACAACTGGATTTTGCGGATTTGTAATGACACCAATGATTCGCTCTACCATATGCGGATAATGAACAGCCCATTGCTGCGCAATCATCCCACCAGCTGACGGTCCTATAACAGCATGTAGCCTTGTAATTCCCAGCGCCTTCATTAATTCGTGTTGGACACGTACTACATCTAAAAACGTAAATACCGGAAAATCCATTCCGTATTCAAATCCTGTTATTGGATTAATGGATTTTGGTCCTGTTGTAATGACATAAGGACTTTTCACTTGTACATTACAAAGATTATCTGTGCATATAACAAAATAGTGGTCTGTATCGATTGCTTTCCCAGTTCCAATCAACCCATCCCACCACCCCGGAAATGGATCTTCCTCCGTATATTTTCCCGCTGCATGACTTGTTGCACTAAAATAATGACAAACTAAAATCACATTTGATTTTTCATTATTTAACTTACCATACGTTTCATATCCAATTTGAACAGGAATTTTCATACCATTTTCAAATGTGAACTCTTTCAAATGAAAGCTTTCTTTTTTTACATACATCATCTATTCCCCCTTAGAAACTCATTCCTACTAACGGTTTCTAGCAATATGTAACAATTCATGAACTGAACCTATACCACTTTAAAACAAAATGTAACCGCACCAAAACAGCAAAAACCCCACTTATCAAACTCATTATACGTTTCGAAAAGAAACCCTCTTTTTACATGCAGTGGCTTTTCTTTTTCTTTCTAAACATATGCATAATATACAAAAATCACCACAAACTAACAGTATATTACATCATTAAAGAGGGACTACACATGATATGGAAATGGCTACAAAAGAAAAAAAAATCCAATACATCAGAGCAACAAACGGCTAGTTTAGAGGAAAATCAAGAAAACAATCCAGAAAATGATGCGGGGCAGACGAATAAGCAACAACTTATTCCATCTACTGAACAAAAAGATCCAGAGCAAAACAAACAGGACCATTCTGCTCCAATTACAAATCAAAAAGAACAAACACAAGAGAAACAAGACGGTAAAAAAAATAATCGTGTAAACAGCATTTATGATTTTAGTAAGCCTGAAGAAGAACATGTTCATTCTCTGCAAGATTTACTAGCAAAATTAAAAGCATCTAGCGATTTCGTCAGTTATCACACATCAGAGGATGAAACGATGCCGTACTGGATTTCTTACTATCGTCCCGCACTTGATGGAGAGAAATTACAAAAATATTTAATGCCTTCATTATTAGAAAGAACTTGCTCTTCACTTGAAGAGTTGAAAGAGCATATTCCGATGAGCGGAATTACGATTACAAATGATCTACAAAAAATTGAGGATATGGTTTTAAGAGGACACGCTATCATTCAGTTACATGAACAAGATCAAAAATGTATATTAGCGAATGTTGCGATTGATAGTTATCGGGCACCAAGCATCCCAATCAATGAGTCAATCGTTGTCGGTCCACAAGAAGGATTCGTCGAAGATATTGATACAAACATTAACCTCGTTCGAAAACGACTTCCGGTATTATCGCTACAAACAAAAGAATTTATAATTGGTACATTTTCTAAATCAAAAGTTGTCATTATGTTTTTAAACAACGTTGCCGAGGAAGAAACTGTTGATTATTTGGCAGAATTATTACGTACGATTGAATATGAGGAACTGAACGACAGTTCTCAAATACAAGAATTAATCGGAAAAAAATCTTATTTTCCATTACACATCGCTACAGAACGTGTAGATAGAGTGACAAGAGGACTTATAAATGGGAAAATTGCCCTCTTTATAGATGGCTCACCTAACGTCTCACTTGCTCCGGTGTCATATTTTGATTTCTTCATTTCACCAGAAGACTATAACGTATCTTGGCTTTATGCTACATTTTCAAGAATGTTAAGGTTACTTTCCGTTCTTTTTTCTATTTGCGCAACCCCTTTCTACGTTGCAGTTTTAAGTTATCATTACGAATTAGTTCCGAGTGATTTACTGGAAACATTAATCTTATCGAGAGCTCAAGTTCCGTTCCCGCCTTTAGTAGAAGCTCTTTTTTTAGAACTTGCTATTGATTTATTGCGGGAAGCGGGCGCCAGACTGCCAATGAAAGTTGGGCAAACGATTGGTATTGTAGGCGGTATCGTAATTGGACAAGCATCTGTACAGGCCGGGTTAACGAGTAACATTTTGTTAATTATCGTGGCATTATCCGCGTTAGCTTCTTTTATTACACCTAATTATAAAATGGGAAATACAGTTCGCTTGCTGCGCTTTCCATTTCTTATATGTGCAGAACTAGGGGGACTTTTAGGCATTTCACTTGGGTTTATCGCTTTATTTACTCATCTATTTAGACTGTCTTCCTTACGTAAACCATACGCATTATTTTACCCATATAGAAAGCAGTCCATAAAAGACTCTTGGATTCGCTTTCCATTATCAATGATTGATACGAGAGATATTCAAGCGAGACCACAACATGTAAAAAAAACAGCAAAAGGAGCATCACAAAAACATGTATCAGATTTTGACGAATAAGAAATGAGGTGCGTCAATGAGCAAAGTGAAAACAAAATATCAAGTATCCCCCATCTTTGTTTTCTTCTTAATTCATGGTGCACAATTTGGCGTTGGGGTACTTGGATTCGCACGTATAATCGCTAAAATAGCAGGTTATGATGCCTGGATTAGTATTCTGATAACGAGTCTAGTCATCCATATCCTTATTTGGATGATGTATTATATTTTACGAGAGAACCAAGGCACTATCCTTGATATACACAAAGAGGTTTTTGGGAAATGGATTGGTAACACACTTAACATCGTATTTATCCTTTACTTTTTAATCGTGAGTATTTCTGTTATTCGAACATACGTTGAAATTATTCAAGTTTGGATGTTTCCTACAGCATCTACGTGGATGCTTACCTCTGTTCTATGCTTATTGAGTTATTACATTATTTCATCTGGGTTCCGTGTACTAACTGGAATCTGTGTTATCTCCATTGCTGGGACGATCAGCTATATTGTTCTCAGCTTCTTTATTATGCGTTACGCTCATTTTGACAATTTACTGCCTATATTTTCTCATTCATTTACAGACATTTTAAAAGCATCCAAGCTTGCCGTTTACAGTATGGCCGGATTTGAAATTATTCTGATGATTTATCCATTTATAAAAAACCCAGAACAATCACATAAATATGCCCAATATGGCGCATTATTTTCTCACTTTCTCTATTTATTTAGTACCATTTTAGCATTTTCATTCTTTAGTGAACAACAGTTATCCAAAACCATTTGGTCGCAACTTTCGATGACCCAAGTTATTAAACTCCCTTTTATTGAAAGGTTAGAATACATTGCAATTTGCGGGTATGCTCTTGTTATTATTGTGAACTTTATTCTTCCTCTATGGACTGCAACGAGAGGAACATATGAAATTTTTCACATTAAGCAAAGAAAAATTTTAATCTTTTTTATGGCCGTGACGCTCATTGTTTCACAATATTTAACAAACAGGCATGATATTAACGATTTTATTGGCTACACTTCCAAAGGTAGTTTTTGGATTGTATATATGTACATCCCAATCTTATTTCTTATTGTGTGGGTGAGGAAAAAATGGAAAAATGCAAACGTAAAATAATACTTCTTTCTTTCCTTTGTGTTCTTGTTTTAACAGGTTGCTTACCAAAAAGCATTATTGATGATATAAATTTAATTCAAGGAGCTGTTTATGATACATCTGAAAACGATAAAAATAAAATAAAAGTCACTTTCGTTAGTCCAATACAGCAAAAAGGAAGCAAAGTACAAGTGTTTGAAGGCACCGGAAATGCTGTTAAGCAAGTAAAATTTGAAACTGCTTTAGAATCACCTCAACCATTCGCAAACGGACAAATACGCGTTGCTTTATTTACTACGAAACTTGCCAAAAGAGGAATATCTTCAACCTTTGATACATTAAGTCGGGATGTCAGTATCGGTAACTCCTTGTATGTTGGGTTATTAGAAGGAAGGGGATTAGAGCTAGCCCAGGGAAAATATTCAAATTCGTATACCGTTGCCATCTATATAAAAAAACTGTTAGAACATAATATGGAGACTGGTCCGTTACCGACTAATAATTTATATTTAAGTACATTTCGTTACTACCGTATAGGGCAAGATTCTTATTTGCCCATCCTAAAAAAAGATAAAGACAAAATAAAGATTACTGGTGTTGGGCTATTTAAACAAGATATATACGTTGGAAAAGTTGAACCACAAAATATGTTTGTGTTCAAAGGATTATTAGAAAAACATCGATTAGATTCACATGAGTTTAAAACAAATTCTGGATATACAGTGATTAACAACATTCGTTCTACCCCTACCTATCATGTAACAATAAAAAACGGAAAACCCTCTTTTCTTATTACAGTAAAGATCGATGCACGTATCCAAGAGTTGTCTAAAAACATTAATTTAGAAAGTAAAAAGAACACAGAAAAAATAGCAAGAAACGTTGAGAAACAGTTACATGCTAGTGCCACAAAACTCATTAAAAAATTCAAATCTTTACATGTTGATCCACTCGGACTTGGAGCTAAATATAGGCAACATTATCGACCATTCAAATTAAAAGAATGGGAAGAAATGTATAAAGATGTTCCTATTACAGTAAAGTATAACGTTAATATTACGAACTCTGGTTTAATCGAGTAAATCTACACATACTTCCTCAAAATGTAAAATAATGATTGAACTCCTCTTTTTAACGTGATACAACGGAAAGAGGAGTTTTTTGATCACATTCATATTTACGGGGGAGCTTATGTCTAAAAAGTTAATAAAGCCTATCTTAAATGGTATTTTATTTCTCGGGGTCTTTTTATTTGCTCATACATACTTAAAAAATGCTTCTTTTGCACGATATTTACTCGTTGTCGTGCCGATGCTACTTGTTGGGATATTTGGAATCGATTTTATTTTATCACTCTTAATTAAGAAAGAAGAGTAGGAAAGAACATCTTATTTCCTAATAGGATGTTCTTGTTAATAAACTATCTCCTTATGTTACAATGAAACTCGGCACAAAACGAGAAAGGATGAAACAACATGACAAACGAAAAAGGTTTAGATAAAGGTTACGAGCTTGTTGCAAAAATGCACGAGGTATTTGGACATCCCGTTACAGATGTACCAACAAAATTAACAGAAGAGCGTGCAAAAATCCGTGCAAGCTTTATGCAAGAAGAACTAGAAGAGTTTTTAGAAGCAACTACTTTAGAAGATCAATACGACGCTTTAATTGACCTTATTTATTTTGCGTTTGGAACATTTGCAGAGATGGGCGTACGACCTGATAAAGGATTCGAAATCGTAAACAATGCAAATATGGCAAAACTATTCCCTGATGGAAAACCACGCTTCCGTGAAGGTGACGGAAAAATTTTAAAACCAGAAGGCTGGCAAGCACCAGAACCACAACTGCGCGCTGAAATTGAACGTCAACGTCAAGAAGCGTTAGCGAAGTCTGGAAAGTGATCTAAATACTATTTGTAAAAAATCCCTCCCACACTTATCATTTTGTTAAGCGGGTCAGTCTGTTATAGCAACACACTGATTGATTTGAAAGAGAGCTTGTTGAGAAACAGGAGCTAGGGGGGCTCTTGTTTTTTTGTCGTTTTTTGCTGGTTAGTCGATATCCTTTGTCGAATCGCTGATATATTTTAATTTGCGTCGATATATGATGAAAAACGATCGATATATTTGAAAAATCGTCGATAAAATTTTATTCACCACTTCATACAAACATACATCGTCAAATTACCATGTTTCTTTTTTATAATTTTGTAGCCTTTCCCTTTCCACATAGCCTGTTGAAAAAGAGCTCCCTCTATGAAGGGAGCTCTCTTTCTTATTTCTTCTTCTTTTCTACCGGTTGGCTTTGTTTAGCAAAATTAGATGAGTCATCAAAATTTGGTTGTTTTTTACCCGCATTGTTACTTCTACCTTTTCCCATATGTAAGCACCTCCTCATTCTTACTATTCCCAAATAAAAAATCCCCTTGCACACAAGAGAATTTTTTATGTTTTTTATTTAATCGATTCATACCCTGCCGCTGTCCCTGTAGTACCTTCAGCGCTACTAGCTCTTCCATACAATATTTACTGTCCTTGACCGTGGTGATGTACTTGTTGCGGATGATGGCCATGCTGACCGTGGTGATGTACTTGGTGCGGATGGTGGCCATGCTGGCCGTGGTGATGTACTTGGTGCGGATGGTGGCCATGTTGACCATGGTGATGCATTTGTTGCGGATGATGGCCATGCTGACCGTGGTGATGCATTTGTTGCGGATGATGGCCATGCTGACCGTGGTGATGCATTTGTTGCGGATGATGGCCATGCTGACCGTGGTGATGCACTTGTTGCGGATGATGGCCATGCTGACCGTGGTGATGCATTTGTTGCGGATGGTGGCCATGCTGACCGTGGTGATGTACTTGGTGCGGATGGTGGCCATGCTGACCGTGGTGATGTACTTGGTGCGGATGGTGGCCATGCTGGCCGTGATGATGTACGTGATAGCCATGAACAGCTTGCGGATACACTCCTACTCCACCAGCTCCTGATATAGGAAATCCTGTTTGCACACCTCCTACAAATGCTGGAAATGGCGTTGGCGCTCCTACCGGTACTCCTCCTTGGCCTCCTCCTACAAATGCTGGAAATGGCGTTGGTCCTCCTACCGGCACTCCTCCTTGAGCTCCTCCTACAAATGCTGGAAATGTAGTTGGTGCTCCTATCGGCACTCCTCCTTGAGCTCCTCCTACAAAAGAAGGAATTCCCGTTTGCGCTCCAGCTACAGCTGTCGGAAAACCGCCATATCCTTGCTGACCAAATCCACCTGGCAACATCGCCTGGCCACTCTCTTCCCCTATCATAAAACCATGCGGGGCGTTATTATCTATACCCTTCATTTCTTTCACCTCTTCTTCACAATTTCATCTACCTTTTTATCATATTTCGTGTATAGATATAGGTGTTTGTCTATACGTGAATTCCGCTCTTTTTCAGTTGTCTCTAAAAAAAGCAGCCCCTAAAAAGGGCTGCTTCTTCATTAATTTGCAACGATATTAACAAGTTTTCCAGGAACAACAATTACTTTACGAACTGTTTTCCCTTCAATTTGTTCTTTTACTGCTTCAAGAGCAAGTTGTTCCATTTCTTCTTTTGATGCGTCTTTTTTCGTTTTCAGTTTCGCACGAACTTTACCTAGCACTTGAACAACGATTTCCACTTCATCTTCTACAAGTTTAGACTCATCAAATGTTGGCCAGCTTGCATATGTGATTGTGTCACTGTGTCCAAGCTTGTTCCAAAGTTCTTCCCCAAGGTGAGGTGCAACTGGTGCAATCATTTTCACGAAACCTTCTACATATTCTTTCGGTAATGTTTCTGCTTTATATGCATCGTTAATGAACATCATCATTTGAGAAATTGCAGTGTTAAAGCGAAGCTCTGCATAGTCTTCTGTTACTTTCTTCACTGTTTGATGGTATGCTTTTTCAAGTTCTTTATTTGGTGCATCTGTAATTTTCTCACTTAGCTCACCGTTATCTTGAACGAATAGGCGCCATACGCGATCTAAGAAGCGACGTGCTCCATCAAGTCCATTTTCAGACCAAGCGATTGAAGCATCTAATGGTCCCATGAACATTTCGTAAAGACGAAGTGTATCTGCACCGTGACTTGCTACGATATCATCAGGGTTTACAACGTTACCTTTTGATTTACTCATTTTCTCGTTGTTTTCACCTAAGATCATACCTTGGTTAAATAATTGTTGGAATGGCTCTTTCGTTGGAACCACACCGATATCATATAATACTTTATGCCAGAAACGAGCATATAGTAAGTGAAGTACAGCGTGCTCTGCTCCGCCGATATAAATATCAACTGGAAGCCATTGTTTTACTTTTTCAGGATCAACAAGTGCTTCGCTGTTGTTTGGATCCATATAGCGCAAGTAGTACCAGCAGCTACCAGCCCATTGCGGCATTGTATTTGTTTCACGACGACCTTTTTTACCAGTCTCAGGGTCTACAACGTTTACCCACTCTTCAATGTTTGCAAGTGGTGATTCCCCTGTACCAGATGGGCGAATATTTTCTGTTTTCGGAAGAACTAATGGTAATTCTTCTTGTTTCACAGCTGTCATTGTGCCATCTTCCCAATGGATAACTGGAATTGGCTCACCCCAATAACGTTGACGGCTGAATAACCAGTCACGAAGACGGTATGTTACTTTTTGATTTCCTGCACTTGTTACTTCAAGCCATTCAATCATTTTCGTAATTGCTTCTTCTTTATTTAGGCCATCAAGGAATGCTGAATTTACGTGCGCACCATCACCAGTATGCGCTTCTTTTGTAATGTCTCCGCCTTCTACAACTTCTTTCATAGGAAGATCGAAGTTGCTCGCAAACTCATAGTCACGCTCATCGTGAGCTGGAACTGCCATTACAGCACCTGTTCCGTAAGTTGCTAGTACATAATCAGCAATCCAAATTGGTAATTTCTCACCGTTTACTGGGTTAATCGCATAAGCACCAGTGAATACGCCTGTTTTTTCTTTCGCAAGTTCTGTACGCTCTAAATCACTTTTCGTTTTTACAGAATCAATGTATGCTTCCACTGCTTCTTTTTGATCAGCAGTTGTAATTTCTGCAACAAGCGCATGCTCTGGAGCAAGTACGCAGTAAGTTGCACCAAATAGTGTATCAGGACGTGTTGTAAAGATTGTGAATTTCTTATCTGTACCATCGATGTTAAAGTGTACTTCTGCACCTTCAGAACGACCGATCCAGTTACGCTGCATATCTTTTAAGCTTTCTGGCCAATCCAGCTCATCTAAATCTTCAAGCAAACGATCTGCATATGCAGTAATTTTTAACATCCATTGTTTCATTGGACGACGCTCAACAGGATGCCCGCCGCGCTCACTCTTACCGTCGATTACTTCTTCGTTCGCAAGTACTGTACCAAGTGCTGGGCACCAGTTTACCGGGATTTCATCTACGTAAGCTAATCCTTTTTCAAATAGCTGTAAGAAGATCCACTGTGTCCATTTATAGTAGTTTGGATCTGTTGTATTTACTTCACGGTCCCAGTCATAAGAGAAACCAAGTGCTTTAATTTGATTGCGGAACGTGTTAATGTTTTTCTCTGTAAATTCAGCTGGGCTGTTTCCAGTATCAAGAGCGTATTGCTCAGCTGGAAGACCGAATGCATCCCACCCCATTGGATGAAGAACATTGTAACCTTGAGCACGTTTCATACGAGATAAAATATCTGTTGCTGTATATCCTTCTGGATGTCCTACGTGTAGCCCAGCTCCTGACGGATACGGGAACATATCTAATGCATAAAATTTTGGTTTTTCTGTTTCATCTGGCGTACGGAATGTTTTATTTTCTTCCCAATACGCTTGCCACTTTTTCTCAATTTCTTGATGATTAAAGCTCATAAAATATCCTCCATTCAAGTTATATTTATTTTCACCGCCTAAAATACAAAAAACCTCTCATCCCTAGAAAGGGACGAGAGGTTATAGATTCCCGCGGTACCACCCTAAATTAATGTACTAAAGGATGTTCAAAGCATCCGATAAAGATCGCTTTTGAACAAGCACTAACATATACATTCGCTTAGATCCGTAACGTGGATAGACGGCAATTGCTACTTTGATTCACAACCGCAACTCAAAGGCGAGTTCATAACGAAATATGGATTGACTTGCACCAACCGTCAACTCTCTAAACCATTTTCTATTACTACTACTCCTTTTCACTGTTATTACACATATGAGTTAATTAAATATATTCTAAAACATGTTACATGTTCCGTCAAACTAAACTGCGATTTTTTCTTCTACTGCTTCTTCAACTTTGACTCGTTTGTCATACATACTCGTTGCTATAAGCGCTATTACAAGCATTACCATGATTGCAATAAACAATACTTCCATATTGTATAAGTCAACAATTGCCCCGCCAACAACTGGTCCAAACATTTTTCCAACAGTCGCTGCACTATTTACAACACCTTGATAAAAACCGAGCTTATCATTTGGTGCAAGGATGTTTGCAATTGTTGGAACAGCTGGCCATACGAATAGTTCACCAATTGTTAATGTCACCATTGCGACAAGAAACATCGTAAATTGCTGCGCTTGACTCAGTACGATAAATGACACCGCAAAAATACCGATTCCGATCATAATTTGTTGTTTTAAAGAACGCTTCATCGCGCGAATGATCATACTTACGAGTGGCTGCGCACAAACAATCATCGCCCCGTTTATCGTCCATAATAAACTATAATGACGAAGACTAATGTTTAATTCTTGCATATGTGTTGCAATCGCTCCTTGCCACTGTACATATGTAACCCAGCATAAAGCGTATGCTACACATACGATAAGAAGCGCCTTAAATCCTGGTGTAAGCGACCACCCTTTTTTCGTTTCGACTTCTTTTTGTAAACTTTGCTCCTTTTTGTCTTCCATACCACGGAATCCGATAAAAGCAATTAAGAAGAAAATAAAGTATAAAATAAAGTTTGCTAAGAAAATATAATCAAAACGATAAGAAGCAACTAAACCACCGCATGCTGTTCCAACTGCAATCCCGACATTTTGACCAACATACATCGCATTAAACGCTCTTCTCCCGCCTTCAGGCCAAACCGTACCAACCATCGCATACATCGATGGAAAGACCATACCAGAGCCAAATCCAATTAATGCAAGCCAAACAACATAAAGTGGCCAACCGTGGAAAAATACAAGACCTAAAATCGATACTAGTGTAATGACAATTCCTACTAAAATTGATTTATATCCGCCCCATTTATCAAATAAAACACCGCCGAGTAAATTACCAATTACACCAGTAAGCGAGTTAATCATCAACACCATTCCCGCCACAGATAGAGACTTACCTAAATGATCATGTAAATAAATCGTATTAAAAGGCCATAAAAAAGAAGCACCCGTGACATTAATAATCATCCCAGCTACTAATAACCATACTTTTCTTGGCATAGTTTCCCCTCCTATTCTGTTTTTTTCGTTCTATACTATAACAGTACGATTGTAGTCGTTTTTAAATAGGAAGGCAACTGATTAATAGTTGGTGAAATTCAGATAATAGTGTATTAAAAGAAATCCGCCTCTATGTAGAGAGACGGATTTCTTCAAGCTGTTGAGAAAGGGAACTGCTACAAAATTATAAAGTGAAACATGGTGAGCTGACGAGGTTTGTTCATATAAAATGGTAAATGAAATTTTATCAGCGATTTTCCAAATATATCAACCGTTTCTCACAATATATCAACGCAAATTTGAATATATCAGCGATTCGACAAAAGATATCGACCAACCAACAAAAAACGACAAAAAACAGGAGTCCCCTAGCTTCTGTTTCCAAATAAACTGAAGAAATCCGCCTCTACGTAGAGAGACGGATTTCTTTTTAACGTTTTTTCTTTTCTTTTTTATAATCTATATAAACCAAAACAGCTACAACAATAAAGCTTATGCTAATAATCCGGAAGATCATCTCTAAACTGATCCATTTTGCTAAAATTCCTAATACAAATGAACTAATCCCAACACCAACATCAAAACTTGAAAAGAAAGTTGCATTTGCCGCTCCGCTTTTTTCTGCACTAACTTTTTGCACCGCCCACGTTTGTAAACATGGCATAATCGTTCCGTAACCTGCACCAAATAAAATCGCTGCAATAATGAGATATACATTATTCGTCGCATACGATAGCATAACAAGCGATAAAAAACCTAATATTGCTGAGATAATAATAATCGACCAAGGCCCTTTTTTGTCATACCATTTTCCTGTATAGGGACGTAGTAAAGTTGAAACAATTGCATTAACTAGAAAGAATAAAAAGATGTGATCTAATCCTTTTTGTTTTCCAAAAAGGACTAAAAAAGTGAGAACCGCTCCAAAACCAAGTGTTGTAATAACTGCTAGTAACGCTTGAAACCATACTTCTTTTTCAAAAATCATCTCAAAAAAGCGAAATGGTTGTTTCTCACGCTTTACAGGAGTAGAAACATGAACATATAAAAGCATAATCGTTGCTAGTAAACTAAGCGTTACTGACGACCAAATTACAATCTTAAAAGAAAAAGCATTGTAGATAAAAATCCCTATACTTGACGCAATAATAGCTCCAACCGTTGTAGAAACGGAGAAATACCCCATTCCTTCTCCTAATCGCTTATTAGGAATTAAATCTACTGCTATTGTGCTATTGGCTGTTGTTGATACGCCCCATGCAGCGCCGTGAAAAATCCGCACAAATAAAAACAGCCATACAATATTAACGAACGGATATATACATGTAATGCCGAGTAAAGCTACACTTGCACCAATCGCTAGGCTTTTCCCTTTATTATCGATTAAATAGTATCCTACCAATGGTCTAATGAATACCGCACCTATTGTAAATAATGTTGTCACTAAACCTACTTGAACAGAAGATGCATCCATACTTATTAAATAAGCTGGCAAAATAGGTAGTATCATCTCAAACCCGATAAATACAAAAAAATTACTTATAAATAAACAAATAAATGATCGATTCAATATTTTTTGATTTTCCATATCGTGATTCCTCGCTTCTAAATTGTATTTAACTTAGAAGCGCCCAGATCACCGAAACGTTTTTCAATTGTCTTAGTCTTTTAGCCAATTGAATCACCCTCTCTCGTTCACATTTTAATCTATATCTAAATATCCTTTTAATTAAAAATAAGAATCCTACATTAAAAATAACACTTTTAATATAGGATTCTACTCTATATCATCATTCTTGGCAACTGCCTTTCGTATCATTTCCACAAAGTTGGAATCGTTCCCTTATAAAAGATTATCCAACTTCTTTTTTCCGTTTTGCACTTTCTTTAGAGCTCCATTTAAATATTTTGTCCAATAGAGAATATATTCTCGCAGATTCCTTCGTTAGTAAAGGACCTAACGATGCTAATAGTAAAACATATAGGGCTGAGAATGGTTTAATTGTTGCCATTAAGCCACCAGCTATCCCAATATTAGCGACAATAATGGAGAATTCTCCGCGCGATACAAGAGTTAACCCGATATTCGTAGAAGCCTTATGTGATAACCCTGCTTTACGTCCAGCAATCATTCCGGCTGTAAAGTTACCGATGATTGTTATCAAAACTGCTCCTAAAGTGAGCCACACAGCTCCACCTAATGAAAAAGGATCTATACTTAAACCGAAGCTGAAGAAGAATATAGCTCCAAAGAAATCACGAAACGGAACGACAAGATGTTCAATACGGTCACTATGCTCTGTTTCAGAAAAGACAAGTCCTAATAATAAAGCGCCAATTGCTTCAGCAACATGGATTGTTTCTGAAAATCCAGCTACAAAGAATAAAATAGCGAATATTACAATAATAAAGATTTCATTCGATGAAATATCTAACACTTTATTCAAGAACGGTGTAGCTTTTCTAGCAATCACAAAGAATAACAACATGTATCCTAATGCAATGAAAACAGATGTCAGAGCTCCTACAAACGAAGTCGCACCTCCGAGCACTAAACCTGAAACGACAGATAAATATACCGCTAAAAAGATATCATCAAACATAATGATTCCTAAAATTAGCTCTGTTTCTTTATTACCTGTTCTTCTTAAATCAACAATTACTTTCGCTACAATTGCACTTGATGAGATTGTAATAATCCCGGCGATAATTAATGTTTCTAATAGCGGAAAACCCATTACATATCCATAAAGTAAACCTAATGTGAAATTAAGTGATATGTGAATCGTGCCTCCAATGGCGATTGATTTTCCTGATTTAATTAATTTTTTCATTGAGAATTCTAACCCTAAATAAAACAGGAGGAATATGACACCAATACGACCAAGGAAAGCAATGACTTCTCCACTTTCAATGAACCTTAAGTCTATAATTCCTAAGTCTGGGGCATGTGGTCCCACTAACATACCGAGGATAATGAGAAACGGGATAATTGAGAACTTGAGCCTCGCAGCAAGGATAGCCGCAAACGCCACTAATACTAACGCAGTTCCAACTTCAAAAATTAAAGTATCCATTGACTACGAATCACCTCCTGCTGAAAGTAACTCCTTAATGATTCTTTTCACTTCATGCCGTTCTCCTGATAATACCAACATATCGCCTGCATCAATCAGAGAATCTGAACCTGGATTGAAAAATCTCTTCATATTCTTCTTCAAAATAGCAATGACCGTTACGTTATACGTTTTCCGAATCGCCAAGCTACCAATGGTTTGCTGAACCGCTGGCGCACCATTCTCCACTTTAAACCACTCAATCGATAAGCCTTCAAAAGCCATTTCAATCGTATCTAGAGCTTGCGGTCTATACACCATTCCGCCTAGTATGGCAGCGATTTGCCTCGCTTCAGAGTCACGAAGAGAAATGCTTGAAATACTTTCTTCATGATCCGTATCAAAATGATACATTTCCCTTCGCCCATCATCATGAATCACGATAACCATTTTTTCATTACCTTTTGTTATGACTTCAAATTTACATCCGATACCCGGAAGTTCGCTTTCTCTAATGTTCATATTCATGCCTCCTAAAAAATTTTTAGTTAAGGCTCTTCCCATTTACAAATCTACATCAATTTCTGTTTTGAACTTTTCATCTTTTGAGATTCCTAAATACTTTAACGTTTCTGACGGCGTCGCATGATGAAAATGTTTTTGAAGAAGCGCAATCGCTATTCCTCTTTTATACGCATGGAATCCAAATGTTTTTCGCATTGAGTTCGTTCCAATCTTACCAGGGATTCCAATCGCTTCGGCCGCACGATGAATCACACGATAAGCCTGTTGGCGCGTAATTGGATTTTTTGTTTTATTAGATTGAAATACGTAGTTCCCTTTTTCTACAACAGTCGATTGTACGTAACCCGAAAGCGCTTCTTTTACTTTTGTATTTAAATAAATATCTTGTTTAAATTTTTCATCTTTCACAGGAAGAGAGTAAAAATCTGTAACAGTTCCATCTTCATTTAATACATCTTCGAATTTCATACTTAATAGTTCTGTAATTTTCAAGCCCGTATTAATTCCAATAACAAATAAAAGATAATCTCGCTCTGAATGCTCTTTTAAATATGTTTTCATAGCCTGAATTTGATTTATAT
Organism: Bacillus sp. C1; assembly: GCF_054570475.1. Taxonomy (NCBI): domain Bacteria; kingdom Bacillati; phylum Bacillota; class Bacilli; order Caryophanales; family Bacillaceae; genus Bacillus; species Bacillus sp. C1. The sequence goes on from NZ_JBTMZT010000013.1 coordinate 77,654, forward strand.
CTGTTAACGCCTCTACACATTCCATACATGTATTCTCCTCATCTTATGATCGGTAAATTTTCTAATTATCTTGTTCATTTTACCTTATCATGCTAGAAGATTTCCATGCATTATCCATTATTGAATTTTTCAAGCTACATAACTGGAGCAACATACTTTAATATCCCGAAAAATTCTGGATATTTATGATTTGGAAATTTACTATTATAAAAATAAGTTGCAACTAGAAAAATAATGAGCGATAACGATGAAAACAGTAAAACATCTTTCGATCTCAGCAGTACCCCTATTACTTCACGTAAAGATCCTTCTTCTTTATGCAAGTAGAATTTCTCCTTTCGTTTCGCTATCTTTTCAATTCCCACCTCCTTACACCATAACTTTATGTTACTTAATTATATAATATACTATAATTAAGTAACATAACAAGTGTTTTTGGTTATTTTTCTGAAAACACCTACCAGTTTCCATTAAAAACAAAATAAAAAATACCGAGCACCCTCTGCTCGGTATTTCCTATTTCTTAGTCCTCTTTTGGAAGAACGATGCCTTTATATAATTGAACTGTAATGAGGTAGTAAATCGCATAAATGACTATGAAAATTAAAATCGGAAGCCAAATACGGAAATACGGATCAATTAAAATAAATCCGAAAATATTCATACCAACTAATACGTGAACAATACCCACAATTGCTGGGAATAGGAACACTAAGAATAATTCTTTATAGATGGACTTTGTTAATAATTCACGGCGAACACCAATTTTACGAAGCATTTGGTAACGCGTAATATCGCTTGATGCACCAGAAAGAATTTTAAACATTAAACAGCTTGCCATCATTGCTAAGAACGCAATTCCTAAGAAGAAGCCCATAAATACTGTTCCACTAGCAATGCCGTAAAATCCAGTATACAGTTGGTTCTTACTTTGTAAGGAACCTTCTTTTACATCTTTATATTTACCTAACTGCAACTCGTCAATTTTTTTCCATTCTTTTTTATATGTTAAGAAATCATCTACTTTTCCAAGTAATGCAACACCCTCTTTTCCTTGCAAACCATCATACATTTTTTGATCTACAATTTTAATCGTTCGCTCAGGGTGTACATAAAATGGTTCAATCGTTTTGAATGCATCCTCCCATTCTTTTGGAATGACATGATCCGATTTTTCTTGAGCGAAGCTAGAAATGGCACCTACTGGTAGTTCGCCAGAAGCTCGTTTCACTTTACCGATATCTTTCATTCCTTTCACATTTTGTAAATCTTGTACGAAAGGACGATTTTTCTCTAAATCTTCTTTTACATAATATACATATTTATCATCTGCTTTGTAACGATATTCACTTTTCTCTTTAAATGTAATACCATCTAAAATTTTCTTTTCTTCAGCTGTTGGATTATGAATTGCAACATCATAAATTGCAAAACCATCGACAGTAAGCATCACGTTATTTTTAAATGCCATCCCGCCAGAAATCGCTCCTGCTCCAAGCGCAACTAACATCGCTACTGTAGCAAGTACTTTTGTTAAACTATTAATACGGAAGTTTAATTGTGCAAATGTAAAGGCATTAAGTCCTTTTTCAGTACGTTTTTTATTACTCTTAAGCTTTTGAATAATAAGCGGTAAGAACGTTCCAAATAACATGTAAGTACCAGACGTTACGGTAATTAATGCAATAATAATTCCCATTTGCTGCAATTTATCCATATAAACCATAGAAGCATAGCCAATTGCAAGTAGAATAATGCCAATGACTGCGAATATAACAGTCTTTATTCCGCCCCTAGAAACACGGTCTGTTTTGGAATCCGCATGTACAAGTTGCAACACTGTAATACGTGATAATTTAATACTATTCATAATTGCTGATAAAACAAATAGTACGAAGAAGAAAATACATGTAACAAGCATAGATGGAACATAAAATGCTTGGTAACCACCTGCAGTAAATTCAAGCTGCTGCATCAGTAATTTACCGATTCCTTGTGCTAACCCGACACCAACTGCAATACCAACTATAAGAGATGTCGCACCTAACACAATTGTTTCAATAAACATAAGCGTTGTAACTTTATGTTTTTTTGCTCCTAACATCATATACATACCGAACTCTTTTTGACGAAGTGATAGCAAGAAAGAGTTTGCATATAAAATATAGAAGAATGTAATGATAGCTAACAGTACCGCACCGGCATGGAAGACAAATTGAATACTGCTGATAACAGAATTTGCTTCAATAAACGCTTTATTTAATGCTAATGTTTGGAACATGTAAAAGATGGAAATTGACATGACAAGACCAACAAGTAAGACGATGTAATCTTTCAACTTACTTTTTAGTCCTGACATAGAAAGCTTAAATAACATGGTTGTCCCTCCTTTCTTATGCTTTTTGTGTACCTAAGTCTGCTAATACGTCTAAAATTTCTTTATAGAACACTTCACGCGTACCAGTGCGGTGAATTTCTTTATATAATTCACCATCTTGAATGAATAAAATACGTCGGCAGTAACTCGCACTAAACGGATCGTGTGTAACCATCATGATAGAGACGCCTTGCTCTTCATTTAAGTTTGTCATTGCGTCCAGTAAACTCGTTGCATTTTTAGAATCAAGCGCTCCTGTTGGCTCATCTCCTAAAATAATCGCTGGTTCATGAACAAGCGCACGCGCTGCTGCTGAACGCTGTTTTTGTCCACCAGATACTTCAGATGGGTACTTTTGAAGGATTTCTGAAATTCCTAACATTCCCGCTACCTTTTCCACTTTTGGCCCAATCTTTCGTGATGGAACACCTTGCAATGAAAGTGGTAATGCAATGTTTTCATAAATTGATAGGTTTTCTAATAGGTTAAAGTCTTGAAAGATGAACCCTAATTTTTGAGAGCGAAAATCGGAAAGCTCTCCTTGCTTCATTTTCGTAATATCCGTACCTGCAATTTCAACAACACCACCCGTTGCTTTATCTAATGTTGAAATTACATTTAATAATGTTGTTTTCCCTGAACCAGACGGTCCCATGATTCCAACAAATTCACCCTCTTGAATGGAGAAAGATACACCTTTTAATGCGTGTGATTGGCTTTCGCCTTTTTTACCGTATACTTTTTGAACGTTTTTTACGTCTACAACTGGTCTGCTCATATATATCCTCCTATAGTTGTTTTTCTTTCTCTATTTTGTTCCTTTTCACATTCATCTGCCATTGTTTTACATGACATTTACCTTACATTTTTGTAATATATAAATCCAATTTGATTTTCTAACAGATACATTATGGTTATGAAGAACAGACAAAGACCTTCACTCATTTTCTCCTTCTGTTTTCACATGGAATGGGGGTAAAAAAGGCACTGACCGCTTCTATCCATGGCTCGATCCTCTCATCCATCTAAAATGAATGGTTTGATGTTCGTTTTTTAATTTGTATTTATATATAAAGAAAACCAGGTCACATCGCGACCTGGCTTACTCTGATTGTTTTGATTTTTGCGGTTGCCCTTTTTTACGATTACGCTGTTTTGCTTGTGCAACCGGATCGAGCTCATTTGAAAACTCAGCGTTATGTCCATTTTGTGTTTTTTGTTCTGGATTATTTTGATCTGAACGTTTCGCCACTTTCATTCACTCCTTCTTAGTGCGGTGTAACAATCATTTGATGCTGCAATTGACGAACAGCCATACGTGCACGGTTTAACTGCTCACGCTGTTCATCATTCGCATGTTGCTGCATAATCTGTAAGTCATTATAGGCTTGTTCTAATTGTAACTGCGCATCAGAATACTCCATTGTATTGTAATGCTCTTGTCTACTTCCGATATCTAATTGCTCTTTTGCATATTCGATTGCTTGCTCTGCTTGCGTAATATATGCTTCAAGTGATTGACGCTCTGCCATTTTGTAAGCCTCCTTGCCTTTCATTCCCCTTTAGTGTGTCCCTTCCATATCGACCTTATGAGTATGTTATAATGAATTTTGTTTCATTTTAGGCTTTAGGAGGGACATAGTAATGAAGGTTCAAAACCCTTTTCCATATACAAATGACAATAAACGTTACCATACGTGGAACTATCACTTACGAAAAGAGTTCGGCGAGAAAATCTTTAAAGTTTCATTAGATGCTGGATTCGACTGTCCAAACCGTGATGGTACAGTCGCATATGGCGGTTGTACATTTTGCAGCGCTGCTGGTTCTGGTGACTTTGCTGGCGACCGCCGCGATGATGTTGTAACGCAGTATCATGAAATGAAAGAAAAAATGCATTCGAAATGGAAAGACGGAAAGTGTATCGCTTATTTTCAAGCATATACAAATACACATGCTCCAGTAGAAGTATTAAAAGAAAAATTCGAACCGCTTTTAGCTGAAAAAGACGTTGTCGGTCTTTCCATCGCAACTCGTCCAGATTGCTTACCTGACGACGTCGTCGAGTATTTAGCAGATTTAAATAAAAGAACATATCTTTGGGTGGAGCTTGGATTACAAACGGTTCATGAACGCACCGCAAACCTAATTAACCGTGCCCATGACTATCCATCATATGTAGAAGGCGTAAATAAACTTCGTAAACATGGCATTAAAGTATGTTCTCATATTATTAACGGTCTTCCGCTTGAAGATTATGACATGATGATGGAAACAGCACGTGAAGTTGCAAAACTTGATGTGCAAGGCATTAAAATCCATTTGCTTCATTTATTAAAAGGAACGCCAATGGTGAAGCAGTATGAAAAAGGACAATTACAGTTCCTTTCTCTTAAAGATTACGTCAGTCTTGTTGTTGACCAACTTGAAATGATTCCAGCAGAAATGATTGTGCACCGCATTACAGGTGACGGCCCACCAGAATTAATGATTGGTCCAATGTGGAGCTTAAATAAATGGGAAGTATTAAATTCCATCGATGCGGAATTTGTCCGCCGCGGAAGCTGGCAAGGAAAATATGCAACCGAGGTGAAACCAGTATGAAATTAGAACGTGTATTACCGTTTGCACGCACATTGCTCAAAACCGCTGTTACAGAAGGCGATTACGCTATAGATGCAACGCTCGGCAACGGTCATGATACTTGCTTTTTAGCAGAAATCGTTGGCAAGACTGGAAAAGTATTCGGCTTTGATATTCAGCAAGAAGCAATTGAAAATTCAGCGATTCGTTTAAAAGAAAAAGGATTCGAAGAACAAACGATTCTTGTTCATGACAGCCACGATACTTTATTATCTATCTTACCAGAAGAAGCAACAGGGAAAGTAACCGGTGCCATTTTCAACTTAGGTTATCTTCCTGGTGGTGACAAACATATCGTTACAAAGCCAAACTCAACAATAGCTGCCATCGAACAACTATTAGAAGTCATGGCACCAGAAGGCATCATCGTCCTTGTTATTTATCACGGACATCCAGAAGGACAAGTAGAGCGTGATGCTGTTTTAGATTTTGCTGAAAAACTTGATCAAAAACAAGCTCACGTCCTTCGTTACGGATTTATTAATCAACAAAATAATCCGCCATTTATTGTGGCAATTGAAAAGCGCTGAATATATCGGCGCTTTTTCCAATATATCGATTGTAACTCCAAATATATCAGCGATTCGACATAGGATATCGACCTATCGAAAAAATACGATAAAAAAAGACTTGTATTTTATTTCGTGCACGTCTTTTTTACTGTCCCAAAAACGAAAAATACCATATAATGGATATGAAGGGAGGAAAGTATTTTGCTGCTAGAACTAAAGAATATCCAAAAGAAATACAAGAAACAACTCATACTCGAAAACATTGATTTATCAATTCCAAAAGGACAAGCAGTTGCCATTATCGGTGGTAATGGTACTGGAAAAAGCACATTACTCAAAATCATTGCTGGATTTCTTGCACCAACGACAGGCAGGGTCCAGAAAGCTTCAAATATGAAAATCGGATATGTACCAGAGCATTTTCCTGAAGGCATTCGTTTTACACTCGAAGATTATTTATATCATCTTGGTCGCATTCACGGTCTATCGAAAAAACACTTACAAATAAAAATCCCTTCCCTTCTAGAAACTTTTCATTTAAGTCATGCCGCTCATTCCGTTATCAAAAATTTTTCAAAAGGAATGAAACAAAAAACAGGTATTATGCAGGCACTCCTTAGTGAGGTCGATCTATTAATTTTAGACGAACCACTTTCTGGTCTTGATCCAAAGTCCCAACAAGAACTTGAACATATACTCCTTACATTAAAAGAACAAGGACTTACTATTCTCTTCACCTGTCATGAAAAACAGCTATTAGAAAGCTTTGCTGACCGCATTGTAACATTAGCGAATCATACGATTACAGCGGATAAACTTTTAACATCTAATGCAATCCAAGCAGAACACATTTACATAGAAGCAACAGTCCCGCATACATTTTCCGTCTCAACATTACAGAAACAATCTGGCTACATCCAAGTTACCTATCATGAAAACTTGATTCAATTACATATTGAAAAAATGTATACAAATGACATACTTCACTATTTATTACAGCACAATGCCTTCATTACATTACTGCAACCTAAAACTATAAATCACAAGGAGAATCGTCATGATTGCGCTCATTCGTTACAACTTTCTTGATTATACAAAGTCTTACAAATATGTTCCGCCCATCGCAATGTATATCGTCAGTTTACTGTTTGTATATGCCTACAAACCAAACCCAATTGTGGCAACGTATTTAGAAACAGCTCTTACGCTCTACTTACTTTCAGCTTGGATTACGATTACATTGTTTCATACAGAAAATCCTGTCCAAGAACAAATTACCCTTTCTCATACGAAAAATAGTACAACTTTATACTTTAGTAAATATGTAACAGCACTTCTTATTTGCATTGTTTTATCTTTAATCTCTGTTACATATCCTATTGCTTTTCAAATGTTTAAAGAAAACATGACTGCTGAACGATTTATTACAGGGCTTCTTGCTCACTTTTCGTTATCTATACTAGGGATTTCCATCGCAACATTATTTACACGAAATATCATTCAAAAAGCGAGTACCTCTTGGCTTAGTCTTTCATTTATCTTACTCATTACAATCGCATCTGTTCGTCTCAAAAAAGACATGCCAGAACTATTATGGGTTTTCCCGCCTATCGACAGTTTTATGATGCTCGGGCAATATGAACATCATTTCCTTGTTCACACCCTCTTGTTTACTGTGTGGGCACTTATATATTCATTAGTATTAGTGAGCTTATTCCTTTATCTTGTGCAAAAAAGAAGGAACATGTAGACAGGAACAAGAATTTTTAAATGGAGATTACAAACTTAGGGGGATATACAACAATGATTGGAATATTAGCAGGAATGGGACCAAAATCAACCGGACCATTCGTTGATACAGTAGTTGAACAATGCCAAAACATATACGGCGCAAAGCACGATATGGATTTCCCACATATGATGATTTATTCTTGCCCAACGCCGTTTTATATGAATAGACCTGTTGACCATAACGATATGGAACAGGCTATTATACATGGTGCACAAAAACTTGAAAGTACAGGTGTCAAGTTCATTGCGATGCCTTGTAATACAGCTCATTTATATTTTGATGAGTTACAACATTCCGTTTCAATCCCTATTTTAAATATGGTAGATGAGACGCTAAAAGAAATACCAAATGGCACAAAAACAGTCGCCCTCTTCGCAACCGATGCGACTGTTCAATCTAGCATATACCAAAATGGAATTGCAGAGCGCGGTATGGACTATATACATAAAGACAACTGGCAAAGGGATACGACTCAAATGATCTCGAAAATAAAAGAAGGAAACATAAGTGAAGCAAGTGAACTATGGCGTACACTTTGCACCGAGTTAGCTGAAGTAGTCGATGCCGTTATTATAGCTTGTACAGATTTAAATGTTGTATCAGGAGCGAATCCACATAATCTTTACTTTGTGGATTCATCTACTTGTTTGGCTAAAGCTACGGTGAACAAATATTTATCCTCTCAAAAAAGATAGAAAGAGCATTTCATGAAAGTAGAAAAAGGAAATGAAGAACTGATTCACTCTACACAACGGTATATACAGCGTTGTTCCTTTTTCTTATAATATTGTTCGACCTAAAAGACGTGCAACAAACGCACGTCTTTTTTTGTATGCCTCCGAAAACTTTTTTCGCAATCCTTTCAAAATAAGCATTCGATTTATACAAGATAGGACGGGGGATTTTAAGTATGCCGCTGCTTGGTTTATCAGTTCTAATCATTTTCATCATTGAATTTACATTATATCCGTTCGCTAAAATAAAAAAACAAAAAATATAAACAATGGATTTATTTTTTCAACTTTTATAATATGCAAAAATGCATACACTTTATAGTTGAAAATAATTCTCACTGTAACTATAATAGTTACAGTGAGGTTGATAGAATTTACTATATCAACGACATTTAATTACATAAGGAATGGAGACGTTATAAATATGAAAAAACTTATTTTAGCTGGAGCATTAGGAATTGCAGCACTTGCAGGGACAAATTTGCCAGGATTAGAGGCCCAAAAAGCTAGTGCGGCTTCTATTGAATCAAATATATCTACAATCGAAGGTCGTGTAGTTGATTTTAGCGGAAATGCTATTTATATAGAATCTACACAATTTGATAGTCCACTTAGAGTCGAGGTAGATTTTAGACCAAATGTAAAATTAGGAGATCAAGTAAAAGCAACTGGTGCAATGATGAGAAGTTTTTCTGAATATATGCTTGCAACGTCTGTTGAAAAAGTACAGGATAATACAACGTTACAACCAGGGTTTTATGAGAAAGAAAATCATGCACCTGATTTTGTAATCGGACATATTACAAAAGTAGATAAAGAATATTATGAAACAGATGAACCAATAGATTATGTCATTGTCACAGCTCCTAATAAATATGGTAAGGATGATATTGTAATTGTGGATTTAACACAAGGCCAAAAATTCAATGTAGGTGATATGGTAAAAGTAGATTTTCATAGTGGATCTGAATTCCATAGACCGACGAAAACAACTTATGACCATATCGAAAAAATTAGCGATTCAAAAACTTCAGCTGCCCTTGATGATCAATGGATTTGGTCTTAATAAAAAACCTGAACTGTCCCTGATAACATGGACAGTTCAGGTTTTTTAAATATATTTTACAAAATATCACGAGTAATCCTCTTTAATATCCTATTCAATACCTGTCCACAACAATATAGCACTACGAGTATCATCATAATGGAAATAATCATTTTCAGCATTGCATATGGAATATAATCTACAATCCAAATTCGACCGTAATATATAAAAAGAAAAGCAACGAAAATTGCTACAATATAAGAAATCATAATACCTATTAATTGTGTAATCGTTAGTTTTGTATACGTCTCTTTAATCTCTTTTCTACGCCCCCACAACACATATATAAATACGATTATCGACAAAATGGAGAATATATTTCCTATACTCAACTTTCGTTTTTCTCCTCTTTTTTGTTATTCATTAGAAAGATAATATCTCCAATAATAATTATCCCTATAACAGTTTGTACTATATAATCCATTGTGACCGGGCCACCTGCTCTATTTAGCATTGTATACATGCCAAGCAGGAATGAAACAGAAAGACATACTAACAAAATAATTTCAACATGCTCATACAAATAGTTGAAGAAATGTTTCATCGTTATCCCTCCTTTGTATATATTTTACCATATATATCCACATGTTTTTGAAATCAAAAGACGCTTACAACAAAAAACAACCGGCTCCTAGTGCAGGAACCGGCTCATCATGTCCTATTCAACCGACAGAAATATTTTTATACTTCCATCCTTCGCATAATATTCAAAATCCGTTTTGTACGCTCTTTTTATATCACTGTTCCAGATCTCAATCCAGGCGTTAAACACGCCCTTTGGGTCATTATGATCTACTTCAACAATGTAATAATTACCTGCTGGAATGATCACACTACTTTCCTCAGTGAGTTGCTCTTCCGTACCGATATATAAATCATAATCACCTGTAAAATCACTTTCATAGTTCGTATACACACCATACACTGCGCCTGTTAACCTTAACTGCAGAAACTCTTCCCACAACTTAATTATTGCTTCTGTATTTTCGTTATTTGTTCTGACTTTTTTTCCATAAATATTTTTTTCATTCACCGTTATATTCATATATACTCCCCCTCACTCATTTACACGGCAAGTATAACACTCATAATATGACAACAGTCTGTCAGCTTTTATAAATAAATTCAATTTCATCCCTATATTTATTTTTAAGCCATAGTGGTTCTACTATTTTTACATGTCTTCCAAACATGAGTAGAAATGGCAATATATTTTTATTACTATCATAATCAAAGGTTACTTTTAAATTGCCATCTTCAAGCACCTCTATTTCTTCATCCGTAAAGAAATCGTATAGTTTCCCTAATTCACTTTTGGAAAATAGCAGTATAATTTGAACTAATTTTTCTTTATATTCCTCTACATGTTCAAATTCGTTATCACAAACAATCTTCGTATCGTCATCTATTACTTCCATCCTTCTTATTCTAGTCAATTTAAATACTCTTAAAGCTTTTCGTAACCCGCAGATCGCTTCTACATACCAACTACCGTTCATAAAATTTAATTTTAATGGCTGGATCACCCGCTTCGACACATTTCCTGTTTGTGATACGTAAGAAATACGAATTTTATTTTCCCCTTCAATGATCGAAAGAAGTCTTTTCACCTTTCGTTTCGTCTCTTCTTCTATCGTTTCTCGGTGTAACGTAGAAGACGATATTGTCATATTAGAAGAAGACTCCTCTTTATTTTCCTTCAATAACTCTAATTTTTTTTGTAACATTGATAGTTGGTTGTTATCAAATAATTCATTTTTTAAGGTTAATCCTTCTAGTAAAAATTTCTTTTCCTCTTCACTAAATGTAAATGTATCTAGTTGATAGTTATCAATTAACGTAAAACCACCGTTCTTTCCTAAATAAGAAATAATAGGAATACCAATTGCTGATAAAGCATCTATATCACGATAAATGGTTCTTTTACTCACCTCAAATACATTTGCTAATTCTTCAGCTGGAACGATATCTTTTTTTAATAAATAGATGAGTATTGCAAGCATTCTTTCTGTTTTCATAACATCGTTAACCTCCTTGAGAGATGTGTGCGCGATTAGCAGACCACTCTTTTCATTTTATATAAATCCAATTTGATTTTCTAACGGATACATTATGGTTATAAAGAACAAACAGAGATTTTCACTCCTCTTCTCCTTCTGTTTTCACATGGAATGGGGCTATCGCTTCTATCCATGGCCGGATGCTCTCATCCATCTGAAAAGAATGGTTTTGATGTTCGTTTTTTAATTTGGATTTATATACAAAGTATGTTTTTCATATACTTGAAACATAAAGAAGACCACTCCAAAAAGAGTGGTCTTTCTCATCACTGCGCCGTTTTCTTTCGGTACATCTTCCCGTTCCAATAGAAGAATCGTGAAGTGAATCCACCGTATTTCACAATGCGCCGTGCCATTTGCTGCATATTCTTTTGCTCTGATACTTTTTGATCTGATAAATAAATTCCAAGTAAACCGCGGCTAATAAGGCGATGAAACTTTGCATGTGGTAAATCTCCAATATTTCTTTCTGCTTCTTTCACAAAATGTTTCATTCGCTCTAATATGACTTGTTCATTTTCATAATAACTACAGAAATTTAAATCTCCACCAATGCGATCTTCTTCTTGATCAATGAAATAATCAAGTAAAATATGAAGCCCTTGTACATATGGGAAATAACCTTGCTTAATCTTCGCAATATCTTCATCATGTAACTCATCGTGAAATGCATATGCAACAAGACAAAAGATTCCGAGCGTCGACCCTGCACATGCTGAAAATTCAAACCAGCTCATCGGCGGTACATGTTCCTTATGAGCTTCAAACCATGTTTGTAAGCGCGGTTCTCGCTCTTCTAATTTCACATGCTTATGAATTTGCAAATCACAGTAGTAACACGCAAGCTCATGAAGAATTGGTGCAATCTTGTCATAATGCTTTGTTTTCCGCAAAACATCTTGGCATGTCTCAACAAGTTCATCTAAGTAGCCACCGTCATCTTGATCATCACGATAACGATAGTAATTCACCCCTTCACTTTCAGGTGTTAATGCCGTTAACATGGATTCATGCAGTGCTGCAAAATCATTCGGATCAAGAGATGTACTCCGGTCGCACAAATTATCTAAATAATCACTAATCGTCTGATACGCCACAATAAAACGAATACATTCCTCACGTTGTTCATTTGCCAGCAGCGCTAAAATACCACCGCCTTCACAATGAAACGTTTTATGTTCAATACTGGCAATTGCTTGATTATGTAGCTCATCATTTGGAATATGGTAGGCACGCTCTTTCCACATCGCTAGCTCATGGTGTACAACCGGAAACACATCACGGTATACTTTCGCCATGAGCGTTATGGGATTACTCGGTACGTTCACTTCATCCTTCATCTCCTCTATTAAATGTACAAATACTCATTTATTTGTTTCTATTATGTTATTGACATGTACTTCAGTAAATGACTTAATATAATTCAAAATTTCCTCGCGCTCATACTCATTTAATAGCTCATGGTAACAATTCGGCCATTCTTTATATGCCTTATCACTAATCTTTACACTATCAAACCATTTACGGACACGTATTTTATCTACAAGTTTATCCTTACACGCCTGCATTAGCAAGAGCGGAACGTCTGGAAACTCATCGATTTTATCGTGAGCAATTTGAATCGATTTTATCAATTCACTATACCAACGAACTGATACCTTGCGCAAGAACAAAGAATCATTCTCCATCGCATCGCGAACTTCTTTATTTCTCGTTGACATTTCTACCGTAAGATTGGTGGAAAATTGCAATTTAGGTGCGAGAATATTTAACACTTTTGAGACAGCTCGAAGCGGTGCGGCAGGTACCGCTAATACCCCTAAACATGGCGAACTTAATATAATTCCATCTATATCTTCTCTCTTCGTTTCTTCCATCATTCGAATCACAATCAGTCCACCCATACTATGTCCAAATAAAAAAATAGGCAACCGATATTTCCTTGCTTCTTTCACCCATAGTTTTATTTCTTCTATGTATTCATCAAATGATTCAATATGTCCTCTATTTCTTGAAGTTGTTCCATGAGCCGGAAGATCTCCCATTACAACATGATACCCAAAATGAGTCCACATTTCGGCAAGCGCCTCATAGCGTCCATGATATTCCATCGCGCCGTGCACAATCACGATTACCGCTTTGGCTACTTCCGCTTCATAATTCCACATACGAAACTCCTCCATTTCACTCTTTTCCGTAATTTGATACACTAAAACTAGCTTCTAGGAAAGGAAGGCTTTACATGATATATCCTTATAAAGATAAAAATCCGAAAATTTCGAGTAGTGCTTTTATCGCTGACTACGTTACGATTACAGGTGATGTAACAATTGGCGAAGAATCAAGTATTTGGTTTAATACTGTTATTCGCGGCGATGTTTCTCAGACAGTCATTGGAAATCGAGTCAATGTACAAGATCAATGTACACTTCATCAAAGTCCACAGTATCCCCTTATTTTAGAAGATGATGTGACAGTTGGGCATCAAGTCATTTTACATAGTTGTACGATAAAAAAAGATGCTTTAATTGGGATGGGCTCTATCATTTTAGACGGTGCTGAAATTGGCGAAGGCGCATTCATCGGTGCTGGTAGCTTAGTTTCACAAGGAAAGAAAATCCCTCCTAATACGCTTGCTTTCGGGCGCCCTGCAAAAGTCATTCGTGAACTAACAGATGAAGATCGAAAAGATATGGAGCGTATTCGTAAACAATATGTTGAAAAAGGGCAGTACTATAAGTCACTGCAAAAATAGCTCTCTCCGCTGCCATTCAATTGGCAGCTTTTTTTCGTTAAAATTCTAATATTTTCTTTACAAAATCTTATTATTCCCTCAATAAAATCTTATTAAAATAGAAGATATCATCTCAATATATATGTAAATGAGAGGAAGATGTTTCATGAAAGCTAAATCCATCAGCTCCTTATATAAAATAGAATGTTACATTTTCAAAGGAATTAACCGCTACTTTGATCAAAAAACATTAAATATCTTTTTCCGTACGATTACACATCTCGGTGGTGCTACCTTTTCTATCTCGCTTGTCGCTTGCTTTCTTATCTTTTCAAAAGGAATTCTCCATACTACCGCAATCATAGCAGCGCTTTCCTTAACAATCAGTCACATTCCCGTGCAAATATTAAAAAGGTGGTACCCACGCAAACGGCCTTATTTAACGATTGCAGATGCAAAGTATCCATTACAGCCACTAACAGATCATTCTTTTCCGTCCGGCCATACAACAGCTATTTTTTCAGTCGTTGTTCCCTTTATTTGTTATGATCCAAATCTATTAGTCTTTTTACTTCCATTAGCAATGATTGTGGGAATTTCTCGCATTTACCTTGGTCTTCATTATCCATCAGATGTATTTGTAGGTATGTGCCTTGGCACATGTTCTGGCATCATCTCGTTTTATCAATTCATTCCATTTGTTATGTAAAGGGGAGATTAGATGAGAGTCGCCATATTTACTGATACATTTACACCGCAAGTAAACGGTGTAGCGAAAACATTAGATCGTTTAACCTGTTATTTTCAAAAGCAAAATATCGCTTACTCCGTATTTGCACCGCAGCATACAGCAGAAGATGACTTCGTAGCCAATGTAAATAAAATGAGAAGTATCCCGCTAAAAATATTATATCCAGAATGTCGCTTTGCTTTTCCAACTCCGCGTATTAAGCGGGAGCTTCTTCGCTTTCGGCCTGATATCATTCATATTGCTACACCTTTTAACATGGGACTTTCTGGTTTGTATTACGCGAAAAAATTAAATATCCCTCTTGTCGGTTCTTATCACACTGACTTTGATGCCTACTTGCAATATTATAAAATTGAATTTTTCTCCAATATGCTATGGAATTATATAAAGTGGTTTCATAGCCATATGCAAAAAAACTTTGTCCCTTCCCTGGAAACATTACAACAATTAACACAAAAGGAATTTCAAAATTTGTATATATGGGGGCGTGGCGTCGATTGCGCTCTCTTCCATCCAGCTTACAATAAAGACGTATTCCGAAAAAAATATAATATTACTGCTCCGCACATTCTTTCGTACGCAGGACGCATTGCCCCTGAAAAAGATATTGAAACACTTCGTACACTTATTCAGACAACGATAAACGAACGAAAAGATGATATTCATTGGCTGATCGCTGGAGACGGCCCGCTTGCAAAAGAATTACGTAAAACTGTCCCAACCAATAACGTAACCTTTACCGGATATTTGCAAAGAGAAAACTTAGCAGAAGCTTATGCCTGCTCTGACCTTATGGTATTTCCATCAGCTACCGAAACATTTGGCAATGTTGTACTCGAATCGCTCGCATGCGGAACACCAGTAATTGGTGCAAATAGCGGCGGGGTTAAAAATATTATTACGGATGGAAAAACAGGTTTCTTATGTGAACCGAAACAATCGGATTCATTTTTATCATCTATTTATCAATTATTGAATAACGAAGACATGCGAAAACAAATGAGCATAGCCGCTTATTCCTATGCTAGTACACAAAGCTGGGATGAAATTTTTCATGGTTTATTACAACAATATGAAGAGGTTCTTCATCAAAGTCATACAAAGGAATTGCTCGCATGAAAAAAGGAGCTACTCAGCTCCTTTTCCCATTATATAAACGGAAATACTCTTCCTTCGTATTCACATTCTCAAACCATTCTTTTTGTACATTCAATTCTTCTCCTATCACATACTTTACGTTGCACTGTGATAAAAGTTGTCCCATACTCCGTTTTCCTTCCTCTAACAAAGTATATATTTTCTCTTTCATATTCCTGTGATACGCTGCTAATAACGGCTGCTTTCTTCCATCAATCACTGGAACAATTGCCTCATATTCATCACTGATTTGTTCTATTAAAGTTGTAATCCAATCACTTGAAACGTTTGGTGTGTCACAAGGCGAAACAATGTACCACTCCGCCTCAATATGCTCCATTCCCGATACAATTCCAGCAAGCGGGCCGTTCCCGCGGTAAGCAGGGATATCTTCTATAACAGGAACAGTTACTAAATGCGCTATTCTTTCTTTTATATTTTGGTGACTGACTAACGCTACCTCTTGTAACACATGTTGCATCATACTCGAGACATGCTCGATAAAAGTATGCCCTTGCCAATTTGCCAATGCTTTCGGTTCACCAAAGCGCCTCGACATCCCACCTGCTAACACAATTCCAGCTACTTTTTTCATTGGCGATTTAGCTCAAATGTAATGTGTCCTAACTCTGGTAAAATCAATTTATTCATCGCCAGAAGCACTGCCCCGCTAGAACCTGGCATCGAAAAGATAACTTTTCTTCCAATCGTTCCGCCAATCGCCCTACTCAGCATCGCCGCGCTTCCGATATCTTCTAAATAACTAATCATGCGAAACAATTCGCCAAAGCCAACAATTTCTTTATCTAATAATGCCGAAACAGCTTCAATTGTCACATCACGCTTTGTAATGCCTGTTCCTCCATTTGTTAAAATAACATCAACATCTTCTTGATGATATCCACTTAATACAGCCTGCCTAATACTTTCTTTATCGTCTTTCACAATTTCATAAGCCGTTACGATGTGTCCTGTTTCTAATAATAATTGTTGCAATAACTTACCGCTCTTATCAGTTTCTTCAGTACGTGTATCAGAAACCGTAATAATTTTACAACGCACTTCTTTCGGCGCTTGTTTTTTATGTTCTGTAACGCTCATCTTCATCTTCATCCTCTCCCTCTTATGAACTACTCACAATTTTATCATATCGTATCGACATTCTTTCAAATATGAAATACATCACATTTACATAATTATCTAGTGAACAACTAAAATACCATGATACAATATTGGTATATAAATACAAATTTAAAAACTGACACACCCTTTGTTTTTTAGTTGGAAGAGAGCATCCGGCCGAGTGTAGTAGCGGTCAGTTCTCTTTTTATCCCCATGCCATGTAAAAACAAAAAAAGAAATAAGTGGGAATTTCCTTTTGTTTTCATAACCGCAATTTAGATGTTGGAAAATCAAAATGGATATATATAACCATAAAAGGTAGATTTCAATACATACTAAATAAATTTTCATAATTAGGAGGTTTATCTATGGAACTGTATCAAAAACTCACAACAGTATTCATCCTTCTATTTGTTGCATCCATCAGCGCTGGGATGGCGCTAAAGGAGGCCGTACCTTACTCCGCAATCAGTGGCTGGGGATTTGCGACGGTCTTTTTACTATGCAGTGCATTTTGTGCTGGAAAAGCACGCCAGAAGAAAGGATGATGAACATTGTTCCGCAAAAAACCTATACTTTGCAAGTCATGTGGGAAGGAAATTCAAACATATGAGAAAGCGTGGGTTCATATGCCGTTTCCTCCAAGCGGGATGACGAATATGAAAAAATATATTGAACTCGATGGGGTAGTATATTGTAATTCTTGTGCTGGAGTATGTAAGAACCAAAGTGCTGAGGTGAAATAAAGGAGGTTTTCTACTTGTTCGAGACAAATCGGATTCGTTTACGAAAGTTTTCAGAAAATGATATTCCAACCTATTACCATTGGCGAAATGATATAGAAGTTATGAGCACTACCAGTCTCACCCTTGATACATACTCTTTCCCGGAAACAGAGCAGTTTTGTGAACAAATCATTCACTCTTCTACCTCTAAAAGTTATATTATTGAACAAAAAGAGGATAACCTTCCAATCGGAATCACATCTTTAATTAACATTGACCCACATAATCGAAATGCAGAATGTATTATCGATATCGGAAAGAAAGATTATTGGGGACAAGGGTATGGAAAAGAAGCACTGACTTTATTATTAGAGTATGCCTTTTTAGAATTAAACTTACATCGTATATCCTTACGTGTATTTTCATTTAACGATAAGGCGATACATCTTTATAAAAAACTTGGCTTTCAACATGAAGGCAGTTGTAAAGAAGCTGTATTTCGAAATGGGAATTGGCATGATATTGAGCTTTTTGCATTACTACAGTCTAATTACAAATAAAAAAGCTTTGCGCTCCCGCGCAAAGCTTTTTTCCTATATTATAGACCAGCTTGCTCTTTTAAAGCTGCTGCTTTGTCTGTACGTTCCCATGAAAGATCTACATCAGTACGTCCGAAGTGGCCGTAAGCTGCTGTTTGTTTGTAAATTGGGCGACGTAAGTCTAACATTTTGATGATACCAGCTGGGCGAAGATCGAAGTTGTTACGAACTAGTTCTACTAGTACTTCTTCAGATACTTTACCAGTGCCGAATGTATCAACTGAAATTGATACTGGCTGTGCTACGCCGATTGCATATGCAAGTTGTACTTCTGCTTTGTCAGCAAGACCAGCTGCTACGATGTTTTTCGCGACATAACGAGCTGCATATGCTGCAGAACGGTCAACTTTTGTTGCATCTTTACCAGAGAATGCACCGCCGCCGTGACGAGCGTATCCACCATAAGTATCAACAATAATTTTACGTCCTGTTAAACCAGCATCACCTTGTGGTCCACCAATTACGAAGCGACCTGTTGGGTTAATAAAGAATTTTGTTTCTTCATTAATTAACTCAGCTGGTACAACGTGTTTAATAACGTGTTCTTTTAAATCACGATCGATTTGTTCCCATGTAACATCAGGGTGATGTTGCGTAGAAATTACAATTGTATCGACGCGTACTGGTTTACCATTTTCATCATACTCAACTGTAACTTGCGTTTTACCGTCTGGACGTAAATATTCTAAAGTTTCATCTTTACGAACTTCCGTTAAACGACGAGCTAATTTGTGAGCAAGTGAGATTGGAAGTGGCATTAATTCTTTTGTTTCATTACATGCGAAACCAAACATTAAACCTTGGTCCCCTGCACCAATTGCCTCAATCTCAGCATCAGTCATTTGACCTTCACGTGCTTCTAGCGCTTGGTCAACACCCATAGCGATGTCAGCAGATTGCTCATCGATAGATGTTAAAACTGCACAAGTTTCTGCATCGAATCCGTATTTTGCACGAGTATAGCCGATACCTTGAATTGTTTCACGAACGATTTTTGGAATATCTACATAAGTAGAAGTCGTAATTTCCCCCGCTACCAATACTAAACCAGTTGTTACTGTTGTTTCACAAGCTACACGTGCATTTGCGTCTTTTGCTAAGATCGCGTCTAAAATTGAATCAGAAATTTGGTCACAAATTTTATCTGGATGTCCTTCAGTTACAGACTCAGATGTGAACAGATGACGTTGTTTTGTCATTTGGTAAACCTCCCTACAGTAATTGTATATATTGTACGGAACTCATCCTTAATTTGCCACAAACTGCGACATTCATTTATTCTCCCACACAAGTATAAAGAAAAACCTTTCCCTATTATATAGAGGAAAGGTTTAATTTGCTACTTGCATACTGCTTTTTGCCCTTCGCTCTTATCGTTCGAGACCTTTCGCCTCGCACAGGTTTTAGCACCTATTCACTTGTTTATTACCGTTACAAGTGAGGTTGCTGGGCTTCATCGGGCCTGTCCCTCCGCCAGCTCGGGATAAGAGAGTATCCGTCCCAACCTATACTAAAGAAATGATATTCATTTGTCAATTCATATTCACATATTCCTAATAAGTTTTTCATAGAATCCCTCCCCGTTAACCATAAAATAAAATATCACACCTTCAAAATGTAAAAAAAGACAAGTAAAATGCCCCATTGACGAGAGTATTCTAGTCATGAAAAGATCCCAATGAGAGTCTCAATTTATGTCGAAAGAAATATAAATAAGAAAGATAATACATTCACACAAACAAAAGTAAATAAATAGTATACATTATTTATATGATTGTGTTATACTCTTGGTGGGGATTACGAGAAATATTTCATTAAAATGAAAAGGATGGTATATAAATATGAGTACTGTGAATGTCCAAATTGGATTACATGAATTACTGAACGGAAGCAATGCACAGATTCAACTAAGCGTTCCACAATTAGTGGAAAAAGTACTAATGAGAAACGAAGGAAAATTGACTTCTACTGGTGCCGTTTCTGCTTCTACAGGAAAATATACAGGACGTTCTCCTAAAGATAAATTTATTGTGAAAGAAGCGTCGATTGCAGATAAGATCGCTTGGGGTTCTGTCAATCAACCGATTTCTGAAGAACATTTTAATAAATTATATACAAAAGTATTAGAATACTTAAAAGAAAAAGAAGAATTGTTCGTATTTAAAGGCTTCGCTGGTGCGGATCGTAACTATCGTCTTCCGTTACAAGTTATTAACGAATATGCATGGCACAATTTATTTGTACATCAATTATTTATTCGTCCAACTGAAGAAGAATTAACAAATCATGAATCTGAATTTACAATTGTTTCTGCACCAAGTTTTAAAGCAGATCCAGCGATTGACGGCACAAATTCTGAAGCATTTATTATGGTTTCATTTGAAAAACGCATCGTATTAATCGGTGGTACGGAATACGCTGGAGAAATGAAAAAATCAATCTTCTCTATTATGAACTTCTTACTTCCAGAACAAGATATTTTATCGATGCACTGTTCTGCAAACGTAGGTGAAGAAGGCGATGTTGCTTTATTCTTCGGTTTATCTGGAACTGGTAAAACAACATTATCTGCTGACCCACACCGTAAATTAATTGGTGATGATGAGCATGGTTGGTCTGATAACGGCGTATTTAATATTGAAGGCGGTTGCTACGCAAAATGTATTAACCTTTCTCATGAGAAAGAGCCACAAATCTTTGATGCAATTACATTCGGATCAGTTCTTGAGAACGTTGTAATTGATAATCAAACACGCGTTGCAGATTATAATGACACTGCATTAACAGAAAATACACGTGCTGCATACCCAATACATGCGATCGATAATATCGTAATGCCAAGTGTTGCAGGACATCCAAATACAATTATTTTCTTAACTGCTGATGCATCTGGCGTATTACCTCCAATCAGTAAATTAAATAAAGAGCAAGCTATGTACCATTTCTTAAGCGGTTACACTAGTAAACTAGCAGGAACGGAGCGCGGCGTAACATCTCCGCAAGCGACATTCTCAACTTGCTTCGGTTCTCCATTCTTACCACTTGACGCATCTCGCTATGCTGAAATGCTTGGTGAAAAGATCGAGAAACATCATGCAAAAGTATTCCTAGTAAACACTGGCTGGACTGGTGGCGAATACGGCGTTGGGAAACGTATGAACTTAGGTTACACTCGTGCAATGGTGCAAGCAGCATTAAACGGCGAGCTTGATAACGCTGAAACAGCAAAACATGACGTCTTCGGTCTTGAAGTACCACTTCACGTGCCTGGTGTACCGGATGAAGTATTAATGCCTGAACAAACATGGGCCGATAAAGCAGCTTACAAAGCAAAAGCAACCGAACTTGCAAATCAGTTCAAAGAAAACTTCAAGAAGTTCGATAACGTTTCTGAAAGCATTATTAAATTAGGCGGCCCAATCGCTTAATTTAACCTTTACTGTTGGAATACCCCTTTACTCATATGAATAAGTATGTTGTAACCAAAAAGTTTCGCGTACTCACCGACAAAACCCAAGCGGAGCTTTACAGGTTACACTTACTTACAAATAAAAAAGAAGCTTACGATAAAAACGTAAGCTTCTTTCTATGTATAACTTTTCACCATACCAATCATAGCTTCGAGCACAAAAGCGGATCCCACACTCACGCTTTAGCCCGGCATGAGGCAAATACAGGCATTGACCGATTCTACGCATGAACGGATCACCTAAAAAAGGATTTTGTACTTATGTCAGGCCGTGTAGAAAGGGAAATGCTACAAAATTATAAAAAGAAACATGTTGATCTGATGAGGTTTGTTCGTATAAAATGGTGAATGAAATTTTATCAGCAATTTTTCAAATATATCAACCGTTTCTCACAATATATCGACGCAAATTTGAATATATTAACGATTCGACAAAGGATATCGACTAATCAACAAAAAACAGAAGCCCCCTAGCTCCTGTTTCCCAACAAACTGACTTAAGTACTTATCTATTCCTCCGCATCTTTCATACTATAATACGCCAAATTCACAACGATTAAAAAATAACCGCCCATAATCCCAACCGCAAACGCCCACATAACCATATGGTGTTCAATCTCATACATAATAATCGCGCCGAGTATCGCTGCTGCGAAGCGATTAACCATACCGAGTGTTGGTGCTTTACTCTTTTTTACAATACTATCTCCGAGCTTTTCAATCCGTCTTCCTAAAATCCACACGCAATACATACTAACAAGTAGACCAATCCCTGCCCCTAAAAAGTGTGCAGAAAAAGGTGTCATCGCCCAGCCTACTAGCATCGCGCCTAGCAAATAATACATTTGGATTTTAAATGACTTTAACGACATACTAATCATGCAATTCTCCTTTACCATTATCATCTTATTGCCATATCATCAGATTTTATCTGTTACATTCCAAGAAAAAATAACATAACTACTATGATTATGTTATTAAAATATTTTTCAGAAATAATATTATACAAGATTTCTAGTTTGGAAAGAGACACAATTTGTGACATTTTTACAAACATTTTTCATAGATTTACAAAAAAGTGATATCAATCTACAAAAATACGGATATGATGTATATATAAATCCATTTTGGATTTTTCAACACATAACCCGTTGCTATAAAGGACAAAAAGTGAACTACACTCATTCTCTCTCTTTGTTTTCACTTGGCATGGGACAGGAAGAGGGGCTGACCGCTTCTACGCATGGCCGGATGCTCTCTCCCTCCTAAAAAGAATGGTTTTATGTCATTTTTTTAATTTGTATTTATATACATTACAGCCTTGGAAATATAAAGAAACCTCCACTCATTCTCTCTTTCTGTTCTCACATTGTATGGGGCGAAAATAGACTCTGTCCCGCCGAATCCCTTCTCCTATCTAATGGCTTATATCGGTTTTCAATTTGTAAGTGTAAATACACATATAAAGGGGGCATCTAATGATTTATTTTTTAATGGCTCTCATCCACCTCACTATCCCTGCACTTATAGGACTCTCATTATATTGGTACACAAACAAACATAGTATCTTCTACGCTGTCCTTGGTACCCTTCTCTCTGGAATTATTCTCACTACACTATTTCGCATACCTATTCTTAACTTCATTCCACTTATTATCGCGATTTTGTTCCTTATATTTTTACCAAAAATAAAAAAATAGGAAAGCAGATCACGATTGATCTGTTTTCCTATTTTGATATATGCTCTGACACGACAGATTGCGCCTCAAGTTTTTCAGACTTCACAAACCATAAACCGAGAAAAATAATACCTCCGCCAATCATTTGCTGCAGCGAAATATGTTCCTGTGCCCATACTGCCGCAAATACAACCGCAACAAGCGGTGTAATATACATATATACCATCGTATGAGAAGCCCCAATTCTTTGCACTCCAATATACCACATCACTAAACCGAATACGGTTACAAAGAAAATGGAATATAATAGCGCAAACCACGTCATTCCTCGTTCAATTTGAAATGGCAGCGAAAAAGTATACGAGCCGCTTAGTATAACAAGTGGAATTGCGCCAACAACTGCTGACCATGCCGTTACACGAAGGGCTGAATATTTTTTAATAAGTGGTCCTGCTAACACTGGATATAGCCCCCAGCACAGCGATGTAACAATTCCAATTCCATTTCCGTAAAAAGACCCCGCGAGTGAATGCCCCGCCAATAAAACGAGCCCAGCTCCCCCACAAGCTATAATAGAACCAATTAATTTTCGGGAAGAAAACTTCTCTTGTTTTAAAAAAATCGCAAACATCGTTGTAAAAATAGGTGAAATAGAAATAAGTAAAGAAGCATTCGTAGCGGATGTATATTTAATCGTCTCCATAAACAACGTTTGATACAATACGATACCGACAATACTCACAACGATGAGCCTCGGTATGTCTCTTCTCTCCATATACAATGATTTTTCCATATAGAATGTCAATAATAATAATAGAGGTGCTGCTGCAAACATACGAAGCGCAGTAAATTCAACTGCCGTAAACTCCGCAAGTCCATATTTACCGATTGTATAATTTACACCCCAAATGATTACAACACTTAAAAGCAATAATTCAATTCCCCATCTCCTCATGCATATCCCCTCCGCAAAGAATATTATACAGAAATTTCAATCAAATGTATATTTCAGGAACTGAACGATCTCATAAGAAAAAGGAGCGTATAATTCGCTCCCTTTTCATCAGTTATACTCGAATGTGAAGTTTCATATTCGGATTATAAAATTGGCTTGGGCTTTTTAATTGAAAATGCCCGCCTGATTCGTGTAAATCGACAGTTAACTTGTCATCCATAAAAACAAGCTTTGTACGATCCGCAATGAATTGCAACGTATTTGAATCAATATCTACATCACGTTCATCTTTCTCTGATACAGCTACTAAATCAATAATCCCGCTCATCACACAGCCGCATCCTTCATTATCATAAAATAGTTTTATAAATTTCGCTTCACTTGGAATCGTATCCATAATCTTTTTATATGCTGCATCTGTTACAGTTACGTACATATACTGATCCTCCCTACTTCTATACATCATTCTTATATTGTACCATTCTTTTATTAAACTCTATCCGTTTATTGCATATAAAAAATTAAGACCAGCATGCAATGTATGTGATTAAGGAGGATGTATGATGCTAGCCTTGGTCTACGAGATTAATAAAAAAGTTTACGTAAAAAGGGATATACAGCTAAACCTACATATCCCTTTTTACTACACTCAAAATCTCATGAGGAATTTCAAAAACATAATCAGCCTCTTCAAATCCAGTCGTTGTTTTCGCTCCCCATAACGCTAATCCAAATTTTGTTCCCGCTTGTTTTGCACATTGTAAATCATATACCGAATCCCCTATATAGATGGCTTCTTCTGCATGAATATTAAGGCGCTTTAAGCATTCTAATAAGGGCTCTGGATGCGGCTTATGCTTACTCGTGTCTTCCACACAAATAGAATGTTCAATATGAACGCGTAAGCCAAATGGTTCAAAACTGTCAATAAACTCCTGTCTCGTTTTCGAAGTAACAATCCCTGTTTGAAAACGAGATGTGGCCACTTCGCTAATCACTTCTTCTATTCCTTCAAAGACTACAACTTCATTCTGAAATCCTATCATATTCTGTATCCACTTTTGATGAGCGTCGCCTATATTCTTTACTCCTAACTTTTGTAACGTTATAATTCCAGGAATTCCTAACGCAAATCGCAACTCTTCTAAAGAGTACTGCATTCCTTCTTCCTGCAATGTTTTTTGCAATGAATATAAAACCGCCTTCTCTGTATCTAGAATGGTTCCATCAATATCAAAAATAATCCCCTTCATCTTTACATCCCCCTTTTTCTTCCTTACTCTCCTAGCATTACTTCAATACCGTAATTTTTCACTGCATCCCCTAAACGATTTGGCATTCTCTCATTTGTAATCATCGTATCTATTGATTCTAACTGTAATGCTTTAAAGTTTTGACGCTGATTAAACTTCGTCGCATCAATCAGTAAAAACACTTGATTCGTCCGTTTAATTACTTCGCGCTTAAAATAAATATCCTCCTCAAACGCATAATACACACCCTCTTCTGTAATCCCAGGTGCCCCAAGAAATACTTTATCAAAATGATAATCCTTTAATTTTTCCATCGCTGCGAATCCCGTTACGTGACGAGATTGTTTATTCAGTTGTCCACCTAAAATATGAATATTTACGTTTGTAGTTTCAGCTAAACGATTCACTGTATCAATTGAATTTGTCACGACCGTCACATTATTTGCTTCTAAAAATGATGCCATACAATTCACAGTGGTAGAAACATCTAAATAAATAATTTCATTGTCTTGCACGAAAGAAGCTGCTTTTTTCCCAATGGCTTGCTTATACTCAGATTCTTTCTGTTCACGATTCACGTAATCCGAAATTTTATGATGAAAAGAAGGTATAGCCACTCCTCCATGCGTCCGGACAATTGCCGTCTCATCTGTAAGTTTCACAATATCTCTTCGTGCCGTATCCCTTGAAACACGAAACAATTCACACATCATTTTCAAGCTCATTGTTTTATGATCATTCAAGTATTCGGTTATTCGTATTAACCTTTCATCTTGATTCATTTTATCACCCAATTCCATTTACTTTTAAGTCATTTTAAGTTATTTTAAGTATAACATATAAAATAACTTAAAATGACTTATTTCTACTTAAAGGAGTGGGAACATGGTACGTACAATTATTTTTGATTTTGATGGGACATTAGCTGACACATTACCTTTATGTTATTATTCGTTTCAGAACGTTTTTCAAGAATTTGATAATAAAGCTTTAACAGACTCTGATATTCGTTCCATGTTTGGCCCAAGTGAAGTTGGGATTATTCATTCCAATTTGATTTCATCGGATAAAGAAGCTGCTGTTGAAAAATATTATAAGTGGTATAAAGAAAAACATCATGAGTACGTAGACACCAATATTGAAATAAGCAATCTTTTATTAGATTTAAAGAAAAAAGGATTCCAGTTAGCTATCGTAACAGGAAAAGCTCGTAAAAGTTTAGATATTTCTTTGGAAGCACTAAAATTGAACTCCTTATTTGACTGTATTATAACTGGTGATGATGTAATCAAACCAAAACCTGACCCTGAAGGAATTTTTCATATTTTAAATGCATTAAACATAACAAAAGAACAAGCATTATTCATAGGAGATAGTGACGCAGATATACTTACTGGGAAAAATGTGGGTGTGTTTACAGTTGGAGTTCAATGGTTACCAAACTATCAATCTCCCGTGTTCTCTGTGCAACCGGATTATTTTATCAACAATATACACGATTTTATTCCTTTACTTGCTAGCAAATTAACCATGGCATAAAAAAGAAAGTACATCACTCTCAGTTAAGTGATGTACTTTCTTTTTTATCTTCTTCTGTCAATTCTAAAACATCCCACAAATCTCCCCACGCCCTCATCGCATCAAAAATCGGCCGCAGTGTTTGTCCTTTTTCTGATAGAGAATATTCCACATGAGGCGGCATTGTCGAATAAACCGTTCTATCTATGATGTTTTCGTTTTCTAATTCTTTTAAGCGTAATGAAAGTGTTCTTGGGCTAATACCTGTTAATGATTTTTCTAATTCTGCAAACCGTTTCGGTCCATAAAATAAGTCGCGCAAAATAAGAAATGTCCACTTCCCCCCGATTACACGCATCGTTTTTTCAATGGAGCACCTTGATACGTTTTGCTCTTCCTTTCCGCACATTGTATCCATCCCCCTTAACTATACTAAAGTAAAGTATCTATATAAAAATTCCGTACTTCCATAAGTAAAGCACTTTATTTATTATAGTGTTTAGGAAAATATTAGTAAATATATATTAGGAGGATTCAATATGGTAACAAACACAGCAACACCTTTAGACACAAAGCAAGTAAAATCTTCTAGCATCCTAACTCTACTGGCACTCGCAATGGGATTTATTATGGCCACTCTTGACGTAACCGTCGTAAACGTTGCGATTGCTGACATTCAAACTAGTTTTCACATCGGACTTTCTAGTGCAACTTGGATTGTCGACGGCTACATTTTATCATTCGCATCTTTTCTTCTCATCGGTGGGTCACTTGCAAACCGTTTTGGGGCGAAACATATGTATATCATTGGACTCGTTTGTTTCGTTCTCGCTTCACTTTTCTGTTCTATCGCATCATCTGGAAATAGTCTTGTCATTGCACGAATTCTGCAAGGTGTCGGGGCTGCACTCTTCATGCCGAGCTCCCTTAGCCTTCTTGCCGCTTCTTATCACAATGAAAGACAACGGGCAAAAATGTTCGGAATATGGTCCGCCATCGTTTCGGTTGCTTCAGGTATTGGGCCTTTCATTGGGGGCGTTCTTGTAAACTCATTTGGATGGCGGAGTATTTTCATCATCAATCTCCCAATCGGAATCATCGGTATCTTCATGGCTTACTATATTATTTCTACTCCACCTCGCCAGCAAATTAAACTGAATCTTCTCGGCCATGGATTAGGTGTGGTTACTTTGGCTAGCTTAGCTTTCAGTTTAATTGAAGGGCCTTCCTCCGGCTGGTCTTCACCGCAAATACTAGGGGGATTTCTTTTTACAATTGTAACCGCTATTTTGTTTATTATCGCTGAACGTAATGCAAAGCAACCAATTATTCCATTCTCATTATTTCATAATCAACAATTTTCTTCGGCAAATGTCGTCGGCTTTTTAATTAACTTTTCATTGTTTGGCGGGATTTTTATGTTCAGTTTATTTCTTCAATACGCTCGGGGAGCTAGCCCTTTTCTAGCCGGACTCGAATTATTGCCAATGATGGCTGTCTTTGTGATTGGAAATCTCTTATTCGCTAAGCTGACATCTCGTTTCGGTTCCAAATTACCGCTTCTTATTTCCTTACTCGTTGCCAGTTTTGGTTCATTTTTCTTACTTCTTATTTCACCCAATATGCCCTATTCACTGCTCGCCATTATTTATGCCACCGTAAATCTTTGTATAGGTGTTGCAGTTCCAGCAATGACTACAACTGTAATGCAAGCCGCTGGTCGTGAAAATGGAAATATAGCTGGAGCGACTTTAAACGTAAATCGTCAAGTTGGTGCATTAGTTGGTGTCGCCATTATGGGGGGCATTCTAAGTGAAGCTTCTTCTTGGTATAACGGTGCAATATACAGTTTCTTAACGATGGGACTTTCCTATCTCACCGCATCTTTTCTCGTATGGCGCTTTATTAAACATAATTCTTAACAAAAAAAAGAGAGGGCTGTCTTCCCTCTCTCATTCATCAACGAATTGGCAATGTAATATCGACTGTCGTCCCTACACCAACTTCACTCTCAAACGTTATCTTTCCTTGATGTTCTTCAATAATTTTATAGGTAACCATTAATCCTAAACCAGTTCCATCATCTTTCGTTGTGTAAAAAGCTTCACTCAGTTTAGAAATTTTTTCTTTCGGTATGCCGCATCCTTCATCCTTAATTCGAACAGTCATTGTCTCTTTTACATCTACTTGAATTGTAATCTTTCCGCCACCTGGCATAGCTTCAATCGCATTTTTGATTATATTTAAAAATACTTGTTTTAGCTGTAAACTATCACATTTAATAAGCGGCATTTTTTCATTATAATTCGTATAAATTGTAATGCGTTGTTTGTTCGCTGTTCCACCAATAACACGCTCAACATAGGAAATGATCTCTTGTATATCATGAAATTCATATGCCTTTAATTTAGAATTTCCTAATATCATCAAATCATTTGCAATAATTTCAATTCGTCCTATTTCTTGCTCCATGATATCACAATATACTTTATCCTCAGGATGCTTTTCTTGTTGTCCTCTAATAAAACTTTTCAACAGCATTAATGGATTCCGCATTTTAAATCCGATAACTGTTGCCATCCTTCCAATGACAGCCATCTTCTCTGACTTTTGTAATTCTTTATGTGTCATTTCAATTGTACGTATATAAGATTGAAATCTCACTAAAATAATCCACCCTATACTTGAGAACAAACTACACATAACGATTGGAATTAAGACAACAACAGACTTTGCAATTATCCCCATTAAGGCATATTTTATAATTGACCCCACCGATACTAACCAAAAATAGCGTCTATTCACAAAGAATGGTGCAAACAAAAAGAAAAATCCTTCTACTATATTACCTGCATCAAACTGTAAATCCGTTCCATAATAAATGATAAAATTATGGATGAAATCTAATAGACTATATCCTATGAAAATAATATATTTCACAGCATACGGATTCTTCCGCTTCATAACATATATTCCTATAAACGCTAATATAGTCACAAGAATATATAGCCATATCCCTAAACCTCTTTCTAAGATTGGAGCACCGTTCCCACCTTCTAGCTTAGGCATAATATAATAATATGAAACATCATAAATAAAAAAAATCGCAAGAAATAAACTTAAAAATAACTTTAACGTTCGAACCTCTTCTTTTGTTAATGTGTAAACACTGCCCATGTAATAACTCCTCTATTCACAATGAATACTCCCCCACTTAGCAAAGCTTGAAGTGGAGGTTTCTAACGTTTCGACCTAACGGACGATTAACGTCAGCGGGGTTAACACACTAGCGAGCTGTTTCACGCCTAACCCCTC
>NZ_JBTMZT010000014.1:0-99322 GCF_054570475.1 Bacillus sp. C1
TCTGGTAATGATGGCAGAGAGGTCACACCCGTTCCCATACCGAACACGGAAGTTAAGCTCTCTAGCGCCGATGGTAGTTGGGACCTTGTCCCTGTGAGAGTAGGACGTTGCCAGGCTTGTATTATTC
Source organism: Bacillus sp. C1 (assembly GCF_054570475.1). Classification (NCBI taxonomy): domain Bacteria; kingdom Bacillati; phylum Bacillota; class Bacilli; order Caryophanales; family Bacillaceae; genus Bacillus; species Bacillus sp. C1. The sequence continues at coordinate 128 of NZ_JBTMZT010000014.1, forward strand.
CGCAGTAGCTCAGTGGTAGAGCTATCGGCTGTTAACCGATCGGTCGTAGGTTCGAGTCCTACCTGCGGAGCCATTATGCTTCCATAGCTCAGCTGGTAGAGCACTTCCATGGTAAGGAAGAGGTCACCGGTTCAAGCCCGGTTGGAAGCTTGCGAACGGTATTACAATTTTTGGCCCGTTGGTCAAGTGGTTAAGACACCGCCCTTTCACGGCGGTAACACGGGTTCGAATCCCGTACGGGTCACCACTTTTGGAGGATTAGCTCAGCTGGGAGAGCACCTGCCTTACAAGCAGGGGGTCGGCGGTTCGATCCCGTCATCCTCCACCATATTATTTATCATGTCGGAGGGGTAGCGAAGTGGCTAAACGCGGCGGACTGTAAATCCGCTCCTTCGGGTTCGGCAGTTCGAATCTGCCCCCCTCCACCATTTTTTTAAAAACAACCTGATAAAGGTTTATTTTTTTGAAAAGACAAGCATACTAGTAAATATTAATGGGCTATAGCCAAGCGGTAAGGCAACGGACTTTGACTCCGTCATGCGCTGGTTCGAATCCAGCTAGCCCAGCCATTTACGAGCCATTAGCTCAGTTGGTAGAGCATCTGACTTTTAATCAGAGGGTCGAAGGTTCGAATCCTTCATGGCTCACCATTTTTGCGGAAGTAGTTCAGTGGTAGAATACAACCTTGCCAAGGTTGGGGTCGCGGGTTCGAATCCCGTCTTCCGCTTTCTTACTTCGGGGCCTTAGCTCAGCTGGGAGAGCGCCTGCCTTGCACGCAGGAGGTCAGCGGTTCGATCCCGCTAGGCTCCATTATAAAATAGGAAAAAACCTTACATCAAAAGATGTAAGGTTTTTTGTTTATCTTGCTTAATAAGGATAAGTTTCTATGTAGTTCGTTTACAATAGAAAGATAAAATGAAATAGAGGGTTTGAATTCAAGCGTGTTTGTATGCGGGGAATGGAGGAAGCAGTGTTGAAAATTGTTATTGCATCTGATTCATATAAAGAAAGCTTACGAGCGATAGATGTATGTAAGGCTATTGAAAAAGGATTTACTAAAATTTTTCCTGAAGCTGAATATGTAACAATACCAATTGGAGATGGTGGCGAAGGAACCGTCCAATCTCTTGTTGATGCTACAGGTGGAAAGATTATTTCACTTCCTGTAACAGGACCACTTCTTGAGCGCGTAGAGGGGTTTTACGGCATTTCTCAAGATAAAAAGACAGCTTTTATTGAAATGGCAGCAGCATCGGGATTACACCATGTTCCAGTGCAAAAGCGAAATCCTCTCATCACAACGACAAAAGGAACCGGAGAACTCATATTAGATGCGCTGGATAAAGGCGTACAGCATATTATTTTAGGGCTTGGTGGGAGTGCCACGAACGATGGAGGGACCGGTATGCTCTCTGCTTTAGGTGTAAAGTTTTTAAAGCGAGATGGACGAGTAATAGAACCTGTCGGTGGAAATTTACATACTATTGATTCTTTTGACTTAACGAAGTTGGATTCTCGTTTAGCACATGTAAAAATAGAAGCGGCATGTGATGTAGATAATCCTTTAACAGGGCCAAAAGGAGCATCCTTTGTATTCGCAAAACAAAAAGGTGCAAGTCCAGAAATGATCACACAGTTAGATGACAACTTAAAGCATTATGCCCATGTATTAAAACAACATTTACATATTGATGTGGAAGAAATTGTAGGTGCAGGTGCAGCTGGGGGAGTAGGAGCTGCAGTTATTACTGTATTGCAAGGAAGCTTAAGAAAAGGAATTGAAATTGTATTAGACTATATAAACTTTGATGAACATATAAAAGAAGCGGATCTTGTTCTTACAGGTGAAGGAAGGATAGATGCACAAACAGCTTATGGAAAAGCACCAGTTGGAGTTGCTAGACGTGCAAAGAAATTCCATCTACCTGTTATAGCTATTGGGGGTTCCGTACTTTCTAATCACATTTCAGTTTATAAAGAAGGAATAGATGCTGTGTTTGCTGCTACATCAAGCCCAATGACGCTAGAAGAAGCGTGTATAACAGCAAGAGAAAATGTTGAAATGTCCGCGCAAAATATCGCATCTGTATGGAAAATAGCATCAGCAAGACGTCTCTAATATAGGAGACGTTTTTTATTTTTAATTATTTATATACATATGTAATGAGATTTCCTAAGGAAAGGTTCATCTTATGCATAAAATAGAGCTAGGAGATTAATTTTTCAGTTGATATGAATGAATAAGGTGTATATACATACAAAAAAATGTTGAGTTGAGTCAGACTATAGAAAAGATTTAAAATATTTAGTGAAGGCATAAAAGGGGGATACTATCTATGAAGAAAGAAATTTCAATCGTTGGAGTTCCAATGGACTTAGGACAAATGCGTCGCGGAGTCGATATGGGACCAAGTGCGATTCGTTATGCGGGAGTAATTGAAAGAATTCAAAATATTGGATATGACGTAGAAGATATTGGAGACATCTGTATCGAGAGAGAAAAAGAAGTAGCTGAAAATACAAAATTAAGAAACCTTGCACAAGTTGCTCATGTTTGCGATGAATTAGCAGGTAAGGTTGATAATATTATAGAAAAAGGTCGTTTTCCACTTGTACTAGGTGGTGATCATAGTATTGCTATTGGGACACTTGCTGGTGTAGCAAAGCATTATAAAAATTTAGGGGTTATTTGGTATGATGCTCATGGAGATTTAAATACAGAAGAGACATCACCATCTGGAAACATCCATGGTATGTCACTCGCAGCAAGTTTAGGTTATGGACATCCTTCACTTGTTAATTTATATGAAGGGTATCCAAAGGTTAAAAAGGAAAACGTTGTTATTATTGGTGCGCGTGCATTAGATGAAGGTGAAAAAGAATTCATTCGTAATGAAGGAATTAAAGTGTTCACAATGCATGAAATTGATCGCCTGGGTATGACCGCTGTTATGGAAGAAACAATGGCATATTTATCTCATACAGATGGTATCCATTTATCATTAGATTTAGATGGACTTGATCCGCATGATGCACCAGGAGTTGGGACGCCTGTAATGGGTGGATTATCATATCGTGAAAGTCATTTAGCGATGGAAATGTTAGCAGAGGCTGATATTATTACATCTGCTGAATTTGTGGAAGTAAATCCGATTTTAGATGAGAAAAATAGAACGGCAACAGCAGCTGTCGCTTTAATGGGTTCTTTATTCGGTGAAAAACTAAAATAAATGTAAAAAAGCAGCTATAATGCTGCTTTTTTTATTGTAAAATGAGAGTATAATAATGAGTTATATTATACCGCTTTATAAAAAAGGTCCGACATCTTACCAATTTCAACCAAGTGAAGAACGTTGTTTGTAATTGTCGTTTCTTTCATGTATGGTATAATTAACTAGTTGTTGTAAATACATACAGATAGAGCAGAATAATAATATTTCAGTATTAAGTATATAGATAAAATTGCTCATAAGTAGGAGGAAGGATTAGCATGCCTTTTGGAGATATGAACCTTTTGAAATATCTCAGTACGATATTAGATATCGCCGTTGTCTGGTTTGTTATATATAAGCTAATTCTTGTAATCCGAGGGACGAAAGCTGTTCAACTTTTGAAAGGGATTACAGTTATTATTATCGTTCGTATATTCAGTTATTTGTTTGAGTTGCATACACTGCAATGGCTCACGGATCAAGCTTTGACATGGGGATTTTTAGCGATAATAATTATTTTCCAACCAGAGCTTAGACGAGCGCTTGAACAATTAGGAAGAGGAAGCTTATTTTCTCGTGCAATTGGTCAGGAAGAAGAAGAGCGTGAAATAGTTGCAAATGCTGTGGCAAAGGCAACTGAATATATGGGGAAAAGACGCATTGGTGCGCTTATTACATTATCTAAAGAAACTGGGATGGGAGATTATATAGAAACGGGAATTCCGTTAAATGCAAATGTGTCATCAGAACTGCTTATTAATATCTTTATTCCCAATACACCGCTTCATGATGGAGCTGTTATTATGCAGGGGAATACGATTAGAGCAGCAGCATGCTACTTGCCATTATCAGAAAGTCCGTTCATATCAAAAGAATTAGGAACGCGTCATCGGGCTGCGATGGGGGTTAGTGAAGTAACTGATAGCGTCACAGTAGTCGTATCAGAAGAAACTGGTCAAATCTCTTTAACTAAAAATGGAGAATTGCATCGTGATTTAAAAGTCGAACAGTTGAAAGAGATGCTTTTAGTAGAGTTCAGCGGAAATGTGAAGACAACTTCTTCATCTTTATGGAATTGGAATTGGAGGAGAAAGCGTCATGGATAAGTTGATGGAGAACCACTGGTTTCTAAAAGGAATTTCATTACTATTGGCGTTAATGCTTTACATGTCAACGAATTTGTCAGATAAAACTATTTCCAGCAATAAGAACGCATCGCCTTTTCCAACAGGTGATGTAACAGAAACAATTTCTAACATTACAGTAGCAGTAAACTACGATGAAGATAAATATATTGTAAGTGGTATTCCAAAGTATGTAAAAGTAAAATTGGAAGGATCAAAAAACATAATTACTGCAGCAAGGTCACAACGTGATTTTGGGGTATCTGTAGATTTAAGTGGATATTCTGCAGGAACATACGATGTACCTTTAAAGTATACCGGGATGGAAAGTAATTTAAAAGCAACTGTGCAACCGGCGAAAATTAAAGTTACAATCCAAAATAAGGCGAAGAAGTCAGTTCCTGTGGAAGTGAAGTATTCGAATGAGGATCAGGTGCCGGGAGGTAGTATCGTTGAAAAACCGACTATTAAACCGGGAACTGTCGAAGTTATTGGTACAGAAGATGAACTAGAAAAGGTGGCTTTTGCTAGGGCATCTATTGATTTGAAAGGGATAACAAAAACAGTTACAAAGACAGTTGGAATTGTACTATATGATGCAGATGGTCAAAAATTAGACTTACAAACAACACCTTCTAAGGTAAGTGTTACGATCCCGGTTTCAAATCCAGGTGCAGCGAATAATATTGAAAAAACTGTACCATTAACGTATGTGAAAAAAGGGAGTATATCAGAAGGGCTGGCTATTACAAACATCGGTATCGAACCAAATGAAGTGACAATATCAGGTCCAAAAGATGTGTTGGATACGATAAAGTCCTTGGAGGGCGTCGAAGTAGATCTTAGTAAAATTACGGAGACTACGACATTCGATGCCTCTGTTTTATTACCGAAAGGTGTAACAACTGTAAACCCGAGCCAAGTAAAAGTTTCTGTTGAAGTGCAAAAGCAAAAAAATACAAAGCATAAGACGATAGATGGCATTTCTATACAGAAAAATGGGTTGTCAGATGAATTCACTTTACAATTACTTTCTCCGCAAAATGGGAAGATAAGTGTTGAAATTTCAGGGGAAGAAAATGTAGTAGATAAAATAACAGCAGCACAAATAACAGCGTCAATTAATCTACAAAATGTATCTTCTGGAACGCACGATATTCCAATTCAAGTTAGTGGTCCTGATAATGTCGTAATAGAAATAAAACAAAAAAATGCAAAGATAAATGTCGTGAAAAAGGAAAAACCAGATCAAGAAGTACAAGGAAGACCAGAGCAACCAGATTCACAACCAAACAAAGAAAAAGAACCAGAAAAAGAAAAAGAACCAGAAAAAGAAAAAGAGCCAGAAAAAGAAAAAGAGCCAGAAAAAGAACCAGAAAAACCAAATGGGCAAGACAAAGAGAATGAAACAGAAAAACAAACAGAGCAAGAAAAAGGAGCGAATAACAATGGGTAAATATTTTGGTACAGATGGTGTGCGCGGTGTCGCAAATAAGGAATTGACGCCTGAATTAGCATTTAAAATTGGGCGTTTTGGGGGATATGTATTAACAAAAGATACAGATCGTCCGAAAATTATTATTGGCCGAGATACACGTGTATCTGGCCATATGTTAGAAGGTGCTTTAGTAGCAGGTCTATTGTCAACTGGAGCAGAAGTTATGCGCCTTGGTGTTATCTCAACTCCTGGAGTTGCGTATTTAACAAAAGCGCTAGATGCACAAGCAGGTGTTATGATTTCAGCATCTCATAACCCAGTACAAGATAACGGAATTAAATTTTTCGGTTCAGATGGATTTAAACTAACTGATGAGCAAGAAGCAGAGATTGAGACTTTATTAGATAAAGAAGTGGATGAATTACCACGTCCAACAGGAACAGAACTTGGGCAAGTGAATGACTACTTTGAGGGCGGACAAAAATATTTACAATACATTAAACAAACTGTAGAAGAAGATTTCTCAGGGTTACATATTGCTTTAGATTGTGCACATGGGGCAACATCTTCCCTAGCACCATACTTATTTGCAGATTTAGAAGCGGATATTTCTACAATGGGAACTTCACCAAACGGTATGAATATTAATGACGGTGTTGGTTCTACACATCCAGAAGGTTTGGCGAAATTAGTAAAAGAAAAAGGTGCGGATATTGGGCTTGCTTTTGATGGTGATGGGGACCGTTTAATTGCAGTAGATGAAAAAGGAAACATTGTTGATGGGGATCAAATTATGTACATTTGTGCGAAGTACATGAAAGAAACTGGTCAGCTAAAACATAACACAGTTGTTTCAACAGTTATGAGTAACTTAGGATTCTATAAAGCAGTTGAAGCAAATGGTATTACAAGTAATAAAACAGCAGTTGGCGATCGCTATGTAATGGAGGAGATGAAACGCGGCGGTTATAACCTTGGCGGTGAACAATCTGGCCATATCATTTTGCTTGATTACATTACAACTGGTGATGGAATGTTAAGTGCACTTCAGCTTGTAAATATCATGAAAATGACGAAAAAGCCACTATCTGAGCTTGCTGGTGAAATGACGAAGTTCCCACAATTGCTAGTGAACGTTCGTGTAACAGATAAAAAATTAGCTTTAGAAAATGAAAAAATTAAAGAAATTATCCGTGTGGTAGAAGAAGAAATGAATGGAGATGGCCGTATTCTCGTTCGTCCATCTGGAACAGAGCCATTAATCCGTGTAATGGCAGAAGCACCAACACAAGAGCTTTGTGATGGATATGTACATCGTATTGTAGAAGTTGTGAAAGCTGAAGTTGGCGCTGAATAATTCGCCAATTTTATATGAAAAAGAAGCACTCTTTGTGCTTCTTTTTCATATGTTTTATAGACAATGAAAAATTTTCATTGACGGTTTATGTTGTTTGTTATAAGATGGTTTTGTTCTTTTTCTCAAAGTAAATATTGTAAATTATAAAAGCGCCAGAACTACAAGTTGTGTAGTTGACGAGGAGGAGTTTTATCGAGATTTCGGCGGATGACTCCCGGTTGTTCATCACAACCGAAAGCTTTTACTTAAATCACTGAGGTGACTTGGTGGACAAAGGTAAAGGTGTGATGAGAGAAAAGGAACGGATGAATACTAGCTGTATAAGTATATACGGACTGAAACCAATCGAGAGGAAGGTGAAAGCCGTTACAGACTTACAGGGCTAGCAATATGTAATCCGTTTTTTTATATATAAATAATGGGATCGGACTATGTCGTTACATGTTCGCAAAGCAATGTAAGTATTTGTAACGGCGACTAAACATGTGTGGAATCGTAGGATTTATTGGAGAGCAGGATGCAAAGGAAATTTTATTAAAAGGCTTAGAGAAGTTAGAATACCGTGGATATGATTCAGCGGGTATTGCAGTACAAGCAGACAATGGTGTCGTTGTATACAAAGAAAAAGGTCGTATTGCAAAACTTCGTGAAATCGTAGATGAGAATGTAGTTGCAAGCGTGGGGATCGGTCACACACGCTGGGCTACACATGGTGTTCCAAGCACAGTAAACGCACATCCGCATCAAAGTACATCAAAACGCTTTACACTTGTTCATAATGGTGTAATTGAAAATTATGAATTAGTGAAAAAAGAATATCTTCAAGATGTAACGTTTGTAAGTGAAACAGATACGGAAGTTATCGTTCAGCTTATGGAACAACAAGTAAACACAGGAGTAAGTGTAGAAGAGGCATTCCGTAAAACGTTATCCTTGTTACATGGTTCTTATGCGATTGGATTACTTGATGCTGAAAATCCAAACATGATTTATGTTGCTAAAAACAAAAGCCCGCTATTAGTAGGTGTTGGTGACAATTTTAATGTTGTTGCAAGCGATGCAATGGCGATGTTACAAGTTACAGATCAATTTATCGAGTTAATGGATAAAGAAATAGTGATCGTAACACAAGAAAGCATTACAATTAAAAACTTACAAGGTGAAACGATTGAACGTGCACCGTTTACAGCTGAATTAGATGCAAGTGATATTGAAAAAGGAACATATCCTCATTTCATGCTAAAAGAAATTGATGAACAGCCACTTGTCATTCGTAATATTATTCAAAAGTATCAAAGTGAAAATGGCGAAATTGAATTGGACGAAGACATTCGAAATGCAATTTTAGATAGCGATCGTATTTATATTATTGCATGTGGAACAAGTTATCATGCTGGTCTTGTTGGGAAGCAATTCATCGAAAAATTTGCGAAAATACCTGTAGAAGTACACGTAGCAAGTGAATTCTCTTACAATATGCCACTACTAACAGAAAAACCATTCTTTATTTACATTTCACAGAGTGGTGAAACAGCAGATAGCCGTGCCGTACTTGTGCAAACAAATGAAATGGGTCATAAAGCATTAACAATGACAAACGTACCAGGCTCTACACTTTCTCGTGAAGCTGATTATACATTGCCTTTATATGCAGGGCCAGAAATCGCAGTTGCTTCTACGAAAGCTTATACAGCGCAGCTAGCAGTACTAGCAATCTTAGCAACTGACATTGCAAAAGCAAAAGGAAACGTTCTTGCTTTTGATTTAATACATGAATTAGGTCTCGTAGCGAATGCAATGGAAGTACTTTGTAATCAAAAAGAAGAAATGGATGCACTTGCAAAACAATTTTTAGCAACAACACGCAACTGTTTCTTCATTGGCCGTAGCGTAGACTTCTACGTAGGTTTAGAAGGTGCGTTAAAGCTAAAAGAAATCTCTTACATCCAAGCAGAAGGTTTTGCTGGTGGAGAGCTAAAGCATGGTACAATCGCGTTAATTGAAAAAGGTACACCAGTTATTGCACTTGCTACCCAAGAGCACGTAAATCTCGGAATTCGCGGTAACGTAAAAGAAGTCGTAGCACGCGGAGCTAACCCATGTATCATCTCAATGAAAGGCTTAGAAATGGATGGAGATAGTTTCATACTACCATCTGTGCACGAAGCATTAGCACCGCTTGTAGCAGTTATTCCGCTACAACTTATCTCATACTATGCAGCCCTTCACCGTGAGTGTGATGTTGATAAGCCACGTAATTTAGCTAAATCGGTTACGGTTGAGTAGAAGATTGGGAGAAGCGTTTTATTGTTGTGGATTTGATATAAAGTGACAAAAAAGTTGTTTAATTTACAATAAAGTCGTTTAAAAAATAATAAAGTTGTTTAATAAAATGCGAGTCATTCCATTCAACAATCGGGCCATTTTGTGGAATAACACTTAATAAGAAAATTAGATATTTCTGTTAAAGCATATAGAGAATATTGTGAAGAAACGTACTTAAGCTAACTGGCAGGTTAGCTGTACAAGTTATAAATTTAATACTTTAAAGTTATAGAGCATTTCTTTTAATGAGGAATGCTTTTTATTTTTGCTTAAAACAAAAACCCACAATAAAAATGTTATCCAAATTAATAAAAATTTATTGTAAAACGATAAAATATATATTAAAATCAAAATCAGAATAAATAAGTGAGGTGCTTTTTATGGAAAAAGTAACAACGTTGTTTTTAAAAATAGCTGTTATTCTTTTAGGAGTCCCAGTTCTCGCTCTGTGTATTTTTTTTGTGCCTGAGATGGCGAATCTTGCAGCAAAATTGCTTCCAGAGTTTGCTTTTATAAAATATCTCGTTTTCATCGCTTTTGATGCATCGGCGATACCTTTTTACTTTGCTTTGTATCAGGCTTTCAAACTCTTACGCTATATTGACAAAAATAAAGCTTTCTCCGATTTATCTGTAAAAGCCTTAAAGAAAATCAAATACTGTGCCATCACAATCAGTATTTTGCATATGCTAGTTTGGCCTCTCTTCTATATCTTTGCGGAAGTAGACGACGCACCAGGAGTTATCTTTATCGGATTGGTTGTTCCTTTTGCTTCGATGGTTATCGCAGTCTTTGCGGCTGTTCTCCAAAAACTTTTACAAGAAGCAATTAATATCAAATCAGAAAATGATTTAACGGTCTGAGGTGAATAACAATGGCAATTATAATCAATATTGATGTGATGTTAGCAAAAAGGAAAATGAGCGTAACAGAACTTTCGGAGAAGGTTGGAATAACAATGGCGAACCTTTCTATATTGAAAAATGGAAAGGCAAAAGCGATTCGATTATCCACTTTAGAGGCAATTTGTAAGGCTTTAGAATGTCAGCCTGGAGATATTTTAGAATACAAAAGTGACGAAGACAGTTAAATTAATCAATGACACTTAATATAACAATTATCAGGGGAGGTATAACTATGGACATTTACAATTTGATTATTGAAAATATTACTAACCCTCATGAGCTGGAGAGAATGTATAGAAAGGACCCGAAAACTTTTAAAAAGTCATTCTCACACGCATGGGAACAAAATCCTGATTCTCAGGTTCTTGACGTTTGGTATGAAAGATTGCATTTCAAGGAGACGGCAAATACAGAAAAATCTTCCTTGCTTCAAAAGGGTTTCTTATTCATGGGCATTTTAGCCATTCTGGCCGGGATAAGCACCAGGATCATTTTCCATTTTGTCGAACTGGAAGCAATTGCTCCAATTAACCTGGCTTTTGGTATAATTCCCTTTATTGCTGCCTATTTTGTTTACAATAATACTCCGAAAAAAAGTGTTATTTATTCCCTTGCAGCGTTGTTCCTAATTTCCGTTTTTTATCTTAATATGCTGCCATTAAATTATAAAGACAGTATTATCCTTACTTATTTACACCTTCCCATATTCTTATGGGTATTGGTAGGGCTTGCATTCACAGGAAATGAATATTCAAAAGGCAGTACAAGATTAGCCTTTATTAAATTTAATTTGGAATATTGTATTCTCTACGCCAGCATGGCAGTTAGCGGAATGGTACTAGCAGCATTAACCATGCAGTTATTTAGCTTTGTTGGCTTGGATATAGAAGACTTCTACTTTAGTAATGTCGTTTTATTTGGTGCTGCCGCTCTCGCTATTGTGGCTGCATACCTGGTATCAATGAATCTTAAACTTGCTAAGAATATTACACCATATATAGCTAAAATTTTTAGTCCTCTTGTCCTGGTCACATTGTTGGTCTATCTTATAACGGTTATATGGGTCGGAAAAAATCCATTCTTGGACCGCAATTTCCTGATAGTCTTCAACGGAATACTCCTTGGTGTATTGGCCGTTACCATATTTTCCATTATCGAGAGCGACTCAGACGAGAAAAAGAACATTTCAGATTATATAAATTTTGCCTTAATTGTTCTTGCGCTTATCATTGACAGTGTGGCTTTGTCAGCCATCGTGTTCAGACTTTCTTCTTATGGGATTACGCCTAATAGACTTGCTGTTTTAGGAGTAAACATACTTATCTGGGCAAATCTAATTTGGATTATGCTCTCCTATATGCGTTTTCTACAAAACAAATCTGGACCTTCAACTATCCAAGATGCCGTTACTAAGTATTTGCCGGTCTACGGACTTTGGGCAGCTTTCGTTATATTTACTTTTCCTATAATTTTTAATTAGAAAGGCTCTGTTAATGTAACGAAAAGCTAATCTTCTATAACGTATAAAATCCTTAGAGCCGATATTATGCAGCTTTTTATACAGAGTTGCATAATAACGGCTTATTTTTATTACTAAAGTTAAAAAGAGGGTATTCAAACTAGAAGACATAATATATTGTTGCAACTGGATTCTTTAAAATATGTCCAGTTTCATGTGCCCAACGAAAAAGGACTTCATGAAACGTATTTGATAAGCTAAACTTGCAGGTTTTAAGTTTGAGTTTGATTTAGATTAAATGTGAAAAGGTATACTTACACTAAAGGGGGCTTTTCTTCAATAAGATTTGAATAATGATCTTTAATAATCGGGCGCGATTGTTGAATAAAACTTAGATTTTCAAACGACCTTATTGTTATATTTTTTAGTGTAGTGAAGTATCTTACATCAAAAATTAAACAACTATATTTTTAACCCCGTCCTAAATTTAGAACGGGGTTATGCTTGTTTGAGCTTTTAAAATTAAATAACTTTATTGTCATTTTACATTTGAAATAAAGATTAACTGTTTATAAAAAAGTTGCGAAGTTTTACCCCTTTAGATATTTTTGTCTAAAGGGGTGTTTTTATGTCTAAAAGAAAAAGAACATCTGAAATTGAAAAGTGGATGAAGCAAGGTCGAGGTTCAGGTATAGGTCCAGATTATCAGCCTTAGTTGAAGATTCAAGCTGTTTCATCATTGGGTAGATCAATGAGATTAAGGGTATCAAAACGAAGCGTCAGCATGAATTTTTATCAGACTTGGAACGAAACCACTTTTACTTAACTGAATTTTCGTGTTTATAGATAGATATTAGAGAGAAATTCCCTCTATTACTTCAAATAGTACCTGTATTATTTCAATGATATATTTCCCGAAGAGGTTTCCAATTGCACTTTATAATCCCCGCTCCCAAACGTTCCTTTTGTTTCTTTTTTATCTTGTTGATGATTATTCAATACGATGCCGACTGAACGTCTCCCGCTGTCGGATTTGAGGAGTAGCGTGATATCTGGTTCATCCCCATTCAAGGAAACGTCCACATTTCCACTTGTTGTAGTAACGTAAATCTCACTATGAAAGTGAAGGAAGTCAAGTTTTACGTTGCCACTACTTCCATTAACTCGCAGGTTATGCGTTTGCAGCTCCTTACCAACGACGCTGCCAGAAGAGCCACCGACTATGATTTCTCCTGTGAATTCAGTGGGAATTCGAACTTCCAATTGGGGCATTCGATCGAGTTTAAACAGACGGGTTATATCATTTTTTACTCGAATCATTATTTTTCGTTTCCCCTTATCCATTAAAATTCCCGGACCATTGTCGTTTAAAAGTAAGTAAGCTTCCAATTCATCTATATCCGCTGATACCATATTTATCTTTGTGCTTCCATGATCTATGTGAATGGTATCTATATCTTTAAGGGAAGTCATTTGAAAGTCTTCACTTTCCAAACCTTCCGTACAGGCACTTAAAAACATTACAGCAAAAAGAGCCGACATGACCATAAAGTATTTCTTCATCTTACAACACTCCTCTCGTTGGATACCATTATAGAAGGCGACGTTACGTCAATTTCAAGTTTTATATAGATTTATTAATGAAAATTAAAAAAAGTCTAAAAAAACTTGAAGTTTACGTTGCGTCATTTTATATACTGTTTAGTAACTACTATATATTCATTTTGATTTTTCGACATATAAGTCGCGGCTATGGATAACAAAAGGTGACCTGTACTCGTTTTTTCTCTTTGTTTTCACTTGGCATGGGGCACAGGAAAAGGATCTAACCGCTTCTATGCATGAACGGATGCTCTCTCCCATCTAAAAAGAAGGGTTTTATATCGGTTTTTTAATTTTTATTTATATATTTAGAGATACCTAGATAAAAGAGATTAGGAAAATAGGAGGTTTTTAGATGAAACAGGGAGATATTATTATTTATGGAAGCGTCATTATAGGTGCTGGTATTGGACTCACATTGGATAATGCATTTCCTGGTGTACTGATTGGCTTAGGGGCAGGATACTTACTTAAAAATTTTTTTCGTAAAGAAGAATAAATGTGGAATAAATAAAACAATTGTTAACGATAGGGTCTTAACGTACAGAAAGGTAGGTTTATCAGTTGATACACATTAATAAGGTTGGGGAGCTGACAGGTGTTACAGTAAGAACACTGCGTTACTACGATCAAATTGGATTATTAGAACCAGCATCCAAAACAGAGGGTGGCCATCGTTTATATACGAATGAAGAAATAAAAAAACTACAGCAGGTTCAATTTTTAAAAAAGGTTGGATTTCCGTTACATGAGATTAAGAATATGCTCGCTTCCAGTGCGTGGGATTGGTCGGATAGTTTAAAGAGTCAATTATCTTTTATAATAAAAGAACAGGAAAATTTAAAGAAAATAGAGTTATCCTTACGGGAAATGATACATGGAATCGCGATAGAAGGAGAAGAAAACTGGATCGCGATTCAGAAGATTATGCAATTATCCAGTAAAGATAAAGAAATACAGCAGTATTATCGTGAATCCGTATTTAAAGACAGAGAAATAAAACTATGGGAAAAGGTTCCCAATATGACAAGTGACAGCTCTGATTCACTCGAATGGATTGCTCTGATAGGTCAGTTAAAGCGTTATATGAAGGACGGCCCAAAAGCACCCAAAGTCCAAAATATCATTAGAAGAATGGATGAAAAGCGCTTAGAGGAGTTTGAAGGTGAGGATGAATTTTTAGATAAGCTGTGGGAAATAAGGATGTCGCCGAAGCAATCAGAGAAACTGAGATTATATCCAATCGACCAGGATGTGCTTGAGTTTATGGATCAGGCATATGCCATTTTTATGGATGAAAAGAATAATCCCCAACCGGAATAAGGGGGAAAGAATGATGAGTACAGAACTACTTCTCCTAATAGGGGGATTGGCCCTATTGGACACGCTAAGCCCTACCACATTAGGGGTAACAGTATATTTGCTTTTAACAGATAAAGAGAGACTTACCAAACGTTTATTGGTTTATTTATTGACGATAGCAGGATTTTATTTTGCTGTTGGAGTTTCACTCATGTTAGGATTAGATTTCTTGCTTGAGATTATTTCTGGCGTATTTCAAAATCGAATCGTAAGCTGGACGTTCTTTATTATTGGGGGGATATTGTTCATAGCAAGTTTTTATGTTCCAACAAAGAAAAGTTCAGACCTACCTGCACCAAAATCAAAAAGCATTCTTTCAATGGTTGCTCTGGGATTCACTATTTCATTAATTGAAGTAGGTACTGCATTTCCTTATTTTGCAGCAATTGGCATAATGACTACTTCTAATCTATCGTGGGTGGAATGGTCTTCTATTTTAGCTGGATACAACTTTATCATGGTGTTGCCTTCCCTCGTGCTGTTTCTCTTCTATCTCTTGTTTGGGCGATGGATGCAAACATCTCTCGAGAAGCTTCGAGTGAAAATCGCTGATAATACAGGATCGGCTCTTTCGTGGATTATGTGTATAGTTGGACTCATCCTGATTTTTAATAGCCTGGATTATTTGTAGGATGTTTGACCAGAGTATTAGATAAAAGTAGAATTATTCACCAATCGGGTACGATTTTTGAATAACAAAGGCAAAAAATGATTAAATTTTTTTATAAAGACCAATTTTAATTCTGCTGAAGAAGAATCCATTTTGATCAAACTTTATTACAAAGCTACAATTTGTGTAGCTTTGTAATAAAGTTGCACCGTTTTCCCCCTTTAGATATGATTATCTAAAGGGGTGTTTTTATGTCGAAAAGAAAAAGAACACCTAAAATCGATAAGTGGATGAAAGAGGGTAGAGGAACAGGTAGTGGAGCAGAGTATCAGCCTTGGCTTAAAATTCAAGATGTTTCCTCATTAGGGTGATCAACAAGATTAAAAGGTATAAAGACCGCCAGACAACATGAGTTTTTATCGGATTTGGAACGGAACTACTTTTATTTAACTGAATTTTCCGATATTTTTAGATATTCGTGAACAATTTTCTTTATTACTACAAGAACACAGTTCTAAAGGGGTTCAGCATAGGGAAGAGATTTTATCCTGCTATTTGCGGGCAGTCAGACTCCCACCTCGAAATTCGGCGAATGCGAGGAAGTTAGGTGGGAGATCAATTGCCCATAAAAGCCTGATTGGTTCAACGAATAATCAGTGGGGCACGGAAAAAAACACTGATGAAAGTTTCACTTTATTGAACAAATTAGATTACTAGACATTACGAGGGGGGATTAATAGAAATGAATGAAAAAACATATCTAAGTATAGAAGAGATTATTTCATTATCAACCTTGTCAGGTACAAACATAAGTGATGATGGCAAAAATGTAGCATTTGTTAAGAAGACAGCTAATTGGAAAGACAATAAATATAGGAATCATGTATGGATATATGAAAAAGATAAGGGGCAGAGTTACCCATTAACAACTAGGGATATAGATAGTACATATCCATTATGGTCTCCAGATTCTAGGGATATCGCATACCTTAGCCCAGTTGGTGACGGGGATAATAAGAAAAATCAAATCTTTGTTAAGTCAATGGATGGTGATAGTGGGGTTCAAATTACTGATGGGACAGAAGGGGTCAGTAAATTCAAATGGGAGTCTACTGGCAAGGGTTTTTATTATGTTGCACAGTCAAAAGAATCTGAGGTAATAAGGAAACGTAAGGAACTATATGGGGATTTCCATCATATAGGTAAGGAGTACCAGAATAATTGTTTATATTACATTGAAATAGAAAAAGTGATACAAAATGATAAAAATGGACACGAAAATAGCGTTGTTTATCAACTAACTGATGGAAAGGATTTTCATATCCATGAATTTGATATTTCAAATGATGGGAAAAAGGTTGTATTTATGGCTACACCAAGCCCCAATATGGGAGATTATATGAATGGAGACCTATACATACTAGATATTCAAGCTGGAGAGCTACAAAAGATGAATATAGATAAGTTGTTGGGAGGGAGCGTGTGTTTTTCTCCTGAAGGCAGCAAAATATGTTACTCAGCAAGTATAAGGGAAAAGGATTACTATAAGACCCATATACAAGACAGTACATTAGAGATATATGATATTAATAATGGAGAGCTAATTCAACCTTTAACAGATTTTGATAGTACGGTTATTCCATTACGGTGGACAGCTAAAGGAATTTTAATTAGATGGCAGGATAAAACGAATTATCTTATTGGGTTGCTATCTGGGGATGGCACTGTGGAAATGTTAAGCGAAAAAGTAGATAGCTTTATAATGGATGCTTCTATAACGAGGGATGGAAATCATATATCCTATAATAAGGCTATAACAAATGAAACCTTTGAAATCTATTTAGACGATAAAAAAATAACGAATGAAAATAGCTTTTTCGAAGGGAAGCTTAAAAGTAACAGGGAAATAATCTCATGGCAAAGTAGTGATGGTCTTGAAATAGAGGGTGTTTTATCAACCCCAATAGAGTTTGACGCAAATAAAAAATATCCCTTATTAGTGGTAATTCATGGTGGTCCGGCTTGGGCATCCTTTCCAATATTTTCAGACTGTTTTAATGAGAAATATCCTATTGAACAGTTTATCGAAAAAGGCTTTATAGTTTTAGAACCAAACTACAGGGGAAGTTCTGGTTATGGTAATGAATTCTTAAAAGCAAACTATAGAAAACTGGGAATTGCTGACTACGATGATGTTATATCTGGAGTGGATAAACTAGTTAATGAAGGGATTGCAGATAAAGATAGAGTAGGGGTTATGGGATGGAGCAACGGGGGATATATATCAGCTTTCTGTTCTACATTTAGTAGTAGATTTAAAGCTATTTCAGTTGGGGGTGGAATTACTAATTGGAGTACCCATTATGTAAATACAGATATACCTTACTTTATTAGGATGTATTTAGGAAATAATCCATGGAATGATCCAGATATATATAAGAAAACATCACCAATGACATATATTAAATCAGCCTGTACGCCCACCTTAATCCAACATGGCGAAAAGGATGCAAGAATTCCAACTCCAAATGCATATGAGCTATATCAAGGATTAAGGGATATGGAAGTTGATACAGAATTAATTATATTTAAAGGAATGGCATATAGTTCTGACCAGCCAGGAATGAATGTAGCTATTATGAAGCAGAATTTGATGTGGTTTTCACACTATATTCTTGGAGAAAGTATGAGAGATTTTAGGGCTTTATAATGGATATTTGTACAGGATACATAAGGTTGAAACAGTCTTCATATTGAGACGATTTATTATAAAATATATACTTAAACTACTATCAGTAAACACAACAAGGAGGACTAATATGACAGAGAGTAAAATGGAGTTATCAATAGAACAGCGTGAAGAATTACTTGGAGCATTGAAAGCACGCTTCGAGAAAAACATGAACCGTCATGAAGGCCTTGAATGGGCTAAAGTCCAAGCGAAGCTGGATGCTAATATTGACAAACTGTGGTCGCTTAACGAAATGGAAGTAACTGGTGGAGAACCGGATGTTATTGGTCATGATAAAGAGAAGGAGGAATATATTTTTTATGATTGTTCAGTAGAAAGTCCTAAAGGTCGCAGAAGCCTTTGTTATGATCGTGAAGGGCTAGAGTCAAGAAAAAAACATAAACCAGAAAATAATGCTATTGATGTGGCAACTGCCATGGGCATTGAACTATTAACTGAAGAGCAATACCGTACGTTGCAAAAACTTGGGAATTTCGATATGAAAACATCGAGTTGGGTACAAACACCCTCTGATATTAGAGAACTCGGCGGTGCCCTTTTTTGCGATTATCGCTTCGGACATGTTTTCTTGTATCACAATGGAGCAGAATCCTACTATGCTGCTAGAGGTTTTCGTGGTTCATTAAGAGTATAAATTTGAATTTGAGAATGGATCCGTTACGTCTGCTTGGAAATTTTGTTCTAAACGAGTTGGCGTCACTTTTGGGCGGAAATAAAGTTGTATACTAAAGTGATTGTTGTTGTAAAACATATCGCAGGAAGCATGACATGAAAAAGTCATGCTTTTTTGTCTTGTGCAACAAATAAGGATAGAAGAAACAAAGTAAGTTAGGCTCTAAATCTATAGAATCGTGAAAAAATGTTTGTATAGACCCACCCACTTTTTATTTGATAATGTATGAAGGTGCTTTAAGAGTTGATAGGTAAGTAAAACATTATGAAATCAATTACTTATATTATGTGAAAAAAGTAAAGGTAAGGTGGGATCAATATGGGTGAAAAGCGGAACTCCTCGTTAATAGCCGCGTGGATCAGTGTAATTAGCAATATCTTGCTCACTTTTATCAAAATTATAGTCGGTTTACTATTTAAAAGTCAGGTATTGTTAGCGGATGGGATTCATAACGCTGCTGATGTTGTTGCTTCGGTAGCATCATTGGGATCAATGAAAATTTCAAATCAACCGGCTGATGAGGATCATCCCTATGGCCATGGTAAAGCGGAAGTAATCTCTTCAGGAATTGTAGCTATTATTTTAACTCTCGCAGCTTTATTTATGGCCTACGAATCAATACAAGCATTATTTGCCCCAGCGGCTGATCCTCATATAATTGCTTTTATAGCAGCTGTTGTTTCTTTAGTGTGGAAACAAATTTTATATGTATATACAATACGAATTGGTCGACAAGCAAATAGTAAAGGTCTTATCGCAACTGCTTATGACCACCTTGCTGATGTGTATGCTTCAATTGCAGCTGTGATTGGAGTTGGAATTGCTTTGTTAAATAATCTATTTCCAATCCCATACGCAGCTTATGGTGATCCGTTAGCTGGTATCATTGTTTCCTTTTTTGTTTTAAAGCTTGCAATTAGTATGGGGAAAGAAGCTGTATATATATTAATGGAAGGCGGTTTACCTACTGAGAAATGTAGTGAATATAAGGAGATAATTCAGGCACATCCATTGGTGAAAAGGATTGATAGAATGCGCGCCCGTGAACATGGCCATTATATTTTGATTGATGTTAGGGTTAGTGTCCCAGCCTATTTAAGTATTCAACAAGGACACGATATTTGTAGAGAGATAAAAACGACTATTATGAAACATGATTCAGAAGTAGATGAAGTACTCATGCATTTAAATCCGTGGTATGAAGAAAATGAGCGTATTGAAGTTTAGCGTTATAAAAATAGGGAATTAGAAAGTGCTTTTGTTAGTTTAGGTAAATAATAATAGTTAGAGTTATTATAGTCATATGAACACAAAGTAGTTACGTACTTACAATGGATTTCAAGGAGGAAGTGTCCGTATGACAAATAAAAAATGTAATGAAGAGTTTAAAAAAATGGTGGTTGAATTATACCGAAAATAAAGCTTTAACCCTTGATATAAGTGGATTTAAGGCTTTATTTTTGTTTATCCCGAAAGCCTTTTAGATAGGATTCTTAACTTTGTAATAGTTTTAAATCGTTTATAATTATCAGATAATACTAGATATTTTACTCCATAAATAATTATAATAGAATATGATACGGTTTAATTCAAACAGAAAAGGTGTGTTCCTAGGTGGGGTCTAGGTGGTACCTTGCTTTTTGTTAAACTTAAGCAGGAGTGCCTATTCTTTTTTGTAAATATAGGGGATGAGGAAGATTATCATGAGTAGCATGCAGAAAAAAACAGACGTTATCTTGATTGGTGCTGGAGTTATGAGTGCGACTTTAGGATCATTACTAAAAGAGTTAGCACCTGAATGGGAAGTGAAAGTGTTTGAGAAACTAGAAAGTGCAGGCGAAGAAAGCTCTAACGAATGGAATAATGCAGGTACGGGTCATTCTGCACTATGCGAGCTTAACTATACATCCGAAAAACCTGACGGATCTATAGATATTAGTAAGGCTATCAAAATTAATGAGCAGTTTCAGCTTTCAAGACAATTTTGGTCTTATCTTGTAAATGGTAATTTAATTCGTAATCCGCAGGACTTTATTATGCCAATACCCCATATGAGTTTAGTCCAAGGAGAAAAAAATGTAACGTTTTTGAAAAAACGTTTTGAAGCGCTGTCAAACAATCCGCTGTTTCAAGGAATGGAGTTTTCCGATGAACTTGAAACATTGAAGGAATGGATGCCGCTTATCATGGAAGGTCGTACAGCGGATGAACCGATAGCAGCAACAAAAATTGATTCTGGAACAGATGTTAACTTTGGTGCGTTAACACGCATGTTGTTTGAACACTTACAGAGCAAAGATGTTGAGATAAACTACAAGCATAGCGTCCAAGATATTAAACGCGTTAATGATGGCTTATGGGAAGTGAAAGTGCATGATATTGAAAGCGGTAAAATCGAATACCATACTGCAAAATTCGTCTTTATTGGTGGCGGGGGTGGAAGTCTGCCTTTACTACAAAAAACGGGTATTCCTGAGTCAAAACATATCGGAGGGTTCCCAGTAAGCGGACTATTTATGGTATGTAACAATCCGACAGTTATCGCGCAGCACCATGCGAAAGTATATGGTAAAGCTAAAGTCGGTGCTCCTCCAATGTCTGTGCCGCATCTTGATACAAGATATATCGATAACAAAAAGACATTGTTATTTGGGCCGTTTGCTGGCTTCTCACCGAAGTTCTTAAAAACTGGTTCGAATTTTGATTTGATCGGTTCTGTAAAACCGAATAATGTTTTCACTATGCTAGCAGCTGGTGTAAAAGAGATGGGATTGACAAAATACTTGATCCAGCAAGTTATGTTATCGAATGAAAAGCGTATGGAGGAATTACATGAATTTATTCCAAATGCAAAAATCGAGGATTGGGATATAGTGGTAGCTGGGCAACGTGTGCAAGTGATTAAAGATACTGCTGCTGGTAAAGGAACACTTCAATTTGGTACGGAAGTTGTTAGTGCCGCTGATGGTTCGATAGCTGCATTACTTGGCGCTTCTCCAGGTGCTTCTACTGCTGTTCATGTTATGCTTGAAGTATTAGAAAAATGCTTCCCACAACATATGGAAGAGTGGAAACAGAAAATAAAAGAAATGATTCCTTCTTATGGTGTGGCATTAATGGAAAATCCAGAGTTTTTCCAAGAAGTTTATGATTCAACAGCGCAGACGCTTCGTTTAAGTAAAAAAGAATTGGCTTATAATTAATTCTTTGGATGCAGGATAGTTATTCTTTCTTTAATAAATATAATTCTAAAAAAACTAAGACATCACTACGATTTTGTTGTGATGTCTTAGTTTTTTAAGCTAGTATTATATGAATCATAACTTAAACTCTAGAGGCTGAATAATCACCGGGTTCTTATGTGGATCTAACCATTTTAAAGTAATATCCACGTACCCCATTTCTAGTTAAGCTACGTGTAATATGAATTGGACGGTTATCATAATTTTGAGCAGAACCAGAAAAAGATGGCTCATTTTCACCATCGATCGAGCCTAACAATTTTTCGATTGTCATCACATGGTACTAGGTTTGAGTTCCTTTTTTTGTAAAATTTATTTTTCTATGATATGCTTGACGTACGTTTTAGTTGTAACTATAATTGTTACGATTCGGAATTTATTATGGAAAGGGTGGATCATGGAAGTGAATGAAGTTAATCACGATGTATATAAACCTGTAAAAGCAAACAGGTTATGGATGATTCTTGTATTAGGGACACTCACAGCAATTGGGCCATTGTCTATCGATATGTACTTGCCTTCGTTACCAAAATTGACGGATGATTTACAAACGAATGCCTCTCTTGCTCAGCTTACTTTAACAGCATGTTTACTAGGACTTTCGGTTGGACAATTATTTGTTGGTTCAATTAGTGATATTTATGGACGGCGCAAACCGCTTATTATTGCTCTTATTATCTACGTTGCATCTTCTTTACTTTGCGCAGTTGCACCATCTATTTGGAGTTTAGTTCTTTTACGATTTTTACAAGGGGCTTCAGGCTCAGCAGGTATTGTTATATCTCGTGCTATGGTACGTGATATGTACTCAGGTTCTGAGATGACAAAGTTTTTCTCACTACTTATGTTAGTAAATGGAGCAGCGCCAATTTTAGCACCAATTATTGGAGGGCAATTGCTACAGTTTACATCATGGCGCGGAGTGTTTATCGTTCTTGGAGCGATAAGTGTATTTATGTTAGTATCAGCTACATTTGTGTTACGCGAAACATTACCTCTTGAAGAGAGGGAAACAGGTGGTTTAACAGGGACATTAGCGACATATGGGAATTTACTAAAAGATCGTTTGTTTATGGGATATGCTTTGTCTCAAGGATTAGTATCAGCAGCAATGTTTGCTTATATTTCTGGATCACCGTTTGTGTTGCAAAATATATACGGGGCATCACCACAAGAATTTAGCTTATTCTTTGCTATTAATGGTGTTGGTATTATTATTGCCAGTCAAATTACTGGCCGTTTAGCAGGGAAGGTAAGTGAGAAAACGTTATTTGTAACTGGTATTGGAATTGCGGCTGTCGGTGGTATTTCTTTACTTCTCACAATTGTACTAGGGATTGGGTTAATTAGTGTGTTATGCTCATTATTCCTTGTTGTATCGAGTGTTGGGGTCGTATCGACCACAGGTTTCTCACTAGCGATGAGAAATCAAAAACAAGCTGCAGGAACGGCATCGGCATTACTTGGCTTATTACAGTTTATTTCTGGAGCACTTGTTGCACCTTTAGTAGGTATTGGAGGTAGTAACACTGCACTTCCTATGGGCATTGTTATCGCCCTTTGTGAAGTAGGGGCCGTTGTTTGTTATATTTTTATGACGAGTCGCAGCGAAAAGCAGTATGCTCTTCAGGAAAAGAAAAATATTGATTTGTAACAAATAGAAAAGAGCCGTAACATATAGTTGCGGCTCTTTTTAGTATGTTGGGCAACAGGAGCTAGGGAGCTCTTGTTTTTTGGCGTTTTTTGTTGGTTAGTCGATATCCTTGAAAGATCGCCGATAAAATTTCATTCACCACCTCTCCACAGCCCTTTTTTCTGTAATGCGGGATAAAACTAGTTACTACGGCGGTCGAAGTGACAAGTAAGAATATGTTTTGTTTTGAAAAAAGTGCGTGAAGTTCAAAAAATCTCATTATTCGATAAATTAATTGTTTTTATCCTTCTTTTTCCTTATAATGGATATGGATTCTATTTTGCGGTTTTTATATTTTATTATGCAATGAAACTATGAAACCCGTAAACTAGAATAAAAATAAAAAAGGAGTGTTCATATGCTGAAGAAAGTAAGTGCCGTAACTCTTGTATCTCTTTTGGCTTTTTCTCCTGTTGCGGCGTTGGCAGCACCGGATGAAAATGTAAAAGAAGTACAAGTTCAAAATCAAGAAAAGGTACCTGAAAAGCAAAATGACACCAAGAATTCAGCGGTAAATGAAGGAAAAGAACAACAGAAGCAAGACAGTGTGGAAGTAAAGAAAGAAGAATCTAAAGAAGGAGTGAAGGATGTACAACAACAAGAGAAAACAGACCCACAAAAACAACAGCCTGCTCCAGAGAAGAAAATTGACCCAGTAAAAGAAGCTGAAAAAGAACAAAAGAACGAATCGAATGTGAAGGGTGAATCAGAAAAAACAGGAGTTGTAAATCCATCAGGACAACAGGTAAATACACCTCCGGCTAAAAAATCAAAAGAGGATGCTAAGGATTTAAATCAGATAGCTACTGCTGATTTTAGCGGCAAGGTAACAGGTAAAGCGAAATGGGACGCAAAAAATAACCATTATGTATTAGATGTGACTGCGACTGTAACGAATACTTCAAAGGAAAAGGTAAGCGGTGTATATCTTGGCGTTTCTATACCGAAAGGGCTAGATGGTGAATTGAAAGATTTTCCTGTACTAACACTTGAAGATGGTTCTGAAGCGATTGCATTACCATTACCAGATATGGAGCCAGGAAAAACAGTTACAAAAAACGTGAAAATACCCGTACTTGGAAATGTAGCAGGGAAACCAGTGAACAAAGATATTGAGCTATATTTAATCGATAAGAAAGAGGGATATACACCTCTTGGTAAGATTAAAGGAAGCGCAAATATTGATTTTTCCGAGATGAATAAAGATCTACGTTTTGAAGGTAAGGCAAAAGCGACAACCTGTGTACCGAATTTAAAGGAAAACCAATTTACATTAGATTTCTTATTAACGACTCAAAACTTAACAATTGAGGATTTACAAGGGTTCGATGTAGAAATTGAGGTTCCAAATGATATTAAACTGACAATTCCAGATCACTACACGCAAGGAGAAATTCCAGATTATCTAAAAGATGGTTCTTTGCAAGAGGGCACTGGAAAAGGAACGATGAACTTAGATGTTAAATGGAATGGAAATAAAGCAACAATTCCAGTTAAAACAATGGGAGCTGGAGAAGGATCTGCTTTATACTTCCAAGTTGTTGGGGAAACAGCGAAGGAATTAAAAGATTTAAAAGTTAAGTTTACAGCAAAACGTGGAGATAAAACGATTGCTGTACAAGTGCCAATAGAGAAAGTAGAACAAAAGGATTGCAAGAAACAAGATAATAAAAATACAGGTGGAAATAACAATGATGATGGAAAAGGTAATGGAGGCAATAAACCTAATACGCAAGTGCCAAATCCAAATCAAGTAAATAATCAACCAGCAAAAGTTACACCGACACCAGCGCCAACACCAACAAAAGTTACAACAACACCAGTCGTAAGTAATACACAATCTCTTCCTAAAACAGGTGCTTCAAGCAGCGATAATATGCTGACATTACTTGGCGTTGTAATGCTTGCTGGTGGTGCTTTTGCATATAGACGCAGTCGTACAACTATTAATAAATAATAAGCGGTAAAACTACATATTTGATTTTTCCGTTTACAAGAACCCGGTAGATTACCGGGTTTTTTATTGCTTTCGAAAGGTTCACTTTATGGAGATATCAGTAGTATAAAGTGACGATACTGTGACAAAAATTGT
The DNA here is from genome assembly GCF_054570475.1 of Bacillus sp. C1. Taxonomy (NCBI): domain Bacteria; kingdom Bacillati; phylum Bacillota; class Bacilli; order Caryophanales; family Bacillaceae; genus Bacillus; species Bacillus sp. C1. The sequence goes on from NZ_JBTMZT010000014.1 coordinate 25,974, forward strand.
TATATGTGTATAAAAATAAGCTCATAAGTGCAAAGTGTGAAAGGTTCTCGTTATAATAACAAGTGGAGATAAGTAGTAGAGGTAGATAAAGTGAAACTTTAATCAGTGGGGGGCTTCATCCCCCACTGATTATTAGTTAAACGAGTCGGGCCTTTACGGGCAGTTGATCTCCCATCTAACTTCTTTGTATATGCTGAACTTTGAGGTGGGAGTCCTACTGCCCGTTAATGCGGGATAAAAGGAGAGTAAGAGATGAAGAAAGTGTGGGGTGTTATCTTGCTTGGAAGTATGCTTCTTTTAGCAGGATGTAACGGAAACAAGGACACAAAAGAACCGAAAGAAAAAGTAGAACAATCGGCAGAACAGACAGAAGAGATGAAAGTATATCTTGATGTGCATAAGAAGTACGATGAGAAAATGAATAAAGAGTTAAATGAAGCGGTAAAATTGTGGGAAGAAGCGAAGGAAAAAGGCGGGAAGGCATTAGTACATGCTAAGTTTAAAGAAGATGTACAGAAGGTAACGGCAAGCATGTTAGAGGATATTGATCACATGCGTAAAGAGATTCGCGTACCTAAGTCAAAAGAGCAAGAACATGAGTTGTATGTCGGTTTCTTAAACGAGACGGAACAAGCAATGAAGAAGTTAGAGAAGTTAGCGAAAGATGAGGATTCGTCATTAATTCGTGATATAGAAGTTCACTTTTCAACAGCTTCAACATACTATAAACGTTTTCAACAAGAGTTTCAAAAATAACCTCGCGATGTGCAAGGTTATTTTTTCTTTCCATCCCCGTCTTCATCTTCAGCTACTAAGATTTTCTGTTCCTCGTGAAATTCTGAAATTGTTTGACCGGTAATGTTATCGAATGGGGTATAGAAAGAAGTGATACTTTTCTTTTTAACAAATAATTTGTAGAAGCCAATGATGACTAATATGACAATTGTTAATGGTAATCCTATAACGGCCATAAGTAATGGATCCATTGTACATCTCCTTTTCGGGGTGAATCTTTTATTTTAATTATAAAGTGAAAAATGAAGTACCACCATAAAAACTGATTTTTCTAAAAACGACCTTTTGGATTGACTTTCCATTTTTTCGGAATTATAATTCAAAATATACAATTCAAACTAAATAATAATATAACAATTTACTTATCCAGAGAGGTAGAGGGACTGGCCCTATGAAACCTCAGCAGCGGGTTCTGAAAGATGAACACCGTGCTAATTCCAGCAAGCAAGGCTTGAAAGATAAGTGATGGGCATAGATGTATTAAGCCTTGATCTTATTTTTTGAGATCAAGGCTTTTTTACGTTAGGAAAAGGAGGAAAGAAGGAATAGGCATAAATAGTGCAATAAAACAAAGTAAATTCATGTGTTTAGGGGGCTATAAGAGTGTATGTTGTAAAAAAATTATCGATTATGGTATTTACGTTATGGATTATCACTACTGTGACATTTTTAATTATGCATATTATACCAGGTGATCCATTTTCATCAGATGCAAAAATTTTCCCAGAGGAAGTTGTTCAAAACATGCGGGCGAAATATCACCTAGATGAACCGTTATGGAATCAATATGTTGCTTACTTAGATGGGGTTATTCATTTTGATTTTGGGGAATCCGTTCAATCAACAGGTCAAGGCGTATCAGAAATTATTACGACAGGATTTGGACCATCGGCAATTATCGGATTACAGGCATTTATTATTTCATTATTAGTTGGAATTGCTGCTGGGACATTTGCGGCACTGTATCATGGCAAAATTATTGATTATGGGATCAGCTTATTAGCGATTTTAGGAATCTCAATTCCAAGCTTTATTTTGGCACCATTATTTATTCAATTGTTTGCTATTCAATTGGAATTACTTCCAGTTGCTTCTTGGGGCACACTTTCCCATACTGTATTACCATCATTTGCGTTAGCTTTAGGGCCAATCGCTGTTATTACGAGATTTGTTCGTTCTAATATGATTGAAGTTTTGCAAAGTGACTATATTAAGCTAGCACGAGCGAAAGGAATACCGATTCGGAAAATTATTGTAAGACATGCACTTCGAAATGCTCTTGTCCCGGTACTTACATTTGTAGGACCGCTTATGGCGGGCTTATTAACAGGGACTTTCGTTATTGAAAAAATTTTTTCAATTCCTGGTTTAGGAAAATATTTTGTAGAGAGTATCTTTAATCGAGATTATCCAGTCATTATGGGAACAACAATTTTCTACAGTGCATTGTTAATTGGATGCATCTTTATTACAGATATGATTCACCGCTTAATTGATCCACGCATTCGTTCTATTACGTGAGGAGGGGATTTAGATGAGTGCATATGAAATTGATGAACAGCTCTTGTCTAGTGAAGAGAAGAGAGCACTAACAGCAAATCAGAAGCAGCTAACAATTAGCCGAAAGAAAGAAGTATTTCAAAAATTTATTTCAAATCCAATTGCAATTTTTGGAACAGTTATATTAGTTTTCATTATTCTTTTTTCGCTTATAGGTGAAAGCTTAACTTCGTTTAGTGCGAATGAGCAAATAAAAGAAGCAACAAACTTGCCGCCTAGTAGTGAGCATTGGTTTGGTACAGATGACCTAGGCCGAGATATTTGGGCACGTGTTTGGGCTGGTGGGAAAATTTCATTAACAGTTGGATTGGTCGCAGCGGTACTTGATATCGGAATGGGAGTACTAATTGGTGGTCTTAGTGGATATATAAGAGGGCGCAATCGTCTTGGAACGTGGATTGATGAATGGATTGTAAGAGGAATTGAAGTGTTATATGGTATCCCGTATTTGTTAATTGTTATTTTATTATTAATCGTTATGAAACCTGGACTTTTTACAATTATTATAGCTCTTGCATTAACGGGATGGATTGGAATGGCACGACTGATTCGTGCGCAAGTGCTTTCGTTGAAACAAAGGGAGTTTGTAATTGCAGCTGAACGATTAGGTACATCGCATATGAAAATTATCTATCAGCACTTAATTCCAAACTTAACAGGAATTATTATCGTAAATTTATCATTTACAATTCCAGCTGCTATTTTCTCAGAATCATTTCTTAGTTTCATAGGACTTGGAATCCAATCTCCAGCGGCAAGCTGGGGAACGATGACGAACGATGCACTAGGAACGTTGTTAAGCGGAGAATGGTGGCAACTCTTTTTTCCAGCATTAATGATTGCGTTAATTATGTTTGCATTTAATGCGATTGGTGATGGTTTACAAGATGCGATTGATCCAAAAATTGTGAAGCAAAATCGAAAGGGGAAAAAACATGGAACAGCTCTTATCTTTAGAAAACGTAACGTTAGCCGTTGAGAAAGAGAATGATAAGCAGGCGATTGTAAAACATGTTTCCTTCTCTATTGAGCAAGGTGAAATTGTTGCACTCGTTGGAGAAAGTGGTTCAGGGAAAAGTGTAACGGCACAGTCCATTATCGGATTAAATCAAGATTCAATTCATATTGATGAAGGGAAAATCTCCTTTCAAGCGGGTGAACTAACGAGTTTGCAAGAATCCGAGTGGAATAAAATTCGAGGGAAAGATATTTCATTTATATTTCAGGATCCACTTTCATCTTTAAATCCAACGATGAAAGTTGGAAGACAAATTACGGAAGTGATTTTGCAACATGAAAAGAAATCAAAGAATGAGGCAAAAAAAATTGCGATTGGATTGTTAAGTGATTTAGGAATACATGAACCTGAAAAACGATTTGAGCAATACCCGCATCAGCTAAGCGGAGGAATGAGACAACGTATTTGTTTAGCAATTGCTTTTGCTTGTCATCCAAAGCTTGTTATTGCAGATGAACCGACCACTGCACTAGACGTAACGATTCAAAAACAAATTATGGGTTTATTAAAAGAACGAAAAGAAAAGCAGCAAACTAGCATTTTATTAATTACTCATGACCTTGCTCTCGTACGCGAGGTGGCGGACCTAGTTGTTGTAATGTATGGAGGGCGTGTTGTTGAAAAAGGTGCGATTCAAGAAGTAATTGAATCACCACAGCACCCTTATACGAAAAGTTTATTACAAGCCATTCCAAATATGGACGATTCAGAAAAGGTGCTTCGGGCAATAGAAGGAACAACACCATCAATTGAAATATTAAACAGTTTTGGATGTCCATTTGTAAATCGTTGCCCGGTTGCGATGAAGGAGTGTATCGATCGTTTCCCAGGAGAGACCGCATCTTCACCGCAGCACGTTTCGTATTGCTGGAAGCATATGACTGAACAAAGCAAAGGTAAATCAAAAGAGAAGGTGAACGTCTCATGACAACGGATTTCATTACAGTGCAACAAGTAACGAAAACATATGGAGATAAAGACAGGGAAATCACCGCTTTAAAGGATATCTCGCTATCAATACAAAAAGGTACAACGCTTGGGATTATAGGTGAAAGTGGTTCAGGAAAAACAACACTTGGAAAGCTAATCGCTGGAATTGAAAAACCTTCGTCTGGAGAGATTGAGTATAATGGCAAAGTTGTTCATACGCTCAAATCAAAGGGAAAACGTAATTTTTTACAAAAGGTACAATTTATTTTTCAAGATTCTACCGCGGCTTTAAACCCACGCTGGAAAGTTAGGGATAGTGTTACAGAAGGCTACATTTCATTTGGATTAGGCGATAAGAAAGAAAAAGATAAAGTTGCTGGTGAAGCATTAGAGCGTGTTGGATTAGATAGACGATATATTGATCGTTATCCACATGAATTCAGCGGTGGACAACGTCAACGTATTGCAATCGCAAGGGCGCTATTATGTGAACCTGAAGTGTTAATACTAGATGAGCCAATTTCAGCATTGGATGTATCTTTACAAATTCAAATTGTTCATTTACTGCAACAAATTCAAAAACAACAAGGCTATACATATTTATTCATCGCTCACGATTTACCGATGGTTCATTATTTATGTGAGAAAGTAGCGGTCTTATACAAAGGAGAACTTGTTGAATTTGGCGATACGGACGAAGTATTCCGTAACCCACAACATTCTTATACAAAAACATTATTACAATCTACACCAAAAATTTCAGGTTAGGGGAGAATGCAGGATGAAGAAGTTTTTACTTTTTGCCATTATAACAGTGTTAGCGATTGCTTCTGTCGGTTGCGGTAAGAAAGAAGCATCGAAAGCAAGTGCTGGTAAGGGAGATCGTTTCGTAACGAATATTAGTAGTGATCCTTATACATTGGACGCAGCGATCGCAACAGATAGTACATCTGGTTACGTAATTGATCATTTATTTTCAAGCCTATATAAAAAAAATAGTGATGGAAAAATAGAAAATGAATTAGCTGAAAAAGAGGAAGTAACCGCAGATGGAACTGAATATACAATCCATTTAAAGAAAAATATGAAATGGTCAGATGGTTCCCCTGTTACTGCAAATGATTTTGAATTTGCGTGGAAGCGCCTGTTAAACCCGAAAACAGGGGCTATGAATGCGACCGAAATGTATTTTATTAAAGGAGCAGAAGCATATAACACTGGGAAAGGAGAAGAAGGACAAGTTGGTATTCAAGCGGTAGACGCTCAAACATTAAAAGTGGCGCTTGAGCATCCAGTCGCTTCTATAAAACAAAAACTGGCAAGTTCATTATTTATTCCGCTTTCGAAAAAATCAATTGATGATAAAAATAAATTAAAAACAGATCCAAAAGAATTAATTACAAACGGACCATTTACATTAAAAGAATGGAAGCATAATCAAGCAATTATTTTACAAAAGAATAAAGAATTCCACGATAAAAAAGTGACGTTGAAAGAGTTAGAGTTCCGTATTATTCCAGATACAAAAACGGCATATCAATTATATAAATCGAAAGAATTAGATTTATTAATCGGCTTGCCACAAGAAATGATTGAGAAAGAAAAAGGAAATAAAGAATATAAACGTATTGCAGATTTTTCATCTTATATTTATTCATTTAACGTAGAAAAAGAGCCATTTAATAATGTGAAAATTCGTAAGGCATTTGCGCTAGCACTTGATCGTAAATTTATCGTTGAAAAATTATATAAAAATAATGCGCAAGAGGCATATGCATTTGTTCCAGAGGGAGCAAAAACACAAGGTGGCCGTGATTTCCGTAAAGAAAAAGGTGATTATTTAAAATTTGATGTGGCAGAAGCGAAAAAATTATTAGAAGAGGGTATGAAAGAACAGGGTTGGTCTAAGCTGCCACAAGTAACGTTGAAATATACAACCGATACACAACATAAAAAAGTGGCGGAAGCAATGCAAGAAATGTTTAAGAAAAACTTAGGTGTAGATGTATCGTTAGAAAATAAAGAATGGAAAAGTTATATTGATACGTATAAGCAAAGTGACTTCCAATTAGCTTATATGGGATGGGGTGGTTCTGTACTAGATCCAATTACGAAATTAGAATTGTATGCAGGTGACGGTCCGAATAACTATGCAAAATGGCATAATAAAGAATTTGATGCGTTAGTGAAACAAGCAAATGTTGAACAAGATGAAGGTAAGCGTTTTGACTTATTGCATCAAGCAGAAGATATTATGTTTGCAGAGACACCGTTAATTCCAATTATATTCCCTTCTGATTCTTATTTGCAGAAGAAATCTGTTTCTGGTATCGAGTATTATATCGGTTCTAGTCCGGATTTACGCTACGCGAAAGTTGAAAAGTAAGTAGAAAAATAAAGAAGTAGGCAAATTGCCGACTTCTTTATTTGATTTCTTTCTTATACTCTTTCTTTGTTCCATCAGAGAAAACAACTTCTAAATCAAACTTTTGATAGTCTTTATCAAGTTGGAATACGTCTACAACTTGATCAATTACTTCTTGGTCAGGTGTATCTTTATCAAACTTTAGCTTTTGTAGAAGTGGACTTAGTTTTGAAAATGCTTCGTCACCTGTTAGTCTTGCATCTGTTTTATGGTCCTCAATTTTTGCTTCCATCTTTTGGTTAGCATCTTTATTTTTGTAGTCAGCTTCATAATCTTTTTTCGTATCTTGATAATCTGCATCTAAATCAAATTCATTGAAGTTTAGTTTTAAATCCGCAGGTGCTTCATTTTTTGCATTTTCTGTTGTCTTTTTTTCAGAAGTTGTATCTTCTTTAACAGGCGCCTTACAACCTGTTAATACAGGTACTAGCATAAGTGCTAATAAAGTCGAAAGTAAAATTTTCATCGTATATTCCTCCTTATTGTATCTTTCTATACAAGTTTTTCCTGATTTTGTGTAATTATGTATGTGCTTTAAATAAATTATTTTCCTTATACTATTTGATTTAAAAAACGGATTGACAATATTTAGAAAAGTTATATAATCTAAATGTAAGTGATCACTTGCATATGGAAGAGAGGATTATATGGCGCGCTCAAAAACAGCAGAAAAAATTATTCAAGCAGCAATTGAGTTAGTAAAAGAAAGAGGATATAAAGCAGCAACAACAAAAGACATCGCAATGCGTGCTGGTGTCAATGAAGTCACGATATTTCGCCATTTTAAAAACAAAAAGGGCATCATTGAAGCAGCCGTTTATGAATTTTCATATGTACCGCATTTAAAACAGTTTTTACAAACAGAAATTGTGTGGGAATTAGAAATGGATTTGAAGAATTTAGCAAGGCACTATCATACATTTTTGAACGAAGTGAAAGATATCATTTCAATTGGTATACGCGAAGCAGGTGAATTTCCTGAACTAGATGATGAAATTGCGAAAATACCAAAAGGATTAAAAGAAGAATTAATGATTTATTTTGCACAGATGCAGCAAAAGAAAAAAATCATTGATACGAATATTGAAGCGCAAGTAATGAACTTTATATGGATTAATTTTGGTTACTTTCTATCTAAATTGCGCTTTGAAAATCGACTTACAGAGATTGATGATGAGAATTTTATTGAGAATAATATAACTTTATATGCTAGGGCATTGAGACCCTAGTATTTCTTTAAAATAAAATGCAAGTGTGCACTTGCTTGCAAGGAGGGGGAGACAAATGAATACATTGAAACAGTTTTTAAAACTACCAGGTACGTATGTAGGAATTGTTGTGGCGTTAGCTTTCCAGCTTATCTTCTTTTGTGTATGGCTCACAGCTTATGATGGAGTGAATGAAAGAGCAGATCAAATGCGTATCGCTATTGTAAATGAAGATATGAACATGGGAAGTAAAATAGCAGAAGGCTTACAGAAAAAATTACCGTTTCAAGTGAATGAAGAAAAGTCCATGGAAAAAGCAAAAGAAGAGATAGATAATCATGTATACGATATGATTATTGAAATTCCGGCTTCTTTTTCAAAGGATATAGCTGAAAAAGGAAAAACAGATTTACGGTTTCATATTAATCAAGCAAACGCTATGATGGCAAAGCAGATGATGGAAGGAGCTGCGAAACAGGTTCGTGACAATGTAAGTAAGGAGATATTAGGTTATAAGCAGCAAGCGATTGCTGGGAAGTTACAAGCTATGGGGCCAGAGGGGATAGAAGCAATAAAAGGTTTAACCGAAGATTCAGTTGGGTTTACAGTTTATAAAGTACATGATGCAAAAGGATTTTCAGCAAACATGGTTCCACTTATGATTGTGCTAGCTTCATTTGTAGGGGCGATGATTATGAGTATGGAGATATCTAAAGCAGCAACACAAGTAGAAGGCGGTTGGAGCAATTTTCTATCAAGACAAATCATTAACAGTACAGTATCCATTCTACTCTCATGCATTACGATCGGTTTAATGAAAGGATTCCAAATTGAAGTGCAAGAAACAATATGGCACGTCTGGATCTTCCAAACAACGGTTTTCTTTGCATTCTTATCATTAACACAAATGTTTCTTACTCTATTCGGAAATGCGGGTATGCTTTTTAATATTATTTCACTTTCATTGCAACTCGTTAGTTCTGGTGTGATGGTACCACATGCCATGTTATCAAAAACATATCAAATAATTGGTGAATTATTTCCCGCGACATATGCGGCGAATGGTTATTTCACAATAATATTTGGCGGTGGGAACTTAAAAGAGAATATTATCTCTCTATTATTTATAATTTTTATTACACAAATTATAGCATTAGTTGTTGTGGGGATATCAGTCATATTGAAAGGGAAAAGACAGGTGGTAAAAGAAGTATAAAGCAAAAGGGCATCTTTTCGAAGGATGCCCTTATTGCGAAGTAGATTACTTTTCAATTTTTGCCCATTTAAAGTTTAGTTGACCTGCAAAGTCTACTTGAACGATGCCTTTTACGTAAGAACGTTCTAAGTAAGACTCACCTTTTTGATACAACGGAGCGATTACAGTATCTTTAAATAAGATTTTTTCAGCGGCTTGTAGAGACTCCCAGCGAGCTTTTTCGTCTCCGGCTAAGTCAGTTTTAACCTTTTCAATGACACTATCAAATTCTTTGTTAGTGTAATGATCTAAGTTATAAGGGTTGTTTGTTGTGAAAAGTTCTAAAAATGTAATTGGATCCGCAAAGTCTGGGCTCCAACCATCGATGCCAATTTCATATTCACCTTTTAACAGCAACGATACTTGTTGTTTACGTGGCTGTGTTTTTATATTTACTGTTAATCCATCTAGAGTTTTTTCTAGTTGTCCTTTTAAAAATTCACCTGTTTTTTTATCAAGATCAGTATCGTTTGTCAGTAATTCTAATGTTATTTTTTCTGAACCTAGTTCTTGTTTTGCTTGTTTCCATAATGCTTGTGCTTCTTTTGGATCAACTTTCGTTAAATCGCCATTTATAGATCGGAAGTCCTTGTTATCAGGTCCTTTTGCGAAGTTTTTTGGAATGAGACCATAAATAGGTGTGGCTCCATCATTTAACAATGTATTTACAAAGGATTTTCGGTCGATTGTTTTATCGATAGCTTGACGCGCATGAACATTTTGTAAAATTTTATTTTGCTGATTCATGCGTAAAAATTGTACTCCTACGTTCGGACGTTCTTTAAAGTTTGTATCTTTACGGTATTTATCAACAAAATCAGATGTTAGTTTTATACGGTCTAGTTGTTTTGATTCAAATAAGTTTATTTCTGTTGATTTTTCTTTTACAACATTAAAATTAATTTCTTCAAGCTTTACAGTACCTTTATCCCAGTAGTTAGCGTTTTTCTTAAATTTAAAACTTTGTTCATGCTTCCAATCGCTTAATGTAAAGGCACCATTATAGATAATCTTATTGTCTTCTAAGGCGTACTTATCACCTTGCGATTTGAAGAATTCTTCATTAATCGGTAGGAATGTTGGGAAGGCTGTTAAACTAATAAAGTATGGTACAGGACGTTCCAATTCAACCTCAAAGGTGTGGTCATCAATTGCCTTCACGCCGAGTTGATCAGCTGGAAGCTCTTTACTATTAATTTTCTTCGCGTTTTTAATATCGAAGAATAAAAATGCATATTCAGAAGCTGTTGCTGGATCGACAGCACGTTGCCAAGCGAAAACAAAGTCTTTTGCTGTGACAGGGGTACCGTTTGACCATTTTGAATCTCGTAAGTGGAATGTATATTTTGTTTTATCTGCGCTTACATCATGAGATTTGGAAACTCCAGGTACTGGTTTATTCCCTTCGCCAAGATTATATAAACCTTCAAATACATTTCTCATTACTTGACCAGAGTCAGTATCTGTTGCGCGAGCAGTATCCATTGTACGGATTTCCGTAGGAGATGATAAGTTTAAAACTTGTTTATCAGGTGCTGTATCTTTTGCCTTTGTCGCACTCGCATCTTCTCTATAACTCCCGCATCCTGTTAATAAAATACTTGCTCCTAAAACAGATGCGACAGTAGGTACAAATTTCTTTTTCATGCTAAATTCCTCCCTAAATTGTTTAGTTATTAAAAATAGTTGATGAACAATTTATGAGGGAAATAAAAATTCCCTCTTTTCTTATCCAGAAAGAGGGAATTTAGTTTATAAGGAATGTACTCATATATAAACGAAGTCCCTCATTCTATCTTTCAAGCGTAATGCTTGCAGGAAGTGGCACAGTATTCAAAGTGAACCTGTTGCCGAGGTTTCAAAGGGCCAGTCCCTCCACCTCTCTTGATACAATGAGTAAACATAGTGATCTATATTATTTTTTTGTTTCTTTGATTATTCAAAATATTACACCTCGAGCAATTAACTGTCAATAAAATGAAATATTGTTTTAATTTTCAGTTTTTAATACCCTTGAAAAAAGGAAATCCGTTAGTTATTTATGTAGTGGATTTCCTGATTAAAAATTAAAGGTATGCATCTTTTTAGTAATACGGTTTGTAACAATTTCTTCTTCACCAGTAAAGCACTTGAGTCAAAGTATTTTCACACCTTTATGGAACTTTGTAAGTTATGATTTTTCCCTAGCTTTTTTATTTGTTGCTTCAATTGCTTGGTGCATCATCTTTGAAAAATTATATTCATATAAAACTTTTAACCCTTCTGCAGTTGAACCGCCGGGTGTTGTTACTTGTTCACGAAGCATAGTTGGGTCTTGTTCTTGCTCTAGCATAGCAGCAGAGCCAGCGATCATTTGAATAACAAGGTGTTTTGCTGTTTTTTCATCGATTCCGTATTTTTTTGTTGTTTCAATTAAGCTTTCAGTAAAATGATAAAGGAATGCAGGCGCACTTCCAGTAATAGCGGTAAGTTGATGCACTTCTTCTTCGGTACATAGCTGTGCTGTGCCAATTCCTTTTAAAAGTAGTTGCAATGTTTCTTGCTGTTCTTCATTTACGAAATGCCCCATTGCATATAGAGAAATAGATTTTCCGATTGTTGCAGCTGTATTTGGCATAATCCAGGCAACCGGCGTACCTTGAGGAAGCTTTTCTTCTAAATAAGACGGACCAATGCCAGCAGCAACTGTTACAACAAACTGATTGGTGAGAAGAGGTGATAACTCAGCTAACAATTGATCATGCGCATATGGTGGCATTGCTAACACAATTGTATCGACAGCCGGGATGGATTGCTGCCAATCATTTGTAATTGAGACACCATATTGCTGTTTGAGTTGCTTCAGTTTTTCTATATTACTTCGGTTGGATACAATAATTTCTTCAATGTGTTCTTTACTCGTTTTGAGAAGTCCAGCGAAGATTGCTTCTGCCATACGACCGGCACCAATAAATAAAATTTTATTTTTCTTTGGCATATCCATTATTCCTTCCTACTTCGAATGTGTATAAAAAACGATAACATCTTTGAGAGATATTTGTAAAAAGAAATGGTTTATATAATGTTGTTAGTATTGTCATTTACATTTTGACAGGTTTATATGTGATGTGAATTCTTGTTGTAGTCAATTTATTTTTATGTATAGATGGATAGTTAGAATGGAAGTCAAATGACAAAAGAAGAAATTTCATTAGTTAAGAGAAAACCCCCTAAGCATTTCTAATGCTTAGGGGGTCTTTAATTTATGCTTTTGTCATACCAAGTAAAACAGCGCCACCTATAATTAACACACTACCTAGTGCAATAAATACCATTTGGCGTTTTGTTTTCTTTTCTCCTAAGAAGACAATCGCGCCGAATGTAGAGATGACGATACCAGTTTGAGATAATGGGAAGCTTGTTGCTACTCCAACTTTCGGTAATGAAAGTAGTAAGAATAAGTTTCCTGTTCCCCATAGTAAACCAGATAAAGCATTACGAACTGCATATTTGTTAAATGGTTTATGTTTAGATGTCAGTACAACTGCCCCAACAAACATACCAACTGCTTGTGGTAAAATAGCAGACCAACCATCAATATTGTACCAACGAATGATAATAACATATACAAGATAACCAAAAGTAGAAACAATTAGTGTTAACAGTCCATTTTTTAGTTGTCCTGGTGGTTGTGCATTTTCTTTATCGTCTAGTGAAGTAAAGACAACACCAAGTACAATTAATAGGATTGCAATCGTTCCCAGAATGATCGTAGTAGTAGTAGTCCATTCACGAAAAGCGATAACACCAAAGATAGAAGTTGCAACAAGTTGCATACCAGTAGAAATCGTTACAGTTGTAGAAACACCGAGTTTTTCAACTGTTTTTAATTGGTTTACTTGTCCTAATGCCCAGAATAAACCTGAAATAAAACCAACAATTAAGATTGTCATCGTTAAAGCTGGTTGAGTAAAGACGTACATAATTGTTGCGAAGAATAGAGCACCAATGGTCATACCTACCGTTTGGCTATATGCACCACCGCCCATTTTTACGCTTACTAATAAGATGTTTCCCCATGCAATTGCAGGAAGAAGCGCTAATAAAATGTCCATTACAAGACTCCCTTCGTTTTGTTATACCGATATAATGAAAGTCCGTTCTACCGATCGGTAATTTCCCACCTAAAAGTAGAAGATTACCGATCGCTAAAACAGAATGAAGAATTTGCAATATAAATGCGTTTTCATTTCTTCATTTTTTCAAACACCTCCATATAATAACAGGAAAGTGCCCTTTTTAGAAAGTAAATTCAAATAGAATGTATATTGTTATAAATATCAAAATTCTGTTATTTTTTCACAATAAAAAAAGACCTCAATTTGAGGTCCTTTTATAAAGGGGAAGGATAAAGTTACTTAGGGATTTTTAACTAACAGGAAGAGGGGGGGACAATCCAATTCCTATATGCTTTATCTTATGTCCTAATTATATGGAATATAAGTAATCATAACTATCGAATTAGCTTACAGTAAAATTACAAATTTGTAAGGTGAGAATAAATTGTTCCATTCTACAAAACAATTTATTTTTCGGGAAATAAAAAAGTAGCTTTTTGTCGAAAGCTACTTTAAAGAAGTAATTCTCTTATTAATGAATTGAATGCATAGTAAGAAAATGAATGACATACTAACCGTGATGATAACGAGTGTCCAAGCAATCTGCATATTACTTGCATCAATTGCCATGTAAATGGCTGTGGGAATCGTTTGTGTTTTTCCTGGAATATTACCAGCAAACATAAGTGTTGCTCCAAATTCACCAAGTGCACGGACAAAGCTTAAGATCATTCCACTAAGTAGTGCAGGGAATGCAAGTGGCAATGTGACATGTAAGAAGACTTGATATTCATTAGCTCCAAGGTCACGAGCGCCATCTTCAATTTGTTCGTTTGCAATTGAAAATCCCGTTTTTGCCGATTGATACATAAGAGGAAATGAAACTATTGTTGAAGCGATGACAGCAGCCCACGATGTAAACATAATAGGTTGTTGAAATAATGATTCAATCCATTTACCAATGGGGCTGTTATTTCCGAAAATAATAATGAGAAAGAATCCAATAACAGTTGGCGGAAGTACCATTGGTAATAGAAAAATGGTTTCTACTAACACCTTATAGCGCCATGAAGAGCGAGCTAATACTCGTCCGATAACTGTCCCAAAAATCATAACAATAATGGTAGCGAACCCAGCTACTCGTAAGGAAAGAAAAACAGGTGGCCAAAGTGTATCAAACACCATAAGAATTAAGGTAAAATTGTAAATCCATATTTTTTAAAGATGTCTTGTGCCTCTTTTGACTGTAAATATTCATAGAATGAAGTAGCCTCTTTCCTATGCTTAGATTCTTTTATAATCCCTACTGGATAGTGGATTGGTTCGTGAGAATTGGCCGGTGCTGCAGCTGTTATTTTTACTTTATCTGAAATGAGAGCATCCGTTTTGTATACAATTCCAGCTTCCACATTCCCTGTTTCTACATATGTTAATACTTGGCGGACGTCTTTTGTAAATACAATTTTGTTTTGAAGGTCGTCCCATAGATTTTCATGTGTAAGAGTAGCTTTTGCATATTTTCCAGCTGGTACAGATTCTGGTGTACCAATTGCTAATTTCTTCACTTTGTCATCTTTTAACTCTTGAAAAGTTTTAATGGAGCTTTCTTTTGGAACGACTAAAACAAGTTCATTTCCAAGAAAGTTTTTTCCTTCTTTTTCATTAATAAATCCTTTTTTTACAAGTGTTTGAAACTTATCTTCTGCTGCAGAGAAGAATAGATCAGCAGGAGCACCTTGTTCAATTTGCTGCTGAAGTGCACCGGAACTACCAAAGTTAAAGGAAAGTTTGATGTTTGGTTCTTTTTGTTTATATTGCTTTTCGATTTCTTTGAAAGCATCCTGTAAACTTGCAGCTGCGGATATTGTAAGTTCAACTGTTTTGTTTTCTTTTGCATTTGTTTTTTCTTTCTTTTCTCCATTTGTACAAGCGGTACTAAATAGAAGAAGGAAAGAAAGCATAAATACCCCAATGTACTGTAATGTAAATTTGTTCATACATATAATCCCCTTTCTTTTTACCATATTAATTATAACTAATTATATTTAATTATAAATAGTTATAATTAAATATAATGTGAAATAAATCACTTTTTGAAAAAATAGGAGAAACTTTTTTTCTTTGTTACAATGAAATGAGAAAGTGAGGAATCGTCTATGGATCATTATTCCTACACAACGGAAGAAGTAGCAAACCGATTGAAAGTTTCAAAGTTAACAGTTTATGATTTGATTAAAAAAGGTGAACTGCCTTCTTACAGAGTTGGTAGACAAATGCGTATCGATGCTGCGGATTTAGAACAATATATTAAGCAAATGAAAACAGGGAAAGTGCAAGATACTTCTATAAATTTAGAGAGGAAGAATAGAGAATTGTCCCATGTAATTAGCGGACAAGAACTTACATTGGATATGCTAGCAAAACATCTTGAAAGATTTTTGCCAAGCTCTAATATTCTTCGGGCTTATCAGGGGAGTTTAATGAGCTTAATTAAAATGTCTCAAGGAGAAGGAAGTATTGTCAGTTTACATTTGTTTGATGGAGATACGAGGGAATATAATATTCCATACGTAAAACGAATTTTAGTTGGACAGCCATATATTGTAATGAACTTATTAGCGAGAAATGTTGGATTTTATGTTCAAAAGGGAAATCCAAAAGGAATACGAAAGTGGACTGATTTGAGTCATTCATCGATTCGGTTTGTGAATCGTGAAAAAGGATCGGGAATTCGGGTACTAGTAGATGAACAGGTGAGAATTCAAAATGTAGTGAAAGCAAATATTCCAGGATACGATTGGGAGGAGTCTAATCATCTTGGGGTTGCCTCGCAAATTGCTAATGGTAAAGCAGATGTTGGCGTCGGGGCAGAAAAGGTAGCACAAATTGTGAATGTAGATTTTATTCCACTTATGAAAGAACAATATGATTTGGTAATCTTAAAAAATAAAGAAAATGAACAACTTATTGAGGCTGTAAAAGAAATATTGCAATCTGCAGAATTTCAAAATGAATTACGAGCAATTGGTGGATATGATATAAGTAAAACAGGTCAAATTATATATGAAACAAATTGAAAAAGGCTGCTTGTCCATAGGACGAGCAGCCCTTTTTCTATATAAAGGGGTTAGGGGAAATGATTTTATAGGATCAGTCCTTGAGCTAGTAGGCAAATGAAAGCTGTAAGAAGAGCTGCGCCGCTTGCAAGTCCGATAAAGTCCAATTTGTTAAATGTGATTGTATGATTCATGTGTAACTCTCCTTATTTGTTTAAAGTTGTAGCAACTGCTTTTGCATCGATTAGGGCGGATAACACCATGCCCATTGTATGTAAGAATGTATTTGTTTTCATTTTGTTCATCATGCGTATCCGCTCCTTTTCAAATGTTTGTTGCCCTATTTCTGTCTTCATTATATGAAATAGAGACAGGGGTAACTATCGAATTAGCTTACGGGAGAATTACAGTTTTGTAAGGAAAAAAGACATTCGTGTAAGAATGTCTTTTAAAGCATATTTATATGATGATGTTCTTCGATCGTTTTTAAAAAGCTGCGCATCGAATTTGTCATATAGGCATCTTTCCGGCGTATAAAGACAGTTGAAATGCTCCCGTATTTTTCAGGAATTGGATGACAGTGAACTTTCCCTGTAGTAGAAAGATGCCTAACAGCTGATTGCGGCACGAGTGTAATCCCAAGACCAAGTGCAACGCTGTTTAAAATAGTCTCTAATATGTTAAATTCCATAATTCTTTTTGGGAGCAAGCCTTCATCTTTGAGCCATCGTTCTAATTTTGAGCGATATCCACATCCTTGATTAAAGACGAGAAGTGGCGTCGTGATAAATTCTTCTATATGAAACGCTTTATTTTGTGTTACGAGAACGAGTCTTTCTGTACATACATCATATTGTTCTAAAAGTGGATGCTTAATAGGCCCCGATATAAATGCACCATCTAATTGGTGATCAATTACCTCTTTAATAAGTGCTTCTGTTAAACCGGCTTGTAGTGATAAATCGACATTTGGGTATTTCTTGTAGTAAGAAGATAGGATAGTAGGTAATGTACTTACTGTTTCGACTGTACCAATTTTTAAAATACCGGATGGAGTCTCACTATCTAGAAATATTTGTTTTAATTCTTCAACATCCAACAAAATTTTATTAACATAAGCTAGCATTTTTCGGCCTTCTGCGTTTAATGTCATCCCTTTTTTATGCCGATAAAAAAGCGATGTTTTGAGCTCGTTTTCTAATTGTTTAATACGTGTTGTCACGTTGGATTGCACATAATTTAATTCTTTTGCTGCTTTGCTGACACTTCCGTGATTGGCAACATATTGGAAAATTTGTAAGTCTCGAAGTTCCATGAACATTCCCCCTTGATGCTAAATATCATTATAAATGATGTTTAGCATCATTTTGAATCATTTTACGTGATATGTTTTTTCTTTTAAAATTTTCATTGCGCAATGCATCGAGATTTACATAGAATCGGGGGATTACGGTGAGAAAAGGTCAAATGATAATAGGCGCTCTGGCATGTTTAACCGCAAGTATGTCATGGGGAGCAATGTTTCCAGTGGCAGATCATGCACTAGAGTATATAGATCCATTTTATTTTTCGTTCATTCGTTACGGAGCAGTAACTCTTCTGTTAGTTTTATTATTATTGATGAAAGAAGGTAAGAAGGCATTTCGTTTAGAAGGGAAAGGAAAGTTACTCGTTTTCTTCGGAACGATGGCGTTTACTGTATATAATGTGTTTGTTTTCTTAGGTCAAATGTTAATGGGAAAACCCGGTGTTATGGTAGCGTCTATTATGGAGGCGCTTATGCCGATGATCTCGATTGGTATCCTATGGGGATATAAACATATAAAACCGAAGAAGTATATGATTACAAGCATGGTAATTGCTTTTGTTGGAGCTATTTTTGTTATTACAAAAGGTAATATGAGTTTCTTTCTTACATTGAAAGATAACCTGTTTTCACTCGTATTTATTTTTATTGGCGTTGTGGGATGGGTAATTTATACGATGGGTGGTCAATCATTTCGTGACTGGTCTACACTTCGTTATTCAACATTGACATGTGTATTTGGCACAGGGGTAACCGGTATGATAACAATTATGTTGACAATGATGGGGTATGTGCCGGTGCCAAGTGTAGAAACGCTTTCTATCGTCAAGTATGATTTATTATTTATGATGACATTACCAGGTATTGTAGCGCTGCTCGCTTGGAACTATGGTGTGAAAATTTTATCATCTATTAATGGGATTTTATTTATTAACTTTGTGCCAATTACTACATTAATCATTATGATGATGCAAGGGTATAAAATAACTATTTTTGATATAGTAGGAACATTACTTGTTATTACAGCTCTTATTCGAAATAACGTATGTCAGCGTAAAGAAGAAAATAGGAATAAGAAAATTTTACAAGAGGAACAGTTGCGCCAGGCTGTCTAATAGATAATGGGACAATATATGTGGAGGATTTTATATGTTAGAAAGTTTATTGTTTTTCTTTGCTATTGGAATTGCCTGCGAACTTGCAGCAATTAATCGAAATGGTCGTAAGAAGATAAAACAACAAGCTGAAATGATAAAGCTTTTAAAAGAATTACATGAAAGAAAAGCATAATAAGAAAGACGACCGGGCATAGACGGTCGTCTTTCTCTTACTATCTATATAAAGGGGAAAGGGGACACAAATTTATATGAGCATAGTAGCTATAAATGAAAGCTGTAAGAAGAGAAGAGCCACTAGCAGGTCTGATAAACTCTCCTTATTTGTTTAAAGTTGCCTTGTTTCTATCTTAATTATATGGAATATAGACAGGGATAACTATCGAATTAGCTTACAAGAGGATTACACTTTTGTAAGGATTAGTGTTTGAAATTATTACTTATTTTTATTACCAACTACTAAAACTTAGTGTTATAATCGGTGTAAGGAAATGAACAAATTTTGAACATGTAGAAGGGAACGAGTGAAATGTATAAGCCAATTACATTTTTATTGAAATATATATTTAAAATCGCTGGAAAAGTAGAGGTATATGGAAAAGAAAAATTGCCTGAAGGTGGACCATATGTTGTTGCTTGTACACATACAAGTTTTATGGATGTGTTAATGTTAGCAGCTGGGATGTATCCGACAGAAATTCATTATATGGCGAAAAAAGAATTGTTTGAAAGTAAGTTTACAAATTGGTTTTTTAAGAATGTGAATGCTTTCCCGGTGGATCGTGCAAATCCAGGACCAAGTACACTTAAAATTCCATCGCGGTTATTAAAAGCAGGGAAAGTAGTCGGGATTTTTCCAAGCGGAACGAGATCGACAGAGGATGTTTCCTTAAAAGCAGGAGCTGTTACGATTGCGATGCGTTCTAATGTTCCTTTAGTACCGGCAGCTTACGTTGGACCATCAAGTGTAAAAGAGTTAATTAAGGGGAAGAGGGCGCAATTGATTTTCGGTGATCCAATTCAAGTGGAAGTGGGAGAAACCATAGACAGAAAAACAGCGATGAAAATGATGACGGATCAATTGAATGAAACATTTGAAGAATTAACAGAGACATTAAAAAGAAGTGACAAATAGAGAAAGACGACCGGGTATGAACGGTCGTCTTTTCTATTGCTATCTATATAAAAGGGAAAGGGGACACAAATTTATAGGAGCGTAGCAACAGATTTCGCATCGATAAGAGTAGATAGCACCATGACCATTGTATTTACGAATTTGTTTGATTTCATTTTGTGCATCATGTGTATCCGCTCCTTTTCGAAGGAGTGTTTGTTACTTTCTGACCTAATTGTAGGAAATATAGGGAGGAGTTACTATCACATTAGATTACAAAAGAATTACAATTTTGCAAGGAGGAACCAATTCTAATAGTCATTTTTATGATAAAATACATTTGTGGAATATTAAGGGAATTAAAAGGGGGAACATCATGGGAGAGTTAAATAAGAAAAAATATGGGGTATTAGCTTGTATGGTTTTAGCATTAGGGATAAGCGGTTGTAGTGCGGAAAAAAAGAAAGAAGATGAAAGTGCAAAAGCAAAAAAAGAGATAGAACAGGTAATCTCAGACCAAGTAAAAGCAATTAATCGTAAAGATGTTGATGATTATATGCAAGCATATTCTAAAGATATGTTTACATATGACGCAATAAAAAAAGAGTACGAGACTTTAGTAGATGAGTATAATATCAAACTTACAGTTGATCGGGTACAGGTTTTATCTATTAATGATAAATATGCAACGATAGAGGCAAAAACAACAGCTAAAAATAAGGATAAGAGTGTAGCATATACGGATAATGTTGTAAAGATGCGTTATGTATTAGAAAAAGAGAAGGATAAGTGGATTATTACAAGTCAAGGGTTGCTAACTGCTGAGACATTGGATGGGGAATCTTTAATACAAGAGAGAAATGGGAAAGAATCTTAATATTTAAAATAGAGGGAATAGGGCAAGTCTAGCGATATTGTGTATGAAATAATCAAAGAAAAAGTTAGATTATAAAGTAACTATGAATTTCATAAAATAAAGGGGATTTAATATGAGAAAAGTAATATATGTAAAGTGGGGAATGTCGTTATTAGCCGGTGTCTTATTACTTGGAACTATGGGATGCTCAACAAAAAGTAATGCAAAACCTAAAGAAAGTAATGTGGAAAAAGAAGTGAAGCAAACGTTAGAAGACAATACAGAAGCATTTAACCAAGAAGACTTAGATAAATATCTAGATACACTTTCGAGTAAAGTTTATAGTTATGAAATTTCAAAGAAAACAACAAAACAAATATTTGAAGCATTTGATTTAAAAGCTAGTTTAAAAAAGGTTAAAGTACTTTCTTATTCTGATAAGTATGCAACTGTAGAAGTGAAGCAAGAAACAAAGAGTAAAAGGAAAAATGAGCATTATACAGATAATGTAACAGAAGCCGTACATACACTCGATAAAGAAGGGGAAAAATGGAAAATAAAAAGTACGTCAATAAAATCAATCAAAACATTGGATGGAAAAGAAATTAAATCTCTAAATGAATTGTTTTCAGCGGATGGAAATAAAGGTAGTACAAGTTCTTCAAAATCCCCTGTTGCTGAAGATAAAGCAAAGGATAGTTTAAAGGAGAAAGGTAACCAAAATCAACCTCCTCAATCCAATGAAAGTATGAGAGCGAAATATGTAGATAGACCTGATACTAAGGGCGGAACAATTATAAATGGAAACCGAATTGATTTTGACGGATATGCTGTACAAATTCTAGAAGGCGAATTTGATTATAAAAAGTTAACTGGTGATCGAATTACGCTAAAAGTCAGAGTTGAGAATCGAACTGGGCTGAAGATGAATATGTATCCAAACAATACGGTTATTTTGCAAGATGGTAAACAAATTTCTCCATTAGATCGCGACAAGTTACCGATAGTAGATGATGCAGAGGTTCAAGATGGTGAGGCGAAGGAATATATCATTAGTTTTCCGATGATTGAGGCAAAAGAGTTTGCGATTAAATTTATAGCTGGAGGAGCTCGTGTAGGTGATAAACCAGGTCGATATGAGGAACATGTATTTATCTACCAGCCTGAAAAGCAGGAGCAAGATAGCAAAAAGGATGTAAATACGTTATAAAAGAAGGAGAAGGTTATCATATGATAACCTTCTCCTTCTTTTATAAGATGTGGGAAAGAGGTGAACGTATGACTAATATTAGGGATATTGCAAAGCTAGCAGGTGTGTCAGTTACAACTGTTTCAAGAGTTCTAAACCATCATCCGTATGTAAGTGAAGCAAAACGACAGGCGGTTTTAAATATAGTTGAGAAATTGAATTACTCTCAAAATGCAAATGCAGTTCATTTATCAAAAGGGAAAACGAATATTGTTGGTGTAATCTTGCCTTATATTAATCATCCTTATTTTGACGCAATGGTTGGAGGAATTATGGACGCGGCATTAGCTCATAATTACCGAGTACTTCTTTGTCAAACGAATTATGATTGTAAAGAAGAAATGGAAAGTTTACATATGCTAAAAAGTAAGCAGCTAGATGGGATGATTATATGCTCGCGCTCTAATGAATGGGAAGTAATTGGACAATATGCAACATACGGATCGATTATTGCTTGCGAGAGTACGGATACTATAGGTGTATCAAGTGTTTATACAAATCATTTTGGAGCTTTCCAGTTAGGAATGAGTTATTTAATTGACAAAGGATATAGAGAAATTGGGTATTGTACGGGAAGGAAACAAGGAGCAAGTAGTATAAAAAGGTTGGATGCTTACAAGAAAAAGTTACAAAAGATAAGTGAAGAAATGGTAGAAGAATGGATTTTTACAGAATGTTTTACATTAGAGGATGGTGTAAGGGTTGCACATAAGTTAAAAGAGATGGAGCATGTTCCTGAGGCGTTATTAGTAGCTGGGGATGAAGTTGCTATTGGAATTATGACAGAAGCTAAAAAATTAGGTATAAATGTTCCACAGGATTTAGCGATTATTAGTTTCGATAATCAACCCATTTCCCAAGTGTTACAAATCACAACAATTGATCAACATGTGAAAGAGATGGGTAAAAGCGCTTTTGAACTATTTTACAAACAAATAAACAATGATGAGTGGAAACAAGAAAAAATAGAAATTCCTTATAAGTTGGTAGAGCGCTCTACTGTTTAGTTGAAATCCGTTATGTGTAATGGCATATAACGGATTTTTTTGAGAATATATTTGACCGGAAACGCGTTTCATACTTTATAAATAAGCTATACCGGTTATGTAGTAATCCATGGATTCTTTTCAAATGTTACGATAATGAATTGAATTTGGAGGAATATTCATGAATGAACTATTATTGAATGTGAAAAAATATGTAGAATCTGATGAACAAATTTTATCTTTTGTGGTAGGAGTATTTGAGAAGGATAACTTTGTCTTTTCATACCAACAAGGTATATTTGTTGCTACAAATAAGAGGATTCTTTTTTATGGGAAGTTCCCGTATTATCCTATAACATTCGAAGAATACTCGTATTTTTGTATAGATGATGTAGAAATATTTCCACGGTTAGTTTTTATTCATAATAGAGAAGTTATAGTGGCTAAGTATATTCAGGCGGGGAACGTGAAGAAGTTTGTTGATACGATTAGAGCGAATTTAAATAACTAAACAAACGTTTATTAAAACATAATTATATAGGAGTTATAAGAAAAGGGTGTGGTAAAAACTATTTCTATACCTCTGTAAGATAGTGATACAATGTCAAATGGAGGGAGGTTACAACTTATGTTTAATCAACGAATGAAAGAAATTGCATTAATTACAATTGGTTCATTGTTATTTGCAATCGGTATTAACTATTTTGCAATTCCAAACCGTTTATCGGAAGGGGGAATCATCGGTTTAACAGTCGTCACCTATTATTTATTTGGATGGTCACCGGGGATTATGAACTTTGCTTTCAATGCGGTTCTATTAGCTATTGGTTATAAATTTTTTGATAAAAAAACGATGGTTTACACAATCCTCGGTATTGTAGAAACCTCTTTGTTTTTATATGCTACAGAACATATTGGACACAGGGTAAATAGCGATACGTTATTAGCAGCTTTGTTTGCCGGGTTGTTTGTTGGTATTGGATTGGGCTGTATGTTCCGAGCAGGAGGTACGTCTGGAGGATCAGCAATTTTAGCACAATTAGCGAATCAATATTTAGGGTGGAGCGTTGGAAAAGGTGTTCTTATTATTGATATTGTGGTAATTGTAGGATCGGTATTCATCATTGGACAAGAAAAAGCAATGTATACGCTCGTTGCGGTATTTGTCGGAGCAAAAGTAATTGACTTCATTGTAGAAGGAATTAATACGAAAACAGCAGTTACAATTATATCAAGTCAACCAGACTTAATTCGTGAAACGATTACGAAACATATGACACGCGGTGTGACTGTCCTAGAGGGACGCGGGGGTTATACTGGGAAAAATAAAGAAGTACTATATGTCGTAATTAATAAACAAGAGCTTGTAAAATTAAAGCAAGTAATCAGTAACGTGGATGAAGATGCGTTTGTTGTTATTCATGATGTAAGAGATGTACTTGGCGGTGGTTTTAAAGCAAGCTAAAAAGATGAATGAGTGGATTCGTTCATCTTTTTTATTTTATAATTTGAGGAAGGATCTGCATTAGTTTTTCTTTTATCCGTTTTGCAAAGGATGGGTTTTTACCAGAAGTTGAGATGCTTATAACATATTCACTGTTTCGAATGATTGCAGGTGTATGAAAGGATGACTCTGTCCCGTCACTTACGATGTTCACCCATTGAAAATCGTGTGCAGCTTGTTTGACCATCATATTTACATTATGATGATTTGTTGCAGCATAGATGAGATGGGCATCTTTAATATCTTCTTCTGTAAATATTTTTTTCTTCCATGTAATATAAGTAAGATTCTTCATTTCTTCACACATATAGGGGCTCACAACAGTGACATGAGCTCCCGTGTTTTCTAATCCAGCTGCCTTTCGGTATGCAATTTTCCCACCACCGATAATTACAACGGTTTTGTCTTGTAGATTACACATAATAGGGTAGATGTTATACATGTACATGTTCCTCCATTCGATCTAATAAAGCGGACTTCATATAGGAATCAAATTGAAGACAGTTACAAGTTGTAACGTTAGCGTACTTTTTAGTATGCCGATTTATTTTTTGAAGTAATAACCCAGTGAAGAGAAGATAGGGCATGACATATACATGTCTTACAGATGCTGCCTTTTCCTTGAGTACATCAGTAAAAGAAGGTGTTCCCTTTGTTAAAAAGGAACAGGAAACAGGTAGGCAGAGTGTTTGTTCGACTGCTTCTCCAATTCGTCTTAATTCATGTATAGGCTGAGAATCGCTACTACCACGGCCGACAAGTACGATTTCACTATTTGCTATTGGCGTAGTTTCACGTATTCGTTTTACGATAAGTTCAATCATAAGCGGATGCGTACTGAAAGGTGGTACAACTGAAAATGTAATGTGTGGATAGAGCTTTTGCACTTTTTTAATTTCAAAAGGGATGTCACGTTTATAATGGGCTGCTGCAAATAATAGAACGGGGACAATTAAAATCTCCGTTGCGCCATCTCGAATCGCTTCTGTAACTGCATCCTGAACAGTTGGTGTTGTTAGTTCAAGAAATCCGACTTTTTGGATACTTTCGCTTCGCTCGTTTATAACGGACTTAACAAAGTGAATGAACTGTTCATTGCCTTCTTGTAATCGACTACCATGTCCAATATAAACGATGCCTTTCATCCTGCCACCACTTCTTTCTCATCGATGATAGCTTGCAGCTGATGATCGATATTCTGGAATCCAACCTTATTTGCATATTGTAAGGTAGGTTCATCCGCATATGAAAATGGCAAATGAAGAATATCCAGGAAACCAAGGCGGTTTACTTCTGTTATAAATGTATCGATTGCAGCGCGTCCTTCAAATACAATACTATCCCATGCAAATTCAGTCAGTGTACGTGTATGAATTTCATCAAAACGATGATCAATTTTATATTCATGTGTCATTATATGAGAACCAGCACCTATTTTTTCTTGAATGATGGCAATGCGGTTGATATTTCGTCCTAAGTAAACGCTTGTTTCGGTTGAGAATTTTGCTGATTTGCTTAATAAGCCATACTGCATAAGTGCTTTTTGGGTAGCGCTATTCATATGTTGTAGTGTTACTTGTAAGGAACGAATATCTTTTTGATGTTGTGCACATGATTGGAATAAGATTGCTACACTTTCAGGTGAGCAGACAACAAGGCGCTCAGCCTTAAAAATTTCATTAATCTGCGCAGGTGTTAATACACATTCTTGTTTTTTGAAAACCGGTATTTGATATATTTCTGCTCCAGCTGCTTGTAATCTTTGCGCTAGTATGCTCGTTTTGTTTGTTGCAGAGGCAAATAAAACTTTTTTTCCGTGTAGTGATTTGCGTTCTTGCCAAGCGATTTGTTTACGTAAGGATACAACCTCACCAACAATTGTCATCGAAGGATTTGAAATATGTTCTTTCTTTACGGAATCAACGATCGTAGCGAGTGTACCTGTAACAACTCGTTGTTTTCCAGTTGTACCCCACTCAATGACCGCTACGGGTGTATTTTTTTCTCGTCCTGTTTGTAATAAGTTTTCACAAATAATCGGTAGATTTTTAACGCCCATATAAAAGGCAATTGTATCGCTATTTAAGAGGGAGCTGTAATTTACTTGTTCGCTAATTGCACCTTTTGTATGACCAGTTAGCAACGTTACACTATTGCTGTGGTCTCGATGGGTAAGAGGAATACCGGCATATGCACTAGCAGCAATGCTAGATGTAATACCTGGGACAATCTCATATAAAATATTTTCTTCAGCTAAAGCGGCAGCTTCTTCGCCAACACGGCCAAAAATAGATGGATCCCCGCCTTTTAAACGGACGACAGTTTTACCTTCTTTTGCAGATTGGATTAAATGTATGTTAATCATTTCTTGTCGCATAATATGATTTTTAGGCATTTTTCCGCAATAGACGAGTTCGCATGTTGGCTTCGTATAGCGAAGTAAATTTTGATTCAATAAGCGGTCATATAAAACAACATCTGCTCGTTTTAGGCAATCGACAGCTTTTTTTGTAATAAGTCCTTCATCGCCAGGTCCTGCACCAACTAAATATACGTATCCTTTCATCTCTACACCTCATCTATTTTTACTTGAAAGGAAGCTGAAAAAGGGCTTCCTTATACAAACTACATGTATATATAAATATCACCATCAATAACTTTTACTTCATATGTTTGAATACAACCATCATCAGGTTTTTGAACTTCACCTGTTAGTAATGAAATTTTCCAATCATGCAAAGGACAGAAGACGAATTCTTCAGAAACAATTCCTTCTGCTAAAGGCCCATTTTTATGAGGACATCGATTTTCGACAGCGCGGATGTCGCCATTTGAAAGGTGAAATAAGGCGATAGACAAGTCTTTTATTTGCACTTCCTTACCGATTTGTACGGGAAGATCTTTGGCACGCATTATTTTTATTTTCTCTTTCGTTTGTAACATGTAGATCGCTCCTTACTTTACAGTTTCTACTTCATAAATGGCTTTTAGTGACCGGTTTTCTAGTGCTTGTCCCCAAGCTTCTTCATATGTGTTACGTGCTTTTTGGAAACGTTCATTTAGCATAGCGACCATTTGTTTATCTTGCAGTATTTCTTTTATGTGATCTAAGCCCATTCGTTCTACCCATGGAGCTGTTCGTTCACCATAAATACCAGTTTCACGGTAATGTTGTACATAAGCTGTGGCAATGCGAAGTACATTGTCTTCCGTAGGGACAATCATGACAAAATCAGCTTCGCGCACTTCCGTCCCACCGTTACCACCAATATAAAGTTGGAATCCATTTTCAACACAAACGACGCCAAAGTCTTTCGTTAATGCTTCCGCACAGTTACGTGGACAACCAGTAACACCCATTTTCATTTTGTGCGGTGTATCTACCATTTCTAACGACTGTTCAAGTAACATACCAAGACCTAATGAATCTTTTGTACCAAAACGGCAGAAGCGAGAGCCGACGCAGGATTTTACATTGCGAAGGGATTTTGAATAAGCATAACCTGAGGTCATGTCAAGATCAGCCCAAACTTTTGGTAAATCTTCTTTTTTAACGCCATATAAGCCGATTCGACTTGCACCTGTTATTTTTACGAGCGGTACATCGTATTTTTTCGCAACTTCGGCAATTGTCATTAAATCATCTGCAGTAGTAACACCGCCATACATACGAGGGATAACCGAAAATGTACCATCATGCTGAATATTACCGTTCATTCTTTCATTGACGAATCGGGATGCCTTATCATCTGCATATTCTTCTGGACTTGCCATACGTAAATAGTAATTTAGTGCAGGACGGCATTTTGAACAGCCATCTTCATGTGCGAAGCCAAGGACATTTCGTACTTCTTTTGGTGATTTTAAACCTTTCTTATGAATTGCTGTGACAACTTCATCACGTGATAAAGTTGTACATCCGCACATACCAACTGATTGTACAGATGCATCAAAGCTATCCCCGAGAGTACGAGATAAAATCTGCTCAACAATTGGACGACATTTCCCGCATGATCCCGCAGCTTTTGTACATCCTTTTACTTCTTCAAAAGTTGCTAAATCTTGCTCTAAAATGGCATGAACAATTGTCCCTTTTGTCACACCGTTACACCCGCAAACAGTGTCATCAGCACCCATGCTTGCAATATCAAGTCCACTTTCTTCACCAGCTTTGTGAAGTAGAGAGACTGGTGTGTACTCTTGTATATCTTCTCCCTTTTTCAACATACTAAAGAGCCGTGTGCCTTCAGTGGTGTCTCCGTATAAAACAATACCAACGACTTTATTGTCACGAATTAATACTTTTTTATAGGAACGTGTACACTCATTAAAGATTGAGATTGCTTTTGTTTTATCATCTTCATAAATTTGTCCGGCAGAGAATAAATCGCATCCTGCAACTTTAAGTTGTGTACCGACAAGACTCCCTGTATAGCCATCTGTTTGCGAGTTCGTTATATGTTTTGCTAGTATGGCACCTTGTTCGTATAAAGGGGCGACAAGACCATAAGCAATACCGTCATGTTCGGCACATTCACCAACTGCATAGATAGATTCATCGTCTGTTTGCATATAGTCATTTGTAACGATACCGCGATTTACAAGTAAATTAGCATCTTTAGCTAACTGTGTGTTTGGGCGTATCCCAACAGCCATTACAATTAAATCGCATTCTGCAACACTACCATCTTCAAATTGAATACCTTCAACACGGTCAGTGCCAAGAATTTTCACTGTTTTCTTTTCCATCAGAAACTTCATACCTTGTGCCTCTAAATCTTCACGCAGTAATGAAGCTGCTTTAGCATCAAGTTGTTGCTCCATTAAGTGTGGCATTAAATGAATGACATGTACGTCCATGCCAAGATCAATAAGTCCTCGTGCGGCTTCTAAACCAAGTAATCCACCGCCTATTACAACAGCTTTTTTATATTGCTTAGCAGCATCCATCATAAATTGTGTATCTTCAATTGTACGAAATCCTGTTACACCTGAAAGCTCTGAACCTTCAACAGGTAAGATAAAAGCACTAGACCCTGTTGCAACAATGAGCTTGTCGTACATAACAATACGGTTCTTTTCTGTAACAATGACGTGTTCCTCTCGATCAATATTTATGACTTTTTCATTTGTATACAATGTAATATCATTTTCTTCGTACCAACTGTATTCGTTCATAATGATATCTTGCATATTTGTTTTTCCTTGTAGGACGTGAGATAGCATAATACGATTGTAGTTTTGGTGAGGTTCATCGCCAAAAATGGTAATATCATAGAGGTTTGAATCTTGTTTTAAAATTTCTTCTATGCAGCGTATACCAGCCATACCATTCCCGATCATGACTAAACGTTTTTTCATATTCATTTCCCCTCTTAAATGTGAAATGTTTAACAAGCTTTCATACTCGTATTATAGAATATTTAGAAAATAGAGGGTGTGATGTTTATCACAGTTTTGGAGGGTTCACAAATTGTTAAAAATAGTATAAAATTTCATTCGAATTCTTACAAAAATGTAAGGGAAATGTAAGCGGAGTCACTGGCAGAATGGATTGTATCTCTTTAAAATAGTTAATAGAAAGATACACATATTGTGTAGAGGAGGTTACAACTTTGGGGCGGAAAAAAGTAAAAAAGCGAGTAATTACGATTGGAATTGTGATAGTAACTGCAATTCTACTGTTGTTACCAACACAGTTTGGTCCAGTAATTGATAAATATAATCCGTTTTACAAAACGAAAGAATACTATACGGTTGTAAATAGCATGGGCCAGCATATTGGTGATGATTGGTATGAATATGAGTTTGTTGCATACGATGAAAAAGGAAGAGAAAAGAAGATAAAGAAAACGGTAAAACATATGTTAAAACGAGATGAAGCAGTGAAAATTTTTGCAAAAGGACGTTATGGTGAGTCATTAGTTGAAATTGATCCTCAAAATATACCTGTGCAGGCGAGAAGTAAGCTTTTGGAGACTAGATAAAGTGAAATTTTAATCAGTGGGGTTTTTCTTCATCCCGGACGATTATTAGTCCTTACCAATCGGGCTATTACGGGCAGCCCGCAAATAGCAGGATGAAAAAAGTCACTACATGCTATAAAAATGAGCGCACTAGTAATGTGGTAGCCGACAGTGTTGTATAAATTAGAGCAACTAGGAGAATGGAAGGTAAGGGTAACTATTAAATGATAGTATAGAGGGTTTACGATTATGTTATTTATGGATTTTACTACAATATAAAAGAAAGCTTGAATATACAAATTTCTGTCTGAAATGATGCATATTTGAAAATCAACTAACGATTGAATAAGTCTCGTCTCTTTATGAGATGAGGCTATTTTTTAAACCTTACAACAATGTAAGGTTTTCGTAAGTTAATTCGATAGCTTGTTTGTCATATTTTTTGCATAATGAAGAGGATAAGAAATTAGGGAAGCACAAAGAAGGGAGAAAAATGGGATGCGAAAAGAAGAAGTAGTTAATTTTCAGGTGAAAGATTTCTGTAGCTACTTTATAGTAGCGGCCTTATGTATTGGATTTTTTGATATAATTACAAATTTAATTGTTAAATAATATAGATGAAAAAAACAAGAAGGTGATCCTTTCTTGTTTTTTATTACTCTTAATATGAGGGAGTATATTAAAAGAGATGTTTTACAATTCATTTTTCAGAAACTCAGTCTTAAGCATGATGCTAGGGTGAATAGTAGTTTGTTATGATTTAAGAGTAATAGAATGCAAGTGATTGTAAGAAAGGGCTGAAAGGGGACAAATTTCAGCAGAGAAAGAGGTAGAGGACGTGAAAAAGTTCTTTTTAGGATTTTTAGTTGTTCTTGGAATGTATATATATTTTCAAGGAAAGTCTGAAGGAATGATGAATCAAACAAATTATGTTAATTCAGAAGAAGCAAAACAAATGAAACAAATTATTACTGAAGAAGCGAAGAAAATAAATCTTCCAGAATGGATACCTCTTACAATTGCCGAGCACGAAAGTCGTTTGAATCCAAGAAGTGTTGGAGATAATGGCACTTCATTTGGACTTTTTCAATTACATCGGGGCGGTGGACTTGCTCCTGATCACTTAACGGATGAGCAGTTGAAAGACCCACGGACGAATGCTCAAATTGCTATGCCTTATTTAATGCAAGGATATAAAAGAGGTGTGGACAAAGGGCTGGCGGATTTTGAATTATTGAAATATGTAGCAAATACATCTGGATGGCCAGGTAATTTAGGGCCTGAGTGGACGGATAGTAACATGAAGTATAACGTTGGGTTAGAGGACGTGTATGCTCGAAATAAAGGGAAAATGAAAGAGTAGATGCGAAGCAACTACTCTTTCTAGGGCGTGGAGAAAGGGAAATACTACAAAATTATAAAAAGAAACATGGTAATTTGACACGGTGGGGTCGTATAAAGTGGTGAATGAAATTTTATCGACGATTTTTCAAATATATCAATCATTTCTCGCAATATATCGACGATTTTTTAAATATATCAGCGATTCGACAAAGGATATCGACTAACCAACAAAAAATGACAAAAAAACAGGAGCCACCTAGCTCCTGTTTCCTCTGTAAAAGCTTCATTTGTAAATAATTTCTCTGTTGCATACCTAAAAGAATGCTTCTCTTCTTGGAAGTGTAATTCGCCTACTGTAAAGTAATGAATATTTGGATATGATGTAAAGTGGCTTTTCATGTAAGAAAGTTCATCACTCTTCACTTTTTTGTATCACATATTGTTTCAGTTGTTCCTTTACATCTTCCAGTTTTGTAGAAACTTGGGGGACTTTATATCCGACATATAATGGTGAAACAACAAAACGAGGAACAACTTTACAAATAATTTTTTCCTGGAGATGGTAGAAGAATAAATTATAGCTACTACAACCTTTATGGAAGTCTGTTAGTATGTAACGTACGGTTTGCTGAATATAGTGTGCCATCATGTCGATTGATTTTATATCTTTAATAACAATGTTAAACTCAGTAAAACCGATAATTGGATGTGTAGAAATATTAAGTTCAATTTGTTCATCTCTTTGTACGATTACGCCATGAAAGTTTTTAGGCATTATGTTTTCCTTGTAGTCTACATATTTCATTCCGATAATTTGCATATGTGCATGGTGCAAACTTCCGCCTGAAAATGGGCCGTGATTTTTATATAAAATAACAGAAGTAAATTTGTTGCTATTTTCTAAAGCTAACCAATGTTGAATTGAAAAACGGATTAATTTTCGCATATGTTCTTCTGTATAAGTTGCGATGTGATCATCGCAATTATCCGTTTCGATAAGAACTGTTTGGAACGTATCTTTCAGTGTTGGAAATTTATTTTTTAACCAGATAATAGAGCCTTCGGTTTCTAAAATATCAGTAAGGTTTTCTCTATCGCAAAAAGGACAAGCGGTGTTTTTATTGCGAATACTTTCTGGTTTTTGTTTACTAATATCATTGAAAAAATAAAGTTGTTGTGTATCCATTCGTATATGCCCCTTTAAATATATGTGTGAACTGCCCGTTTACTGTATTCGTGAACAGGAAAGGGAAATCCTTTATAGTGAGAAGCGAGGCAGGGGCGGAAAGTTTTAATAGAAAGAACAAAAGACAAGGTATCCTAACTACATAAGGGTATCTTGTCTTTTATTTTTTCTGTAATAATGTGTATGGATAATATAGAGTGTTTTCATTTTGTTTCTTTTTTCTATTTTGTAATGTGTGTAAGACAAAAATTGTGCCTACAACTGTAAAAATGGCTTTCTTCATATTCATTTTCTCCTTTTTATTGTTCATTTAATTCTTGGCTAACTGCTTTTGCGTCAATTAAAGCGTGGAGAATCATTTTTACCATGTTCATCATGTTTCTTCCTCCTTTTATAGTTGGATTTGTTCTTTTACAACTGCTTGTCCATTTACTAACGTTTCGGATTGTATCCTCCTTTAATCTATCTCTTGCTTACACTTTTATTGTATAAAGAGGTACTGTTTCGTACTATCGCTTTCCATTACGTGAACATAACAGTTTTGTAAGTTTGGATGTTATTTTTTGAAATGTTTAGTCTATCTTCATTATTTTCAGAAAAATGACTATTCAAACGTTGAATTGGGGAATATAATAAAGAAGTAAGTATTAAATTCCGTATGAAGGGAGTGAATGAGATGAAACGTTCTTTAGCTGCGCGTGCAAAATTTTTAGATTTTATTTATTTTTGTCGTGCGATTTTTCATGATGTAGTTGTTAACGGGATACGTATGCCCTTTTTTAGCAATTGCATAGTAGCTATTGAACGATAGAAATCTCTTCACCCATTTTATAAAACGTGTGAAAAGGGAGCTATTTGGCTTCCTTTTTCTATGCTAAAACCATGGGGAAAGTTTCTTTTCTTATGGTTTTTTACGTTGAAAGGAGTACGGAAAATGACAATTTGTAGTGTAAATAATGTGACGAAATCTTTTGGTGGAAACATCATATTTGAAAATATATCGCTTGAAATAAAAACTGGCGAACGTATTGGATTAGTTGGCCGGAATGGTAGCGGGAAAACTACGATTTTTCAATTGTTAACAGGAATAGAGAATATAGATGTTGGTGCCATTCATATGAAGAAAGGAACACGTATCGGTCATGTAGCACAAATACCGAATTTTGTTGATGAAACAACTGTATATGACGTATTAAGCTCTGCGTTTACTAAAGAGAAAGAATTAGAAACAGAAATGCGTGAGTTAGAAAAATGTATGGCGGAGAAACAAGATTCAACTCGTTTAGAAAGGTTAATGGAGAAATACGGTATAGTGCAGGAGCAATTTGCATTTCTAGGTGGCTATGAAATAGAGGCAAGTATTATGAAGGTGGCAAATGGTTTGCAAATAATAGATCTATTTCCACGTAATTTTACAGAATTAAGTGGTGGAGAACGAACGAAGGTGAGCTTAGCTTATATGCTATTGCAAAAACCAGACTTACTTTTATTAGATGAACCGACAAATCATTTAGATTTATTTGCAGTAGAATGGCTTGAACAATTTTTGAAAGAGTATGCGGGAACAGCTGTTGTCATTTCGCATGATCGTTATTTTCTTGATGAAGTAGTAACGAAAATTTTGGATTTAGAAGATGGAGAACTTCACGTATACCATACAAATTACTCACAGTTTGTGAAAGAGAAGGAAGAACGGTTACTGCAAGAATTTCAGTCCTATCAAGAACAACAAAAGAAGATAAAGAAAATGAAAGAAGCAATTAAACGTTTAAGAGAATGGGCGAATCAAGCGAATCCTCCGAATGAAGGCTTGCATAAACGTGCTAGAAATATGGAACGCGCATTAGAACGGATGGAGAAGTTAAAGAAGCCAATTATAGAAAGAAAACAGATGGGACTTCAATTCGAGGGGCAAGAGAGAAGTGGAAAAGATGTTGTTGTAATGAAGGAAGTTAGTAAAGGTTTTGCTGACCGTTCTTTATTCCATGGTGCAAATTTACACGTTCGTTTTCAAGAGCATGCAGCTATTGTTGGTCGTAATGGTACAGGAAAAACAACGTTATTAAAGCTATTGTTAGGGGAAATGAAACCTGATGCCGGAGAGATTCGAATCGGTAGTGGTGTGAAAGTCGGTTATTTATCACAGCATGCACATGAAAGTCTACAGGTCAATGTACTGGAAGCTTTTCGTGAGTGTGTAGCTGTAACGGAGGGAGAAGCAAGGCACATATTAGCACGATTTTTATTTTACGGGCCAGCTGTTTTTAAAAAGGTCAATCAGCTTAGTGGAGGAGAGCGGATGAGGCTAAGGCTAGCTCAGCTTATGTATCAAGATATAAACTTCCTTGTATTAGATGAACCGACAAATCATCTTGATATCGAATCAAGAGAAGTGCTGGAAGAAGCACTTGAACACTATAATGGAACAATTCTTGCTGTTTCACATGACCGCTACTTTTTAAATAAGTTATTTGAAAAAACGTATTGGATTGATGAACACAAATTATTTGAGTTTGCAGGAAATTACGCTTGGGCACGTGAAAAATGGACAGAAAAAGTAGAAAGGGAAGAAGT
Organism: Bacillus sp. C1; assembly: GCF_054570475.1. Classification (NCBI taxonomy): domain Bacteria; kingdom Bacillati; phylum Bacillota; class Bacilli; order Caryophanales; family Bacillaceae; genus Bacillus; species Bacillus sp. C1. The sequence continues at coordinate 61,518 of NZ_JBTMZT010000014.1, forward strand.
AAAACAACAAGTCCCAAAAATAAAAGTAATGCCTGTAAAGAAGAAAGAAGTTACTAGTGTAGAAGAAATAGAAGCTCAGCTTATGCATATAGAAAAAGATATATATAGGCTAGAGTTCATGATGGAAGAAACGAGCGACATTGAAATCTTGGCACAGTTGCATAAAGAAAAAGAGGAAAAAGAACGATTACGAATGGAATTATATAATCAATTAGATAGTATGATGGAATAGATGAAAGAAAAACAAGCCATTTTCTCGGAATATGTGAAGGTGGCTTGTTTTTTATTCATACCTATTTAACTAAGAAGGAAATGGTATAATTTTCTTGTTGTTACAGAAAGTAATATTTCAAAAACAAGAGGAGACTTTTATGTTAGGATATGCACGTATTATTACGATTGTTATGATTTGCATGGTGTATATAAACCATGTTTCACGTGAAACAGTAGAGTTACAAATTTTTGTTTGGAGTGCATGTTTCATTTATGTTATAAATCATGTTGTACTTATACAACCACATCAGGGGAGATGGCGTGAATTTTATGTATTCCTCACAAACGGATTAGTTACAGCGTTACTAGGTTTTTTATTTCCTGAGACATGTTTGTATTTAATCATATTCGGGATTGATGCGGTAGGAGTATTTATTCATACGTGGCGAAAAGTAGTTATATATTTTTTTGTGAGTTTCTTCTTTTTATGTTGGTTTACTATTTTACTATATACGTATCAATATACCGGAAAGATAGAAGTGGATAATAATACGATTAATTTCATGTTTGTTGTCTTCAGTGCTTTAGCCGGGAACTTAATTAAAAAATTGACAATAGCTCGTCAAACTGTTGACGATCAATATGAAAAATTGACGTTATCACATAAAGCCTTAAAAGAAGCGCATGAACAATTACAGCTTTATGCAAAGGAAGTAGAAGAATTAACTATAGTTCGGGAGCGGAACGATATTGCTCGAGAAATTCATGATACGGTTGGTCATAATATGACAGCGTTACTTGTGCAATTACAGCTTGCTGAAGCTTTATGGAAGCAAAAATCGAATGATACAGAAGAAGTTTTACATACATGTCATGAATTAGCTAGGAAATCCCTTCAAGAAGTAAGGACTTCAGTGCGTGCGTTGAAGGAAGAAAAGGATTTAGGAAATATAGTAGAAAATATGAAGGGAATGCTAAATGATTTTTCAAGGACAACGAAAATACAAGTCACCTTTCATTTGCAAGGGGACCCAGTTATAATTCCGTTGTCGTTGCAACCTACTTTATTACGGATTATGCAAGAGTCATTAACGAATGCGAAACGTCATGGAAAAGCTAGTTTATGTGAAGTTAGACTTTCGTGTTTGAATGAAAAAATTATGCTATTTATCATGGATAATGGTGTTGGCATAAATGAGATGAGCCCTGGTTTTGGGTTAATGAATATGAAAGAACGCGTAGAGGAACATGGCGGAATGATTCGATTTGAGAGCGAAAAGGAAAAGGGATTTCGATTAAAGATTGAATTCCCGCTTCAGGAAAAGACGTGGGTAATAGGAGGAACGATATGATTCGGATTATGATTGTTGATGATCAGTCACTTATTCGGGATGGTTTAGCAGTGTTATTAAATTTACGTCCAGAACTTGAGGTGGTAGGAACAGCTAATGATGGGGATGAAGTAGTTCAAAGGGCTGAACAATTACAGCCGGAAATTATTTTGATGGATATTCGAATGCCAAGGGTAAGTGGTGTGGAAGGAACGCGTTTAATAAGAGAAAGATTTCCTAATATGAAGGTTCTTATGTTGACGACATTTAATGATAGTGAACTAATTTTTGAAGCATTAGAGCAAGGAGCGAGTGGTTATTTATTAAAAGACATGGAGACGGATGCAATTGTTCAGGCGATATTAACAGTTCATGGGGGCGGAGCTGTGCTTCCGCAAGATATAACAGTGCAAATTGTGAAGGAACTAAAAAGAACAAAAGTAGTGGAAATATCAGAGCAAAATCAGCCAAAGCAAATGGAACAATTAACAGAGCGTGAAATAGATGTATTAAGAGAAATAGGCTTTGGATTAAATAATAAAGAAATTGCTGAGAAATTGTTTATTACAGAGGGAACTGTAAAAAATCATGTTTCTAACTTAATTAGTAAGCTCGAGCTGAGGGATCGGACACAAGCAGCTATATATGCGGTGAGATATGGTGTTACAACATACACATGACTTTTGGCATAGAGAAAAATAAAAAAGCAGCAAATTATGCTGCTTTTTTATTTTGCATTTCTATCCTAAGGATGATGGAAGAAAGAGGGTGTTTTTTTACAATGAAACTGTAGATTAATGTAAAGGGGTTGAATCGGCATGTTAGTCGTAGATCATATTACAAAATCGTTTGGGAAGAAGGAAGTTGTAAAGAATGTTTCTTTTGAAGTGGGAAAAGGAGAAATATTTGGTTTGCTTGGTCCAAACGGTGCAGGAAAGTCGACGACGATATCAATGATTTGTGGGCTTATTTCATATGATGAGGGTGATATAAAAGTTGGAGGGCGATCTGTAAAAGAGTATCCATTGGATGCGAAAAGAAAAATTGGTATTGTCCCGCAAGATATTGCTTTATACCCTACACTCTCAGCGAAAGAAAATTTAATTTTTTGGGGGAAAATGTATGGTTTAAGCGGAGCTATTGCAAAGAAACGAGCAGATGAGGTATTAGCATATGTTGGTTTACAAGAGCGTGCGAAAGATAAAATTGAAACATTCTCAGGTGGAATGAAACGCCGAATTAACATTGGTGCGGCACTTATGCACGAACCAGAGTTATTAATTATGGATGAGCCGACAGTTGGGATTGATCCACAATCACGGAATCATATTTTAGAGACGATAAAAGGGTTAAATGAGAAAGGCATGACGGTTATTTATACGAGTCATTACATGGAAGAAGTGGAGTATTTATGTGAACGAATCGCCATTGTTGATCAAGGGAAGGTCATTGCATTAGGAACAAAATCAGAATTGTGCAATCGTCTTGCTGATGGCTTTATGGTGAAGTTACAACTGAATCGTTATAGCCAGGAGTTACTACAGAAAGTAAAAGAAATTCCCACTGTAGAACGAATTATCATTGATGAAGATACGAATACACTCGATATTGGACTGAAGACTGGAGAAGCTGTCGGTACGGTTGTTTCAATTGTAGTAGAAAATCATGTGCAAATTTTAAAGCTTGAAGTACAAGAGCCAAATTTAGAAGCTCTCTTTTTACAGTTGACAGGGCGTTCACTTCGTGATTAAGGAGGCAAAAAAACATGAAAAGTTTTATCATCGCATGGAAAGACTTAAAAATTCGTTTAATAGATCGGCGTGGATTTATGATGATGTTACTTATGCCACTTCTATTAACAGTTATTTTAGGATCAGCGCTAAGCAACATATTTAATAGCGGAGGGTTACCTAAAATGGTAATTGGTTATTATCAAGAAGGAACAGACGAGTTTGCAAATGTATTTCAAAAAGATGTATTGCAATCAAAGGAAATAAAAGATGATATAAAAGTAGAGGTAGTAACCTCGCAAAAGGTGTTAGAGGATATGGTAAAAGAGCAGCAAATTGATGTTGGAATTATGATTCCAGATAGGTGGAGTGAACATGTACAGGATGGAAAATTACAAGAGCCAAAACTGTTTACAGATCCATCAAAAGATATACAAGCAAAAATTGCTGAGTCGCTTATTCGTTCCTTCTCAGAGCGTGTGCAAACAGTGGCCGTTTCTACTAAGACTGTCGCAGCAGACTTAGCAAAGGCACAGCCAGGAAATATAGAACAGGTTGCAAAAGAGGTAAGTGGTAATTTACAAGTAGTGGCGGCTTCGAATACGGATGGAATTGAAAAAGGAACAATCGGTAAAAAAACAGTGGCTGCGATGCAATATTATGCTGCAGCAATGTTAGTGATGTTTTTATTATTCAACATAACAATAGGGGCAAAATCTATTGTAACAGAGCAACGAACTGAGACATTAGCACGGCTATTAAGTACACCTACAAGCTCATTTGCCATTTTATTAGGTAAATTCTTTGGTACATTATTATTCGCTTGTATTCAATTTGGGGTATTTGTAGTTGCTACTCACTATGCATTGCATGTGAATTGGGGCGGGGATATTTCGCAAATTGTAGTAGTAGGAATTGCTTATGCAATTTGTGTTTCTGGTTTATCTATGCTCATGGCGGCATTTATCCGTGAAGAAAAAACGGCGGATGTAATGGGGGGAATCGGAATTCAGTTGTTAGCTATACTAGGAGGATCAATGTTACCAATCTATGCATTTCCAGATACATTGCAAAAACTTGCTAATATTGCCCCGAATAAATGGGCGCTGACAAGTTTTTTAAACATTATGTCGGGTACATCATGGTATGCATTACTTCCGATTATCTTAAGTTTGTCTAGTGCGGGTATTGTTTCCGTTATTATCGGAACTTTTCGCTTACGCACGAGATAGGAGGAGAAATAATGAAAAAAGTTTGGGCGCTTTGTTGGTTGGAATTAAAACAAATTTTAATTAAGCCACGAAGTTATATACTCATGTTCGGAATGCCGATTATTTTTACACTCATTTTTGGTGGACTTTTAGGCGAGAGTGGAAATGAGAAAGTAAATATTAGTTTAGTAGATCAAGATGGATCTACATTATCCAACTCCTACTATAAAGAAATAAAGAAAAGTGATTTAATTTCGATAGAGAAGGTAACGTATGAAGAAGCGGAACAGAAAATTGAAAGTAAGAAGTTCTCGGGTGTTGTGATAATACCAAAAGACTTTCAAAAGAGTATGACAGCAGGAAAGGTAGAGAAGATTACGTTCCAATCAAGCGCTGATTTTACAGGAGGATCACCTGTAGAACAAGTATTACAAAGTGCAATAAAAAAGATGGAAATAGAAGTAGCGGCAGCACGGAATTTGGAGAAACATGGAGGGATGACTTGGGAGGAGACGTATGAAACGATTCATACAAAGGGAGAACCAGTCCCACTTCAAAAGGAATCCATTGTACTAAAGGAGAAAAAGTTGAATAACGTAACAGGGCGGGCTGCCGGATTTTCCATCCTTTTTGTAATGATTGTGATGTTAAGTGCGACAGGAACAATTTTAAATACAAGACAAATTGGTGTGTGGTATCGCTTATTAGGAACGCCTACTGCAAAGGCACAAATACTTTTGGGATATATACTTTCTTTCTTTTTAATTGGCTGGATTCAATTTGGCACTTTAATGGTATTAACAAATGTTCTATTCGATGTACAGTGGGGAAATTTATTAGGGACAATCATACTTGTCTCAGTGTTATTACTAGCGGTCATTGGTTTAGCTCTATTACTAGCAGGTATTGTAAAGACAACGGAGCAACAATCAGCTTTAGGTAATATTGTAGTCGTTTCAACTTGTATGGTTGGTGGGCTGTATTGGCCTATTGAAATTGAGCCGGAATGGATGCAAAAGGTAGCAAATTTTGTCCCACAAACTTGGGCAATGCGCGGGTTTACAGAATTAATTGCAAGAGGAGGTACATTGGCAGATATAGCAGGATATGTAGGTATACTCATGTTATTTGCTGTTGTATTCTTCGTAATTGGTTTAACAAAAATACGTTATGATTGAAAAAAGAAAGCAGAGTTTACGGCCTCGACCGCTGAACTCTGCTTTCCTCTTGTGTACCGCTTTCCCCTATAGAAATAACAATCGCAATGCCGAACATAAAGATAAATGCTAAAAAGAGGACGAACTTTGGAAAGAACGGAAATAGTAGCAACGCCCCGACTATCATGAATGTCAAAACAACATAGTGCAAGACATATTGGAATAGTTTGTCCATATTTTCGCCCCCTTTTTGGTAATTTTTTATTATTCTATGCTTATCTATGGAATAATAGACTGATTTTTAAATAGTTTATTCGGTTTGTATATAAGGATTGACAGAATAAGGATAATGGAATAATCTTGGATTTAATTCATACTATTTTTATAGGAAAAGTGAAAATGGTATAAGGAAGGGGGGGTAGTTCGTTATATAGTTAGAAAATATGAGATAAGGGTGAAGAGTATGAAGAAGGTATTTTCTGGCTTACTTGCTACATTTTTAAGTACGTCTGTACTACTTGCAGGATGTGGTCAAGAAGAAGCGAGTACGAATGAGAAAGTAACTGTTTCAAAAGTAAAAGATGAATTTATTCAAGCAAGTGACGAATCAAAAAATCCAGCAAAAGCGAAAGAAAGAAAAGATACCTTTGTCATGGGAATGCCGAGTCCAGGCGGGATATTTCTTCCGCACTTTATGGAAAATGGTTGGGATGGAAATATAACACAACTCATTTTTTCTCCACTTGTTGGATTAGATAAGGAAGGGAAGCCAATCCCGATTTTAGCAAAAAGTTGGGATGTTTCTGCTGATCAGCTCACATATACATTTCAATTAAGAGATGATGCCAAGTTTAGTGATGGTTCCTCAGTAACGGCAGATGATGTGGCGTTTACATTAACTCTTTTACATGATCCAACGTATAGTGGAGCTACCGATATAAGTCAAACTGCTATTAAAGGTGGGCAAGCATATAAAGAGGGGAAATCCAGTACAATTGAAGGTATTCAAATCGTCGATCCGAAAACGATTAAAATTACGACGGAAAAGGTAAATGCGCAAACATTGGCTCTTATAGGTGGGGAGGTTATATCAAAAGCCTATTATGGAAAAGAGTATAAACAAGGCCAGTTAGACTCTTTAAAAGAGTTATATGGGAAACCGATGGGAGCAGGTGCTTATAAATTAGATAAGTATATTCCAGGACAAGAAGTTCGTTTTGTAGCGAATGAAAATTATTTTGAAGGAAAACCGAAGATTGAGCATTTCATTTATAAAATTACGAAAGGTGATACGAAATTACAACAGTTTCAAACAGGTGAAGTAGATTATGATGGTTTTCAGGCAAATGCGGAAACAGTAGAGCAACTAAAAGGATTAGGATTTGCAAATATCAATGTATATACGGGAAGTTCTTACGGATATATTAAAATGAATTATAGAAAAACATATTTTAAAGATAAGCGTGTTCGTCAAGCCTTCATTTATGGGTTAGAACGTCAAAAGGTGATTGACACATATTTCCAAGGGTACGCTTCACTCGTTAATACACCGATTACTCCTGTTTCTTGGGCTTATACAGAAGAAGGCATTAATAAGTATGAGTACAACTTAAATAAGGCAAAAAAATTGCTTGATGAAGCTGGTTGGAAAGAAGGAGCAAATGGGATTCGCGAAAAAGATGGTCAAAAATTGAAAATAAGTTACTTTTCTGCTCCAGACAGTAAAATGAATGATGTTTTGATACCAATTATGAAAGAAGACTATAAAAAAATGGGTGTGGATTTTAACCCAGAATATATGGACTTTAATACGATGATTGCAAAGGTTATTAAAGGAGAGTATGACTTAGCGATGGTATCTACTCCGATGATTGATGACCCAAGTGGCACAATTGAAGAGTTCGTTTCAACTAGTAAACGGAATTATGATGGATATCATAATCCAAAGATAGATGAATTAGCAACACAAGCATTACAAACGTTAGATATTGAAAAAAGAAAAGAAATTTATAAGAAATTGTATCAAGAACTGAGCGAAGATCCTCCTGTTATTTTCTTAAATAATAGCAAAGAAGTTTCTGCTCATAATGCAAGAATACAAGAATTACAGGAAGATAATTATAATGGGATTTTGTTAAGTTTGCCAAAATTAAAGATTAAGTAAATGAATGATTAAAATATTCTAAAAACTAGCATGAAAATAATTGACAAAATATAACTGGCGATATAAGCTAATAACAATAAAGTCTACCGGAAAGGTCGGAATAATATTGTTACCCCCTCACAAACATCTCTTTTTTTATATTTAAAACCGACTTTTCCGATGGATTATAAAGTGTGTTTTGGGGAAACATACATGGAGGCAATAAGAAAGATAGGTTTATCAAGGGTGGAGAATATTTTAAAGAAAGCAAAGGTGGGGACAATGAAGAAAAAGACAAAGAAATGGGCTGGTGTATTTTCGGTATTACTAAGTAGTTCGCTTGTGTTGTCAGCTTGTGGGGGAGAAGAAGAAAAGGCTTCAACAGAACCTGTTAAGCAACAGGATTTGAAGAATGTGAAGGTTGAAAAAATTGTGGCTACAGATAAGACAAAGATTCCAGATAAGGCAAAAAATCGAAAAGATACATTTATTTCTGGCATTTCCAAACCAGGCGGTGTTTTTTTACCTTATTTCCAAGACAATGGTTGGGATGGCAACGTAACATCTGTTATTTTTGCTCCGCTTGTTAGAACAGATAAGCAAGGCAAACCAGAACCAGTTCTTGCGGAGAAATGGGATGTTTCTTCAGACCAACTAACATATACATTCCACTTACGTAAAGGTTTGAAATTTAGTGATGGATCTCCACTAACAGCAGATGATGTAGCATTTACATTAACACTTCTACATGATAAAGCGTATGAAGGTGGGGATGATGTTTTACAATATGCAATTAAAGGCGGACAGGATTATAAAGATGGAAAAGCAACTTCAATTGAAGGAATTAAAATAGTAGATCCACAAACAATCCAAATTACAACAGAGAAAGCAAACGCACAAGCATTAGTAGGATTAGGGAGAGAAGTACTTTCTAAGGCTTATTATGGGAAAGATTATAAGCAAAATACAAGTTTAGATTATTTGAAAGAGTTATACGGCAAACCACTCGCTGCTGGTCCTTATAAATTTGAAAAATATGTTCCTGGGCAAGAAGTCCGTTTCGTAGCAAATGAACATTATTATGCAGGAGAACCAAAAATTAAAAACTTTATTTATAAAATTACGTCAGCAGATACGAAATTTCAGTTATTCCAAACAGGTGAGGTAGATTATACAGGGGTTGGAACAGGTGATGAAATATTAGAACAAGTAAAGGGTTTAGGATTTGCAAATATTGAAATCGAAACAGCATCTTCATTCTCTTATATAAGAATGAATAGTAAAAAACCATATTTACAAGATAAAAAAGTACGCCAAGCACTTATTTATGGATTAGATCGTAAAAAATATGTTGATACCGCATTGAAAGGTTATGGCACTGTAGCGAATGTACCAATTCACCCAACTTCTTGGGCATATACAGACGAAGGGATTAATAAGTACGAATATAACTTGGAAAAAGCGAAAAAATTACTGGATGAAGCGGGTTGGAAAGCTGGCTCGGATGGAATTCGTGAAAAGGATGGTCAAAAACTAAAGTTAACGTATTATGGTTCAAGTTCAGCAAAAGAGGGAGACTTATTTATTCCGATTGCCAAAGAGAACTATAAAGAATTAGGCGTTGAATTCAATCCGGAATTCATGGACTTCAACACAATGCTTTCCAAAGTGAATAAAGGTGACTATGACTTAGCTAGCGTTTCAACACCAATTACGGCGGATCCAAGTGAAACAGTTGGCGGCTATTCCTCTGAAGGTGAAGGAAATAGCTTAGGGTACAAAAATAAAAAAGTTGATGAATTAATTAAAAAAGGAATTGAAACAGTTGATCTTGAAAAACGTAAACCGATTTATAAAGAATTGTATAAAGAATTAAGTGATGATCCCCCTGTTATTCTATTAAACTATCGTAAAGTCATTACAGCTTATAACGCAAATATAAAAGGTATTGACCCTGAAAAGTACGATGGAATTAGTACAAACTTACCGGTATTATCGATTGAAAAATAATGATAAGGCAGTATAAATAGAAGACATTTTTTCATTGGGCAAGTAGAAAAGCCGCTTTGAAAAAATGTTTTCTATTTTAAGTACATAAGATTGGGGGAAACAAAAGGTGAAAACATATATCATTCGTAGGCTGTTACAGATGATTCCTACATTGTTTGGTACATCAGTGATTATCTTTTTCTTATTCGCGCTCCTTCCAGGTGATTATATTGATTCAAATCCAAAGATCACACCGGAAAGAGCAGAAGAACTTAGGGAACTATATGGATTGAATAAACCGATTGTTGAGCGATACTTTCATTGGTTAGGTAATGCATTGCATGGAGATTTTGGGTTTTCATTACAATATCAAGAGCCGGTAACTTCACTTCTTAATAAATTTATTTGGAATTCTTTTATTGTTGCAGTTATCGCGCTGTTTTTTATTTGGTTTATTGCCCTTATCATTGGTGTGTTTTCGGCGACGAAGCAACATTCTTTATTCGATAAGCTTGTTACCGTTGGTGTCTTTGCAGCGATGTCATTTCCATCGTTCTTTATCGGACTATTTTTAATTAAAATCTTTGCTGTTGATTTTCATTTATTACCGATAGGTGGAATGATTGATGTCGGCAGTAATTCAACAGGATTTCCATATGTATTGGAAGTGCTTAAACATATGATTTTGCCAGTATTCATTTTGACGCTTCTTGGTGTAGGTTCACTAACGCGTTATTTTAGAACGAGCATGCTTGAGGTTGTAAGACAAGATTACATTCGAACAGCTCGTGCAAAAGGTTTGAAGGAAAAGGCTGTCATTTATAAGCACGCATTAAAAAATGCTATTTTACCAGCTATTACATTACTTGCTTTTGAATTACCGGGCCTATTCTCTGGAGCTATTATTATTGAGCAAATTTTTAATTGGCCAGGGATCGGGAGTATTCAATTAGAGGCATTAAATTTCCGTGATTATACAGTATTAATGGGATTTACGATGTTTCTTTCCGGTTTAACAATTTTTTCGAATTTTTTAGCGGATATTGTATACGCCGTTGTTGATCCGCGTATTCGGTTGAAGTAAGGGGGGAGAAGAGATGGAAACTGTTACGGCAATAACAGAGAACAAGATAAAGAAGAAAAAAAGGAATGAATCATCACCGTGGCGACAAGCTTATAAAAAAATAAAGAAAAATAAAATGGCATTGGTAGGTTTTTACGCATTAATTTTTATGTTTTTATTTTGTTTCATTGGGCCGTTTTTATCACCATATGCATCAGGGAAAATACAAGTTACGCTTATCAATAAACCGCCTAGTTTCTCTCATTGGCTTGGTACAGATCAATTAGGAAGAGACGTTTTAACGAGACTGATGCAGGCGGGCCGAATTTCATTAACAATCGGTTTAGCATCTATGGTGTTATCTGTCATACTTGGCGCATTACTAGGAGCTATTTCAGGATTTTATCGTGGTATTGTCGACAATATTATTATGCGTCTTGCTGATATTTTAATGTCGATGCCGGGATTACCATTACTTATTATTATGGGAGCTATCTTATCAGAGTGGAAAATCCCCTCTGAATATCGTCTTTACGTAATTATGATTATTTTAAGCTTAGTAGGTTGGCCGGGGCTTGCTCGTCTTGTAAGAGGACAAATTTTATCGCTTCGGGAACAAGCGTTTATGCAGGCTGCTGATGTTTTGGGGCTGAAGGATTATCGTAAGATTATCTATCATTTAATTCCCAATGTATTGCCCTTATTAATTGTTGTCTCAACTTTAGGTGTTGCAGGTTCCATTTTAGGTGAATCCGCATTAAGCTATTTAGGTCTCGGAGTTGTTCCCCCTACACCATCATGGGGAAATATGATTAATGCGGCAAACTCATTAATCGATTTCCAAAAGCGCCCATGGTTATGGATTCCACCTGGTTTTGCGATTTTTATAACAGTTGTCTCAATTAATTTACTTGGTGATGCACTTCGTGATGCATTGGATCCAAAGATGAAGCGGTAGGTGAGGAAACATGAGTAAAGCAGTAGTTGAGCTAAAGGATTTACAAACGCACTTTCAAACGGAAGAGGGAACGGTAAAGGCCGTTAACCATGTTAGTTTTTCCGTTCGAGAAGGGGAAACAGTTTGTGTAGTAGGTGAATCAGGTTGCGGGAAGAGTGTCACGGCTTTATCTATTATGGGACTTATTGCTGAATCTGGAGGCATCGTTGGTGGTGATATTCTTTATGAAGGGAAAAGCCTGCTCGGGATGAAAGGGAAGGAGCTTCGTAGTTTAAGAGGGAATGATATTGCGATGATTTTCCAAGAGCCAATGACATCTCTTAACCCGGTTTTTACTGTTGGAGAGCAAATTGTGGAAGTGTTAAGAGAGCATGAACTTCTGAGTAAAAATGAAGCGTATAAAAAAGCGATTGAGTTAATTCGTAAAGTTGGTATTGCACGTGCTGATGAAATTATTCACTCCTATCCACATGAATTAAGTGGGGGAATGTTACAGCGGATTATGATTGCAATTGCACTAAGTTGTAACCCTAAACTATTAATTGCTGATGAGCCTACAACGGCTCTTGACGTTACAATTCAAGCGCAAATACTAGATTTATTAAGACAGGTAAAAGAAGAATTTAAAACATCTATTTTATTAATTACACATGATTTAGGTGTTGTGGCAGAAATGGCGGATTATGTTGTAGTGATGTATGGCGGTAAAGTAATTGAAGAAGCGCCTGTTTTAGAATTATTCCAGAACCCGAAACATCCGTATACAAAAGGATTACTAAGATCAAAACCAGTAATGGGAAAACGCACAGATAAACTCTACTCTATCCCAGGGCAAGTGCCCAACTTAGTTGGTTTAGGTGAATTTTGCTACTTTAGTGGGCGCTGTGAGCAGTGCATGGACATGTGCAAAAAGGAAGCGCCGAATTTAGAAGTGTATGAAGACAATCATAAAGTAGCTTGCTGGTTATATGAGGAGCGTGCTGAGCAATGAGCGAACCGTTATTAGAAGTAAAGAATTTAAAAACATACTTTCCAATTAAGGGCGGCGTATTTAGTAGAACGATTGGGCATGTAAAAGCGGTAGATGGAGTGAGTTTTACAATTAATAAGGGCGAGGTATTTGGTCTTGTTGGGGAATCAGGAAGTGGAAAAACGACAATTGGTAAAACGATTCTTCGCCTTGTTCAAAAAACAGAGGGCGAAGTGAAGTTTAAAGGTCAAGATGTGCACACGTTATCGAAAGAAGAATTACGAAAACACCGTCCTAATATGCAACTTGTCTTCCAAGATCCATTTAGTTCATTGAATCCGCGGATGCGTATTGGAGAAGCGCTTGGTGAACCGATGATAGCACATGGCTTAGCGACGAAAGAAAATGTTCGTGAAAAAGTGTTAGAAGTGTTAGATCTATGTGGTTTAGCGCCATATCATATTGATCGTTATCCCCATGAGTTTTCTGGAGGACAACGTCAGCGAATTGTTATCGCGAGAGCAATGGTATTAAATCCAGAATTTATTGTTGCGGATGAACCAGTTGCAGCGTTAGATGTATCGATTCAAGCGCAGATTATAAACTTGTTTAGTGAACTACAGGAGAAAAAAGGTTTATCTTATCTATTTATTTCACATGATTTAAGTGTTGTCGAACATTTATGTACAAAAATAGGTATTATGTATTTAGGAACAATCGTAGAAACAGCAAACCGGGATGAATTGTTTGCGAATCCACTTCACCCGTACACAAGAGCATTACTATCAGCTGTACCGATTCCAGATCCAACTGTTAAGCGAGAACGAATTATTTTGCAAGGGGATATTCCAAGTCCAGCCAATCCGCCGTCAGGCTGCCGCTTTCATACACGTTGCCCGTTTGTAACGGATGTTTGTAAACAAGCTGTACCGGAATTTCGTGATGTTGGAGAAGGACATCTTGTTGCATGTCATCATGTATAAAAGAAAAGGACTCTTTCACATACGAAAGAGTCCTTATTTTATTTACTTGAAGATGGTTGCTTTAATACATACTGTTCAATTGCGTGAGCAACACCATGTTCGTTATTCGTTAATGTAACAACATCACATAATTTTTTTACTTCTTCTTCGGCATTCCCCATTGCAACAGATAAGCCAGCTACTTCTAACATTGGTACATCATTGAAGTTATCGCCAATTGCAATTGTATTTTGAATCGGAATGTTGAAATAAGATGCCATTTCTTGTAATCCATTACCTTTATGACCATGTTTGTCCATAATTTCTAAATTAGTCGGCGCTGACGCTGTCACCATAATTTCTTCATCTTCTTGTAAAGATTGTAGTAATTGTGAGCGCTGCTCGTCATTAAATGTCGAGATAAAGAATTTTGAAATTTCTAAGTCTGGATTATTTACGACATCTTCGATTTTTTGGTAATCGGTAATTAAGTTTGATTTTTTCTGTTTCTCTGTAATTCGTTCAAGTTCTTCCATTGTAACATCAAGCGCATTCTCATTTTCTTTGAATGCCTGCATGACTTGTTCTTTCCAATTATAAGGAGAATAAACGCCGTTATTTGTGTACAGTTTATATGGAAAACCTTCATACTCTAGTAATTTAGCAAGCTTGTATACTTTATCAGTTTGTAAACAACGTGCGTTAATTACTTTTCCGTCAACATATACAATTGCCCCATTGCTTGCTCCGACTGGAAGCGATAACTCATACTCTTCCAATAGTTTTAAAACATCTTCTTTTGCACGCCCAGAGCAAATCATTACAATATGCCCTGCTGCTTTAGCATCACGAATAGCTTGTAAATTTTCTTTGGAGATTTCAAGATTAGATGATAGTAGTGTACCATCCATATCTAGTGCGATTAATTTCAAACTGACCACCTCTTTGCTTTTATTATACATAGTTATCTTTAGGAAACATATTAACTTATCTTGGATTTTATAGAAAAGTTAGTGTGAGGAATGAGGAAGAATTTGTACACCCTACGTTTATTCATAACATTGCTCAATCAAGGATTCAAGAAAACGAAGTTCCTGTAGGAGGAGGTTACAGCTAGTAGTGAAAAAGAAGAAAAGAATCTTATTTTGTAATAAGGTGAAACTTTAATCAGCCCTCACCAATCGGGATTTTACGGGCAGCCCGACTCCCACCTAACTGCTTTGCTGTCGCTGAATTTTGAGGTGGAAGTCTTACTGCCCGCAAATAGCGTGATAAAAGTAGTAAGGCTATTTATAATTCTTTCTACTTATATGTCTTTTACTTTTCCGGCATATAAGTTGTGATTGTGAAAACAAAAGAAGTTCTCCGCATATTTTCTTTTTTTTATTTTCACATAGTATGGGGCTAAAAAAGGAACTGACAGTTCCTGTCCGTGAGCGAATACTCTTTTCACTCAAAAGAAATGGTTTTGTGTAGCTCTTTCAATGAAGATATCTACTTTTTATTTCGTTGTATAACTGTAATGTTACATTAATATTACAAACATATATGCATTGAAAAGCGCTATATAAAAGGGTTTGTGGATATTTTTTGATAATATCGTAAAAAAAATGTAATAATTTTTCCGTATTTATATTGCAGGATGAAAAAAGTTATGTTACATTAATGTTACAAACATTACACAACATAATTCAATGTAACGTTAAGATGAAAACTATGAATGAGTTGTTTCTTATACATATCTATTAATAAGGAGAGAATAACAATGAAAAATGAACAAGTATTACAAGTAACAAAGATGGATTTACTAGGATCAGCAGGTGGAGCAGCAGTATTAACAGCATTAATCGTATTTCTTTCAAGTGCATTAGTATAATAGAGAATTTGTACAAGCAGTAAAACGAACAGTATGAAACAAAAATAAAATTGAAAGGAGAATGGAAATGATGGAAAACAGAGAAGTATTACAAGTAACAAAAATGGACTTATTAGGATCAGCAGGTGGAGCAGCAGTATTAACAGCACTAATCGTATTTCTTTCAAGTGCATTAGTATAATAGAGAATTTGTACAAGCAGTAAAACGAACAGTATGAAACAAAAATAAAATTGAAAGGAGAATGGAAATGATGGAAAACAAACAAGTATTACAAGTAACAAAGATGGATTTATTAGGATCAGCAGGTGGAGCAGCGGTATTAACAGCATTAATCGTATTTCTTTCAAGTGTGTTAGTATAATAGAAATTTTGTATAAGTAATCGCGTAGAACAAAGATTTTAAAATAAAGCTGAAAGGAGAATGAGGAGTATGGAACAAGTATTACAAGTAACAAAGATGGATTTATTAGGATCAGCAGGTGGAGCAGCAGTATTAACAGCACTTATTGTATTCCTCGCGAATGTATTAGTATGATGAGGATAGATAAGAGGAATTTCTCATATATTATTCGTACCATTATTCAAAAAAAATAAAGACTCTAGCATATTATAGATAGTTAATATGTTAGGGTCTTTTTTGTATTCTCCTAGTTTTCTATATGTTCTATATCCACATCATTAAATCTTATCTGTATAAATACAAATTGAAAAACCGACATAAAAACCATTTCCTTTTTAGATGGGAGAGAGGATCTGGCTCAGCATAGAAGCGGTCAGTGCCTTTTTTAGCCCCATTCCATGTAAAAATAGAAGGAGAAAATGAGTGAAGACCTCTGTCTGTTTTTCATAACCGTAATGTATCTGTTAGAAAATCAAAATGGATTTATATATATGTATGAATTCCCTGTTATGAGAAGAGAAAAAAGTCGAATTTTATACGAAAGAAAAAAAGAGGTATTTGACAGAAAAGATAGAAAACTTTAAAGGTCGGAAATTTGTTAGCTTGCTAACTAATTTTTTTATTGGTGGCTGGAAGCGTTTTCGGTTGGTTCTATGTAGTATTCAATTTATTTACAGGGGGATGAAGAATTTATGAAACAAAAATCTATGGATACGTTAGCTGCACAAATGGAGGATTTCTTTCCGGTACGTGATGTCGATCATTTAGAATTTTATGTAGGAAATGCAAAGCAATCAAGTTATTACCTTGCAAGAGCATTTGGGTTTAAAATTGTTGCTTATTCTGGATTAGAAACGGGGAACCGTGAAAAGGTATCTTATGTTCTTGTGCAAAAAAACATGCGTTTTGTTGTGTCTGGAACTTTAAATAGTGATAGTCGTATATCAGAATTTGTAAAGCTCCATGGTGATGGAGTGAAAGATGTAGCTTTACTTGTTGACGATGTTGAGAAAGCATATTCAGAAGCTATAAAACGAGGTGCTGTTGCGATTGCTCCGCCGGAAGAGTTAACAGATGAGCATGGAACATTAAAAAAAGCAGTAATCGGTACGTATGGTGACACGATTCATACGCTTGTAGAGCGTAAAAACTATAAAGGTAAATTTATGCCTGGTTATGAAGAGGTTGAATTTAATATTCCGAGTGAAGAATCAGGATTAATCGCTGTAGATCACGTTGTTGGTAACGTTGAAAAAATGGAAGAGTGGGTTAGTTACTACGAAAATGTTATGGGCTTTAAACAAATGATTCATTTTGATGATGATGATATTAGTACAGAGTATTCTGCATTAATGTCGAAAGTTATGACAAATGGAAGCCGTATTAAGTTTCCAATTAATGAACCGGCAGATGGAAAACGTAAATCACAAATCCAAGAATATTTAGAGTTTTATAATGGCGCAGGTGTACAGCATTTAGCATTATTAACAAATGATATTGTGAAAACAGTTAAAGCTCTTCGCGCTAATGGAGTTGAGTTTTTAGATACGCCAGACACGTATTATGATGAGTTAACAGCACGCGTCGGTGAAATTGATGAAGAAGTTGATAAGTTAAAAGAACTTAAGATTCTTGTGGATCGTGATGAAGAAGGCTACTTGTTACAAATCTTTACGAAGCCAATCGTGGATCGTCCAACATTATTTATTGAGATTATTCAGCGTAAAGGCTCTCGTGGATTCGGAGAAGGGAACTTTAAAGCTTTATTTGAATCTATTGAAAGAGAACAAGAACGCCGCGGAAATCTATAAATTGTTATCTGTCAGTGGGGGGGGATCCCTCACTGATTAAAGTTGTATTTTATATAAATAGTGAGGAGGAATCGTGATGAAATTTATTACATTTCGTCTTCCTTCAGGAGAAATGTGTGCAGGTTGGCTGGAAGGTGACAAAGTAATCGATATGAATCTAGCAAGTAATGGCATTCTTCCTTCATCTATGCTCGATTTTTTAGAGAAAGCGGATGAATATATAGAAATAGCGCGTGGTATTCGAAAACCAACAAGTGGCGTGTACGCTTTGAAAGATGTGCAGCTTTGTGCAGCCCTTCCAAATCCAAGTAGTATTCGAGATTTTTATGCATTTGAACAGCACGTCAAAACGGCTCGTGGACGTCGCGGCTTAGATGTTGTTCCGGAGTGGTATGATATTCCGGTTTTTTATTTTACAAATCATCGTGCGGTTATTGGGCCAAATCAATTTATTGTTGGGCCAAAACGTTCTCAAAAGCTAGATTATGAATTAGAAATAGCTTGTGTCATTGGGAAAGAGGGAAGAAATATTTCACGTGAGCAAGCAGAAGAATATATTTTCGGTTATTGTATTATGAATGATTGGAGTGCGAGAGATTTGCAAGCTCTAGAAATGAAAGTAGGGCTTGGTCCAGCGAAAGGAAAGGACTTTGCTACTTCATTAGGAGCTTATCTTGTTACGAAAGATGAGCTAGAAGTTTATCGTACAGGTGAACGTTATGACTTAGAAATGACTGCTCGCGTGAATGGAGAAGTTTTGTCTAAAGGGAATTTCCGGGATATTTACTATACGTTTGCAGAAATGATAGAACGTGCCTCAGAGGATGTTACCTTATATCCAGGAGATGTAATTGGTTCTGGTACAGTGGGCACAGGATGTATTTTAGAACTTGGTACAGAAAAGTGGTTGCAAGATGGTGATGTTGTAGAACTTACAATTACCGGGTTAGGTACATTGTGTAATGTAGTGAAAAAAGAAATGAAAGCAGGTGATGGGCATGTATTATCGTCACATGGGGGAGCTTCCTCATAAACGACATGTACAATTTCGTAAAGAAGATGGATCGCTTTATCGTGAACAGGTAATGGGAACAAAAGGTTTCTCTGGAACACAATCCATTTTGTATCATCATTATATGCCAACTGAGGTAGGGCATGCTGCGCTAGCGTATTCTTGTCAGTTGCAGTATGAAGAAGACGTGGCGCTTGCTCATCGTCATTTTCGTACGAAAGAAACTAAAAAAACTGGAGACGCGGTAAGTGGAAGGGACTTTATATTAGGAAATAAAGATTTATTAATCGGGGTCGTGAATCCGACGGAAAAAATGGATTATTTCTATCGTAATGGTGATGGAGATGAAATGTTATTTGTTCATTACGGAACAGGAAAAATTGAGACGATGTTTGGGACGATTCATTACCGGAAAGGTGATTATGTAACGATTCCGATCGGAACAATTTACCGAGTGATTCCAGATGAGGGAGAGACTAAGTTTCTTGTTGTAGAGGCGAATAGCCAAATTACAACACCGCGTCGTTATCGTAATGAGTATGGTCAATTGTTAGAACATAGTCCTTTCTGTGAAAGAGACATCAAGGGACCAGAGAAGTTAGAAACATATGATGAAAAAGGTGAGTTTGTCGTTATGACAAAGTCGAGAGGTTACATGCATAAGTATGTTATGCAGCATCATCCGCTAGATGTTGTCGGTTGGGATGGATATTTATACCCTTGGGTTTTTAATGTAGAGGATTTTGAGCCAATTACGGGTCGTATTCATCAGCCACCACCAGTTCATCAAACTTTTGAAGGGCATAATTTTGTTATTTGTTCTTTTGTGCCACGTTTATATGATTATCATCCAGAAGCAATTCCAGCGCCGTATTATCATAGTAATGTAAATAGTGATGAAGTTCTTTATTATGTGGAAGGAAACTTTATGAGCAGAAAAGGTGTAGAAGAAGGTTCAATTACACTCCATCCGAGTGGTATTCCACATGGACCGCATCCTGGTAAAACAGAAGCGAGCTTAGGAAAAAAAGAAACGATTGAATTAGCGGTTATGATCGATACATTCCGCCCGCTTCGTATTGTGAAACAAGCACATGAAACGGAAGATGAAAAATATATGTATAGCTGGATTGAAGACGGTTCATATACTACAAAATAAAAGAAAGAGGCATGCTCATAAGGTGAGTGCGCCTCTTTCTTTAGTTGGAATCGACAATTTATAGGATAACAAAAATATTTATAAAAAGATATAGAGATATAGTTATATACATAATTTGTATGTCGAATCACGAGATTATTTAATGTGGTAAATAAATATAGAAACGGAAGGCTTTCCAGCGTCGCTATATTTTGTTTTTAAAGTTAATAAAATATTTTTTTATTTATTTCGACAAAAGTATTGACTGAAAAACGCACTGTGATTAGAATGGAATAATAAATTAAAATTTCAGAAAATTTAAAAAAGAGGTGCATGCTATGAAGCAAATTTTTCAAAAGAAACCAATTGCAAAACTGATGCGAGAAAGCCAACAGAAAACATTAGCGAGAACATTGGGAGCGCTGGATTTAACAATGCTTGGGATTGGAGCTATTGTCGGGACTGGAATTTTTGTTCTTACGGGTGTTGTGGCAGCGAAACATTCTGGACCAGCTATCATTTTATCATTTGCTATAGCCGCACTAGCTTGTGCCTTTGCTGCATTTTGTTATGCGGAATTTGCATCGTCTGTTCCGGTTTCCGGAAGTGTTTATACGTATACATACGCGACGATGGGAGAGGTATTTGCATTTTTAATTGGCTGGGATTTAATGCTGGAATATTTATTAGCGACATCTGCGGTAGCTAATGGATGGTCTGCATATTTTCAATCTTTATTAAAAGGTTTTGGGATTCATATTCCGACCATTTTAGCTTCTGCCCCTGGAACGGGAAAGGGTGGCCTTATTGATTTACCTGCTGTTATTATCATTTTAATTATGACAGTTCTTTTATCTAGAGGTGTACGTGAAAGTGCTCGCGTAAACAATATTATGGTTTTTATTAAAATAGCAGTTGTAATACTCTTTATCTTTGCTGGTTTTAATTATGTAAAGCCGGAAAACTGGACGCCGTTTATGCCATTTGGTCTTGATGGTGTAATGGCAGGAGCTGCGACAGTATTCTTTGCATTCATTGGATTTGATGCTGTATCAACAGCAGCGGAGGAGGTAAAACGGCCGCAACGTGATTTACCAATCGGTATCATAGCATCATTACTCATTTGTACTCTTCTTTATATTATCGTCTCACTCGTTTTGACTGGGATTGTCCCTTATGGTCAGCTGAATATTTCTGATCCGGTAGCTTTCGCACTTCAGTTTATTGGACAAGATGGTTTAGCGGGTGTTATTTCGGTGGGAGCAATTACAGGAATTACAACTGTAATGTTAGTTATGATGTATGGGCAAGTTCGTGTTTCATATGCAATGAGCCGAGATGGTTTATTGCCGAAGCGCCTTGCAAAAGTTCATCCGAAATTTAAAACACCATTTTTAAATACATGGACAACAGGTGTTATAGCAGCACTTATTTCAGGGCTAATTGATTTAAATGTGCTAGCACATCTTGTAAATATGGGGACATTATCTGCATTTGCACTTGTAGCTGTAGCTGTTATTGTAATGAGAAGAACACATCCAGATTTACCACGTGCTTTTAAAGCGCCACTTGTACCGGTTTTACCTGCATTAACAGTTATCTTTTGTGTATATTTAATGCTCCAATTATCAGGAACCGCATGGATGAGTTTTGGCATTTGGATGGTGATTGGTGTAGCGGTTTACTTCTTATATAGCCGGAAGCATAGTGTTTTAAGTAATACAAAAGATGAGGAAGATGTGGCAAATTTATAGGAAAAAAGATCCGTTCTAAATAGAATAGAACGGATCTTTTATTTTGAAAATTTACATTTTTCTAAAAATAATATAAGATAAGGAGTGGTTGATTAAAGGGGTGTTGTAAATGAAAAAGACGTGGCGCGAGCTACAAGCAATGGATCGTAATGTGTGGATTCGTTTTATAGGAGAAACATTGAATGGAATTGCAATGATGATGTTAATGCCATTTTTTGCATTGTATTTAAAAGATAAAGTAGATTCTTTATTACAAGTAGGAATCATTATGGCTCTTTCTCCTATTGCGGCCAGCTTTGGTTCCCTTATAGGGGGGCGAATTGCCGATATATATGGTAGAAAACCAATTATGATAGTTTCGATGGCAAGTAATGCATTGTTAATGCTTGGATTTTTATTTATAGAAGGGTTTCTGCCTTATGCTATTTTGTCTGTTTTGTTAGGATTAAGTAATTCACTCTTTCATCCAGCGGCGTCGGCAATGGTAGCGGATGTTACAGTACCCGAAAAGAGGACTGAGGCATACGGTTTATTACGAATGGGGCATAATATTGGGGCAGCAATTGGGCCGATTATGGGGGCTTCGGTAGTTGTTCTCTCGAAAAATGTAGTGTTTATTATTGCTGCTTCTTCAATGCTGTTTTATGCACTTCTTGTGCTAATATTGATTCAAGAAACAATGCCGAAAGCTACATTGAAAGAGAACGGGGTTACGAAAAAGGAGACAGAACCTGCTTGGAGAGTTATTTTGAGAGATAGGGTACTGATGATCTATTTATTGGCAGGTATTATTATTTCTATGGGTTTTTCGCAAACAGAAGGTATGCTTCCCCTTCATTTCGATAACGAAATGAAAGAAATATTTGGTGAAAATAACCCGTATCCATATTTGATGGCTTTAAATGGTTTGTTAGTTGTTTTATTTCAATTCCAAATTTCAAAATGGGCAACAGATAAACCGGTTGGAAAGACAATGCTATATGGGGCCTGGTTATTTGGAATCGGGCTGTTATTCATCGGTTGGCTTCCAAGGTGGTTTGGTGAATTGGGAACAGGTGCTACGGTTATTTTCATAACATTACTTGTTGTCTATGCGGTATATACGCTAGGTGAAATGATTATGTCTCCTGTACAAATGACATTTGTTGCAAATTTGGCGCCGGAGCATTTGCGCGGAACATATATGGGAGCGGCAAGTTTACAGTGGATTACAGGGAATGCATTCGGCCCACTTCTTGGCGGCCTACTACTTGATCGATCGCTAGGGCATTTCTTATTCACGATTTTAGGAGTCGGATGTGTTATAGCGGGCCTTGTATATATTTCGTTAGATCGTCTTGTGGAACAAAGGCAAAAGGGAAGTGTGGCGAAACAAACCTCGTAGTCAATAGGTAACATACACAAAAAGAGGTATTTCTTCATATATATTAGGTACATAACGAGGAGCGTAATACAGTTTTCTTATAAGGAAAAGATAGGAATGTAGAATAATTGTGCATAAAAAGGAAATTGGTGAAATTACAAAGCCATTTATGGAACTTTTATTTTGTTTTATTACCCTTGAGCAGCAAAAGTAGGGACAAGAAAAGTTTTACTTTATTTAAATAGGAACTACCTATTTCTATAAAAAGTGCTAAAATAGAAAAATGAAAACAATTGGTTAGGGTGATTTCATTGACGAAAATTAAATTAGGTTTATTATATGGTGGAAAATCAGCAGAGCATCAAGTATCATTACAAACAGCTCTTGCTGCTATTAAAGCATTAAATCAAGAAAAATTCGAGATTCATCCAATTTATATTACAGAGCAAGGTCAGTGGATGCGTGGCGAACGCATTGAAGGTGAAGTAACGAGCGTGCAAGCATTACAAATGAATGGAGAGGAAAATGCAATTTCTCCAGTATCATTAAGTACAGAAATTATCCCATCATCTTCTTCTAAACAAGAAGAGGCAATTGATGTTATTTTCCCGCTGTTACACGGACCGAACGGTGAAGATGGAACAGTACAAGGTTTACTAGAATTATTGAATGTTCCATACGTTGGTAACGGTGTATTAGCATCTGCAGCTGGTATGGATAAAGTTGTTATGAAAAACATCTTTGCTGAAGCAGGATTGAAACAAGCGAAGTATGCATCTTTCATTCGTAGCGTATGGGAGAAAAATCCTCCAACAGCTTATGATAAAGTAGAAGAAAAACTAGGATACCCGTGCTTTGTAAAACCAGCAAACCTTGGATCAAGCGTTGGTATTAATAAATGTAAAGATCGTGAAGAATTAGAAAAGGCATTTGAAGAAGCATTCCAATTTGACCGCAAAATTATCGTAGAAGAAAATATTGTAGGGCGTGAAGTGGAAGTTGGCGTTTTAGGAAATGATGAGCCAAAATGCTCTGTTGTTGGTGAAATCATGCCGAAGAAAGAGTTTTATGATTATAAATCAAAATATATTGATGGCGATACGGCATTAATTATCCCAGCTGAAATTACAGAACAAGAGTCGAATGTGATTCAAAAAGATGCAATTCGTGCATTCCAATCTTTAGATGGCGCTGGATTAACAAGAGCGGACTTCTTCTTAACAAAAGATGGAGAAGTATATATTAATGAAGTAAATACAATGCCAGGATTTACGCCATTTAGCATGTTCCCGTTATTATGGCAACATACTAACTTACCGTATCCAGAGTTAATTGAGGAATTAATTCGTTTGGCGATTGAGCGTCACGAAGAAAAGCAAAAAATTAAATATACAATCTAACAAAAAAGGGGGGAGCACTATTCAAGAGAATAGTGTTTCTTCTATGTAAGGAGTGTTTTTATGATAAAGCGCACGTTAAAACAAGTGGAACAAATGATGAATGGGACAGGATTATTAGAAAAATATGCTGAAATTACTATACAAGGCGTATCAATTGATACACGAAAAATTGAAAAAAATAATTTATATGTTCCGATTCAAGGTGAGCGTTTTGATGGTCATTCTTTTGTAGATAAAGCAATTGAAAATGGTGCTGTAGCTACACTTTGGAAAAGAGATGTGCAAAATCCGCCAACGAATATACCAGTGATTTTTGTAGAAGATACGCTATCTGCATTACAAACATTAGCGAAAAGTTATCGTGATCAGTTAGATGTGAAAGTTATAGGTGTAACAGGAAGTAATGGTAAAACGTCCACGAAAGATATTGTGACAAGTCTTCTTGCAACTAAATTTAAGGTTCAAAAAACAGAGGGGAACTTTAATAACCATATTGGTTTACCCCTTACGATTTTGAATTTAGAAGAAAATACAGAAATGGCTGTATTAGAAATGGGGATGTCTAGCAGAGGTGAAATTGAATTTTTATCTAAGTTAGCTCGTCCAAATGCAGCGATTATCACAAATATTGGGGAAGCGCATTTGATGGATTTAGGTTCTCGTGATGCGATTGCTGAGGCGAAGCTTGAAATCGTTACTGGCCTACAAGAAGGCGGAGTATTTGTATACAATGGGGATGAACCGCTATTAACAAATCGCGTTCCAAAGATGAATTTAGTGGCAGAAACTGTTACGTTTGGTGATGCTAGAGCGAACGATTATTATCCAACTTCTGTAACATTGCAGGCGACAGGGACGTACTTTAAGATGAATCAGGATGAAGGTGTTGTATTTTATCTCCCGGTTCTTGGGAAACATAATGTATATAATACACTGGCATCAATGGCGATTGCAAAATACTTCGGTGTAACGTGGGAAGAAATGAAACAAGGTTTACTAACACTTCAAATGACAGGTATGCGCATGGAGATTGTAAAAACAGAAAATGGGTTAACAATTATTAATGATGCATATAATGCAAGTCCAACGGCTATGGAAGCTGCCTTCCATTTAATGAATGGATTAGATGGATTTTCTAAAAAAATTGTTGTTCTTGGTGATATGTTAGAACTTGGAGATCAAGAAGTACAATTTCATTACGAAGTTGGTAAGTTGATTGATCCGGCTCAAATTTCCTATGTATTTACGTATGGTAAACTTGGTACCCAAATTGCTGAGGGAGCAAAAATTAACTTCCCTAATGAACGTGTAAAAGCGTATGATGATAAAGAAGAGCTTGTGAAAAATTTACAAGCAATCGTTGATGTGAAGGACATTGTATTAGTGAAAGCATCTCGTGGGATGAAGTTGGAAGAAGTTATTACGATGTTGAAATAATTGGTTTATGTAAATAGGGATGACAGATAACGAAATCGCAAAAACTTCTAATAAGCGCTTACAGTAAAAAAATGAAAAATAAAAGTGTAGAAAAAGACCTTTATTATGAAATAAGGTAACAGTTGGGTTTGCTTTTTACACATACAAAACTTATAATTGATAAAGTGTAATAACGTTTAGAAGTATTTTCGTGAAGAATATACGCCCGTTTATATACGTGAGCATTCAGGAAAAGGGCTTTTCCGCAAATTCGGAAAATGCCTTTTTTTAAATGATAAGTATAGGATAGAAAAGGAGAAGTAACATTGACAACATTTCGAGAATTAGGATTAAGTGAGTCTTTACTGCAATCGGTTGAAAGTATGGGCTTTGAAGAGGCTACGCCAATTCAAGCTGAAACAATTCCACATGCTTTGCAAGGTAAAGACATTATTGGGCAAGCGCAAACAGGTACAGGGAAAACAGCAGCATTCGGATTACCACTATTAGACAAAGTGGATACACATAAAGAATCAGTTCAAGGTATTGTTATCGCGCCAACACGTGAATTAGCGATTCAAGTTGGAGAAGAACTTTACAAAATTGGTAAGCATAAACGCGTTCGTATTTTACCGATTTATGGTGGCCAAGATATTAACCGTCAAATTCGTGCTCTAAAAAAACACCCACACATTATTGTTGGTACGCCGGGACGTATTTTAGATCACATTAACCGTAAGACACTTCGTCTACAAAATGTAGAAACGGTTGTTCTTGATGAAGCAGATGAAATGTTAAATATGGGCTTCATTGAAGATATTGAAGCAATTTTAACAGATGTGCCAGAAACACATCAAACATTATTATTCTCAGCGACAATGCCAGATCCAATCCGTCGCATTGCTGAGCGTTTCATGACTGAGCCTCAGCATATTAAAGTAAAGGCAAAAGAAGTAACAATGCCAAACATTCAGCAGTTCTATTTAGAAGTGCAAGAAAAGAAAAAGTTTGACGTATTAACACGCTTATTAGATATTCAATCTCCAGAGCTTGCGATTGTATTTGGTCGTACAAAGCGCCGTGTTGATGAATTATCAGAAGCATTAAACTTACGTGGTTATGCAGCAGAGGGTATTCATGGTGATTTAACACAGGCGAAGCGTATGTCTGTATTACGTAAATTTAAAGAAGGTTCTATTGAAGTGCTTGTTGCAACAGACGTTGCAGCGCGTGGTCTTGATATTTCAGGTGTAACACATGTATACAACTTCGATATTCCACAAGATCCAGAATCATACGTTCACCGCATTGGTCGTACTGGCCGTGCTGGTAAAAAAGGTATTGCGATGCTATTTGTAACGCCACGTGAATCAGGACAATTGAAAAATATCGAGCGTACAACTAAGCGTAAGATGGACCGCATGGATGCACCTACACTGGATGAAGCATTAGAAGGTCAACAACGTTTAATCGCTGAAAAGCTTCAAAGCACAATTGAAAATGATAATTTATCATACTACAAACGTATTGCAGAAGAAATGTTAGAAGAAAATGATTCTGTAACTGTTGTAGCAGCTGCTCTGAAAATGATGACAAAAGAACCAGATACAACACCAATTTCTTTAACATCAGAACCACCAGTTGTTTCAAGAGGAGCTAAAAAACGCGGTGGTAACGGAAATGGATACCGTGATGGTAACCGTAACCGTAATCGCGATGGTCGTGGCGGCGATGGTCGTAATCGTGACCGTAACCGCGATGGTCGTAACCGTGATGGCAACCGTGACGGTAACCGTAGCCGTGGTCGCAAAGGAGAAGGGCAAGGTCGCCCAGGATCTTCAAATGGACGCGGTGAAAGAAAACATCATAGCCGTAAGCCACAAGCTTAATAAAAGAGAGGATGTCCAAAAAAGGGCATCCTTTTTTATTTGTGTAATTGCGCATACTACATAATAAATTCTATAGAAAAGAGGGGCTTTATGCTCGTAAGACTTGGTTATGTAGCGATGAGTATGCACTTGAAAAATGCATCTCCTTCTCAAACGATGACATACGCGCAGTTTCAACGTATGAAAGATCGAGAGGCGGCGATTCATAAGCTTGAAAGAATTGCTAATTCTAATTTAGAAAATTGTTTGCGGTTATTAAAACATAATAAGGGACATGATATATCCTTTTTTCGGCTTAGTTCAAAATTAATTCCTTTAGCAAATCATGAAGAATTGCTCAATTGGAACTATATTCGTCCTTTAAAGGAGAATTTAAAAGGGTTAGGTGAATTTGCACATCAAATGAAGATGAGGATCGATTTTCACCCGGATCATTTTGTTGTATTAAATTCACCGCAAGAAAATATTTTTAAACAGTCGGTAAAAACGCTTCAGATGCACCGGAAGTTGTTAAAGGGAATGGGGATCAAACGAGGACATCGCTGTGTGTTACATGTTGGTGGTGGATATAATAATAAAGAACTTGCATTAGAACGTTTCATTGAAAATTGGTCCAACGTTCCTGCAAGCATTCAAGAAATGATTATGTTAGAAAATGATGATACGACTTTTTCATTAAAAGAAACGTTATATTTAGGTGAAAAACTGGCAATTCCGGTTGTATTTGATTTGCACCATCATATGATGAATAACGATAAAGAGGATTGGTATGAAGGGTGGGAACGTGTAGTGAATACTTGGAAAGTGTCTTTATTGCCAATTAAAATGCATATTTCTAGTCCGCGAAAAGGAAAGGATCCTAGAGCTCATGCGGATTTTATTGATGCAGATACATTTTTATCTTTTTTACAGAAAATTAAAGGTAGTGTTTCGCAAATAGATTGTATGATTGAAGCGAAAAAGAAGGATGAGTCTTTATTTCAATTAATGCGAGATCTTGGTGCAAAACCAGAGGTGGAAATAATCGATGGTGGGAGCTTTTATGTTAAATAAGCTCTACACCATCTTTTTTTTTGTTAAAAATGGAGTATAAATACCACCCATTAGTAGTCCTGTTAAATGGCTAATAGGATTAGCAGAAGGGGTAGAGAAGGTGACAAGAAGTAATAGAAAAATAATTGAAGAAAAGAAAACGAAGTCTTTCGGTTGATAAGGTCGATAGCGACTATATAAAAGAAAAAGTTGTGCACCAAGTAAACCGAAAATGCCACCTGATGCGCCGGCATGGACATATCCGATAGGCATCATAATATAAGAAAAAATATTACCACTAATGCCAGCAGTAAAAAATAAAATAGGGAAACGAACACTTCCTAGTTGTTTTTCGATAGAATGACCGAGGAAAAATAGACAAATGCTATTGGAAAGAAAGTGCTGGAAATTTACATGTATAAATAGCGAAGTTATAAATCGCCACCATTCTCCCTCAGAAATATATTCATTGTAAGCAGCTAAAGTAGGGAAGAAAAAATCTCCTAGTATTATCATGAGGAGTTGCAAGCAAAGTAAAGAGAGGACGACAGGTTGTAAGGTGATCCGAATAGGTGTTATTGGCATTTTATGTTTTCACTCCTTTTGCATCGGAAAGAATCTCTGTTATTCTTACAATATGAATGAAGGAAGACAAATAGAAGAAGGGGAATTTTGAAATGATTATAGGGATTGGAATTGATATTATCGAATTGAATCGAATTGAAAAAATGCTAGATGGAAAGTTGAAATTAATGGACCGTATTTTAACGAATGAAGAACGTAGTGTTGCTTCCGGATTAAAAGGAAATCGTCTTGTAGAGTTTGTAGCAGGCAGGTTTGCAGCTAAAGAAGCGTATTCTAAGGCAGTTGGGACTGGTATTGGGAAAGAAGTGAGTTTTTTAGATATTGAAATCAAAAATGATGATAGGGGTAAACCAGTTCTTATAACAAACACGGAGCATATTGTTCATCTATCGATTAGTCATAGTAGAGAATTTGCAGTGGCCCAAGTTGTTTTGGAAAGCTCGTCACGCTAGTCTGCATATTTCATATCTTTGTCTCATATATTTGAGTTAGCGATAAGGAAGAAGTATCTTCCATTCATTTATAGGGCAAAGGGGTTGAAATGATGAAAAGGCGGCTATTTTTAGTTATTGTCGGTTTATTGACCGTTTTCGTGCTAGCGGGTTGTATGGAAAAGAAACAGGAAGATGTTGTGCGAGATTTAGAGGCAAAGGTTAAGGGGATGAAGAGTTATCAAGCTGAAGCGAAATTATCTATTAAAACAGGGAATGAACCACAAGAGTATAACGTGGAAGTGTGGCATAAAGAACCTTCTTATTATCGTGTGAATTTAAAGAATGCGAAGAAGGATCAGAGTCAAATCATTTTAAGAAACGATGAAGGTGTTTTTGTGTTAACGCCAGCACTTAATAAGAGTTTTCGTTTCCAAAGCGATTGGCCGCAAAATAGCAGTCAAGCTTATTTATATGAATCACTTGTAAGGGATATCCTAAAAGATGAGAAGAATCTTTCGTTTGAGAAAACAGATAAATATTACGTGTTTAAAACAAAAACGAATTATCACCATCAAAATATGCTGCCGAAGCAAGAGATTAAATTGAATAAAAGTGATTTAGCCCCTGTTTCAGTCAAATTGATGGATAATGATCAAAATGTTCTTGTGAAAGTAGATTTTTCAAAGGTGAAGTTTGATACAAAATTTGATAAAGATGCATTTGATACAAAACAAAATATGGCTCGTGCGCAAGTAGATGTACAAACGACAGTGAAACAAGATAAACCGTTCGCGATTTTATATCCACGTGATACTCCGCGGGGAATGGTTTTAAATGAAGAGAAAGAGTTAAAAACAGACAGTGGTAATCGTGCGATACTCACATACACTGGGGACAAGAAATCCTTTACATTAATACAAGAAAAAGCGAAAGTCGCTGAAGCTTCAGCATCGATAAGTGTAAGTGGAGAATTAGTTGATCTTGGCTTTACAATTGGAGCTCTAACAAAAGAATCGTTAACATGGTCGCATAATGGGGTAGAATATATGCTCGTGTCTAAAGGTTTAAAGACAGATGAGATATTAATGGTAGCTCGTTCTGTTGCAGAAAAGCAGGTAAAATAAACTTTTTAGACGTGGTGATGTATATGCGCCACGTTTTTCTTGTCTTTGGGAATGGATTTCATAAAAAGACGAATATAAAAGAATGGACTTCGCATATCGTATATAAGGAAGTGTTTTCTTATGGAAGAGTCACCGTTTTACCGTGATACATGGGTAGAAGTGAACTTGGATGCCATTTATAACAATGTAATGCATATTAAAGAAATAATTCCGAGAGATGTGGAAATTTTTGCTGTAGTAAAAGGGAACGCATATGGACATGACTATATTCCAGTAGCAAGAACCGCGTTGGAAGCAGGTGCAACAAGATTAGCAGTCGCTTTCTTAGATGAGGCGCTAGTGCTTCGCCGCGCTGGAATTACTGCGCCGATTTTAGTGCTGGGCCCTTCGCCGCCACGTGATGTAAATGTAGCTGCTGAGAATGATGTAGCATTAACTATTTTTCAAAAGGAATGGATTGAAGAAGCCGTAGAGATTTGGAGTAGCCCGTTCTCACTAAAATTTCATATTAAATTCGATAGTGGTATGGGAAGGATAGGGATTCGTAAGCGTAATGAGTTAAAAGAGTTTTTACGGATATTAGAGGATGCTGCTCCTTTTCTAGAGTTAGAAGGGGTATATACGCATTTTGCAACAGCAGATGAAGAGGAGACATCTTACTTTGATAAGCAGTATAACACTTTTTTAGAGCAATTGAATTGGTTGAAAGCATTCGGAGTGAATCCAACATTTGTTCATACGGCAAATAGTGCGGCTACTATGAGGTTCCATGGAATTACATTTCAGGCTGTCCGGATTGGAATTGCGATGTATGGGTTATCACCTTCTGTAGAAATACGTCCTTTTTTACCGATAAAATTAGAACCGGCTTTCTCGCTTCATACGACAGTCGCGCATATTAAACAAGTTATAAAAGGTGATGGGATTAGCTATAGTGTCACATATAGAGCGAAGAAAGAAGAGTGGATAGCGACGGTGCCAATTGGTTATGCAGATGGCTGGCTTAGACGGCTTCAAGGATTTAAAGTACTTGTGAATGGGGAAAGAGTTCCGATTGTAGGGCGAATTACAATGGATCAATTTATGTTGCATCTTCCTTGGGAAGTGCCGCCTGGAACAAAGGTTACCTTGATAGGAAAGCAAGGTAATGAGTATATTAGTGCAATTGAAGTTGCTGAGTATTCGAATACCATTAGTTATGAAATTATCGCGACAATTAGTTTTCGTATTCCGCGTATATTTATACGACATGGGGAAGTAGTCAAAGTAATAAATTATTTAAATGATATATAAATGAACATCATAATAATGGTTATGATTTATAGAAAATGAATTATGGGGTCGAATATCGTTGAATGCTACAGTCCTTCATTAATAGAAGGTTTATGTTATTTATTATGAAAAAGAGATAAAAAGTAAATGAAAGTGAATGTTTTGCTAACGAATTGGAAAACATAAACAAGGAATAAGGAAGTCTTTGCAACAGGCTCCATACAATGGTATTATTACAATAGGTGTCATATATATATTTGGGTGTGTAGTTGACGGTGGAGGTGTATTTTTGTGTCCGAATCAAGTGTAACTACTGAAATCGTGGTTCGGTTGCCGAAGCAAGTGGTAACGGAATTGGACGGAATTGGAAAACAAGAGAATAAGAATCGCCATGAACTAATTTGCCAGGCAACACAACTGTTATTGCGTCAACATAAGACAAAGAAACGCTACCAACATGAATCAATGCGACGTGGGTATATTGAAATGGGAAAAATTAATCTTGGTATTGCATCTGAAGCTTTCTTAGCAGAGTATGAAGCAGCTCATACGGTAGAACGCTTAGTTAGCGGGGGGTAATATTTTGATTGTAAAACGCGGCGACGTGTATTTTGCAGATCTTTCCCCAGTTGTTGGTTCTGAGCAAGGAGGCGTTCGTCCGGTTCTTGTCATTCAAAATGACATCGGAAATCGTTTTAGTCCGACTGTGATTGTAGCGGCTATTACTGCACAGATTCAGAAAGCAAAATTGCCCACACATGTGGAAATTGATGCAAAAAAGTACGGATTTGAGAGAGATTCTGTTATCTTGCTCGAGCAGATTCGAACAATCGATAAGCAGCGCTTAACGGACAAAATTACTCATTTAGATGAGATGATGATGAGTCGTGTAGATGAAGCACTGCAAATTAGTTTAGGACTAATAGATTTTTAAATCGGCAGTTTAAGTTGCTCTCTTTTTGGAGCAACTTTTTTTATTAGAGGAGGTTTCGGTTGTATATGGAAATGTTAGATAATCGACAAGCGTTAATGAAAATGTTAGTGAAAGAATTAGGCTTTACAGAAAAGCAAGTTCGTCATGTTATTCAATTAACAGAAGAAGGTAACACAGTTCCATTTATTGCTCGTTACCGAAAAGAATGGACAGGCTCTTTAGATGAGGTGCAAATTCGTGCAATCTTAGAAAGATGGCAATATATGATGCAGCTTGAAGATAGAAAGGAAGAAGTTCTTCGTCTGATTAATGAAAAGGGAAAATTAACAGAAGAGCTGAGTAAACATATTGTATCTGCAACGAAGCTACAAGAAGTAGAAGATTTATATCGCCCTTATAAAGAAAAGAGAAGAACAAAAGCAACAATCGCGAAGGATAAGGGGCTTGAACCGCTAGCTGAATGGTTACTTCTCTTTGCGAAAGAAAATCCGCAAGAGCAGGCGAAAAGATTTGTTAATGATGAGAAAGAAGTGCAATCTGTTCAAGAAGCCTTACAAGGTGCACAAGATATTATTGCAGAACTGGTATCAGATGATGCGGCATATCGTAGCTGGATTCGAAATGTTACCTTTACAAAAGGGATGATTGCATCCGCGGTAAAGGATGAAGAAAAAGATGAGAAAAATATATATGAGATGTATTACAGTTATGAGGAACCGTTGCAAAAAGTTGTACCACATCGTGTGTTAGCTATGAATCGTGGTGAAAAAGAAGAAATTCTAAAAGTCTCGGTTGTTCCGCCTGCTGAAGAGATTGTTCGCTTTTTACATAAAAAAGTAATTCGAGATGCTACTTCTAAAAGTGCAGAATATGTACAATTAGCGATTGAGGATGGATATAAGCGATTAATTCAACCGTCAATTGAAAGGGAAATTCGGAAAGAATTAACTGAAACAGCAGAAGAACAAGCTATTCATATTTTCTCTGAGAATTTACGTAATTTATTGTTACAACCACCAATGAAAGGAAAGGTAGTACTAGCAGTAGATCCTGCATATCGAACAGGGTGTAAGTTAGCAGTAGTAGATGATACAGGGAAAGTTCTACATATTGATGTCGTTTATCCGCATCCACCTGTTCGGAAATATGAAGATGCAAAAACAAAAGTTACTTCTATTATAGAAAAATATCAAGTTCAGATGATTGCAATCGGAAATGGTACAGCTTCTAGGGAAACAGAAGAGTTTATAGTAGATATTTTACAATTAGTGCCGCAAGATGTATTTTATATTATTGTCAATGAAGCAGGTGCTAGTGTATATTCAGCTTCTGATTTAGCCCGTGAAGAATTTCCGGATTTGCAAGTTGAAGAGAGAAGTGCTGTGTCGATTGGACGCCGTCTACAAGATCCGCTTGCAGAACTTGTGAAAATTGATCCGAAATCAGTAGGAGTCGGGCAGTATCAACATGATGTATCACAAAAGAGATTAAATGAATCACTAACTTTTGTCGTGGAAACAGCTGTTAACCAAGTAGGGGTGAACGTGAATACGGCCTCTGTAGCGTTATTACAATATGTTTCTGGATTATCGAAGACAGTTGCGAAAAATATTGTGAACAAACGGGAAGAAGATGGGAAGTTTACTAAGCGTACAGAGTTAAAGAAAATAGCACGGTTAGGTGCGAAAACGTATGAACAATGTATCGGTTTCTTACGTATACTAGAAGGTAAAAATCCACTTGATAGAACAAGTATTCACCCAGAGCAATATAAAAATGTCGAATTATTATTAAAAAGTTTAGGGCTATCGATTGATGATGTAGGACAACCGCATTTACAAAAGTCTTTAGAGGGAGTGGAGCTTTCTAAATTATCTCAAGAGACGAATATTGGTGAACCGACATTAATCGATATTATCGATGCTTTAATTAGCCCGGAACGAGATATGCGCGATGAATTACCGAAACCACTTTTGAAAAAGGGAATTCTCAAATTAGAAGATTTAAAGCGTGGTATGGAGTTAGAAGGAACGGTTCGAAATGTTGTTGATTTTGGTGCATTCGTAGATGTTGGTGTGAAACAGGATGGATTAGTACATATTTCGAAACTTAGTAAACAGTTTGTAAAGCATCCGTTAGATGTAGTGTCTGTTGGACAAATTGTAAAAGTTTGGGTAGATGATGTTGATATGAAAAAAGGGCGCGTTGCTTTATCTATGTTACCTATTGAATAGCGATGCGAAAAGGGCAGGGATAAACCTGCTCTTTTTTAATGAAGTAATGTTAGTAAGAATGTAATTAGTGGGAGGATACCCCACTAATTACATGTTCACTTTATCAGG
This sequence comes from Bacillus sp. C1, assembly GCF_054570475.1. Lineage (NCBI taxonomy): Bacteria > Bacillati > Bacillota > Bacilli > Caryophanales > Bacillaceae > Bacillus > Bacillus sp. C1. The sequence continues at coordinate 97,028 of NZ_JBTMZT010000014.1, forward strand.
AATTTTGATGCATTCTGCTATAATAAAACCAGCATTCGTTTAGCAATTTGATTTGATACCGGTTTTTTTCAAAATATGCACGTTGCATTTGTTTTCGGAGCCACGTTGGCATAAGAATCCCCCCTTGTTTAATCCGGCTCTAACAAGCAGCTCCGGAATAGAAGATAGGCTAGAGCCTCATCTTAGGAACTGTTTATAAGAGTTTGGTTAGCGAAATTCTACGAATAAATGAGGAAGAAGATAGTTCATAGAAATTACGCTGTTTGAATGAGGATGGGTATATGTACTATTTAATGTATGTATAGGGATGAAGAAAAGTGTAAGTTTATTTTTAGTTTTTGGGGGAATAAAAATGAATGGAAAAGAAGTTCAAAGACTTGTAGAAGAAATTTCATTACAATATTTCGGAAGAGCCTTTTTGCATAAGGCGATGTTCAATCACCGACTACGCACAACTGGGGGAAGGTATTTGCTTAGAAGTCATAATATAGAATTAAACTGTCGTTATTATGAAGTGTACGGTCAAGGAGAATTAATCGGTATTATTAAGCATGAGTTGTGTCATTATCATTTGCATATTATGGGTAGAGGGTATCAGCATCGTGATCGAGATTTTCGTCAATTGTTGAAAGAAGTTGGTGCTCCTAGGTTTTGTAAGAGGATAAGGGAAGAAAAGAAAGAGGTTAAAACATATATGTATGAATGTGTAGAATGTACTTTTCAATATGTAAGAAGACGTCAAATTAATACAAAAAGATATGTTTGTGGAAAGTGTAAAGGGAGATTGCAAGAGGTAAAAAACACCTTGACAGTTAAAAGTCAATCCAGTATATTATAAACATGTCACGTTTGTACAAGATGTTTTATAAAATACCTTGACTTATAATGTGATTTTTTATAAGATATAAATTGTCTTTCTTATTCCGCAGTAGCTCAGTGGTAGAGCTATCGGCTGTTAACCGATCGGTCGTAGGTTCGAGTCCTACCTGCGGAGCCATACAGAGAAGTACCCAAGTGGCTCAAGGGGCTCCCCTGCTAAGGGAGTAGATCGCTAACGCGGTGCGAGGGTTCGAATCCCTTCTTCTCTGCCATTTATATTGGCCCGTTGGTCAAGTGGTTAAGACACCGCCCTTTCACGGCGGTAACACGGGTTCGAATCCCGTACGGGTCACCACTTTCGGAGGATTAGCTCAGCTGGGAGAGCACCTGCCTTACAAGCAGGGGGTCGGCGGTTCGATCCCGTCATCCTCCACCATATAATGTATAAACAATATCGTCGCGGGGTGGAGCAGTACGGTAGCTCGTCGGGCTCATAACCCGAAGGTCGCAGGTTCAAATCCTGTCCCCGCAACCAATGGTCCCGTGGTGTAGTGGTTAACATGCCTGCCTGTCACGCAGGAGATCGCCGGTTCGACCCCGGTCGGGACCGCCACTTTAACTTCTGCTACTTAAGCAGTTGTTTTTTATTGCTTATTGTGATAAAGTAATCTTTGTCGCTAAAATAGAATTTTTTCGATGGGCTATAGCCAAGCGGTAAGGCAACGGACTTTGACTCCGTCATGCGCTGGTTCGAATCCAGCTAGCCCAGCCATTACGAGCCATTAGCTCAGTTGGTAGAGCATCTGACTTTTAATCAGAGGGTCGAAGGTTCGAATCCTTCATGGCTCATTCTTTTTTATTTTCGCGGGTGTGGCGGAATTGGCAGACGCACCAGACTTAGGATCTGGCGCCTTTGGCGTGGGGGTTCGACTCCCTTCACCCGCATATGCGGTCGTGGCGGAACGGCAGACGCGCTAGGTTGAGGGCCTAGTGGGGGAAACCCCGTGGAGGTTCAAGTCCTCTCGGCCGCACCAAAGAAAAAATAAAAAAGTGCTTGCATTTGAAAATGCAATGTGATAAGATAATTGAGTCGCTGAAATACAACAACGACGAAACATCATGAATAAGCGCCCGTAGCTCAATTGGATAGAGCGTTTGACTACGGATCAAGAGGTTAGGGGTTCGACTCCTCTCGGGCGCGCCATAACGGGAAGTGGCTCAGCTTGGTAGAGCACCTGGTTTGGGACCAGGGGGTCGCAGGTTCAAATCCTGTCTTCCCGACCACGCGGGTGTAGTTTAGTGGTAAAACAAGAGCCTTCCAAGCTCTGGTCGAGAGTTCGATTCTCTTCACCCGCTTTTAGTTCTTTGAAAACTGAACGAAACAAACAACGTGAAACGTCAATTTTTATTTTAGATGCTAGACAAACTAACTTTATTGGAGAGTTTGATCCTGGCTCAGGATGAACGCTGGCGGCG
>NZ_JBTMZT010000015.1:0-87555 GCF_054570475.1 Bacillus sp. C1
AAAATAAAAGGCAAAGCCTTTTGGCTATGCCAAACCGAAATTCATCTCCCACCTACCGTTGGGCTAAGCCCTTCACACGCTTGAGGAAGGAGAATTCTTTCGGGGAATTCGTTAAATTAATAACACTTAAAAATATCAGATTTTTGAGGTGAGAAAAGATGCGAGTTTTATTTTTAGAGAGCCATCCAATGTGGATCCATGGTTTACCAAACGGGTTTCGTGACGCTGGACATAAAGTAAAGGTTTCAGGGCCTTTAGATGAACATATTATTTACAAACTGATAGATGATTTTGCACCAGATTTAGTTATAACAATGGGATGGGGGCCAGAAAATTCATCTAAGCTCAAACAACAATTGATTTTTGAATGCATGAAAAAATTTAATATTCCACATGTTTACTGGGCAACGGAAGATCCAACTTCTACAGAGATTTTCACATTACCGTATATACAGAGAACACGTCCAGATTTTGTATTTACAATTTGCCGAGATATGGTAGAAGTTTACAAAGGGAAAGGGATTCCTGCCGAACATCTAGATTTCGGTTATCATCCAATTGTTCATCATCCAATGGATAAAGATGCGGAATATTATGCACCAGTTGCACTTGTTGCAAATGGATATCCTAAAAAATTGAGTTACCTTCCAGATCATTTTCGGCATCAATCATTAAACATATTAATCAAACCTTTGTTAGAAAATAATATTAAAATAAATTTTTATGGTAGGTATTGGGATGAAATGAAGGATATTTTAGGTGTCGATATTCCAAAGGAGTGGATTCGAGGATATATTGATTACACAAATGCAAATAAAGTTTATAGCTCATCCGATATTATTATAGGACTTCAAAATCTCCCTACGCAACTTACGCAACGTACGTATGAAATACTTGGCTCTGGAGGCCTTCTCTTAACAAACGATATTCCTGAAATTCATCGCTTATTTAAAGCGGGAAAAGATCTTCTCACATCTTCTTCACCTGAGGAAACGGTTAAATTAGTTAATTATTATCTTCAGCATTCTGAAATGAGAGAAAAGATTAGGAAACATGGAAGAAAAGCAGTAAAAAAATATTCTTATGAAAAACGTGCAGAGTATATGATCAATATTTTAAAGGAGTACGGGATATTTAGAGGTAAAAGAAGTCATTATGTTTTGGGAAATGAAAAGAACAAGACATACAAACAGGGAGAATTTGAAATTTATAATGTACGCAATGGCGATACATTATCTAGTATAGCAAATGAATTAGGAATAACGGTAAGTTCAATGAAACAATTAAACAACCTTACTTCTGATAAAATTGATGCTGGAAGACCGTTGAAAATAAGAAAAACAAGTGAAAATCAGCTTGCAAATTATAAGTATTATACGATTTGTCACGGAGAGACTTTAGGTAGTATTTCAAGACGATTTGATATCTCAGTAGAAAAAATAAAGTTAGATAATGAATTGGATTCAGATTATATTCTTGCAGGGCAATTAATCAAAATTGATACACGCGATTCTAAATCAACGGTTTTCCCATCTGTGCTGATTTCAAAGGGATTAAATACTAAAAAAATGATTTCATTAACTTACGATGCAGGTGCTGATGCAGATAAAACTGAAGAAATTTTAGAAGTATTAAAAAAACACGATATCAAAACTACGGTGTTTTTAACAGGTGCATGGGTAGAAAAATTTCCAAGTCTCGCTAGACGTATTGTTTCAGAAGGACATGAAATTGCAAATCATTCATACAGTCATCCGGATTTGACGAAGTCATCGTATAGGGACATTATGGAGGAATTTAAGAGAACCACTAGGTGTTTTGAAAAAATTATGGAAACGAAAGGAAGTCCGTTATTTCGGCCCCCTTTTGGAAATTGGAATAAAGAAATTCTAGAGATTGCTGGTAAACTAGGTTTTCCTTACACAATTCATTGGAATATAGATTCAATTGATTGGAAAGAGCCTTCAGTTAAGACTATAGTTAATAGAGTACTGGGAGGTGTTAAAGGCGGGGATATTGTATTATTTCATTTAAATGGAAAACCGACCGCTGGTGCTACAGATATTATAATTTCTGAATTAAAAAAACAAGAATACCAAATAGTAAAAGTAAGTGAAATGCTCGTGTAGTCTTTTTAAGTACCTTAAAAATTAAGATTATTGTAAGAAATTTTGAAAGAATTACGTGAGGTAAGGAGTGAAATGAAATGCGTATTCTTTTTTTAGAGAGTAGCCATATATGGAAGAATAATTTACCTAGAGGGTTTCAAGCAAATGGGCATGATGTTTTAATTTCGGGCCCGTTAACCAAGAATCTTTCGCAAATGTTGGAAGAATTTAATCCAGATTTGGTGATCTCAATTGGTTGGGGACAAGAACAAACAAAAGAAAAACAAAAATTAATAAGAGAATGTATGAAGAAAACAACAATCCCCCTTATTTATTGGGCGGTGGAAGATCCTGCTTATACAGAAATTTGGTCTATTCCATTAGTCAAAAGGATGAAACCAGATTTTGTGTTTACAATATGTCCAAAAACAGTTAAAGTCTATCGGCAATTAGGAATTCCAGCTGCTCATTTGGACTTTGGCTTTGAAGAAACGGCACACTACAAATCTCCTAAATCCTCAGAATATAATTGTTCAATTGCAGTTGTTGCAAATGCATATCCTCATATTTTAGAAAAATACCCTAATCATTTTAGAAGTAATGCTCTAAATGTACTAATTCGTCCTCTTCTGGAAAAAAATATTCGTATTGATTTTTGGGGAAACAATTGGGATGAAATGGATCGTTTTTTTGGTATGGATATACCAAAAGATTGGATTCATGGTCCTATTCACTATTTAGAGACATATAAAGTGTATAACTCGGCAGACATTATACTAGGATTACAAAATTATCAAGAGTTGATTACCCAAAGAACGTATGAAATTTTAGGCTCAGGTGGATTTCTTCTTACGATAGATACTCCAGGTGTTAGGGAAATATTTAAGCCAGGGAAAGATTTAATTACGGTTTCGTCACCAAAGGAAACCCTTCAAGCAATATATTATTTTTTGAATCATCCGAAAAAGAAAACGAAAATTCAAGAACAGGGGCGAATAACAGTGCAGGAGCATACTTATCAAGCTCGTGCCAAGCAAATTATAGATACACTAATTGAGCATAATATTTTAATAGAGAGAACAAAAACAAGTAAGCAAACAGGGAAAATTATGCATTTTACGGATTTAGAAGAAGACTATGAAATGTATACAATTGAAAAAGGAGATACGTTACATGGGATTTCACAAAAATTCGGTGTATCTATTGAATCTTTAAAAACATTGAATCATTTAACATCTAATATGATATTAGAAAACCAAAGATTAGCAATAAGAAAGAAGAATACTAAATGAAACTTTTAAATAGCATGTTGCTTAGTGGTTATAACAAGCTTTGACTTTTAAAGATTTCCCCTCAAATTATGAGCATCTTTAAAAAGTTTCTGTCTAGGTTTTATATATGCGCGTTTCGCTTTCTTGTATAATAAATCTAATAAGATGGGATGAGTGATAACTAAAAATTTACATATGTTCTTTACGACGGAATCGTACAATTGAATGAGTCTGTACAGCGTTTTCACTACAAGTATCCATTACAATTTTGTTAAAGTTGTTATAGGCTACAGAAATTAACAAATTTTGACGTTCTTTCTTTGGTATAGTGTAAATAATCGGAATAATCGGTTTTGAATTGGAATGTTTATGGATTGTGCATATAAAATTTTTTTATGAAGGAGTGTACACATGCATAAAGAATTTGAGATTGAGGAATACACAGCAATTGAGGAACAAATTCATTATTATAGTCAAAGTTTATTAGTACATCACCCCGAACAAATTGTAGAATATTTAGAAAAAAGGTTAGAAAAGTATACAGAAACATTAAACAACCCTCATTTATATCCTGAAAAAGTTATTTTACCTATACAGCAATTAATAATTGAATATTCTTTTGACCTCGCTAGGATTAGGAAGTATTTAAAATTAGAGACGTAGTTTATAACGGATGTTTTAAAATGACACAGGGTCGGCAATTAGAAATCTATTCTATTGGCGACTCTGTGTCATTGTTTTATAGAAAATAGTACATACTTACGAATTGACATATCATATTTTAAAAGTAAAACAAAAGTGAGTACTCACTCATTTTATAAAAGGAGGATGATGTTCGTGTCACAAATCGCTGTGGATTTACAAGAGGTATCAAAACGATTTGGAAAGAAAGAAGTGTTGCATAATAAATGTATTTGCTTTAAAGAAACATCGTAGAATATGATTTTTGATAGAGAAGGGGATTTATGAATGGAGAAAGTTAATTGCTCATGCAGATAACGATAAACGGAATGAACGCCAACTACGTATATTAGAAGCTGCTGTAGATATGTTTGGAGAAAAAGGATATGCTTCAACTTCAACAAGTGAGATTGCAAAACGTGCGGGGGTAGCGGAAGGAACGATTTTTCGCCACTATAAGACAAAAAAAGATTTATTACTAGCTGTTGTTATGCCGACTTTAACAAAGCTTGCTGCACCGTTTTTCGTTCAAGCTTTTGCGAAAGAAATACTAGAAAATACGTATGAAACATATGAGGAGTTTTTAAGAAACGCAATCTGAAATCGATTTACTTTTGCTAAAAAGCATTTTCCGATGTTAAAGATTTTAATACAAGAAGTACCGTTTCAATCCGAATTAAAAAAGGAAATACAACAATTAGTGGAAAGGGAACTTTTTTCCCGTTTCAAAAAAATCATTATACATTTTCAAGAGCGAGGACAAATTATTGAAATGCCGACATCTTCAGTTATACGCTTTACTTTATCAAGTATAATGGGATTCATTTTAACTCGTTTTTTGTTATTACCAGAAGAAAAATGGGATGATGAAGAGGAAATTGAACAGACAGTACAATTCATATTACATGGATTAACGCCACGGAGGTAGCATAAACCAATAGTTGTTGTAATTGATGCTTAGAATTTGATGGGTGCCGTTATAAAGGGAGGTATAATTTCCGATATCAAATAAAAAAGTGCACAATTCGACAAAAATCCCTACACTGTTGTAGAACAATGTAGGAATTTTTTTGTGCATGAGTACAGATTCTGTTTTAAAATTAAGTTATGACAGAATTATAACAATTATCCAACTAATATTTTTGTCTCTTAAAAAGTAATGTTTGTAGTACAAACTCGCACGCTGTCGAAACTCAATATTCGATAAGGGATGTGTAGCGGAATGGAATTTACTCTAACTCGCGAAAAACAAATGATTAAAGAAATGGTACGTGACTTTGCTGAAAAGGAAATTGCACCAAAAGCTGTGTATTATGACAAAACAGCTGAATTTCCATACGAAACATTTCAAAAAATGGGTGAACTAGGTTTATTAGGAATCCCATTCCCAGAAGAGTATGGAGGATCAGGCGGCGATACGCTATCGTATGCGTTAGCAGTTGAAGAAATTGGTCGTGCTTGTGGTGGTACAGGCTTAAGTTATGCAGCAACAATTTCATTAGGTGCTTCGCCAATTTATTACTTTGGTACAGAGGAACAAAAGCAAAAGTATCTAATTCCAATGGCGTCAGGAAAAACATTAGGTGCTTTCGGGCTAACAGAGCCAAATGCTGGATCTGATGCAGGTGGCACACAGACAAAAGCATTTTTAGATGGTGATGAATATGTAATTAGCGGTGAGAAGTGTTGGATTACAAATGCGGAGTATGCAAATACAATTATTGTAACCGCTGTCAATGGTGTTGAAGGGAATGGTAAAAAACGTATTTCTGCATTTATTGTGCCGACAACAAGTGAGGGGTTAACGATTTCAAGTCCATACGATAAGATGGGCGTTCGTGCTTCTAATACTTGTGAAATCGTACTTGATAGTGTTCGTGTACCAAAAGAAAATATCCTTGGTGACGTCAATAAAGGATTTAAGCAGTTCTTATATACACTTGATGGAGGTCGGATTTCAATTGCAGCATTAGCTGTAGGGATTGCCCAGTCTGCTTTTGAGCGTGCGCTTCAATACGCAAAAGAACGTCAGCAATTCGGAAAAGCGATTTCTAATTTTCAAGCGATTCAATTTAAATTGGCAGACATGGCTACTGAAGTAGAATTAGCGCGTAATTTAGTACATAAAGCAGCGTGGTTAAAAGATCATGAAAAACCTTTTGGTAAAGAAGCGGCTATGGCAAAATTATTTGCATCTGAAGCAGCGAGCCGTATTGCGAATCAAGCAGTGCAAATTCATGGTGGTTATGGTTATATGCGTGAATATGAAGTAGAGCGTCATATTCGTGATGCAAAGCTTCTAGAAATTGGTGAAGGAACTTCTGAAATTCAACGTCTCGTAATCGCAAGACATTTAGGGTGTAGATAAAAGGAGGACTCACTATGTTTCAAAAAATTTTAATTGCTAACCGTGGTGAAATTGCAGTTCGTATCATTAAAACTTGTCAAAAACTTGGAATTCGTACAGTTGCGATTTATTCTGAGGCAGATGAAAATGCACTTCATGTAAAACTAGCAAATGAGGCTTATCTAGTAGGTGGACCGCGTGTCCAAGAGAGCTATTTAAACCTTGAAAAGATTATAGAGGTTGCTAAAAAAACAAATGCTGAAGCGATCCATCCTGGTTATGGATTATTATCAGAAAACCCATCCTTGGCGATTCGTTGTAAAGAAGAAGGGATTGTATTTATTGGTCCTTCTGAAGAAATCATTGCGAAGATGGGAAGTAAAATTGAATCACGCCTTGCGATGCAAGAAGCAAATGTTCCAGTTGTACCAGGAATTACAACGAATATTGAGACTGCTGAGGAGGCAATTGAAATTGCAAAACAAATTGGATACCCATTAATGCTTAAGGCATCCGCGGGCGGCGGAGGCATTGGAATGCAGTTGATGGAAACTGAGCAAACGCTCACCAAGGCGTTTGAGAGCAATAAAACGCGCGCACAAAACTTTTTTGGTAATGGCGAAATGTATGTAGAGCGTTACATTGCAGATGCACATCATATCGAAATTCAGCTTCTAGCTGATACTCATGGAAATACAGTGTACTTATGGGAGCGCGAATGTTCTGTACAACGTAGAAATCAAAAAGTAATTGAAGAAGCACCATCTCCATTTCTAGATGAAGAAACACGTAAAGCAATGGGCGAAGTTGCTGTGCAAGCAGCAAAAGCTCTTGGTTATACAAATGCAGGTACTGTTGAATTTCTTGTAGATGATCAGAAAAACTTCTATTTCTTAGAGATGAATACAAGATTACAAGTGGAGCATCCTGTTACGGAAGAAATTACAGGTTTAGATCTTGTTGAACAACAATTACTCATTGCGTCTGGTGAAAAGCTCTCCTTTACGCAGGAAGATATAAACCTGAGTGGTCATGCCATTGAAGCGCGTATTTATGCGGAAGACCCAAAAACATTTTTCCCATCACCCGGGAAAATTACAGGACTGACTTTACCAACTACTGTACGTATTGATCATTTTTTAGAAAATAACGTGACCATTACACCGTTTTACGATCCGATGATTGCCAAAGTAATTGCTCATGGGGAAACACGTCAAGAAGCAATTGAAAAACTGCAGAATGCACTTCAAGAACTGAAAGTAGAAGGAATTAAAACAAATACACCAATGCTATTGCAAGTATTAGAAGATGAAGTGTTCCAAAGCGGAACGTATACAACAGGTTTTGTAACAAAACAGCTTGTAAAAAAATAAGCTTTATAAATATTAAAGGGGGAAAAAATGATGACAAAAGTGTATGCATCGATGGCAGGTAACGTTTGGAAAATCGTGGTAGGAATAGGGGATACAGTAGAAGAAGAACAGGATGTCGTCATTTTGGAATCTATGAAAATGGAAATTCCAATCGTTTCAGAAGAAGCTGGCACAGTCATGAAAATCAATGTGCAAGAGGGCGATTTTGTTAACGAAGGAGATGTATTGGTAGAGATTGAATAGAGAGAAAAAGGGGTGAAATGGATTGAAGCTACCTACTTTCGCTGTTATTAAAGAAGTAGGACCACGCGATGGTTTGCAAAATGAAAAGAAAATTGTTGGCACAAAAGATAAAGTGAAGTGGATTCAATTACTTTCAGAAGCTGGATTATCGTATATTGAAGTTTCTTCTTTCGTTCATCCAAAGTGGGTTCCTGCTTTAGCTGATGCAAGCGATGTATTTGCAGAGCTAGACAGAGAATCTGATGTTACATATGCTGCGCTTGTTCCAAATCAAAACGGTTTGGAACGAGCTCTTTTGCAAAATGTAAATGAGGTGAACGTGTTTCTATCAGCGAGTGAATCGCATAATAAAAGCAATATTAATAAGTCTATTAAAGAAGCGTTATCGGTAATACAAGATATTGTGAAGCAAGCCGAGTTTGCGGGGAAAAAAGTAAGAGGCTACGTTTCTACTGTATTTGGTTGTCCTTATGAAGGAGACGTAAGTGTCGATGCTATAGATGAATTATGTAATCAACTTTTTTCATACGGTATTTATGAGGTTTCACTTGGAGATACGATCGGTGTAGCAAATCCATTGCAAGTAGAGTGTGTGTTAGAACAATTGCTAAAAAAATATGATCCTACTCAATTTGCGATGCATTTTCATAACACGTATGGCATGGCCCTTGCGAATGTCGTGCAATCGTTACAATACGGCGTTACGACCTTTGATAGTTCTTGTGGTGGACTTGGTGGTTGTCCTTATGCACCAGGTGCCTCAGGGAATGTTGCGACCGATGATTTAGTACATATGCTCCATCAAATGGGTGTACAAACAAATATAAATGAAGAAAAACTAGTAAAAGCTAGTCAATTTATTCAAAGTAAACTAAATATTCAATTGCCAAGTCATGTGTATAGAGCACTGCAACATAAAACAATAAGTAGGTGATAAAATGCTACAATTACAAAACATTTCAGTAGAGTATGTAACACCTCATATCGTAAATATAACATTAAATCGCCAGCAACAAGCAAACTCGTTATCTCTTGCACTACTAGAAGAGTTGCAATCTATACTAAGTCGTATAAACGAAGAGGCTGATGTTCGTGTTGTTATTTTAACAGGAGCTGGTGAGAAAGCATTTTGTGCTGGAGCGGACTTAAAAGAGCGGGCGAATATGAATGAGGAACAAGTACGCCATGCGGTTGGAATGATTCGTTCTACAATGGATATGGTTGAGCAGTTAGCACAGCCTGTTATTGCTGCAATAAATGGAATTGCACTTGGTGGTGGTACAGAATTAAGTTTAGCGTGTGATTTTAGAATTGCAGCAGAAACAGCAAGCCTTGGACTTACTGAAACATCTTTAGCGATTATCCCAGGAGCTGGTGGTACGCAGCGCTTACCAAGATTAATTGGTGTTGGTAGAGCAAAGGAATTAATTTATACAGGGAGACGTATTTCAGCGCATGAAGCGAGGGAATATGGGATGGTAGAGTTTGTAGTACCAGCTAACTTACTAGAAGAAAAAGCAATTGAAATTGCGAGAAGTATTGCTAGTAACGGCCCAATTGCGATTCGATTGGCGAAACAAGCAATCTCAAATGGTATACAAGTAGATTTGCATACTGGATTGCAAATGGAAAAGCAGGCATATGAAGGTGTCATTCATACGAAAGATCGACTAGAAGGACTACAAGCATTTAAGGAAAAACGTAAGCCGATGTATAAGGGGGAGTAAATGTGCTAGAACAAAAACAACAATCTCATTCGTTCGCAGAACGTGTTGAAACAATTAAACAAGGCGGAGCACCGAAATATCATGAACAAAATAAAGCAAAAGGAAAAATCTTTGTTCGAGATCGTTTAGCTCTTCTATTTGATAATGGCGAGTATGTAGAAGATGCTCTATTTGCAAATTGTGAGCAAACAGGTCTACCAGCAGATGGTGTTGTAACTGCTACGGGTAAAATACATGGCCGAACTGTATGTGTCATGGCGAATGATTCAACAGTGAAAGCTGGTTCTTGGGGTTCTCGTACAGTTGAAAAAATTTTACGAATTCAAGAAACAGCTGAAAAGTTACGTGTACCACTTTTTTATCTCGTTGATTCTGCGGGAGCTCGTATTACAGATCAGGTTGAAATGTTTCCCGGACGCCGGGGCGCAGGACGCATTTTTTATAACCAGGTGAAGCTATCAGGTAAAGTACCACAAATTTGTTTGCTATTTGGTCCGTCAGCAGCTGGTGGTGCTTATATTCCTGCTTTTTGCGACGTTGTTATGATGGTGGAAGGAAATGCCTCCATGTACTTAGGTTCTCCACGGATGGCGGAGATGGTCATTGGTGAAAAAGTCACACTTGAGGAAATGGGCGGTGCGCGTATGCATTGTTCAGTATCAGGATGCGGCGATGTATTATGTAAGACTGAAGAAGATGCAATTTCTCAAGCAAGGCAATATATTTCTTATTTTCCAAGTAACTATTTAGAAAATGCTCCTACGATGAAACCTCAAGAACCAAAGCAGTTCGAAAAAACGCTAGAACAAATCATCCCAGAAAACCAAAATGCACCTTTCAATATGAAAGATCTTATTAATCGTATTATTGATGAGGGTTCTTTCTTTGAAGTGAAGAAATTGTTTGCGCAAGAACTCATTACAGGATTAGGACGTATCGATGGGAAGCCTATCGGTATCGTAGCAAACCAACCGCGTATGAAAGGCGGTGTGTTATTCCACGATTCTGCTGATAAAGCAGCGAAATTTATTAACTTATGTGACGCATATCATATTCCATTACTATTCCTTGCAGATGTACCAGGATTTATGATCGGAACAAAAGTTGAGCGAGCAGGTATTATTCGTCACGGTGCGAAAATGATTTCGGCAATGAGCGAAGCGACAGTACCGAAAATTTCAATTGTTGTTCGTAAAGCATATGGTGCAGGTTTATATGCAATGGCGGGTCCAGCATTTGAACCAGACTGTTGCCTCGCATTGCCGACAGCTTCTATTGCTGTAATGGGGCCTGAAGCTGCTGTCAATGCTGTATACGCAAATAAAATTGCAGCGTTGCCAGAAGAAGAACGGGCAAGCTTCATCGCAGAAAAACGGGAAGAGTATAAAAAAGATATCGATATTTATCGTCTAGCGTCAGAAATGGTGATTGATGGTATTGTTCATCCAAATGACTTACGTGAAGAGTTAAAGAAACGCTTTGACATGTATATGAGTAAATATCAAGTGTTTACAGATCGAAAGCATCCAGTTTATCCAGTATAAAAGCCCTATTTAAGGGCTTTCTTGTTCAAAAAACGGGGAGGGAAAACAGTGAAACAGGCCGTTTGGTTTCCAACAGAAGAGTACAAAGATAAAACACGTTTATATGAATGGATGAAATCGCTTGGATATGAAGAGTATGAAGCGTTTTATAATAAGTCAATTGAAGAAACTGCATGGTTTTGGGGAGAAGCAGAACGTGCAGTTGGCTACCAGTGGATGACGCCATATACAGAAGTGTTAGATTTAGCAAATGGTACACCATTTGCTAAGTGGTATACAGAGGGGACGTGCAACGTAGTAGAATCGGTTTTATCTCGTTGGCTTGCAGATGAAGAAACAAAAATACAACCTGCTCTTATGTATGAAGGTGAAAATGGCACAACAAAATCATTTACATACGAAGAACTTGATAACTGGGTAAGCCGCGTCGCAAATGGGCTCAAGCATTCTGGTATCAAGAAAGGTGACCGTGTAACGATTTATATGCCGATGATTCCAGAAACAGTTGTTGCTATGCTAGCTGTAATGAAAATAGGTGCAATCATTTCTCCGATTTTTTCTGGATTCGCAGCGGATGCAGTCATGACACGTGTACAAGCGGCAGGTTCAAAAATGATTATTACAGCGGATGGATTTTCACGCCGCGGTAAAATCGTTTCGTTAAAAGACGAGGTAGATAAAGCATGTGAAAATTGTCCATCTGTTGAGAAAGTTGTTATTGTTCGTCATGCTGGAAATGATTTTACACCGCATAATTATGATCTTTCATGGAGCGTTTTAGAAAAAGAAAAACCATTTACACATGCAGAAGAGATGAAAAGTGATGATCCTCTTATGCTCATATATACATCAGGCACGACTGGTAAGCCAAAGGGAACAGTACACACACATGCTGGATTTCCGCTAAAATCAGCGTTTGATGCCGGATTTGGTATGAATATTAAGCAAGGTGACCGTGTATTATGGGTGACTGATATGGGATGGATGATGGGACCATTTTTACTATTTGGTTCTCTAATTAACGGTGCGACAATGGTAATGTATGAAGGAGTACCAGATTATCCAGAAGCGGATCGACTATGGGAAATCGTTGATCAATATCAAATTACGCACCTTGGTATTTCACCAACATTAATTCGAGCGTTGATGGCAAAAGGGGATGACTACGTACAAAAACATTCTCTAGAAAGTTTAGAAGTATTTGCATCAACGGGAGAACCTTGGAATCCAGATCCTTGGATGTGGCTCTTTGAAACAGTTGGGAAAGGAAAAGTACCAATTTGTAACTATTCAGGTGGGACAGAAATTTCTGGTGGGATTTTTGGGAATGTATTAGTAAAGCCAATTGCACCAATCAGTTTCAACGCACCTTTACCTGGAATGGCAGCAGTTGTTTTAGATGAACAAGGCAATCCAATTTACGATGAAGTTGGGGAGTTGTGTTTAGAAAAACCATGGGTTGGAATGACGAAAAGTTTTTGGGAAGATGATGAACGTTACATAAATACGTATTGGTCCCGCTTTGAAAATAAATGGGTACATGGTGATTGGGTTATTTATGACGGGGAACAATATATCATTACAGGACGTTCTGATGATACATTAAATATTGCTGGTAAGCGCATTGGACCTGCTGAATATGAATCAATTCTTGTAAAGCATCATGATGTAATAGAAGCAGCGGCAATTGGTGTACCAGATGAAGTGAAAGGCGAAGTTTGCCATTGCTTCGTTGTTTTACAAGAAGGAATAACATTTACAACGGAGTTAAAAAAAGAGTTAATGAGTTTAGTAAACTCTCACATTGGAAAAGCGTTATGTCCAAAAGATATTCATGTTGTAGAAGATTTGCCGAAAACACGCAATTCAAAAGTGATGAGACGCGTTATTAAAGCGGCGTACTTAGGAAAAGAATTAGGAGATTTATCTTCTTTAGTAAATCCAGAGGTTGTTTCATATATTCAAGGATTAAATGCTAGACAAATATAAAAAACAAAGGATTGGCTCTTTGGAAAAAGAACCGATCCTTTGTTTTTCGTCTTTAAATATACTATAGGACAAGCGTTTGTTTTCTTATAACTATGTATTTATCTTTATCATTTTATTCATTTTTACATATTTTATAGTAAAAGAATAAAGGGGGGAGAAATCATGGATTGTCGTAAAGAGTGGTCTGAAAAAAAAGGTTCTAAACATGGAGAAGAGTATAGTGATGACTGCCGGGAAAAATATAAAACGTGCAAAAAAGAGAAACACGAAGAATGTGATTGTTGTTGTACGACAGGTATTTTTCGTAAGTTGAAATCACTAATAACTAGTGTCAATTCCATTTCGATTCTCGTCAAAGGTGCAAGTATGGATGATGCAATTATCGGTGTTGTTGAATCGGTAAATTGCGATACTGTTACTTTAAGAGCTGGTCGTGATACGCGTATCACAATATCTCTTTGTGAGATTGTTGCAGTTGCGGAAACCGAACCACGAATTGCTTCTGAAATACCTGAAGAGCTTCTTAACGCTTTTAGTAAGAAGAAATAGTACTTCATTACAAAGTGAAAGACCCATCTATGATTCATAATAAGAGATAAAAAGAAACCTCGCAGCCTTTATAGTATAAGGAAGCGAGGTTTTTTGAAATAAAAGTTTCACTTTATAAAAAATGTATGAAATAGGTGCTGTTTTCCTAAAGGGGTTATATGTACTGCTCTTGTTTGCGGCACTTTTGTTATCCAACCGCGTTCTAACATTCGTTCTAACATGGCATTCCCTAAGGCCCCAGCTATATGATGTTGTCTTTCAGTCCAGTCTAAGCAACATTTTGAAAAAAATCTTCTTTTATTATGTAGTGCATGCAAATCGATACCAAACTCTTCAAAAAAACGTTCGCCTTTTTGAGTTACATGAAATAGCATGTTTTCCTTCAGCAATATGTTATTTTGTAAAAGAGAATTTGTAATATCAACAGCTAATTTTCCAGCTAAATGGTCATAACAAGTTCTGGCAAGTCGAATTTCTTTTGCTTCCTTCGATTGCTTAAAAGACTGAATGGGTTCAGGAGGAGCTAAATATAGTATTTTTTCTAGTGAGTCTGCGATTTCAGGATTGGCTATTTTGTAATAACGGTGTCTTCCATGTTTTTCGACATCTATAACTTTTGCTTCATATAACTTTTGTAAATGAAAACTAGCTGTTTGTGGTTTGATTTTTGCGGCATGTGCTAATTCAGTAGCTGGATGCGGCCGGCCATCCAAAAGTTGAATTAAGATTGTTGCTCGTGATGTATCACTAATAAGAGAAGCTATTTTTGCTGCATTTACATTCATTTGCATCACTCCTTATTTTAACATCCATATTTCGATGATAATGGAATTATTTGTGTTTTACAATACAAATAAAGAATAGAATATAGGAGTGATCATATGAATACGAATATAGATAAACTGTTATGTAAAGAGGTAAAACCAAAGATTTTATATTATGGAATGCCAATTTACTTTTTATCAACATTGAATGAAGATGGAACAACAAATATAAGTCCAATGTCGTCTTCATGGGCTTTAGGTAACTATATTATTTTAGGTATTGGACTTGGAGGGAAATCAATTGAGAATCTTGAAAGAAATAGAGAGTGTGTAATGAATTTACCTTCTTCATCGCAGTGGGAGCAAGTAGAAAAAATTGCGCCTTATACAGGAATGGAAAATATCCCGGTTTATAAACAAGAAATGGGATTTACATATCAAAAAGATAAATTTACAATAGTGAGTTTTACACCAATTGATTCAAAATCTATAAAACCACAACGTATGAAAGAGTGTCCATTACAAATTGAATTGAAGGTAAAAGATATTCGAGTTCCTGAATACGATCCTTTTTTTGCGATTGTTGAAACGGAAGTAATTCGTGTTCATGCGCATGAAGAGATTCTAAAAGGAGAAAATCATATAGACCCACAAAAATGGAGTCCGTTATTTTATAATTTTAGACATTATTTTTCAATAGGAGAAGAGTTAGGAAGGAACTATCGAGCTGAGAATTAGAGGTGTAAGAGAAAATGATTGAGCTTAAATATTTTGGAAGAAGAGATTTTCAACAATTAATAGATTGGATTGATTCAGAGGAATTTTTATTACAATGGGCAGGGCCAATATTTTCATACCCATTACAGGAAAAACAATTAGAGAAGTATATAGAGAATGCAAATGATGAGAATGCAGAAGTATTTGTATATAAAGTGATAGATCAAGAAACTAAGAAGGTTATAGGTCATATTTCACTTGGGAAAATTGACCGGGTAAATAAGTCCGCACGAATTGGAAAAGTTTTAGTTGGTGACACAAGTATGAGGGGGAAATCTGTTGGGAAAAAGATGATGGAAGAAGTACTTAAAGTAGCTTTTGAACAATTAGGTTTACATAAAGTTTCTCTTGGCGTATTTGAATTTAATACACCTGCTATTAGATGCTATGAAAGAGTAGGTTTTGTAAAAGAAAGGCTATTAAGAGATGCTAGGAAAATAGGAGATGGGTATTGGAATTTGTGGGAAATGAGTATGTTAGAACATGAATGGTTAAAAAGAGGTGGTTCTCTTGAAAAGTATGATACCTAATAAAATTCATATCATTGGTTCTGTAGGCAGTGGAAAAACAACCCTAGCAAGAGAATTATCATCTCAGCTAAATATCCCTTATTATGAGCTAGATAATGTCGTTTGGAGAAGGACAAAAAGTGGCGATGTAAGAAATACACCTAAGGAAAGAGATGAACAACTTAACAATATAGTACATTCAAACGCTTGGATTATTGAAGGTGCCCATCATAAATGGGTGCCGCAAAGTTTTCAAGAAGCAGATTTAATCATATTTTTAGATGTCGGTGTAGCTAAGAGGAGAGCCAGAATAATAAAAAGATTTGTTTTGCAGTTGCTTAATCTAGAAAAGGCTAACTATACACCTACATTTGAAATGTTTATGAAAATGTTCCAGTGGACAAATGATTTTGACAAAAGTAGTAAAGTAGAGATTTTTAATATGTTGAGAGAATATGATGATAAATTAGTTGTTTTGAAAGATAATACAGAGCGTGAATTATCAAGAATAGGAATGCCGATTTTGTATTGAACTATTTTACTGATAGTTGTCATAGAGTAAAAGACACCGAGACGTTAGGCGTACATAAATCCTAAATTTCGGTGTTTTTTTAAAGTAGGAAGGTTTTATTTATAATTCAAAGTGAATAGAAAAAGCTGTTTTGTAGTGAATGTATTGTAATGACAGTAAGACAATGTCTAAATTTAAGATTTGTATGGGGGAGATATGATATGGATAGAGAGGGCTGTTTTGTAGGTGAGGATAGTGAGCAAGACATTAAATTTTCTATTATAATACCCGCACACAATGAAGAAAAATATATTGAAAGATGTCTGGATTCTATAGTGGCTGCATCAAAAATTTATAAAAATCAGGTTGAAGTTATTGTTATACTAAATCGTTGTAGTGATCGAACAGAAGAAATTGCAAAATTATATCAATGCGTGACTGTACAAGATGAAAATAAAAATCTTTCTAAAATAAGAAATGCTGGCGCAAAGATAGCTAGAGGCGAAATTATAGTTACAATTGATGCGGATAGCCAAATGAGTGAGAATATGCTCAGTGAAATAGAAGGGCATTTAATAAGTGGAAAGTATATAGGTGGAGGTGTAAGAGGGGAATTTGAACGTATTTCCGTAGGGATTATCATTTCAGCGTTGTTATTAATTATTCCACTCATTTTTAAATACGGATTCGTATCTGTCGGGATGTTTTGGTGTTATAGAAAAGATTTTGATGCAATTGGTGGCTTTAACGAGAAGATGTTGATGGCTGAGGATGCAGAATTTGCAATGCGATTAAAGAAATATGGTAAGACGTGTGGTAGAAAATTCGCTACGATAAAGAAAGCATATATGACAACTTCTTGTAGAAAATTTGATGAACATGGTGATTGGGCGTTGATAAAGAGGCCGCAAATTATTTTTGCATATTTAAAGGGAACAAATAAAAAATATGCAGATGAGTTATATTATGAGAAAGAGAAAGACAAATAAGAAAAACCGACTTGTGTTGAAAACGCAAGTCGGTTTTTTTTCCGCTATTTGCGGGCAGTAAGACTCCCACCTCAAAGTTTAGCGAATGCAAAGAAGTTAGGTAGGAGTCGGGCTGTCCGTAAAAGCCCGATTGGTGAAGGCTAATAATCAGTGGGGGATGAAGAAAACCCCACTGATTAAAGTTTCACTTTATGTAAAAGAGGCTTTAAATTTAAAAATCCTCTGAATCTTTTTTTCGTTTATGTACAAAAAGTAAAAGAGCAATAACAAGAAAAATTGTTATGGCTTGTAAAAAAATATTTTTAAACTGAAAGATAGATATCCAGGATTTCACATAATCTTTAACAGATTGAAGAGAAGGCAGGCGATTAGGCTCAAAACCATAAGTAAATAGTTTTTTCGTTTCGATAAACGTACTATTTTCTCCATTTGCTTTCATTATAATAGAAATAAACCGTTTGTTTCCCTGTTTTGCTGTACCGGCAAAGCTATATCCATCAGTATTGGAAAAGCTAGTTTGTAACCCATCGACTCCTTTAAATTCCACATTGCTATCAAGTGAATACAACATTTTATTTGTATTGAAAACATGTATATCTTTGAGGGTGAATTGATAAGAAGTTAATTGAGCGATTTCCAATATTATCGGATAATCTGTTATTAAATGCTGGGCTAATTTTGAGGCATCTAAGGCGGTTATGCTAGATTTTTCGTACTTATTCATTATGCCGGTTGCATTTGCAAAATGCGTTTTATTAGATAATCCTAATTGCGCTGCTTTTTCATTCATTACATTTGTAAACTTTTGTTCGCTTTTTGAAATATGTTCTGCTAAAGAAACGGCGGCACTATTATCCGATGCAAGAACCATTGCATGAAATAAATCACGAACCGTTATGTTATCTTTAGTGGTTATGTTAATATTGTTTCCTTCCGTTTGAATAGCGGATTTGTTTATTTTTACACGATCGTCCCACTTTATTGTTCCGTTATATATATGCTCTAACACAATATACTCTGTCATCATTTTTGATAAACTGGCTGAGGAAAAAGAAGTATCTTCATTTTTTTTATATACAATTTCTTCTGATGTTGCATCTATTAAAATAGCAGATTCTGCTTGAATGGAAGGTCCGTTTACATAGAAATAAAAATAAAAAACAAGAATTGCAGTAATAAGAAAAGACAAGATAAGAAGCATCAAATTCTTAAAGTGTTGCATAAGCTATCCTCCTTGTATATCGATATTACTAGTGTAAAAATTAATATTTAATTAGGAGAAAAGAAAAGGTAAAGAATTTCTAAAGAATTATAAGGAAAATATTAAGATTGGATAATTATGGTGATATTGAGGGGGAAGTGTATTTGTATTTAAAATACAGAATATTTAGGATTAAATGGCTAGAATACATTAAGAAGATTAAAAATATTATTCTAGTGTAGTAACACCTCTTTAAATCCATCGAATAGGGAATTTGCATGTGAAAAAGGAATTTTTTTTCTTTTGTAGAATGATATTTACATTCACTTTATTAAAATTTAGAAAGGAGTATATTTATGAAGCATTCCCTATTGGAGAAAAATGCAAATCTAGAAAAGAAAGAATCATTGCTTACAAGATGTGCGAACGTATTTTCAAGATGGTCTCAAAAGTATGTCCCGGATGCCTTTGTTATTGCTGTGCTACTCACCTTATTTACTTTTATTGTTGCACTGTTTATGAACCCATCTAAGCCATACGCAATCGTAAAATCTTGGGGAGATGGGTTTTGGACTTATTTAACTTTTACAATGCAAATGGTATTGCTAATGGTTACAGGGATGACATTAGCTTCTGTCCCGTTTGTTAATAAGGGCTTGCAGGCTGTTGCCAAGTTAGCCAACACACCTCAAAAAGCTTATACGATGACATTTTTGATCAGTGCAATCGCATACTATATTAATTGGGGATTAGCAGTAGTTGTGGGAGCAATCATCGCGAAGGAAGTAGCGAAAAAGAATACAGATGCACACTTTCCATTACTTGTAGCAGCTGCTTATGCTCCGACAGCCTTATATAGCGCAGGCCTCTCCAGCTCCATTGGCTTGACAATTGCGACAAAGGATCATTTTCTTGCAGATATGATTGGAATTATTCCTACCTCACAAACAATCTTTAGCTACTCTACTTTAATTATTTTTTTCGCTCTATTTATCACGATGCCAATTATTATCGTACTTATGGCTCCAAAAAGCGGAATTATTAAGTATAAAGCACTCGAAATAGATACAACCTCTTTTGTAAAACCACCTCAAAAGGATTTAACGACTGCAGAAAAATTAGAATGGACACCGGTTCTAGGAATCGTATTAGGTGCAATTGGCACGTTATATTGTGTGTATGAATTTATTAACGGTCGCAGTTTAGATTTAAATATCATTAATTTGTTTTTTTTATCACTCGGTTTACTACTACATGGTTCTCTCGGTAACTTTGCACAAGGGTTCAAAGAGTCCACGCAATCGATCTCTCCCATTATCCTGCAGTTTCCATTTTACGCTGGAATTATCGCTGTTTTAGGAAGTTCAGGATTGGGAAGTTCTATCATCGAATGGATGACATCCATTGCGTCAAAGGATACATTTGATATATTTACATATTGGTCAGCCGGCTTGGTGAATTTATTAGCACCATCTGGCGGAGGACAATGGGCTTTGCAAGGGCCACTGCAAGTCCCGGCAGGATTGAAGTTAGGAGTAGATCCAGCTACTATCGCTATGGCGGTAGGATGGGGGGACGCATGGACAAATCTCATTCAGCCGTTTTGGGCACTCCCATTGTTAGGGGTATTAGGACTGAAAATGAAAGATATCATGGGTTATTGTTTCATTCTCTGTATTTGGGTTGGAATTGTTACAAGCGTATTGATGTTATTTGTATATTAGCTGTAGTCGGGGTAGCGTCAGGATTTTGCTGATTTACAACGTCAAAGTGAAAAACCTTGTATCAACAGGGTTACTCTATTGATACTCAACTGATTTTATTTCAAATAAGGCTTGATAGTGTCTCATATGACTTGTCTCAAAATCCTTATTGTTGTTAAGTTATTCATTTTTAATGATATAAACAACTTAACGTTGTAAATCCGCATTCTCAGGACGCTACCCCAAAAAGAGTAAAAAATGGCGGCTTAGCAAGAATTATTAATGGTAATTTAACTGCTACAAATGGAACAACAGGTAAGTAATAATATATTTTTATATTAGAGTATTTGTAGTAAAATCATAGTAGTTATCCATTAATTTAAGTTAAGGAAGGATAAATACATTGAAGAATAAACTGATACTGACACTAATATTAATTGTTTCTGTTATCTTAATTTTATCTTATTGTCAAAGAAATTATAGTGATAATTATGTAAGATGGGGTGACACAATAGAAAATGTAGATTTAAAAAAACTCGAAAGAAATAATATCCCATATAAAATAAATAATGATAAAGTATTTATTCCTGAAGATGCAGTTAATAAAGCAGTATATTGTTGTACATAAAATATTCATTTATTGATGTCTAAATTATTGTTTTTATACAACGATAGGTAACATAACACAACATTATCGGTAGCAAGGATAACGGACAAACCCTTGATATTATTAGGTTTTTCTGTTTCTTTTTTCTATCGTTCTATGCATGGTTTTATACATTGTGGAGACTTTAGGGGTTTTCAGGTTTACGGATATTCTGTATTAGTACAAAATTTTGTATAAAATCTTGTATATAAAAGTAGTTAGATTAGTGTGTTTTACTCCAGTTAATTTCAAAAGATAATTAAAAACACATCTTTAAATTTAAAAAAGAAGGTATTACCTTTTTAAAGACGGAAAACACTACATAATTAGGGCACCCTTTCATGCAGTACTGCATGAAAGGGTGTTTTAATTTATGTCTATAAACAACCATACGCCGGTTGAGGAGTTACGTATACTTGGTGAAGAATTCCAAAGTAAAGTTTCTATCCATCACCTACAGGAACTTGCATATCAAACAGGTATGATTCAGCGAAAACGAAAGTTTCAGGCACAAGACCTTGTATCACTCTGTGTGTTTTTGAGGCAAACAATCAGTGCTGAATCCTTAGTTAGTCTCTGCGCAAAATTAAATGAAGCCACAGGAACTCGCTTTTAGCTGCCGAAATGCCTATATCTTATTGTTTTTGTAAGGAAGAAGTTTTACAGTAAATGTTGTTTTTTCATCATTACTATATACATCAATGGTGCCACTATGAATTTCCACAATACTTTTCGCGATTGCTAAACCGAGACCCGATCCTCCTGTGTATGCGGAACGTGATTTTTCAACACGATAAAAACGTTCAAAAATATGTGGTAAATCTGTACTTGGGATAGGCTGTCCGTAATTCGTAATATCAATTGCAATCATGTTACCATCTTGATAGGCTGCTATATCAATGAATTCCCCATCATTTCCATACGTCATCGCGTTCATAATTAAGTTTTCAAATACACGCACTAATTTATCACCATCAGCAAGTACCATTAGTTTTTCCGTTGGAAATGAAGGTCTACATTCAATATTGGCTTCTTGAAATTGTATACGAAATTGAACAGATAGCTGACCGAGTAATTCAATTATATCAATCGGTACAGTACTTAGTTGTAACTCTTTATTTTGGACACGCGTATATTCAAACAAGTCATTCATTAGCATGTTTAACCTAGTTACTTTATCATAAATAACTTGAATATAATGACGCAATTCTACTTCATCTCGGTAATTATCATGATGAATAAGATTCACATAGCCAACTATGGATGTAAGTGGTGTTCGTAAATCATGCGATACATTTGTAATCAGTTCACTTTTTGCTTGTTCTGTTTGACGCTCTTCTTCAATAGAAACTTTTAACTGCTCTACGATATGATTGACACCGGTTGCTAAATCTTCTAAATAATCATGTTGTAAAATAGATACTTTATGATTAAAATTCCCATCTGCAATATAGCGAATTTCTTCAATCATCTGCTTTATACATACTTCATAATATAATTTTTTTTCGTGACGATAAAAAATATAAACATAGAATGAAAAAATAGAGAATAAAAACAGATAGGATCCTATCATTGTCCAAAGAGACTCTTTTAATCCGCGATATTTTTCATAACCGACGATTCTAACAAACTCTTCACTTAATGCCGTTAATGTAAGGGAACTATCAATTACACTTGTAACAAGGCGCGCTATGACAACTTCGGTAATTGGTGTAAGTAAAATAGATACGAAAAGCCAAAGTACAATTTTCCATTTTGGGATGGCTTTCAATATATCAAATGTTTCATTTTTCAATTTTATAACCTACTCCCCAAACAGTATGAATGAGCTTTTCACTACTTATTTTAGTTTCAAGCTTATCCCTTAAGTTACTAATATGAACCATTACAGTTTTATTAGAACCATACCCATCTTCATTCCAAACGCGTTCAAAAATTTCTTCGGAACTAAATACTCTACCAGTATTGCTAGCAAGCAAATATAAAATATCAAATTCAATGGATGTAAGTTTAATAGATTCTCCATTGACGTTCACAGTATGATTGTGCTTATGTATTTCCACGGAACGAATTCGAATGATCCCGTCTTCTTTTATTTGCGATGCAGCATACTGAAAGGAGGATCTACGTAATAACGCTTTAACTCTAGCGATTAATTCTAATGGATTAAAAGGTTTAATCATATAATCATCTGCACCTGTCATTAAACCTAAAATTTTATCCATATCTTCTGCCTTTGCACTTAACATAAGGATCGGCACAGTATTTTCTTCTCTAACTTGTTGACAGACTTCGAGGCCATTTCGTTTTGGCATCATAATATCTAAAATCATAAGGTCCACTTGATGAAGAGAGAGCATGTGTAACGCTTCATCACCATCATATGCCTTATAAATGTTGTAACCCTCATTTCGCAAATAAACTGCCAGTAACTCTACAATTTCTTTATCATCATCAATAATTAAAATATTTCTTTCCATTGTATTGTTAATTCCTTTCTACATTTCATCATTATTAATATAATAACAAACATTTAGATGTTTGGAAGTTAAGTTAAGATTACATACAAAATTTCATGTAACGTATTAAAAGGATTTTAAAAATACATCAAGAATAAAAATAAAAGGATGCTTTATTGTTGATGATGAACAGAATATAAGTTTTGTTAGGAGAGAGTAACGTGTTACAGAAAAAAATAACTACATTTGAGCTGCGCGGTGATTGGGAGAAAGATATAAAAACGTTTTTATTACAATACAATCATTTGTTTACTTATGAGCATTCGGTATGTGTTGCAAATAAAGCAAGAGAAATAGCAAAAAGGTTTCAAGTGAATGAAGAGCAAGCTGCTGCCTGTGGTTATTTACACGATATTAGTGCAATATTCCCTAATGATGAGCGCATTGCAGTTGTAGAAAAGCTAGGGATAGAAATACTACAAGAGGAACGAGAATTCCCAATGATTATTCACCAAAAAATATCGAAAGTAATTGCAAAAAAATTTTTTAAGGTTGAGGATGGAATGATATGAAACGCTATTGGGTGTCATACAACATTACATAAAAATGCTACGCAAATGGATCTTGTATTATTTGTTGCAGACAAAATAGAGTGGGATCAAAAAGGTACCCCACCATATATTATAGAAATTAAAACAGCTTTAGAAAAATCACTTGAGCATGCTGCCTTTGCATATATTTCATATCTCTGGGAACGAAGAGATACTCTAAAAGTAGTACATCCATGGTTAGAAGAAGCATATTGGGATTTGAAATGTAAAATTGGTTAAAGGAATAATATCCTAGAAAGGATTTAGTAATGAAACTAACAGATTATTTCCCTTCCCTTCATCCACGTTTAGGAAGTAAACAAAAAATCTCCTATCCAGATGTATTTTTTGTGAATGCGACTAAACCTATTATCATGTTTGTTTAGGATGATAGAGGATGTGAGGTAATTGCGAAGAATAAAGAAAGGATACGACATTTGTATGAAAAATACAAAGAGTGGATTCCATACGGTGAGAGAGAACATATCGATCATTTATTTAAATGAAAATAAGGGAAGTGACAAGTATAGATGAAACGGATTGCAATTGTATCTGCATGGGAACCAGAGCTTGCATACTTGCAACAACATTATCCAAGCTATCGTGTAGAAAAGCGAGCAGCTTGGGAATTTCATTTTCATTATATAAATGAATTAGAAATAATATCGGTCATTACAGGCGTTGGGAAAGTGAACTGTGCTAGTTGCGTACAGTTACTAATAAGTGAGTTTAAGCCGGAACAGTTATTTATGACCGGAATTTGTGGAAGTTTATCTGAGAAAGTGAAAAATGGTGATATTATTGTCGCTCTTAACACATTGCAGCATGATGTAACAGCTGCGGGAACGGGAACAGATAGCTTTGATTTATATACAGGGAGATCGGCCCCTATTGAGACAACAAAATATCTTGTGAAACAAATGAAAAAAACACAATCGGATGACCAAGTACATTTTGGAACGTTTATATCAGGAGATCAGCGTATTCGCAGTACAGAAACGAGATATTTATTACATACGGTATATGGGGCGATAGCTGTTGATCAAGAAGTAGCAGCTTTTGCATATGTGTGCCATGCAAATAAAAAGCCTTTTCTCTGCTTAAAAGCAGCTTCTGATCAA
The DNA here is from genome assembly GCF_054570475.1 of Bacillus sp. C1. Lineage (NCBI taxonomy): Bacteria > Bacillati > Bacillota > Bacilli > Caryophanales > Bacillaceae > Bacillus > Bacillus sp. C1. Next base: position 25,103 of record NZ_JBTMZT010000015.1, read on the forward strand.
GCGAATGACAAAACAGCCGAAGAACAACGAGTATTTAAAATGTTAGCTTGTGAAAAATCGTGTAAACATTTAATTTCATTTTTACGTGTACATGAAGTTACGATATCCCGCTAATAAATCATTGTTCTTTAGAAGGAGAAGAATTCTATCCATGCTAACAATAAATAAAATAGCAATTATTGGCGCAACTGGAAAAGCAGGTAGATTTTTTGTAAATCAAGCACTGCAAGAAGGGTATTTCGTTCGTATTCTTACACGAAATCCACAAAAATTTACAATAGCGCATAAACATTTGGAAGTTATAAAAGGAGATGCTCGTGATATTTCTGCAATCCACCAACTACTGCAAGGTTGTCAAGCTGTTATAAATGCAGTAGGACAACCGAAAAAAGAGTCTTATATATTTAGTACAGTTACGAAAAATATTTTAGAAGTAATGGAAAAATATGAGATCAATCGATATATTCTTATTTCTGGAGGATCATTACATGTACAAGGGGATAACAAGAGTTTATTAAATAGACTAGGGGCAATGTTATTTCGTTTATTTCTTTCAGATATGATGAAAGATAAGTATAAAGAATTACAACTCGTACAAAATAGCCATTTAGATTGGACGATTGTGCGATTACCTTTTGTCGTGGAAGGAGAAGGAAACGGTAACATAAAAGAGAGTCTTAAAGATTTATTGGGGATTAAAATTCAAAATGGAGATATCGCTCCATTTGTTATAAACCAAATTAATAATGATATGTATAGTAAGCAATGTCCGTTTATTTCAAATTAGAAGGAAAGGTAGATGAAAGTATTGATGGAATATAAAAAATGTAGTGAAGTCCATATAAATTTCGTATACGAAGCTTTCCGAGATGGATTTTCAGATTATATGATAAAAATGGATGTTTCGAAAAATGATTTTATAAAGAGGTTTTTCGGCCCAGAAGGGAATAAACTGGAACACTCTTACCTGGCATTAGATGAAGATAAACCAATTGGAGTTATACTTGGCGGAATTAAAAACTATGAGAGTATCAAAACAATGCGCTGCGGAACATTAGCGATTCATCCAGACTTTCGCGGGGCTGGCGTGAGTCATAAATTATTTGAACTTCATCACGAAGAAGCGATAAAAAATGGATGCCAGCAGCTTTTTCTTGAAGTCATTGTCGGTAATGATAGGGCGATTCAATTTTATAAAAAGTTAGGGTATGAAAAAGTATACGATCTATCTTACTATCATGTGAAGGATCTTTCTAATTTAACAAGTAAGAATGTACAAAATGTAGAAATAAAACAGATTCAGTTTGATGAATTTCAGCATGAAGTGCAAAAATGGTTAAACTTTCATATGAATTGGCAAAATGATATTGATTATATGGAGAAAACAAATAATTTTTATTATGGAGCATATATTGATAACAATTTAAAAGGATGCCTATGTGTGAATAACAGCGGGAAAATTAGCTTTTTATTTGTTGATAAAGAAAACAGAGGAGTTGGCATAGCTACAAAATTATTACAAACAGCTAGCATAGAAAGGCAACTTTCTAATCTTTCCATTAGCTTTTCGAATAATGGTTTACTTGAAGGGTTTATTAAAAAGTGTGGGTTTAAAAAAAGTTCATTAGCTCAGTATGAAATGTACCTTACATTGTAATATTTATATGATAATAAAAATATATAGTTACTTAATTATTACACAATAAATATTAGATTATAAATAAAAATGGAATGAATAATTGACTCTCACATTATGTCATTGTTTACACTATATTTGAGCTTCGAAATAGTAGTAATATACAGGAGGCACTTATGTTTAAAATAGGAGATTTTTCGAAACTATCTTCCATTAGTATTCGAATGTTGAGGTATTACGATAAAATGGAATTACTAGTCCCAGAAAAAATTGATCCTCAAACAGGTTATCGTTATTATTCAGCTGCGCAGTTAAAGAAAGTAAATCAAATACAACATTTAAAAGTAATGGGATTTGGTATACCAGCTATGAAAGAAATAATAGATAATCATGGAAACAGAGAATCTATAAAAAAATATTATATAAATCGTAGTTCTCAACTACAAGAAGAGATGAAACATCTTCAAAAACAGTTACGCCTCCTCGAAGACTCAATACGAACAATAAGAGAGGATGTTGTTGAAATGAGTTACTATGTTTCTATGAAAGAGATTCCAGCAAGAAGAGTGGCTAGTGTTCGAAAGGTGATTCCAACTTATCATTGTGAAAATACATTATGGGATATACTCGTGCAAGAAATAAGGTTACAGCATATTGATATAGGGAATCCGAGGTATGGCTTAGCTATATTTCATGATCATGAGTATAAAGAAAAAGATGTAGATGTTGAAATACAGATGAATGTTGCAGGTGAATATAAAAATACAAAAGATGTTATGTTTAAACATGTAGATTCATCTCTTGTAGCTTCTATCACAGTAAACGGCAATTATGAACAAATACCGGCAGTCAATGAGGCTGCGGCAAAATGGATTGAAACGGAAAGATACGAATTAGCAGGGCCGATGTTCAATATTTATCATGTAAGTCCAGCGACAGAAGAAGATCCGGACAAGTGGGTGACAGAAGTTTGTTATCCGATCAAAAAGTAGCACAGTGAGGCATGAATTTTTCTTTTGGAAAGTTTATGCTTTATTTTATTTGAGGTACAGTCTTAAAAATGTGCATGTCAAAAAACCTAGATAGGCATCATTATTAGCTTGATAGCGATGTGGTAATACCCAACAGCCTTGCAAACTTCTAAGTACACAGAAGGGCGCTGTAGTCTTATATAAATTTTATATAAATTTATTACTAATAATATATTATCCACATTAAAAAATGGTCTTTATAATGAAGGTATCACTTGTAAAAGGAGGAACTAGAATGGAGTTTAGTAAACTTGGCAATAGCGGATTAACAATAAGCAAGATTGCATACGGAAACTGGATAAATCATGGAGGAAAAGTAGATGAAGACACTGCAAAAGAGTGTGTTAAAGCAGCACTAGATGTCGGTATAACAACATTCGATACTGCTGATGTGTATTCAGACACGAAAGCTGAAGAAGTACTCGGCCGGTCTTTACAAGGTATACGACGGGAGAGCATTGAACTATGTACAAAGGTGTGTCATCCGACTGGGAATGGGCAAAACGATAAAGGTTTATCACGAAAACATATTCTAGAAAATTGTAATGCATCTTTGCGTCGGTTACAGACCGACTATATTGACGTCTATTATGCACACAGATTTGACCCAACTACTCCTCTTGAAGAAACGATGTTAGCTTTCGCGGATCTTGTAAGACAAGGTAAAGCGCTCTATATCGGTGTAAGTGAGTGGACAGCAGAACAAATCACCCGTGGTACAGCACTTTCACGGGAATTGAACATTCCGCTTATCGCTAGCCAACCCCAGTATTCAATGCTGTGGAGAGTTATCGAGACCGATGTGATACCAACCTGTCAACGTGAGGGACTTGGGCAAGTAGTATGGTCGCCGCTCGCACAAGGTGTTCTCACTGGAAAATATCAACCTGAAAAACCAGTACCAACTCAATCACGTGCTAATTCTCCTGCTGGTAAACCATTTTTTAATAAGCTTGCACAACGTTGGATGAACGACAATGTGCTCACTGCTATCCAGAATCTCAAACCCATCGCACAAGAGATTGATCTTACCCTAGCCCAACTCGCAGTAGCTTGGGTACTACAAAACCAGAATGTTTCCTCAGCCATTATCGGTGCTTCGAGCCCGGAACAGGTAAGAGAGAATGTGTTTGCTTCTGGTGTCAAACTGGAACCTGAAATAATGAATCAGATTGACGAAGTACTAGAAGGTTTCATTGAGTACGACCCGAGTAAAACAGGTTAAGTTTTTGCACATGCCTTAAAAATATATATAAATGAAATATTTTACTACCCATCCTCTAAGGATGGGCTTTTATTCTTGGGGATCAATTTGTAAAACCAAAGACACCTCTCTAACAGCTGTTAAGAAATGATCTACTACTGTAGATTTTTCATCTTGCCTCCATCCAACATATAGATTTACTTTTGGTGTAGTCTCTTGGAGTTTTTTATAGACAACCCCAGGACGTTTATAACTTTCCACCGACGATGGAACGACAGAAACACCCATTCCTGTTGCGACTAAATTAACAATAGTTTGCATTTGAATAGCTTCTTGCACAATATTTAAACTTACACCATGATCCCAAAAGTAGCTAATAATTAAATCATAAAAATTAGGACCAAAATGACGCGGAAACAAAATAAATGGTTCATCAATTAACAATTGGAGTGGAATTTCAGGCAATGAGGCGAAAGGGTGATCTTGATGTAAAACCAATCTTAAAGATTCTTCGGAACAAACTTCAGAAGACAGTATCTCGTTGTTCTGTTTAGAACGAATAAATGCAATATGAATTTGTTTCTCATAGAGAGCTTTTAGTTGCTGCTCCGTTGTCATTTCACGTAATATAAGATGGATTTTAGGAAAGCGTTCTCGAAATTTATTAAGAACTTCTATAACGATTTCCGTAGAATCGACAAAACCAATTATTAAGTTTCCTATTTTTCCTTCAGCTGCAAGTTGTGTTTCTTTTATGGCTCTTTCTAATTGAAGTAGTGTTTGTTGAGATCCTTCTAAAAATATCTTCCCAGCATCCGTAAGTTCAACCATTCTTTTTGTTCGATGAAAAAGTCGAACTCCCAATTCTTCTTCTAATTTACGAATTTCTTGGCTTAAAGGAGGTTGTGCCATCCTAAGACGTTCTGCTGCACGACTAAAATTCAATTCTTCTGCCACCATTATGAAATATCTCATTTTCTTAATATCTATTTTTATCCATCCCTTCTACTAAAATCCAATAAGAACTTTTCTTTTATTATCAAACTAGTATTTTCGTAGCCTTTCTTTTTATGTTTTACGGCTCTTTGGTATTAGGGAGAGAAGATGCTTTAGTGTTTATCGACCTGTTCTATAGATAAAAAATACCTTTCTTCAAACAACTTGTCATTAAGTAATTGCACAAACCCATTTTAACATAAATATCCAACAAAAAAACCGCCTCAAAGAATAACTAAAGAGGTGATTTTTATCCATCTCTATTATAAACAATCAACTTTTTTATAAGGTTACACCGAGTTCTAACAGTGTGCTAAGTGAAGGGACACCAGCATGGGAAATCCATCGTGATGTTCAAGCAGCAACGGCAGACTTTGTTATTCGAAAGTCTTCTTTAGAGGCTTTCTATCAAACAACGCTACAATAAGAATTTTTTTGGATAAGCAAGATTATTATATAGTAATATATTTATATATATTGCTTTTTTATATTTGCAATAAACTTACACGTAATTAAAAATATTGAGGTGGTTAATAATACGTGTGAAACTAGAAAGTATGATTCAATACATAACACTACTTTTTTGCTTATCACTATTGTTTCTATTGTTATATTGCTCTTTCAATTGATTTATTTTTACATAAAATAGAAAAATGTGTTGTGAAGTTAAAAAAAGCATACGTAGGTTTATAAATTAAAGTTAAATTTTAATGAGTTACTAATAACAGTTCTAATACTGGTTTTTCCACATTTTATCCAAACAATATACCTGTTGATGTGATGGAGAGAGTTATAAGTATTTACGGGTTTATTGAGGCTTTTTTAATTATTATCGTTACTGCAATCTTTGGTATTTCTTCCGAGCTTATATCTATACGATTTATTGTAGTTTCAGGAACATTTATAATGTTTTTACTACTGATAATGAGGGATTATGTGAACTAGAAGTGTATGGGATATTCATTTTCATTATCTAAAGCATGAACCAATCATTTATTTGATAGGAAAATAAAGGTAAAATAATAGTGATTACTTTTGAAGGAGGCGATGTGTTATGAAAACCAAAATCTTATTGGCCAGGGCACAATTATTAAAGGGGACAACGCATAACTAGCCCTATAACCTGCGTGATTCCCCACTAGACTTGGAGGATTTATGAAAAAAAAACAGGAAAATACGAATCAATCAATTGTTACTTTGGACTCCGTTACATTTCAACTTCAAGAGCCACATAATTTTGATTGGCTAAAAGCTTTAGGAAATGTTTTTTGTGTATTTGACCAACAGGACTCTGGAAATATCTGTTTTGGTGTAGAAAAAGATAATAAAAAACAATTTGTAAAATATGCGGGTGCAAAGCCTTTGGACTTTTCAGGCAATCCGCAAGATGCAATCCTGCGGTTATCACAGGCCATTCCTTTATATACAGCGTTGGCATATCCTCACTTAATAAAGTTAATGGATCATTTTCCTACAGCAAATGGTTATGCAGCTGTCTTTGAATGGACTGAGGGTGAGTGTTTACATTCGCATTGGTCTTTTGGCGGACGAGCAAAATACACCCATCCAGATTCGCCGTTCTATCGTTTCAGAAAACTTCCGATCGCAAAACGTTTAAACTCTTTAGATGTAATCTTTTCTTTTCATGAACATGTGGAGGCAAAAGGATACGTGGCAGTTGATTTCTATGATGGCAGTATCCTATATGACTTTTCCAAAGATAAGACAACAATCTGTGACATTGACTTCTTCCGAAAAGCTCCTTCGTGGAATGATATAGGAAAAGAGTTCTGGGGAGCTACAAGATCGAAAGCTCCAGAAGAATTCATCCTACACGCCCCTATTGATGCCCGTACCAATGTTTTTACGATGGGAGCTATTGCTTTTGGCTTATTGGGGGGAGAAATGGATCATTCGTTTTCTAAATGGGAGGCTGAGGGCGCCTTATTTGAGATTGCATTAAAGGCAGTGAATACAGACAGAAATTTACGATATGCAAGTGTAGCAGAATTTAAGAATCAATGGGATATTGCACGAACAAATTACTTGAACTCAATTTCCAAATAAGAAGCACATATACACATGAATATAAAAAGGGACCTTTAGAATAAACTAGAAGGTCTCTTTACATTATATATGCTAGATGGATTGACTTCCGAGTTCGGGATTTATGTAAATACAAAATTCCTTCAAAAACAATTGGTTATTTTTAAATGGTATAATATAATATATTGAATATATAGTGGAAATTAGTAGAAAGGAAATAAAAAATGAAAAATAGATCAGTGATTACGTTACGAATATTGATGTTTATTACATTTTGTATCATGTTGTTAAGTGGATGTCAGAATACTGGAATTGATGGGGTATGGGAATTATCTCAAAAACAGAAGGATAATTGTCCAGTATATTATAAATTTGAAACGGTTGTAAAAAAAGAAAAGAAAGAAACTATAGTTAATCATTTAGTAGATATGTATACAAGAGAACGTGTAAAAGGAAATTTATATAGCGGAATATATTTACAAATTAATAAAGGGGATATATATAATCTCGATTATGGAGATTCTTTTACATCAACACAAAGTATAAAACGAAATGGAGATATATTGGAAGTGTTTTTTAGTGATGTAGATAAATTGTGTACTTATAAAAAGGCTGAATAAAATAATTTTCAAACGGTCGAAATAACCCCTTTATTTATCATATTTTGAATGTATACTTTTATTAATGTTTTTGGAAAAATAGGTAAAGAGAAATAGAGTCAATAAAACCAAGGTAATGAAAGTAAACAAATGAATATTAGTTTACTTTCATTACCTTGAATTTTGTGTCCGCAAAAGGAAGGGACAGTTCCTATCAAATTGTAATCATTGATGATGTTCTAAATAAGGCTAAATTAGAAAGGAAATCTAAAGTTTTTAATCCCCATAATTTACTTACTTTCGAGAGATAAAAAATTGTTTTAGGGGTAATTCAAAATCTTAGCTTGATGGATATGGAGTCTCACCAACACAAAGCGAATTTCGTACATGAATTAGAGTATCTAAGCATGGGCATCGTATACGATTACGAGATCGAGGGGAATTATTGAATGGTGCCAAGTTAAAAACGGGAGAACGATGACCCTCGCTCTTATTTTAATAGCATGGTAGAATTCAGATGAAAAATGAGGGAGAAACAGAATGAATAATGGTGTAAATTATAAAATTTGGACGGTATGTATGGTTCAAAATGAGGACAAGGTTTTACTCCTCGATAGGCAGCATGACGATTTCAAAGGATTTATTCCTCCTGGAGGAAAAGTAGAGTTTCCGGAAAGTATTGTTGATAGTGCCATTAGAGAAGTTAAAGAGGAAACTGGTCTTGAAGTTAGCAACCTTGTTTATAAAGGACTTTATGAATATGTTAATCCAATCGCCAAAGATCGATATATGATATTTAACTATTTTACAAAGGACTTTAAGGGGGATTTACTTAAAGATTCACCAGAAGGAAAAGCTGTTTGGGTGAATATCAATGAAGCTTACAATCTTCCTATGCAAAAATCCATTCGTAGAAGATTCCCTTTGTTCTTTGAAGAAGGAACATTCGAAATTCAAGTAGAATGGGATCATGAAAAAAATCAAGAGGGACTAGTTACTATAAAAAGAACATAGACAAAACAATGCTTGGCCTACACATATTAGATATGACTAATATGTGTAGGCCAAGCATTATTAAATTTAGGTCTTGATAACGTACGCTAATGTAAATTTGAATTAAAATCGCGATGTTTACAAAAAAGATACTATATTTCACCCATTCGTTGTAATTTTTGAATTATTATATAATAAGGCTAACTTTAAATGGTTAAGCTTATTTCAATCGTTAGGAGAGCCGTATTGGAACTTGTTTGTAATAACGTTATAGTAGGAGGGAATTAAGTGATTACTTTAAAACCGATGAATAGAGAAGAATTTCAACTATACATTTCTGTTGCAATTGAGGACTACGCAAAAGGCAAGGTTATTTCAGGAAACTGGATTGAAGAAGAAGCAATAAACCTATCTAAGAAAGAATTTTCTAGATTGTTACCTAAAGGTGAGAAATCTGAACTTAATTACTTGTACTCTATTTTTCAAGAACAACAATTAATTGGAATGATTTGGCTTGCACAAATATCAACTACAAATCCAGATGAAGGCTTTATTTTTGATTTTATAATCTATAAACCACACCAAGGACAAGGGTTTGGGAAGCAAGCAATGAAAGAAATTGAAATGATTGCTAAAGAATTAGGAATGAGTAAAATTGGTCTTCATGTTTTTGGGCATAATAAAGTTGCACGTGGATTATATGAAAAGTTGGGTTATGAAATTACGAATATAAATATGATGAAGACTATTTAAAAAAGATACTATCTAACTGAAATAAAAAACACTCAATTTGAAAAAATTGAGTGTTTCTTTTGGTTACTCAATCAATATTCGTATCTATTACTATTACTTGTATTTGAATGTTATTGAAAGATTCTACCTTTTATTATACATGAAAAAAGATAGTGTGAAATTCCTAATTACATCATCTTTTTAAACAACTGTATTATCTTTTATATGAATAATTACCGAAAGATTAATTTTTGTTTTTGGACTACTCAAAGCCTACGTATAGGACTAAAAAGTGCGATCAGAACTTCAATCATTTTTGTGAAAGACGCTAAAGCAAATACTAAAGCTGGGTTATAAGATGAAATCATTCCACCAACTAGGGCTCCTAACGGCATAGCTAAACGAGTAAGGACTCTTGAGAACCCTAGAACTCTGCCTTGTAGATGTGTAGGTACGGTTTCTTGACGAACGGACGCAACAATTGTATTCCAAGCAATGTTGCATGTCATAGCAATACCAAAAGAGATACCTGGCGATAGCCAATGTTCGCTCCATAGTGTGTATGTTAAACCAATTGCACCTATCCCTAATAAGATAGGAATAAGAATTCCACGCTGAAAACGCTGTTCGAGTGGCACGACAATGATACTTCCTAAAAGACCGCCTATTCCAATTAAAGCATAGTTGAACCCGCTCTGTTCAGGTGTTACGTGTAACGTAGAAAGCAAGTAATACATAAACACACCTAAAACAGCGCTAGCACCAAAGTTACCTACGGCAGCTTGCAGCGATAAAGCAAGGTTAAGTCGATCGTTCATCAACCATTTAAATCCATCTACTAAATTATTTTTTATTTTCTGCAGTCTGTTATCAGTTTTCATTACAGATTCATTTATTTCTAGTTTAGGTAATAGTAATACAGCGATTAAAGTAGCGACAAACGAAATTACATTGAGCCAAAGAACATGAAATCCACCTATTATAGTAATCAACATACCTGCTAGTACAGGTCCTGCTAAACTTGCCATTTGGTTCACCATTTGATACGCAGAATTAGCTCTTGTTAATGATTGGCCTGCAATATGCGGAATGATTGTAACAGTTGCTACGTCAAATAATAGAGATAACACCGCTAACACAAAAGAAAGTACATATAAATGCCAAACTTGCAGTTGGCCAAGTGAATGAAGAATAGGTACACTTCCTATAAGAATCATACAACTTACATCAGCAATCCACATGAGCTTTTTTCGATTGCATTGATCTACAAGTACTCCGACTAGAGGACCAAATAAAACAACTGGTAATACATTGATCGCAAAAAGTGAACTCATAACGATGGCTGATCCTGTTAATTGATATGCAATCCAAGGTAAAGCAAATGTATACAAAGAATCACCGAACCTAGAAATAAGTAATCCAAAAAGAAAAATAATATAGGAAGTGGATAAACGACTGTTTACTTTCGAATTAGAATTTAATTTTACTTCTTTATGCGTTGTCACAACTTTAAGTAACCGCCTTTTCATAAATAATGTTAAAGATAGCCTTTATTATATTTGCTCGATTAATTCTAGTTCGTTTTCTACGAAATGCATTAATTCTTTTATCGTTTCACCAGAAAAATCAAAGCAAATGCCAGCTGCTTCATATACTTCCTTTACCGATTTAGAGCTTCCTAAAGACAGCGCTTTTTTATAGTTTTGTAATGCTTGCTTTTTGTTTTCTTTATACTGTTTATACATTTGTAAAGCGCCGATTTGTGCGATTGCATATTCAATATAATAGAAAGGCACTTCAAAAATATGTAGGACAGATAACCATTGTGTAGATATCCAATTTTCATAACCTTCTATACATAGGACATTTGAATTATACATTTTCGATAACTCTAAAAACTTATGATTTCGCTCTTTCGCAGTATGGTCTGGATTTTCATATAACCAATGCTGGAATTGATCGATAACCATGATAAACGGCAAACATTCTACAATTTGTGTGAATAGTTCTTTCTTCGCTTGTTTAAAATCTTCTTTGTTTTTATAGAAAATATTCCATTCATCCATTGTGAATAGCTCCATTGTCATACTCGCTAATTCAGCAGTTTCCATTGGTAACTGTTGATATTGGTGTATTGAAATATCTTTCGTGAGATCATGATGAATGCAGTGACCCATTTCATGTAAAAAGACAACGACGTCAGATTGTGTTTTTGTTATATTCATAAAAATAAATGATAACTGAGATGCGGGTAGATACTCACAAAAACCGCCAGGTGCTTTTCCTTTTCGGCTTTCTAAATCTAAATGATCGTTCATTTTTTCTAAAAGAGTAGTAAATCCTGGGTCAATCTCTGAGAATATGAATTTACTTTTATCTATTAGCTCGTTTTCATCTTTTATAGGTTGTAAAACTTTTTGATCTGCAGGTACAGCCTGTAAGTCAAAAGGATACAACGTATCAACATGCAAATCGTTTTGTAATGTACGATGTATTTTTTCTTGAAGGGGTACGACATACGTACGAATAGATTCAGCGAATTCATTACATTGCTCAGCTGTATAATCAAAGCGTTCATATTTTTTAAACATATAATCGCGATAATTCATCAAACCAACGTTTTGCGCTTTTTTTGTTCGGAGTGTAATAAGCTGATTTAAGATTTCTTGTATTTTGTCCTCTACAGATAAAAAAGATTCAGAGATAATTGTCAGTGCCTTTTGGCGAATATTTCGGTCAGGATCTTGTAAATATATACTTAATCCGGAAATGGAGATTTCTTCGTCATTCCACATTGCTGTTACATTTCCTGTGATTTCGAAATACTGTGTGATTAACTCGTCTTCTGTAATTTCTAATTTTATATTTTCTTCATGAAAAAGACTTCTTGTATTTTGAATCCTTTTATTTAAGAATCCAAAATAAGACGAATCTAATTGTAAACGGTAGGGAGATTCATCATATTTTTTATCCAATAGACTTTTATAACGCTTTAATAGTGGTTGTACTTCTTTTTGATCAAAGTCAAAAGTTTCTTTCGCTTTTATATCATTTATATTTTGTTGAAAGGTAATATAATGTTGCATAAGTTGCTCATGAATAGCATGTAAAGTTTTTGATTGCTGTATGAGCCAGTTTTCAAGTTCTTTACTGGAATAGATTGGTTCATTTAAAAGTCGCTCCAATTCTGTTGTTAATTCTTCTATATTATGAATATTAATATTGATTACTTGCTGCATGTTATATCCCTCGCTTTTTATGTACTACTAGAGGTATTCTTTTCTTATGTAGAAATACCTTTTTTATCTCAGTATTAAAGATTGTCTAGGGGCAAAAACAGAACCTATTGGCTTTATTATTAGTTTGAAAAGAAGATCAGAATGAAAATAAAGAAAAAGAGAAGAGTGTATCGGAAAATATGGTATACTTATAAAGACTGAAAATTCACTCTAATAGTTAGAGAATCTTTTTTAAGGGAGGCGTTCATTATGAGAAATACAAATGTTGTTATCATGTTTAATTACAAGGGGATAACGCCTAATTAATTAAAAGTGTTTAGCGTTTCCCAAAATTCGAAAGGGGAATATTTTTGAATAATATTAATGTGAAACTTGAAGAATTAAATTCAGAAAACTGGTATGAATGTTGTAAATTAGAAGTATCAGAGGATCAAAAAAATTATATTGAATCAAATGCAGTTTCAATAGCTCAGTCGAAGTTTGAACCAACATTAAAGCCTTATGCTATCTATTTCGAGGGAAAAATAGTCGGCTTTTTAATGTATAATTCTGTAAGAGAAGAACCTGATGGTTATTGGGTATATAGAATAATGGTTGATAAGAATTTTCAAGATAAGGGAATAGGGAAAGTTGCAACTAAGTTAATGATCTTAGAGATGGCCAAATTACCGGATGCGAACAGAATTATTGTAGGGTATAAACCAGAGAATAAGAAAGCTCATCATTTATATTCAAGTTTGGGATTTGTTGATAATGGTGATAGATTTGGAAAAGAAATAGCTGTTATCAAAAATATAAAGAACTAAAAAGATAATTCGAAAAAGACAAAAGAAAGGATCCGAAATGGTTCCTTTCTTTTTGCGTTTACTATTTCAAATATTATTTTTTGATGTAATGCAACATAGCAAGTTGTTCTATCTTCGTTAGAGTAAATTTTGTTTCAATATCATCGCCAGTATAAAGAGAAATGCTTTTACCTAAAATGATAGGTGCAATAGCAAGTTGAAATTCATCAATTAAGTTTTTTTGAAAAATTCTCGTGCTAAATTACCACCGCCGATTAACCAAATATCTTTTCCTGGCTGTTTTTTTAATTTGTAATGAATGTTTTTGCATTTTTGTTTAAAAATTGAGCATACTCATCTTTGCCATCTATAGAAGTTGAAAAACTTTAAACAGTGTATAGAAAGAGTATGGTCAGAAAATGAAATTACATTTTTTTATTATTTTTAGTACAAATGTACAAGCTACTTTATATTTGATGAATAAGATGTAGTGTCAAATAAGCAAGGGAGTGAATTGTACTTTGGTGAAATGTTTTGTCGCTAGATTAACAGGTCGAGAAGAAGTACCTCCTGTTCGTACAGATGCTTTTGGGATTGCGCAATTTAAATTTAATCGTGATTTTACATTACTTCGCTTTAAACTAGTGGTATATGATATAGATAAAGTGACAGATGCTCATATCCATTTAGGAGCAAGAGGAGTAAATGGTCCAGTTGTTGTTTCTCTATTTGAAACTGTTTCACGTGGTATTAGTGTGAACCGAGGAATCATAACAGGGGAAATCACAGCGGATGACCTTGTTGGTCCTTTAGAAGGTCAGTCATTATTGGATCTAGCAGAGCAAATGGATGCGAGAAACACGTATGTAAATGTTCATACAGAAGAACATCCAAATGGTGAAATTCGAGGACAAATAAAGAAGCATAATTAAAAAGCTCGATTCGTATATGTTCATAATCAGTGGGGGATACGGCCCTCACTGATTAAAAGTTCACTTTGTAGATGGATTATTTTGGTGAGTGATCATTCCTTTTTATTATAAGTATGATGCTATCAACCTTTAGACATAATGATGACTAAAGGTTTTTTTGCGAGGGAATTACACTGTATGAAAAATCTTATAGGAGGCGAAATGTATGGAAGACACAAAAAAGTCAATACTTGTTTTTATATTATTAGCTCTAGCTTTAGTTTTCTTTGTTGGAGGTATGGTTTATGACTTGTGGGGGACACGATAGATATACATACGTTACCAGAGTTTTATAAATAAAAACCCTCTCATATACGAAATGAGAGGGTTTCATTATGTTTTGTTAATTGACTTTCTTTATAAATCCTTTGTAATGACGCTTTACAAGTTGGCTTTCTAATGTCTTCATTGTTTCTAATGCGACCCCAACAATGATTAGCAAGCTTGTACCGCCGATTTGTGCAGAAGGGGGAAGAGTAGCAACTTTTGTAAAGAAAACTGGCAAAATAGAAATAGCCCCTAAGAACATTGCACCAATAAACGTTAAACGGTATAAAATTTTTGTTACATATTGCTCCGTTGCTTTCCCTGGTCTAATACCTGGAACATAGCCATTTTGTTTCTTTAAGTTTTCTGCCATTTGTTCAGGATTTACTTGAACGAATGCGTAGAAGTATGTAAAAGAGATGATAAGAGCAACATAAAGCGCCATTCCAACAGGGTGCGTAGAATCGAAATATGTCCCCATCCATTTTGAAACGTTAGAATCAGGGAATAACTGTGCAATTGTGCGCGGCGTCATGAGAAATGCAGAAGCAAAGATGACTGGGATTACACCAGCGCTATTTACTTTAAGAGGTAAATGCGTGTTTTTTGCTCCTTGATATTGATTATTTCCATGGGCAGCTTTTGCATATTGAATTGGTATTTTACGAATTGCTTGTTGAATGTAAATAACCCCAACAACGATTGCTAAAATAACAAGTAAAATTAATACGATTTTTACAATATGCATAAACAGTTGATCTCCAGCATTTTGGAATTGCTGTAAATAGATCTGATTTACGACGTTTGGGATTGCTGCAACAAGTCCCGCGAAGATAATCATTGAAATTCCATTACCTACGCCGTTTGCAGTAATTTGTTCACCTAACCAAAGTAAAAATGCAGTACCGGCAGTTAGCACGGTAGCGATAAATAAATAAGTAGTCCAGCTAGGATTTGAAATTAATTGTCCACCTGCTATATTGTTAAAGCCAATAGACATTCCGATGGCTTGAATGAATGCGAGAATGATTGTAAAGTATCGGGTAAACTGAGCTGATTTTTTGCGGCCCATTTCCCCTTGCTTTGCCCACTCTGTAAATTTAGGTACAACATCCATTTGTAGTAATTGTACAATGATGGAAGCTGTAATATATGGTGTGATGCCTACAGCAAAGATTGAAAAGTGTTGCAAAGCCCCTCCGCCAAATACATTAAGCATGCCTAAAACGTTGGCTTGATCTTGTACTTTTAACACCTCTGCGTTTGTATGAGGAACTGGTATAAACGTGCCAATTCGAAAAACAATTAACATCGCAAGTGTAAAAAGGATTTTCCTTCTTATTTCAGCTACTCTCATAAAATTTGAAATCGTACGAAACATCATGTCGCCTCCTATATTTTAATCAGTTATCTAAAAGGAAAACTGATTATTATATCCTAATAGATAAACCACAAACCTCCTTCCGTGCAGAATTCATTTGACAAATGGATTTTCATGCATTTTGTAGTTTTATCATGGATATAAGGAATCGCTCGATTTTCGTAATTATTCAATAACCATAATATACCTAATAAAAGGGAATTTGTACATAGGTATGGAGGGAAAAGGGAGGTAATTCCATTTTATATGAAGGACTGATTGTACCGGTACAGTTATTATAAATACAGATTGTCGCTACTCTGGATAGCTTTTAAAATTAACGTATAAGACATTCACGAAAAATATTGAAGGAGTGCTTTATATGACAGAGTTACAAGAACAATTTTTGGCAAGGCTTAATCTTGAGAAACAACAGACTGTGACATTTGAGGATTTGAACAAAATCATGAATGCGATTGCGTATGAAATTCCATTTGAGAATTTAGATATTATAACTGGTACTACAAAAGAAATTTCTAAAGAGAATTTACAAAAGAAAATAGTAACGAGTTCACGAGGTGGACTTTGTTATGAACTAAATTCCATTTTATATTATTTTTTAAAAGATTGTGGTTTCGATGTGCAGTTAGCATTAGGGACAGTCTATAAGAGGGATTTACACGTATGGGCTCTTGAAGAAGGCCATATTACAATCATTTTAAATTATAATAAAGTACCGTATGTAGTTGATGTAGGAATAGCTTCAGTTGTCCCTCTTACACTTGTGCCGCTTACTGGTGAAATTGTGACTTCCATAAATGGCGAATATCGTGTTAGAAGAAAAGATACAGATAAAGGAACGCACATTTTAGAAAGAAGAGACACTTATTTACGACACGGGCATGAATCGCACGAAAAAAGAGGATGGCAAACATGCCACGCTTTTCGTACGGATCCTATTGATGAAACAACTTTAAATGAAGTACAAAGAAAAGTCATAGAAGATGAGAATTCTAGTTTTAATAAAGGACCGATTGCAGTGAAATTGACGCAATCTGGATATGTCTCTTTGACAAAAGGTAGTTTAACTCAAGTAGAAAATGGTAAAAAAAGAAAATTTATGATTGCAGGGAATCAATATGAAAAACTTTTACATGATATATTTAACATCGAAATGTAAACCGGATGATTCTTACTATAAAAGCGTCATAGTTTTCGTTTGCATAGAAAGGTCACTCTCTTTTATAGTAATATAAGTGCTGTAAACGTAACAATGAATAAAAGAGGAGCTTATTATGTCAATTATCGATAAATTAAATCTTAGTAAATATAGTAATATGGCAGTGATGAATCAACCAAATGATTATGACATCTTTACTGAACAAGAAACTACGCTATCTAAAGATCATGATGCTATCTTTATTTTTGTAGAAACTATTGATGAAATGGTTAAGCACACAGGGCTTATTCTTGATAAGCAATTATTACTCGAAAAAGGTTATTTATTTTTTGCTTATCCGAAAAAAGGTAACACTCGTTATGAAACGTTTATTCATAGAGATGAAATCTTTCCAGCAATGAAAGTTGGAGAGGATGGATATGTAGAGAATAGCGATATTAAATTTTCAAGAATGGTAAGTATGGATGATATCTTTACTGTCGTTGGTTTAAAACGTGAAAAGAAAAAAGTGAAGAAAACATCTGCTGCGAGTCAATGCGTCTCCGATTATGTAGAGAATATTAAAGATGTAGAAACATTACTAGCTGCTTATCCAAATGAATTACAATTTTATCAAGCTTTAACACCAGGATATCAAAAAGATTGGGCACGCCACATATTCTCAGCGAAGCAACAACAAACACGTGAAAAGCGTGTGCAACAAATGATTGAAATCCTTTCACAAGGGTATAAATCAATTGATTTGTTCCGCAGAAAAAAGAAATAAATACAATTAGAATGAAGAGGAAAAACATATTCTAGACATAAAGAAACACTCTAGAATATGTTTTTTTGTGACATTTAATAGTAAAAGTTGAAAAAGTGTCTCTTTCAAGTATACTGAATATGGTTCGATACATATGAGATAGCTAAAAAATAGCGATATAGAATAGAAAAGAATAAAGAAGAAAAGGTGTTTTGAATGAAATCGTATATTGTAGTTGGAGCTGGTATTCTAGGAGCGTCTACTGCGTATCATCTTGCTAAGGCGGGCGCTCATGTTACGTTAGTTGACCGTCAAGATTTAGGCCAAGCAACCGATGCTGCGGCTGGCATTGTATGCCCGTGGCTTTCACAACGACGTAATCAAGCTTGGTATAAAATTGCAAAAGGCGGGGCACGATATTACGCTTCTTTAATTCAGCAATTAGAAGAGGATGGCGAAACGGATACGGGTTATAACCGTGTAGGAGCCATTAGCATCCATACTGAGGATAAAAAATTAGATCAAATGGAAGAGCGAGCGTATAAACGCCGTGAAGATGCTCCGGAGATCGGAGAAATTACTCGTTTATCGTCAGATGAAACAAAAAAGCTATTCCCGCCGTTATCGGAGGAATATAGTGCTGTACATATAAGTGGTGCTGCTCGAGTAAATGGACGAGCTCTTCGTCAATCTCTTGTAAATGCTGCGAAAAAACATGGTGCCGTTTTTATAAAAGGAGATGCTAGTTTAATTCATGAAAGTAATGATGTAAAAGGTATTCATGTAAACGGCGAAACAGTAACTGCAGATCAAGTAATTATCACTGCCGGAGCCTGGGCAAATGAATTACTAAAACCACTTGGCATTAACTTTCTTGTAACTTTCCAAAAAGCACAAATTGTTCATTTACATATGCCATGTGCAGATACTGAAAGCTGGCCAGTAGTTATGCCGCCAAATGATCAGTATATTTTAACTTTTGAAGATGGACGTGTAGTTGTTGGAGCCACTCATGAAAATGATACGGGTCTTGATTATCGCGTTACAGCTGGTGGTTTACATGAAGTATTTAGTAAAGCATTGTCTGTAGCGCCAGGTTTAGAAAATAGTACGATGCTGGAAACAAGAGTCGGTTTTAGACCATTTACACCAGGTTTCCTTCCTGTAATCGGTCCATTACCTCATTTTGAAGGTATACTCGTTGCGAATGGTCTTGGTGCTTCTGGATTGACAGCAGGTCCATATTTAGGCTCTGAGCTTGCAAAACTGGCTCTTGGTCAGCCAATAGAATTAGACTTGAGCCATTATGATGTAGCAGGAGCGATTGAATAGTTAAAGTAAGAAACAAAAAAGATTAGGAACAATTACCTATCTCTCTGTCGCAAGCGAAATCGTAATAGCTTTTCTTGCATACTTATGTTATTATTTACCTTTATACCAAAAGAGGACGTGAATGAATTTGATTAAAATTAGTATCCCTGAAGTTGATGTTACAATTACAGAACGTAAACAAGTGATAAAAGGAGACGAGCCAAGAATCACTCCGATTCATGGATTTATTGATTTCCACTTGTTCCCAAGAGATAAAGGCGGTATTTTTATGTTTTATAACATTAATGACGAACTTCTCTTCGTTGGGAAAGCACGTAAAATAAGACAGCGTATTAAAAAACATTTTGAAGACAATGTTTCACCAATTAAAGCACATCGTGACGAAGTATACCGTATTGATGTATGTATTGTAGAAGATCCAATGGAAAGAGAAATTTACGAAACATATGTTATTAATGAGTTTCAAGCGAAGTATAATGTTGAAAAGGTTTTTTATAAATAAAGATTTCACAACAAAAAAGGTCAGAATAACTGGCCTTTTTTTATTTAGGAATAATGATGGATGTAGCTTTTGAATAAAGTTTGATTAAATCAACTTAATAAACCTTGATAAAAGAACAAATAGAAAAACGTGTTTTGAAAAAAAGATTGATCAAAACACGTTTTTCTATTGAATCATCCTTTTATAAAAAAGTTTGATAATTTTTGTTATCCTTTCTCAATTAAAGCATCTGTTTCTAGAATAGTCCTACACAAATTATATAATAGTCTCCTTTGTGTATTTTGAATACTTTCCTTGTATCACAATTTTCGAAAAACATGAGAAGTACAAAGCACTCTTGTTCATTCATTCTATCTTTTGTTAAAGAACGTGAATTCAGTCAAGTTCTTGGTTTACGGTATTTCTACTATGGCAAGAACGGAACTGACTCGGTGAAAGTCCTGTATTTCTTTTAAATGCATTATAAAAGCTAGAGACACTTTGATAGCCTGTTTGATAACCAATATCCGTACTATTAAAGACCGTTGTTAAGAGAAGTTCCTTTGCTTTCTTAACTCTGATCCTTTCTAAATATATTCGAGGAGTATACCCTGTTCTTTCTTTGAAAATCCGATTTAAATGAAAACGACTAACTCCTACCCTTGATGCAATTTCATTTAAAGACATGTTTTGAACATAATTATTTTTTATCAATCGCATAGTATCTTTCAAAACGCATTCGAATGGGTCGTATATTTTTATATTTAGATCTGGTCGGCATCTTTTGCATGGTCGATAGCCTGCCCTTTGAGCTTCGTGCGCATTTGAAAAAAAGGATACATTTTCATAATTAGGAACCTTAGACTTGCAAGAAGGCCGGCAGAAAATCCTAGTTGTCTTGACTGCGTAAAAGAACATCCCGTCATACGCTGGATCACATGATACTGTTGCTTTCCACATGGTACATCTGGAAAGGTTATTTTGATCCTTCATTTGATTTTAACCCTCCCTTGTAGACGAAAATCTTATTACTCAAAATCATATAAATCGCATATATGGCCACGACAATTAAAGGAACAAATATATACAATTGAAAAAATGGGATCACCAGCAAACATAAAATGAAAGAGACCAACGATGCCCACCATGCCAGTGTGTTTTTCCTAAACAATTTAACACCTGCTGCCATTGAAAGAACATAAACGAGAATCCCAAGAGAAGTCGGTATAAACAAAATATCATCAAACGTCAGTGACAAAGCCTTCGTCACTAAAACACCAGCTACCGAAAAACAGATAACAAACAATACCATCTGTCTTGGAATTTGAGTAGTTGCATGCAGCCTTGAGAAAAATTTTGGAAAAGCACCATCCCTGCTTAATGAATATCCTAATTGCGTTAGGCTAGCTACAAATGCGTTGGATGTGCCTGTACAAATAATTAAAGCTAAAATAGCCGTGACGACTTTGGCACCTACACCTACAGTATCTCCCATTATAACACCTATAGGAGACAAGTTACTTTCTTGATTGCCGTACGTTGCTGTCCCAATAGTAACAAGGCTTAACGTTAAAAATAATAATCCAATGACAACTGCACTAATAACCGTTCCTTTGACAATATCCTTTTCTGGCCTTTTAAAGTGATCAGCTAAACTACAAATCGCCTCCCAACCAAAAAAGGACCAAAAGATAACCGTTATAGCACTCCCAACAGAAAACCATCCATTTGGGACAAAGGGAGTAAAATTCCCCCATTGTATTCTTGGCAGCGACACAAATATAGCTACCAGTAAAAGAATTAATAATAAAGAACTTAAAATCAATGCTACTTTACCACTAACATTTACGCCGTAATAATTGGAAAATCCTGCAATTACCAAAATAAAGACGGCAATTACAGTTGTTTCAAAACTTGAAAATCCAAATGCCTGACTGACGTAATAAGCACCAGTTAAGGATACAATTGTTTGACCGACTGCTGCTGTTACAAAGTAAAACCACCCAACGATATTGCCAAGATGATATCCGAAAGAATGTCTAACAAAGGTCGCTGCCCCACCGGCATCAGGATATTTTCTTGCCAAACAAGCAAAGGAATAAGCAAGTGGAAAGCATATTAAAATAACGATAAACCAAGATACAACGGATGCAGGGCCTGCTATTGAGGCTGTTACTCCCGATAAAAAAAGGACACCTGAGCCTAAAATAGCTGCAATGTATAACGCAATTCCTTGAAATAATCCAATGGATTTATTGTTCATAATCTCCCCCCTTTTATAGCATTTAGTTTACTAGTAAAGGGAGGAGAATTCTTCTTGTTTTTTGCGGTTTAATTCGTTTAATAAAACAATTAAAAGTATTTTTATTATATTTCTTATTCAATAATCTGGCCCGAGTGTTAAACAAATAAATACTCTACAAAATGGATCTTTTTATCAAATTTTTTTACAAATTATCAATCTTTATTATAAATGATCGAACTTTATTTTAAATCAACAATAGAGTGGCTTTAAAATACTGGTGTTTGCAATAAAGACGAAAAATCTAGAAGTGGTACTCGATCTATGTAAATGTTAGACAGTATTGTATTATACTTATGAGTAAATAATTAATGTAAGTATGGGGCTGATGAAGTGTTTAAATATAATGTATGTTTTTTAAAAAGTAACGATAGAATCTTAATGCTAAATCGTGAAAAACCACCGATCATGGGCGTGTGGAACGGTGTTGGCGGTAAAAACGAAGTAGGTGAAACTGCTGATGAGGGCGCAATTCGTGAAGTGTTTGAGGAAACAGGCTTCAAAGTAAATCAATATTATTCAAAAGGTGTCATTACATGGAATACAAGTGATAGAAAAAAAGATGGATTATATGTGTACGTATTTGAAGTAGATGAAACATTAAGTAATGAATCAATGAGAAAAACAAGAGAAGGTATTCTCGATTGGAAACACATTGATTGGATAATGAATCCCAATAATTTAGGGATTGCTGAAATGGTAAATCAGTATTTACCTGTTCTACTGGAACAAGCAGATAATTATTTATTTGAATATAAAAACGGTATAGTGACGCTTATAGAGTAAGTGGCTTTATATAAATACTTTATAAGTAAACAACTTTATTATCTATTTTTGAAGGTACGTATAATGAAATTGATTTACAGAAAGAGTCTTGCTACATATGAATTGTAGTAAGGCTTATTTTTTTTGTATCAAAATTAAATATATTCATTCTCTCTATATAGAATGAAAGAGAAATTTCTAAAACAATAATAGACTCTATATTCATTTTATAAAAAACTCAATATACAAACCTATACATAAAAGAGCCAGAGTACATATAAATATATTAATTCTAATGAAAGGAATGATTTAAGTATGGGTGAATCGCATGGTAAAAAATGCAAGAAACAAGGTGGACTTTCCCCGCAACCACTATTATTATTGTGTGGACAATCTACAGGTAACGGAAGAAGAGTTGATGGTGGTTTTAGTAGCTTTGAACCAACACAGCTAGCTTTTGTTACTGTAGATACAGCTGGACTCTCTCATCCTAGTGTAAAGATAGAGTTTTCTAACAATATACGATATGAGCCGATAAGCGAAGGCGGAGGTTTTTCTCAAATTCGAATTAGATATGATTTATTTAAACAATGTAAAGGACAAGTAACTCCAACTTTATTAAGTTCATGGTTTTATGAAAGAAACGTAAATCTAGCTGCCCCCAATTTTATTAGCACGACAGATATTAATAGTTTTCATTACTGTGAGAGTTGCGATGTCGAGTGTTATGAATGCTGTGATTATTTTGTGAGAGCTACTGTTGAAGAGTTTAATAATGCCGTAGTAACTTACCTGAATTCTGAAATAAGCGCTTTAGTGCAAGAAAGTGTTTTTCATAAAGGCGATTATTAATAACAATTAAACTATTGGTAAGTAAACAAAACGGTCTCAGTATTTTTCTGGGATCGTTTTGTATTCAATATGCATTTTTAGGTAACGAAAATCTATTTTGAATACATACTTTCTTTCATAATACAAAAGACACATCATATACTGGTACAAGCAAACTTGAAAGGGGATCATCATGAACTGGTTAGAAGCTTTTATACTAGGAATTATTCAGGGGCTAACAGAATTTTTACCTATAAGCAGTACCGGTCATTTATATTTAGGGCGGCATCTTTTTAAGTTAGACGAAGCAGGTCTTTTTTTAGATACAATGCTTCATATAGGTACACTGCTAGCGGTGTTTATATATTATAAAAAAGAGTTTATCTATTTAATTAAAAATCCATTTTCAAAACTTACATGCTTACTCATTGTTGGAACAATTCCAGCTGTTATAATCGGTCTATTATTTAAAGATTTCTTTGAAGAGATTTCAAAAACAGGTGTAACAATCGGATGGGAGTTTTTAGTGACGGGTTTGTTTTTATATATGGCAGAAAAACAAAAAAATGGACGTAAAAAAATGGATGACATTACATATCAAGATGCACTTATTATCGGTTCCTTTCAAGCATTTGCTATTTTTCCAGCAATCTCTCGTTCTGGTATGACAATTGTCGCTGCACTTTGGAGGAAGCTAGATCGTGAAACAGCAGCATATTTTTCATTTTTATTATCAACACCAGCAATTGTTGGCGCAATCATTTTACAATCTGTAGATGTTTTTCAAGGAAAGGCAGA
The DNA here is from genome assembly GCF_054570475.1 of Bacillus sp. C1. Taxonomy (NCBI): domain Bacteria; kingdom Bacillati; phylum Bacillota; class Bacilli; order Caryophanales; family Bacillaceae; genus Bacillus; species Bacillus sp. C1. Next base: position 49,396 of record NZ_JBTMZT010000015.1, read on the forward strand.
AACAATTTCAAGTACTTCGCTAATCATTGGTACTTTATCTGCGGCTTTTTTCGGATATATAGCAGTATCTTGGATGATCCAATACTTAAAACAGCATTCTCTTAAAGTGTTTGCCTATTACGTATGGGCTCTAGGTATTATCATTTTAACTTTACAGTTCACAAATATTTTTTAAAAAGATGAATAAATGTTGATAAAAAAATCCTGTTTTGTAATTTTGTAGCAGGATTTTTTGTTTTATGATTTTATAAATATGTAAGAAATATGAAACTAGCAGAAGTGTTAATCAGGAGGTAGAGAAATGCTAAAAAAAGCAATCGTCATTGGTGGAAGTATCGCTGGGAAACTAGCAGCAAAGGCTTTATCTGATTCTTTTCAAGAGGTGATTATTTTAGAAGCAGGCGAAGAGTGTAATGAAAAAAGCCCGCGAAAACGAGTACCTCAAACTTATCATCCCCATGTGTTATTAAAAGGTGGTGAAGAAGCGATTGAAAAATTATTCCCAGGGGTTATGACGCAATTAAAAGAAGATGGCGGTATCGTTAATAATTTTACCGGAGATTTGAAATGGCATCATTTTGGTTTATGGAAACAACCATTTCATGGGGAGTTAAATGCGGTTCAACAAAGTCGTCCTCTGCTTGAGTGGCATATACAAAAAAGAATGAGGGAAGTAGCTAATATCACAACGAAATATGAAATGATGGTTGAACAATTGATAATCGATCAGCAGTATAACAAAATCTCTGGAGTAAAAGTACGGTGCATGAAAACAGGAAATAAAGAAAATTTCCACGCAGATTTAGTTGTAGATGCGAGCGGATTTGGTTCGAAAAATATAGAGTGGTTAAAAACACATGGCATAGAAGTAACAGAAGAAAAAGTATGGATTCAATTGTTTTACGCGACTAGGGTATTTTATCTAAAACAGAATGAACGTCCTAATTGGTGCAACTTACTTTTTTCTCCTAGTTTTCCTGAAAATCCTTATGGCGCTTTTATTCAAACAATTGAAGACAATCGTTATTTCGTAACTTTTAGCGGTTATGCTAATGAGCATGCACCAAAAACAGATGAAGAATTCCTTGCATTTGCTCGTAAGTTACCTGCTCCAGATGTCATCCAGTTTCTAGAACAAGCAGAACCAATTACAGATATAAAAATACATAAGATTCCATATCAAGTACGTCGTCGATTCGATTTAGTGAAAAATATGCCAGAAGGTTTTTTTGTAATCGGAGATGCCTATTGTCGCTTTGATCCAGTCTTTGGACAGGGAGTTTCTGTCACTGCTATGGAAGCTGCCGCGCTTCAGACGAGTTTAAAGAGAAGAACATCACTGCCGAATGGTTTTACTCGAGAATTTTATAAACGTATTTCTAAGATTATTGCAACGCCGTGGGAAATGGTTACAACAGAAGCATATCGTCATCCGAACATAAAAGGGAAACAGTCTTTTATACGACCATTTCAACAATGGTATACGAAAAAAGTATACCAGCTTTCCGCGAGTAATACAGACATTTACATGCGTTTAGTTAGGGTCATGAATTTGATTCGTAGCCCATTGCATCTTTTTCATCCTAAAGTATGGATTGCTATTTTTACGACTCGGCCGAAATAAAGGTAGGAATCTTGAAACGAGCAGTAGGAGTTTATCTATTCAACGCCGAATTTATAATAGTTAACTGATTAAAAAGGAATGAGTTATGAATGGAAATATACATAGAAAAGTTAAAGGAACAACATGCAGAAGAACTGTTTGCTTTCGAGCGTTATAACAGAACCTTTTTTGAAAAGATGGTACCAAGTCGTGGTGATGATTATTATGTTTACGAGACGTTTCAATCTAAGCACGATGAATTGCTAAAGGAACAAAAAGAAGGTGCTTCCCACTTTTATCTCATACGGAATACAGAAAAAACAATTGTAGGACGAATAAACTTAGTAGATATCGAGAAAGACAATCAATTGGGGCACCTTGGTTATCGTGTAGGAGGAGATTTTATTGGACAAGGAATTGCAACTAGAGCTGTTCAATTACTCTTAACCCAAGCGGTAACTGATCAAATTACTGAAATTCACGCGAAAACAACAAATCATAACATTGCTTCCCAAATCGTATTAGAAAAAAGCGGCTTTTCACATACGACAATGGATAAAAAAGTTATAGAATTACATGATCAAAAGGTTAATTTCATTCATTATGCTTGGAAACACAATAACATATTATAAAAGAAATTTTAAAACAAAAGGGGAACAATACGATGAAGGACTTACGTTATCCGATTGGAAAATTTACTCATGAAGAAAGTATTACAGAAGAAAACGTAGAAAAATGGATTCAAGAAATTGAAAATCTTCCTCGAGAACTAACGAAGGCAATTGAGGATTTAGATAAAGAGCAGCTAGATACACCATACCGAAAGGGTGGATGGACAGTAAGGCAAGTTGTTCATCATGTCGTTGATAGTCATATGAATAGCTATATTCGTTTTAAGTTAGCTCTTACAGAAAATAACCCGACAATTAAACCATATATGGAAGAGAAATGGGCAGAGCTTCCGGATTCAAAATTACCTGTTGATGTTTCCCTTGTGTTATTAGATTCATTACATAAAAGGTGGGTAAATTTATTAAACTCTTTAGAGCAGGCAGACCTTGAAAAAACGTTTAATCATCCAAAATCAGGTGAGACAAAACTTGAGATCGCAATTGGATTATATGCGTGGCATGGTCGTCACCATGCTGCACATATCACTTCTTTACGGGAACGGTTAGGTTGGTAAATGCTATGAGCATAAAACTCGAAAAAGCAACAAGTGTAGATGCAGAATCTATTTTCAATATGCAAGTACAAGCATTTATACCATTGCTAGAAACATATAAAGATTACAAAACAAATCCTGCTAATGAAACGATTGATAAAGTAATTACAAGAATAAACAATCCTAATGGTGGATTTTATAAAATAGTATTTGATCATACTCTTGTGGGAGCCATTTGTGTATATTGGAAAGAAAAAAAGACGCATTTTTGGATAAGTCCTATGTTTATTCTGCCTCATTATCAAGGGAAAGGAATAGCCCAGCAAGTACTCATTCTAATAGAGAAAATGTTTCCACAAGCTACGAGTTGGGAACTAGCTACAATTTTAGAAGAAAAACGTAATTGTTATCTATATGAAAAAATGGGTTATATTCAGACAGAGATAAGCAGAAAATTGAATGATCATACAACACTTGTTTATTATAAGAAAACATTATAAAGAAAAAGGATAGATCAATGCCCGTGCATTTCTCTATCCTTTTTGTATTTTTAAAAGGGATTCATGCATGTTGTTCCAAGAAATACGGGGTATATACTTTTAAAATTGAATAAATATACAAAAATAATTATTTTGTTGTGTATGTTACTAATGCTTTTTGAATACTTAAAATAGTATCGTCACCTTTAAATTCTTTTGTAATTGGTTCATGCATGCTCGATACCCAAATTTTTAGTTCAGCATCTAAATCGAAATGTCCTGCTGTTTCGATGCTGAATTGTGTGATGCTTTTATATGGAATAGAGTGATATTCTGATTTCTTACCAGTTACTCCTTGCTTATCCACTAAAATCATTCGTCGGTTTGTAAATACAATTAAGTCTCGAATTAATTTATATGCATACTCAACTCGTTCATCATCAAGCATAATTTTTTGTAAATCATGCTCAACATTTTCTGTACTCGTATCAGATGCATTTCCTAAAATACCACTAAATAAACCCATATGAAATTCCTCCTTTATGATCTGTGGAATGAGTTTCTTTTATTGTATCACGTTATAGACTAAGAAATTCTTACAATGCAATTAGGGCTTTTTAAAGAGAATGCAATGATTTGTTAATATCTCATCATGATATCTTGTGCTAAAATGAGTTATAAAATTAAGAGAGAAGTGTAGAGGGAGTATAGATGAAACATATCGGTTTAGTATTAGAAGGCGGAGGCATGAAAGGGTTATATACAGCAGGAGTACTTGAGTATTTTATGGAAAATGATTTGTTTTTCCCATATGTAGTTGGTGTATCGGCAGGTGCATGCATGGGGGCAACTTATTTGTCGCGTCAAAAAGGGAGGAATAAAAAAGTAAATACAGAATTAGTATCGGATCATCGTTATATATCTTATCGAAATTTAATCCGAAAACGAGAATTGTTTGGTATGGACTTTCTGTTTGATGAAGTGCCTAATAAAATTGTACCCTTTGATTTTCAAACGTTTTTACATACAAATGAACAGTTTGTAATCGGTACAACAGATTGTAAGACGGGACAAGCTGTTTATTATAATAAGCAAGAGCATGGGAATGATATATTAAAAATTATTCGTGCATCAAGTTCTGTACCATTTATTGCGCCTGCTGTGGACTATGATGGTAAGAAGCTATTAGACGGCGGAATCATTGATCCTATTCCTGTTCGAAAGGCGCAAATAGATGGGTTTCAAAAGAATATTGTTATTATGACAAAACAAAAAGGGTATGAAAAAAAACGTAATAAGTTTTCGCTGGTGGCAAAATATTTATTTAGACGATATCCGAAAGTCTCTGAGCTTTTAGTAGACCATTATCGGTTTTATAATGAAACTGTTTCTTACATGGCTTCGGATGAACAAAAAGAAAACTTTTTTGTCATTCAACCAAGTGTGCAACTTCCTGTTAGCGGGATTGAAAGAAATAAAGACAAACTTGTTCACTTATATAACTTAGGGTATAGCGATGCAAAAGAACAGTACGATAACTTATTACAGTGGATAAATAACTAAAAAATTTGAGGTGAGCGATTGATATTAGGAAAAAAGGTGATTTTTGAAGAGTTAAAGAAACTATATAGCCATTTATATAAACCATTCCCATATCGTGATACACGTAATATGTACCGAGATTTTAAGGAGATGTTTTCTGAGGATGATTGTATAAATGCTGATTTGAATCTATATTGGATGAATATTTCCGGGACATTAAGTTATGTGTTAAATGGAAGGATCGAAAAAATTCCATTTGAGCAAATAAAATTACTTCACGTATCATTTTTTGATCACTTTAAACAATTCCACTTTTTAGAAAAACACATTACAGATTACCACTTACTCTATAGAGACTATATGTATTATGAAAGAGCACGTAAATTATTACTTTATTATCTGACTTATGAAAACTCCCAACACACAGACTAAACTTGTTTGTGTGTTTTTTGTTCATAAAAAATACAACATATGTACCTTGTTTATATAGGAATTTATTTGCCAAAAAAGAAGTATTAATATAATGCGGTGAAGGAGGAAGGAATGAAGTCAATAGCAGCATTTTATGCAGCGCTTCAGAATCCTCATATTTTTGGAAATGTGCTGTCATTGTCAGGTTCTGCACATCGGAAAAAGGATGGGGATGAAGAGGGACTTCCTTGGATAGAGAAACAATTTTTATCAATTCGTCATTCACTGCGATTACGTACATATATAGCAGCGGGTAAACTTGAAAACGAACCGCTTTTAAAGGCTAATAGAAGCCTATCTAAGGCACTTAGAGAAAAAGAGTATCAGATTGCCTATAGTGAATTTCCAGGCGGCCATGACGAAATTTGGTGGCGTGAAAAGTTGGTTGAGGGAATATTAGCGCTAAAACATTCAAGGGCGTTATCTTCAAAAGAAGGGAAGAGGAAAAATATGAATCAAAAGGATATAGATAAAGCGTTAAAAAAACAAGAGATTTTAGTAAAGGATGAGAAAGTTTGGTCTTATACGTATGAGGATCATGTTAGTTCTATCATTAAGCGTGCAGAAAAATCAGGAGCTTTCGATGATTTACCTGGCAAGGGGAGGCCGCTTAATTTTGATAAAAATCTCTCTTATAATCCTGAAAAGCAACTTTATAAAACATTGAAGGATAACCACGTTTTACCTAGGTGGATTGAGCTTTCAAAAGAAATTGATCATTTAAAAGACAAACTGCAAGAGATTACATATTCTGCAGAAGCAGCAAAGCTAATTGAAACTATAAATAAAAAAGCTTCGGAACATAATGTATTGTGTCCACCAACTGCTCAAAAGATGAGGATAAAAAAGGATTTTTAGTGTTTTTCTATAAGCCTACCACTTGTTATATAATTGATGGAAGCTTATTTTTTATTATGTAAGGGGGAATGGAGAATGACAAATACATATCACTTACAAATACCAAAGCAGTTAGAACGGTATAGAAGTGTTTTAGAAGCGAGTGTAAAGCCTTATATTAAAGTGACGGGAGAACTAGGTGAAACAACTCTATTTGAGAGTAAATTTGGCGGTTATCCGTATTTACCAATTAACCATGAACACCCGCAAGATTCAAAGGGAAAATCTATGATGTTACTTGCGCAGTTGAACTTTGAAGAGATTCCTCATATCGAACTTATGCCGGAAAAAGGATTGCTGCAGTTTTTTTGTGAGCGGTGAAGATGATCTTGTTGGGGCTGATTTTGATCATCCAACACAGCAAAAAGACTTTCGAATTATTCATCATTCTGAAGTAAATCATGATGAATCACAGGTTGTAACGGACTTTAGTTATTTAAATGCTATTAATGTAGAGGATTTTGTTGTGCCAGAAGCAGCAAAATTAAAGTTTGAGGCAGGTTATTAGCCTGTAACGCTAAGAGATTATCGTTTTGAGTCATTTTTTAAAGATATTGTAGATTTAGAAGATATCATTGATAGCGAAAATGAAATAGAGTTTGGTGACTTGTATGGAGATTCTTTCGAAAGTCAGGGACACAATATTGGCGGATATCCGTTCTTTACACAAACCGACCTAAGAGAGTGGGAGGAATCATATCGAGAACACAATATTTTACTGCTGCAAATTGATACAGATGATTCTTTAAATATAATGTGGGTTAAAGAATCTTCCTAAAAAGCAGGAGGATTTTTTTAATATGTAAAATAGGAATTATGTTAACTAAAATAAAAAATCGCAGCAAATCCGCAAAAAGAACAATAATAACGGGAATAAATTTTAATTTCATTCATATTCAATAAATTAGATATATTAAAAGAACCAGAAATAGAGGAATAATTGACACAGCATACAAATGAAAAGAATTTATATAAACGAAATATAATTTATGAATTGAATCAAAATTTATTTTAAGCTGGCGTTTTAATTTTCATCTCTAAGATTTTTAATGTAAAGATTGCTACAAAATATTTTGGTGAAATGAATGATATAAAATGAGCGTGAAAATGTTTAAAATCTAAAATAAATAGTACGTAAAGAAAATCTCATCCAATATTTCTCTTTCGTCTCATTTAGTATAGTTTACTTGTATTTAGAGACAGAGAAATGCTATTTCTTCATAACTTCCTATAATTTATATTATGTTAACTAGAAAAACGATAAACTTGTTGAACCTCATTATTCCTTGTCCCCTGTTGTTTAGCGACACAAACTCGGGATCTTTTCATGTATATGATCATTTAATTAAAATTAGTATCCGAATTTGTGTCGTATTTTTTATTGATTCGTTTTAAATCAAGTCAATATGCGTGATATCATGCGAATTTGTTATTGATATTCTTATTTAGTTTTTTCTAAAAGGCCTTGGGGATTTTATGATAGTAAAACAAATGTCTTCGTTTATGTAATTCTACTTTGATCCCATAAGTATCTTATTGTATAAAATTTACCTTACTTAGGTTCTATGTACTCAAATGAATTTCCATCAGGATGCCGTGCAATCATTTTTAATCCATTAGGAATCGATAAAGGCTCTACCAATAATTCTCCGCCTTCACGCTTGATAAATTCTTTAGCATCATTAACAGAGTCTACTACAATGGTCGCCGTGATATTATAAGCGGGGTTATTTTCAGTTCCAGCGAGTACTAATAAGTTCGGAAACTTTGCAACATCAATTTTTCCTATAGAAAATACATTTTGAACTTCTTGGTCTAATAATGATTTGTAAAAAATCTAGATGGGGATTTAATTCAGGAATATATACTCTCGGTATAATTGATAGTACTTTCATATATTATTTCCCTCCGCATTTACATTTTTATAATCGTTTTTAAAACTCTTTCTTTCATATTTTTCAGCACTTGTTGCGCCAGGCTTTTATGCTTATTATATATCGCTTTATTTTTAAGTATCGTACATGGTACTGCTTCAAAAAATATTTTTTACCTCCCTTCTCTCATTTTTCATTTTAGTTGATTCCCTTTCCTAACATTTGCTAAAAATGAGCTATTATCAAGTTTATTGTCTTCTGCTCTGAATGCTTTGAAAGTTAAAGTGTACTAACCCAATACGATTCAATATCGTGTTCTTGCATTTTTTTCATTAAGCTTTGCACAGCAGTGTCTGGCATGACGTTATATCTTTTTAGATTACCTTCACTATGAGACTCTCTAGATTTAGGAGGAGTTTCGGGAGTTAATTTATTACTTTGAACTTTAAAAACATGATTAATTTCGTAATGTATCTCCATCTTTCCATTGATTTTCTACTACACCAAGAAATTTTTCAATTGAACAAGCAAGTCCTATTTCTTCTTCCCATTCTCTCAAAAGCGCTTTTTCAGCTGCTTCTCCTAATTCGATATGTCCTCCTGGCAAAAAAGAATGATGCCCTTTAAAATGTGCTATTAAAAGTTTTCCGTCTTTTATGAGAACACCTCTTACAATGTGGTGAAATTGAGTTTTCATCTTCTCCCCCCCTTATTCACTTAACGTACTTACATGTAAGTTTGACAAGACAAAGATATTTTCCTTTTGATAAGGCAATGAAATTCATCTTAAAATACATAAAAAATAGAATAAAAGCAGCTTTTTTTAACTCTCTTTTGATAAAATTGAATTTAAATAGAAACTTTACATTATGTATTCCTTACAGTAATTATTTTCTTCTTCCTATGAAACTAAATAATTTTTTATAGTCCTAATTAGCCAAAAGATAAGATGAAAATCATGTACGAAATAAATGTAAGTAACGCAAGGCAAAATATAAGAATTGTGCTGGATACACATCGTTCGATTTTCTTTTTCATTCACTTTATTTTTTCAAGTTTGTAGGATCAATGTGAATTTGACCTTTCCAAGATCCAGCTACTTTTCCGATTTTCGCTATATTTACATCTAACGTAAGTGGTTGTTTAAAAGCTTCTTTACCTTCAGGGCCTTCAACAAATGTAATGACGCCTTCTGGTCTATCTTTATCACGAATCCCTACATGCTTTAATTCTTCACCTGATGCCATGAGTTTGAATGGTAAACCACTTACTCCTTGAATAAATGATAATTGTGAGAAGTTACCATTTTTCTCTAGGTACTCTGGATTTTCTTTTTGTTGATTATTTTTTTTGCCATCGTTTTTAAGATCTAATCCCGATGTATCAAATTCAAACGTTACTAAGCTTCCATCCGCTTTTTCAATTTTATAATGAACGGATATACGTGAATCCGCAACATATAATTCTTTAAAATGTACAGTAACACCTTGATCTGTAATTTTTTCATCAATCGGAATGAATTGACCATTTTTCATCATGTCTTGTGTAACCCCATTTTCATCTTTCATTCCTTCATTTACAACCTTATCATTTAAAATTTCATTTAAAAAATAGGAAGCGATATTCGTAGCTGCCACTTGCACTTGTGGAATCATAGCTGTTGTAAAAAGCCCTGCTGCAGCTACTGCTGTATACATGAAACGTTTTGATTTTTTATTCATATTTGTAAACAAGCCCTTCTTCTGTTCCGTTTTTGGATTTATATAAGCAATATTTTCTGATTTTGTGCGACTTTCAAATATTTTCCACGCTTGATCAACATCAACTTTGATTTCTTGTGATGAATGTATAGTTTCTTCCTCTAACAATACGTTTTCCCATTGATTTAATTTACTGATTTCTAGCAATACATCTTGACATGATTCACATGTATCTAGATGTATTGTGAATTCCTTTCTTTTATCATGAGAAAGCTCCCCGTCCATATACGTTTGAATAAACCCCTTGTTATAACAACTCATTTGTTATGCCTCCTCTAATTGTTTATAAATCTTACGAAATTTTTGTTTGGCTCGGACTAATAATGTACCAATAGAAGATATGTCAACTTGAAGCACTTCTGCAATTTCTTTATATTGAAAACCAGAAAATTTCAGTAATAAAATGGTTCGTTCTCGCTCATTCATGTTACTGAGTACGTTTTGTACCTTTGTCATTTCTTCTTTTCGTATCCAGTCATCATCTAGAGAGGAAATATGTTGTACTTCATGATATTGTATGGTCTTATCTATTCTTGCCTGATGCCGTTTTTCAGATCGGAGATAGTTATATGCTACATAAGTAGAAGATTTTATGAGCCATCCAGGTACATTTTCAATTGCTTTCCAATCGTTGTGATATAGTTGCAGAAATACTTCTTGTGCTAATTCTTCGGCGATAGTCTGACTTTTGACAATGTATATAATCTGTTTTACAACATAAACGTAGTATTGTTTAAACAAACTTTCAAATGTCACATCCGAATCAGGCCTTTCTTCCCTTTTTATCGTTAACATGGATAAAACCTCACTCTCATTTAATGCCTGCATTATATAGAAACCAGAAAACCTAGTTTTGTGACAAAAATTTTTATTTTTTTATTATGTACGAAAAAAAGCATTCATCTTTCAATTAGATGAATGCAAAAGACGGAACGTTCTATTCGTATATCCTCTCATGTATCCCTTCTGCTCAACCGTAGCAGAGAAACGAACTGATTGCAACGCGTTTCTCTGCTATTTCCATTTGACGATAACGGTTGCCATCTCGGCATGGATTAGGCTGTTTCTGTCTCCTTTCCTCGAACGTTTTATTCTATACTTTTTAACGATTCAATCATATTTATTTTGTTAACTTTTCGCCTAAGTAGTAAGTTAGATAGAATGGTAAGTAAGAACGCCAAAATAATAGAAAGCAACATGATAAAAATATTTAGTTTATCCGGGATTTGTTGATGGGTACTCGACAGTGCCTTTACGATAAATGAATAAACATAGCTACTTATCGGTAAAGCTACAATGACCGCAAATGCAGTTAGTATGATGTTTTCAAAAAATATAAGTCTGTTTATTTTATGTTTTTGATAGCCTAATACTTTAAGTGTTGCTAGCTCACGATTCCTTTCATAAATGTTTATGGAAGATATCGTATATATAGCGCCAAAGGACAGTATGATGGCGGAAATGATAAACATGATAAATACAAAACTGTTTTGTTTCAAAATATATTGGGCTGATTTCTTTAGATCATTTTTATCTGCAATGGTATCTACATGAGGATTTTGTTCAAAGAAGTTACGAACATTTTTAAGGTCTGTAGAACTATTTGCTTCAACTAAAAGTGAGGTTGGACTGTAGTTTATGCCAAAAGTCTTTAAATAGGCTGGTGTGATATAAAATGATGGATTCGAATACTGTGTAGATATATGTAAAACCTTCATATCTACAGATTTATTTTTAAGCTCTGGTGCTGTGAACTTGATTTGAATTATATCCCCTTCTAAAATATGATATTTGTCAGCGTAAGATTTTGGTACGAGTACACCATTATTTTCTAAAGATATCTTATTTTCATGCTCGTCAAAGAAGTGAATGAGATTGTTTTCTTTTTCAGTAACAACTAGAGTGGCATTTTCTTTGTTCTCCCCTTTTATAAATTCAGTAGGAAAGGTGGATAAAAAATAACTATTTTTAATACCTGCGGGTAGCTTTTTCGTATCAGAAGATGTTCCCATCGTATAATCTACTCGTAAATCATACGTATAAACCTCTTCAATTTGATTAGCTACTTTCAGCAAGGCCGTTTGAGTACCAAAAGCAGCTATTAATAAAACAGTACTTATAATAACACCAATTGAGCTCGCTAAAGCTTTTTGTTTATTTAAAAATATATTTCTCAAAATGAGTTTGTAACTGTAGGAAATACGACTCCAAATATGTGGAACTTTTTCTATAAAAAGTTTTTTCATATTCTTTGGTGGTTTAGGACGCATAGCCTGCGCCGCGCGTTCTTTTAATATCGTTCTACCACTTAAATAACATGACAGGAGTCCAAAAGCACTAGAGAAAATGATGGGAGGAATGATGGAATAAAGAGAAAGTGAGTATGTAATGTCAGGCAGAGAATAAGCTCTTGCACTCGACGTAGTTACTAGCGGAATAAATACAGTAGCGGCAATGATAAATCCTATGATTGAGCCTATTATAGCGACTAGCACAGGATATCCCATGTAATGAAGCATGATATTTCTATTTTTTACACCTAAAGCCTTCATAATACCTACTTGATTTCTTTGAGAATCTATCATCCTCGACATTGTAAGGAACAGGATAATCGCTTCAATCAAAAAGAGAACGAAAGGTATAACTTTACTCATTAAGTTGTTATTATATATCGTTTGGTTTATTTTAGAATAATTGAAAGTCCGTTCTTTACTTACTTGATCCAAATAAGTGAGGTGTTTGGATTGTACTTCAATTGATTTACCTAATTTGTCAATATCGTATCCTTTTTGAGCATCAATCATGATTTCATTATAGTAAAAGTCGTCTACAATTTCAGGTATTGTCTTTTCGGCAATATAAGCTATTCCGTAAGTTTTATGATCTTGTATTTCATTCTTTTTTGCATGTTCAACATTCTCCCCCAGGCCGCTAATTGTAAACTTGAAATTCCTTCCATTCGCACTTAGACTAATTTGATCACCGACACGATAATGATGTTCTTTGGCATAACGAGAATCTACTAAGATCTCATCCTTTTTTGATGGGATACTCCCCTCAATCATCGTAGGCGTGTTTATTTCATTTTGTACAGGGATCGAATGAATTTTTAATGAAGTTTTATAATCTTTAAAGGTTTGCGTAGCGTCAAAGGTATAACGCCCTTCTATTTTATTGATACCTTCAATTTTGCTTAAATTAGCCACATCATCTTTGGGAATTTGACTGAAATATACATTTAAGTCACTTAAATTATGTTCTTGAAAGTAACTCTTAACATAGGCACTAAGATTATCGCTATACGTTATCAACCCCGCATAGAAAAAAGCTCCTACAGCGGTAATCAAAACTAAGGCTATAAATTGCCCTATAGATTGTTTAATATCCCTTAGTAATTTTAAAAATAATTTCATAATTACCACTCGATCCCTTCGATACTTTGTTTTTCAGTATTAATCGTAACACTTTCGATCATTCCGCTTTTAACCTTAATAATTTTATCAGCCATAGGAGCAATCGCAGAATTATGTGTAACCAAAACAACGCATTTTTTTGTTTCTGTGTTCAAATCTTGAAGAAGTTTTAAGACGGACTTACCTGTAACATAATCTAAAGCCCCGGTTGGTTCATCACAAAGTAAAAGTAAAGGATTTTTTGCAACGGCTCTAGCTATAGCGACTCTTTGTTGTTCTCCTCCAGAGAGTTGGGATGGAAAATTTTTAATACGATTCGTTAATCCAACTTTATGTAAAATATCTTTAGCATCCAGATGGTTTTTACATACTTCAGTGGCAAATTCAACATTTTCTAGAGCGTTTAAATTCGGAATTAAATTATAGAATTGAAATACAAAGCCAACTTTCTCACCTCGATATTCCGTTAATTTTTTTTCATTGAATTTTGTTATTTCTTGATCACCAACAAACACTTGACCTGAGGTAGCTGTATCCATACCACCAAGTATATTCAAAATCGTACTCTTCCCTGCACCACTTGCACCCAGAATAACGACGAATTCTCCCTCTGCTATGGAAAAATTAACACCAGCAAGAGCCTGGATTGGCACTTCGCCTATTTTGTATTCTTTCGTTACTTCTTTGAATTCAATTAACTTTTTCACATATTACATCTCCTTCATATCTTATTTTTGAAAATTAATTTAATTAAATATTCAGTTTTTAAAGACCGGAAATATTCAAATTAAACTTTTTTAGCATCTTGGACCATGCCGGTAACGTCATCAGCTCATATCTAAACTTTACGATAATTCGAGTATTCCCCCATTAGTTCGCTTGTTTCTCTCATTGTTATACTATACCAAGTGAAAAGTTTCATCCTGCAGACGACGTATTTGAGTATCGGTCTCCAGAAGGAGTTTTGTCTCGCCGCCATCAGCGTTCTCCCTTAAGTTCTCAGTCTATTAGTCAAAATTCCTGTATGTTTTATTCGGTAATTTGCTTATATCTCCTCTTAAAATTAAGAAGCCAATGATTACACTTTGGTCAAAATAAAAACTCTCTATTTGCGGGAGAGTCGATTAGAAAATACTATACTGAAGCAGGAGCAATCTTAAAATACTAAAAAAATGCCATGAATAATCATTAATTGTATATACTTATATATTCATTCGGAATGATAACACTTGAATTATTCTTGGCGAATGAATGGTTTGTATTCCTTCATTTGCCCATCTCCTCAAAATAGATCCATATATGTTATGTATGCTGTTGTATATGAATTATGATATTCATTATATATTGTCTTATTTTCAAGTGTCATACGTGGTATGTACAGTGGTACGAAAATACCAATCAGTGTATTCATCAAGTCGGTTTGTTTTTAGTTTGTATTTAGACCTCTTTTTACAATCGCCTTTCAATTTACAGAGTTTTATAATTTGATAGAATTATTTTACATTTTTTCTTGCCTTATACAAAACCTATCCTTTAGTATGAATATATAAATCTAATTGTCTCTATTTTGTTTAAATGAATTATAAATAATTAGATTTATATGATTAAGTTTATAAAAAATCAGGAGGGGTATGTGTGTTTTCAAAATGGAAAAAAGGATTTGTAACGACTTTATTTGCATTAACAGCGTTTTCAACTGCAGCATCTGCGGAAGAATTACCGGCAGATCAAGGGAAATGGCAGAATTGGGTTCGTGAGCATGCGGTTAAATTACAGGAGCCGACTGCTAGTACGAATGAGGATTTATCTTTTTTAAAACAAACTTTACAGGATAAACGTATTGTTTTATTAGGTGAATCTACTCATGGTTCAACTGAAATGAATCAATCAAAGGTTCGAATGATTAAATATTTGCATGAAGAAATGGGTTATGATGTGATTGCGTTTGAATCAGGTTTTGCCGAGGCGAATGCTGTGTATCAAAACTTGGATAATTTAACAGCCGAACAAGCAATGAAGAAAGCGATTTATGGAGTGTGGCATACTGAGGATGTGGAAGAATTATTTCAGTATATAAAAGAACAAAAAGAAAAAGGAACACCTCTTATTTTAACAGGATTTGATATACAAATACCGTGGAACGCTTCTTCTGCTACATTTGCAACTTCTGCAAACGAATGGGTTAGCAAATTGAATCCTGAAATAGGTAAACTACTTGTAGAAGCAGAGGGAGAAATTGTGAAATATCGTTCTGTCTCTTCTTATGAAGAATTCCAAGCAATGCAGAAACCTCTTTTAAGTAAATACGAAAAAGTAAAAGAGTTTATTCAACAACATAAAAAAGAATTACAACAAGTAGCACCTAAAGCATCGTATGATATAAACCTTCTCGAAAAAACGATTAGTATTCGAATTGATACACTAAAAACACATCTTTCATATGAAGTAAAAGAAAAACCTTCGATGGATTATACATTTTATTCTCGTGATCAAAAAATGGGACAAAATTTAGCTTGGTTAAGTGAAATGCAATATAAGAATAAAAAAATAATGGTGTGGGGACATAATTATCATATAAGAAAACAAAATTCTAAAATGATCATGAGTTTTCCATATTCAAAAAAATATCCTAATATGATGGATGTTTTACCAAAGTACTTAAAAGATCAAATGTATTCTGTTGGGGTATATGCATATAGTGGAAGTAGTTTAGATGATCAGAATGATGAGATTAAACATGTAATTGACAAACATCAGGCTAATAGCATTGAAGCTATTTTGAAAGCAGCTCAACATCCGCAAGTATTTGTAAATTTAAAAAATGAGAAAAACCGCCCTGAAACGTCTTGGATGTACTCACAAATTATAGGACAATATTGGGGGATTTGGGATGAGTATATGATTCCTAATGAACAGTATGATGGTATTCTCTGGTTAGAGCATATTACGCCTTCTCAGATTAAATAAAAGCCAACAGCGCGCCAACGAAATATAGGGTGCGCTGTCTATGTTGTATAGAGATAATAAAGTCGTTTAATTATATTCTTAAAAATAAAGTAACCATTTATCTGTACGCTGATAGATGGTTACTAAAGATGTTTAAAAGGTTAGCTTTTCTTTCGCTTTACGATTTTTTAAGAATATTAAAGTTGTTTAATTTCGGAAGGTGAATAGTTACACATAGCCTCCTTTTTTAATTATTTATTTTAGCCAATATAGATTTAACAAAGTTTGTTTTATCATCTGCATATTTATGTTTATCATTGGGATTAGCCTGTGAAAGTTGAATCTTTAACTGTTCATACTCAATCCGAGAAGTTTTATTATTTTTTAAGTAATCTCTAAAATACAATTGTTCAATTAAATATTTATTACCCTTTTCATACATATGAATTTGATGTGTTCTCGGCTCTCCCTTATTAAAATAATATCTTTCAGGTAATACATCTTTTCTATACTTATAATTTAACTGTTCTAACTTAGCAATACATTTCACACCATTTTCAACATTCTTTAATTCAACCGCAATATCAATAATAGGTTTTGCACTCAAGTGTGGAATAGAAGTACTTCCAATATGGTGTATTGCCAAAATGTATTCTCCAATTTGTTTTTCAATTAGTTGTTTCTCTTTTAAAAATTCGACTTCCCATTCCTCAGTCCAAGAAACTAAAAAAACTTCACCATGGGGTAACCCTAACATTTGATTAACTCCTCCTGCATACAGCCCTTTTCTTATTGAATTTGATTGCTTTTAACATCAATACCTGTTTCTTCTTTAATTTCACGAATTACGCTTTCTAAGGATGTTTCTCCGCTCTTTATTTTTCCTCCCACACCATTCCATAATCCTTTAGCAGGAGCGTATTCTCTGTTTAACATGAGGATTTCTTCGTCTCTTTTTATGAAACACAAAGTGTAGTTGTACAAAATATCTTCGCTCCTTTTTATTTAGTAATCTAATTCTATCAAACTAAAAAAGGGAAAAGGTTTACATGTTTTTACACTTAGTTATGCATAATCGTCCCATTAAAAATATACGGTACAGTTTCTTTTCGTTGTAATAGACCTTTTACGTTTTCGGGAAGCCGTAAATATGTTTCAGCAGTTTGCAAATCCATCCATGTAATTTCCTCGATTTCTTCGGGCCGTGATATATGTATTTCGCCGCCTATAATTTCCCCAATAAAGTTAATGAAAATAGCATGGTGACCTCTCTCTTCAAAAAACGCTTCGCTTATTGAGAAAACCCCATCTACTTCTATATCTAATCCTGTCTCTTCTTTTACTTCTCGAGTTGCGGCTTCTTCTAACGTTTCACCAAACTCGACTGCACCACCTGGTAAAGTGAAATAAGATGCGCGTGAGCCTGTATTTTTAACCATTAATACTTTCTCTTGAAATTCATCATAAAGTAGTACATATGTTACTGTTACTTGTTTCATAGGAACCTCCTTTGTTATTTTCTAATATACAGTTCTCTATAAAGCGAAGTATCCCTTGTTACGAATTTCAAATTCTAACTTTGTAAATAGGTTTTATTTTCGAAATAGCATATCCTTCAATAGTTAGCAAAAAATCATGTGTCTATAAAAAACACATGATTTTCTCTTTAATTTATAATTTGTGTATTTTGCTGTTTTTCTTGATAAACTTTTCGGAACTTCAAGTAGCATCCAATGCGCCAAGGTACTATATAGCCCAAAGCTACCGTGAAAAATAGAACACCAACAGATTGTGGATCTAGTCCTTCGATATGACTTCTAAAATAATAGCGAATAAATACGATTACTAAAAATGTCGCGATAAAGGCAATACTCTTTTTGGGATAAATTTGCCCGTCTCCCCTTATCTCATATCCACTTAATATAACAAGAGGTATAGATAATATAAGTCCAATAGCTGCCGCTAAACTGATTTGCCATATTTCAAGTTTCATTGGTACGGAATATAGAGAAAGACCTGGTATCAAAAAGAATAACGGAAATAAAATACGTCTCCCCTTTCTTTTCATTGGTCGATTCATAGAACGCATTCTCAATAACACGATAAGTACGGCAATACTGAAAAAGAAAGTAATGTTTGGTGAAGTTGTTCCCATATATGAGCCTCCTTTTTTAATATTGTAAAATCTAATAATAACCTTTTAAATACATGCTTATTATACGCGTATATTTTAAGTGATTCCAATTTTAAATGCTATTATTTGGAATGTTTCAATGATGTTTCTTATAATAGGAGAAAAAGATTAATGGTGAATGAAATGAAACCTCACAAAAAGAAAAGACTGAGAAAGAAAAAGCGTAATCGTAAAACGTATAAGCAAATGGTATTTCAATGTTGGATTAATATTAAGGTGTTTTTGAAAGGTGTATTCATTTTAGCGCTTTTGGGAGGGTTTTGGGGATCTTGTTATTACATATTCGATAAAGTATCAAATCAGGAATTTACAGTTCATCTCGTTTTTGCTTTTGTAATCTGCTTTGTGTTGTCTTATATTCTTGGCTATATTATTAGTAAAATGAAGGATCTAGATTTTTCTAATATAAATGGAACTGGAGATATTGGCGATTTTATTATAGGTATGATTGTCTTTATATTATCTTTGTTAGTATTCGGCGGAATATATTCTGGTGTAAATTATATCCTTTATAAAATAAGTGGAAATAAAAAATTCAAACCTACGTAAAAAGAACCCTAATATTTAGGGCTCTTTTTGCATCTGTTAGGCTAGTTTTTGTTTTTCTTTTTGTAGTTCTTGGTTGCTTGGAGGACGAATCAAAATAGCGATAATGAAAGAAAAAATACATAGCACGCCTATTGTAATAAAGGTTGGCACGAATCCACCTAATAATGCACCGATAAATGATCCTGCAAGCCCTCCAAATCCAAATCCTTGATAAACGACTCCGTAATTTGTACTATGATTTTTCAAGCCAAAGAAATCTCCCACTATTGCTGGGAATATCGTGATATTCCCTCCAAAACAAAAAGCGACACTTGCTACACAGATGAAATAAATTGTGTAATTTAAGTTCATGAAACTTAAGGTGAAAACAGATGCTCCAATAACAATAAAGGTAGCGGAAACAATTTTTAATCGCCCTATTTTATCAGATAACGTCCCAAGAATAATTCGGCCAACCGTATTAAAAATTGCAATCATCGCAACAGCGTTAGCGGCGGTAGCAGCGCTAAGCCCTACAAGTTGAACACCGATATCCTTTACCATACTAATCAAATATAAACCGCCCATGCATGATGTGAATAACATGAAAAATAACAAATATGCTTGTTTTGTTTGTAGCATTTCTCGGGTTGTATAATCCGTGTGTAACGTTTCGGTCATTATGTTGTTTTCGGCAGCTTCACGTAAGAAACATGTACCTGTTAATACTAAAAGCAATACAATAATTCCCCAATATAAAAAGGTTTGTGACACCCCAACTGTATCAATGAATGTTCCGTTTACATATTTAAAAATTAAACTTCCCATTCCATAAGCTGAAACACATATACCAGAAATTAAGCCTTTTCGATTTGGAAACCATTTAATTAAATTTGATAATGATGTAATGTAAGCTGTCCCATCTGCATATCCAACAATAAAACCTGCTAATATATACAATAATGGCAATGAAGACACTAGAGAACTAAGGATTAAACCTAAGCCAAGAACAATCCCTGCGATCGCAATTAATTTACGCA
Source organism: Bacillus sp. C1 (assembly GCF_054570475.1). Lineage (NCBI taxonomy): Bacteria > Bacillati > Bacillota > Bacilli > Caryophanales > Bacillaceae > Bacillus > Bacillus sp. C1. The sequence goes on from NZ_JBTMZT010000015.1 coordinate 69,308, forward strand.
GCCCTAATTTTTTCTGTAATTTCCCTGCAAACAAAGTTGAAAATGATAAAGAAAAGCTGGTAATAGAGAATGTTATAGCTACAGCATGAAGTTCCCATCCAAATTTATTTACTAACGGTTGATTAAACAAACTCCACGTATAAATTGTGCCAAGACCAATTTGTACAATGATTGTGCCGAGGACAATGAGCCATGGATGCATTGACGATTGTTTCATGCAAACTGTCCCTTTCTGTAATTGACATAAGTTATCAAAAGTTAGTATATCCATCAGGATGTATAAGATACGAATGTAAAGCTGGAAATTAAGACGCTCCATTATTTTTTCGCATACAAAAAGACACCGCCTAAGCGAAGTGCCTTTTTGTAGATTATATACGAATTTTATTGCAGAAAAGCTGTGTTAAGATAAGACATTTTCAAATGCTTATGTACATATAGTACCAAATAATAGCTTTCTTTTTATAGGGCTTAAGATGTATTTTACTTTCATAAAAAAGTCTTATAGAAGATTAAAATGAATTAATATTCGATTTCATCATAATCTTTTGGCTGAGGTACAGTTTGCATATTGGCTGAATCTTTTGGATCACTATATATAGCATTTTGTTCAATGCTTATGTCTTTGGTATTTTGTTTTTTCTTTTCACTTGTTTGTTTTTTCATCAGGGTACACTCCTTTTCTTTATAAAAATAGTTATACCCTAACTTAAATATTTTTACTGATATGTAAAAGATGGTTTTGCGAATGTATCAGCGACTAAATTGCTAAATTCTCGTAAATAATATAGATAATGATCTCCTCCATAGTTATATCTTTTATTATACATTTTAGCAACGACAACATTATATTTGGGAATAACTAAAATAGTGGGTCCTGTAATGCCTAATATTTGATACGAACCTGTAGGGACCCTTTCCCCAAGTTCACTTTGTAAAGCTGGTGTGTTTTGAACGAACCAAAAGCATCCATTTTGTGGTAAGTCTATGTTTTCATATTTTGGACTTTGAAGACTAGTTGCAATTTGAATAACCTCTTTCGGTACGATTTGTTCTCCGTTTATACACCCTTCATTTAAATGTAAATTCCCCCAATAGGCGAATTCTCTGGCAGAAACAAAAAGGTTTTTTTCAGTTCCATCATCTAACATTCCTGTACCACAAATTGCTTTTTCACGAGGATTTACGATTACCTTTACTAAATTCTTATCATGCTTTTTTCTCCACCCAGTTTCTTTAAAGCCTGCAGGTATAAAGACACGTTCTTTTAATAGCGCAGAGAAGCTTCTATCGTATAACTGATAAATAAGGTGTGTCATCATGCGTACATTAATATCTCTATAAGCCCATCTTTGACCAGGCTCGAATTCCCGATAAATCGTTCCGTCTGTTTTTTCATTTAAACCATGTGAATGAGTTACTAAATGCCTTAACGTTGTGTTACCAAGTAAACTTTTATCATAGGATTTAAAATAATCAGCTGCGTAATCATCGAGATTTTTTATTTTCCCTTCATATAATGCAAAGGCAACCGCTAAACCTAAGTAACTCTTTCTAGCTGAAGCAACATTAAATTGTGAAGAAGCTGTTACTAGTGCACTGTTTTCGGTGTTAGAATGTTTTCCGCTATAATGTTCAAGCACCAACTCATTATCTTTCATAATAAAAAGTGCCGCTGCGGAACTATGATTCCGTTCTTTAATTTCTTCTACCCATGAAACTAAATTTTGATATGTATGCAATTATTCACCTCTATATGAAATGCTGTATCAAATATTAACTTCGACGAAAATAGAAGATGCCCTTTAAATTGGCTGCTTTATAAAATGAAAGAAAAGTGTCTTTCCAATTACACTTTTCTTTCATACAATCCCTTCATTTATGTTACAAAGTTAAATAAACCACCAGCTCCAACAGCCAAAACAACTAAAACAACTAAAGCATCTGAAACATCCGCCGCAGCCGAAACAGCGCCCACCGCAGCCACCACAACGTCCACAACCGCCACAACCACCACAGCGACGAGCATCTTCTTGTGCATAATAATATGGATATTGGTTTTGATAATCCCAGTACATAACGTTTCCGGAATGATAATCATTTAAATTCAATGATTGCAGTTCTTGTTGAAACTCATTCATTTTAATACCCCTCCGTTTACAAATTGAAACTTCTATCCAGCAAATACAGCTAGAAAATAGAAACCAATCTCAATACGTACACCAACAAAATATGAGATTTGACTGGGTGATGTACCTTGTTCAGTTGCCTATTTTTAGATAACTTGTATACATAATGAAATAATGGAATTGAGTTTCAAAATATAAGAGGAGATTTTTGTAATCTGAGAAGTGTTTGAGAGAGTTGTACTGTTTCTCCTAATGTGTCCTTTGTAATTTGCTATTAAAAGCTTTTTATTTTTTATAGTGATCTCTCTTACAATATAATGAAATTTCGTTTCCAATTAGGATTTTTCCTTTTGTGCATGGATTACCTTATCCTATTTATCTTCATAAAGAACCATTACATTTGGCCAAAATACTCATTTAGTAGTGGCATAATATAAATCATAGGTGTTTCATAGGGATGAATTCTATGAATAACCGCAAGCGCATCTTTTACGATTTCTTGTTTACACCTTATTTCTACCTTACATTCTTGTCCTTCGCATATTTGACCTACTTCTCCGTTATAAGGTGATGCGTTTTCTAGCGGTCTCCAGTATCCTTTAACAGTGCTGTAAGATATGCAGTTATCATAATTCCCCACTTTACAAGCCTGAACTTTATTTAATTCGTCTCGTAAGTTTTCAATATATTCTTCTGGAATAAAGATTTCGATTTTTACTTCTTTACATTGCATGTTTTGTTTCACAACCTTTCTTAATAAATTTAAACAAGTAAACGGTATACTTGCTCTCCATCATAAATATGACCAAGATCTACAAAACCATAGCTTTCATATAACTTTTTTGCTCGAATGTTTTCTTTATGTACAGTTAAACGAATTTCTTTGCACTGAGAAAAATGATTCGTAATCCATCTAATCATTTCAAATAAGGCTGCTTTACCATATCCTTTTCTTTGGTGACTTTCATCGATCATAAATCCATTAATCCAATACATATGAGATGTATTCGGTTCAAAGGCATGCATAATAAATCCAACCATAATATCATTGTCGTATATAGCAAATGGTATATATTCTACATTGTCACCATCTGGTTTGATATATACTTTTGCAAGTGAGACAGCTACAGCTGGTACAAATTGATGTTGTTGCGTTGATACTTGTAATTTTAGTGCCTCTTCCCAGTTATCTCTGGTCACGATTTTCAATTGTATGTTTGTCATATGAACCTCCTTTGGAATAATGAATTGGAAAGAAAAAATCCCCTGAATTTTATTCTTCTATATTCGTTTCATTCCAATAATCTCCTTTTTCTCTTATAGATTTTAAAACATCGAATTTTTCACTTTTTCAATTCGTATGTATTGATCTTTTTTACTTTTTATATGCGCAAGTACAACACCAAATATTGTGATGACACCACCAAGTATAGATAACATAGTTGGAACTTCTCCTAACCATATCCAACTCATAAAGCAAGCAAAAGCTGGTGTTAAATAAAGTGAGCTCGTTGCTTCGGAGGCTCCAGCATGAGATGTTATATAGGCTAACGCTATATAAGGTAGTACCGTTGGAAAAAGACCTAAGTACACAGCGCTAAGCGTAACTTCTATAGAAGCTTTTATTATTTCAGAGCCGAGACCAGGTAGAAAGATTAGCATGAATAAAGTCCCAGCCCATATCGTATATACCGTAAACGGTAGGCTTCCATATTTTTTGAGAAATGGTTTTTGAAAAACAAAGAATAGACTTTCTGAAAATGCAGCAAGAAGTATAAATAATACGCCGGTGTTAAATCTGAACGTATTTCCAGTACTAATTGATATGAATGCTACACCCATCAAGCTAACTGCTCCTCCTACCCATCCCCATAATTTGAATTTTTCACGAAAAAATATAAGAGCAAGAATCGCAGTGAAAATAGGAGTGATTGATACAATCAAACTTGCAGGACCTGCACTCACACTTTTCTCACCATAATTTAAGGCGATATGATAAACTGTGAAACCTAAACCTCCAAGTATGAATATTACCGGTATGTCTTTTAATTCTGGCAAACGCATTCTACTTATAACGGCCAAAATAACTAAAGCGAATGAGGCTATTAACAAACGTAATAATGTAAGATGTTCCGGCGTATAAGCTTCAAGACCAACACGAATTCCAGGGAATGCAGAACCCCAAAGAATAATAGTAATGCAGTGCGCAAATAAAATACGGGAATTCCATTTACCATTTTTCATATCATCCATTCCTTTCATACAGAAAAAGTCAACCACTTTCCCTTTTCCAATTATTTCTTTCCATACTATTCAATTGTTGATAAAATGTCTTCAACCAGTTCTTTAACGAAAAAACCAACCACTTTACAGTTCATTAGTGGAAAAAGGGAGCTTTTATGAGTACGTATGATCGAAAATTGAATACACAATCTCCTAAGTACCAACAGATTATGGATTATATGAAAGAAAAAATTACAAATGGCGAATGGCCAGTAGGTAGTAAAATCCCAAGCCAACGAAAATTGGCACAGGCATTTGGTGTCAATCGAAGTACAGTGATTACTGCATTAGAAGAGCTAACAGCAGATGGTTTAATTCAAGGTAAAATGGGAATGGGTACAATTGTAGTCAATAATACATGGACCTTATTAGCTACTGATCCACCTCCCAATTGGGATGAGTATGTAAAAGCAGGTTTGCATAAACCAAGTAAAGAAATGGTTCAAGAAATTAATAAAGTAGAATCAAATAAAAAATTCATTCACCTTAGTAAAGGCGAACTTGCTTCTGATATTTTTCCGTTAGAAACAATGCAGTCAGTTATACAAGAAGTGTCTAAAAATCTCACTGTTTTCGGATACGAAGAACCAAAAGGGTTTCTACCTTTACGTGAAGCCATCAGTAATTATGTAAGTTCATTCGGTATTCATGTTTCACCATCTTCAATATTAATAGTTTCTGGTTCCTTACAAGCATTACAGTTAGTATCTATTGGTCTTCTACATAAGGAATCTACAGTTTTACTTGAACAGCCTTCTTACCTGTATTCACTTCATGTTTTTCAGTCAGCTGGAATGCGTTTATCAGGGGTATCCATGGATCATCAAGGGATTATACCGAGTGAGTTATCTAGACGGAATAAGTACACTAGTGAAAAGAAAATTTTATATTCTATTCCTAGTTTTCATAATCCAACAGGAACTTTAATGTCAGAAATGCGGCGGAAAGATTTAATGAAAGTATGTGAGAAAGAGCGACTTCCTGTTATTGAGGATGATATTTACCGAGAATTATGGATTGATGAACCACCTCCTCTCCCGCTAAAGGCAATGGATAAACATGGACATATATTACATATTGGTAGTTTATCAAAGACATTAAGTCCAGGCTTAAGGATCGGATGGATTATTGGTCCTGAACCTGTAATTGAACGATTATCAGATATAAAAATGCAAACAGATTATGGTTCTAGTTCTTTATCACAAAGAGTTGCTGAAAAATGGTTTTCTAGCGGTTTATATCAGGAACATGTAGAATCTGTGAGGGCACAGCTGAAGATGAGAAGAAAGACAATGACCCGGGCATTGAATATATATTGTAAGAATATCGCTGAATGGGATGTACCGAGCGGTGGATTTTTTATATGGTTAAAAATAAAACCGAAAATTCCAATGAAAAAACTATACGCAAAAGCGTTATCTAGAGGAATACTTCTTAATCCAGGACGTATTTATGGAGAAGAGTCTGATCAGCATATTCGACTTTCGTATGGGTATGCATCTGTAGAAGATCTTACAAAAGGAATTTATCAATTAAGTGAAATCGTTCGCGAGTTGATGGATTCATAGTAAAAAACCTCTTTCTTTAAAGGAAGCGGTTTTTTTACGTTATAAAGTTAGCTGTATGCCTTATCCCCCAATAATCATTTAGTTTTTATGCATGATATACAACGACTTCTTTTTCTTTTATATAAGTTTACATAATAAGATTATCACCTATATCAATCTGCTGTTTTTAGCTTATCAATAAATTCTAAATGTCCTCTTCCCCAACCACACATACTATCCAAAACAACACTGACCGTTCTTCCATGCTCTGATAAGCTGTATTCCACTTTAGGTGGTATTTCTTGAAAAATTTCACGTTGAATCAATTGGTCTTGTTCTAATTCACGAAGCTGTTTCGCTAAAGTTCCTTGAGATATTTCTGGAATAAGACGTTTTAACTCACCAAAACGCTTCGTTCCATCTGTTAGTAATATAAATAAAATTTGCATAAGGAACTTGTTTTTTTACAGACTTCACCTGTAACGTTCTCATATTATGGAGGCGATCTATCACCTTAATAATGGCTACTCGTATATCTGTTTGTGTAGCTAGTAATAACTTTTTTAAATTAATTGCTTCATATTCTTCTTTACTAGGAATTTGTTTCTTATCAACTTTAGTTAGTCCCTCAACAATAGTAGCCACCTTCTCGCCAAACGTACTACGTATGTCCTCAATTGTGTAAGGTGTATCTTCTACTACATCATGTAGTAATGCTGCGACTAAAGTGATGATATCCGCTTTACAATCTAACAAAATTTCTGTAACTGCAAAGGGGTGAATAATATAAGGCTCACCTGAAACACGAAATTGTCCTTCATGAGCTTTCTCGGCGACATATATAGCCTTATTGAATTGTTCTAATTCTGATTTATGTAGATAAGAGGCTTTTTCCATCAAAACGTTTTTCATCTTTTCACCTTCATCAAGTTGGTTTTTATGTTCATTCCGATAATGTTATAATTCGTTTTTTGAAATGAAATACCTGTCTAGGTAATAACAGAACGTACTATTTGATTTCAACAGTGGTAAAAGATTACCTATGAAAAAGTAGTTAGAACTTTTTCGGTTTTCCTTATTTCGTAATGTTTCGATGAAACTATTTTGGAAAGTTGAATAGATATATACGGTAGAAATTGTCCGTTATTCTATATAAGGGAACATCATTTTTTTGTGAAAGGAGTAAGTGTTATGGATTTTCTTGAATCTATAAAGCATAGCTTTCATTCTTTACAAGTATATAGCCAGCAATATCTTATACAGACTGTACAAACATTAGATTTGTCACTTGAAAATATAATTCCATATATTACAGCCCCTCAACACCTAGAATACGGTCGAAATATCATTTATCGTACCAAAGACCTAGAAGTCATGGTGCTTTACTTCCCTAGCTTAGCGAAAACGCCCATTCATAATCATGGTACTTCAACAGGCTGCATTTATGTAGTACAAGGCAGCTTGCAAAATATTCTATACACTTTTGAACCCTCCGATCCTACACCGATCTATCATCAAACGCAACAGTTTACTCAAGGAGAGGTATTCACTGTTGATAACGATACGATTCATATGATGCAGAACACAAAATCCTTACCAGCTATTACTTTTCATGTATATTCCCCGCCATTAGAAGGAGTAAAAATCCATTCTTCTTAATAAGATGTAATACGGGTTAGTTATAATTCATTTTTGAAAGGGCGTTCTTATGAATCAATTAAAAAATCGTTTTATACAAAGTCTACAAGATGGACGGAGTGTCTGGCTAAAAGGCAAAAAAATTGATGTCACAAAGCATAAAAGTTTTAAAGGTACATTAACTACGATTACTCAGTTATACGATTTGTTTAAAGATCCTACACATCAGCGATTAGTTGGTTATGTAAGTCCTAAAACGAATACGTGGGTTCATACTGCTTTTTTAGTACCAATGTCTTATGAGGATATAGTAAAAAGACGAACTGCTTTTGAAACATGGAGCTATATGACAGATGGGGTTATGAGCCGTTTATCGGATTATGCTCGCTCCCGATTAACCGGATGGTATTCAGCCCGTGAATCATATAAAGAGTTCGATTCAAAATTTCCCGATAAAATAGCGCGTTACTATGAAGAGGCCAGAGATCAACACCGTTTCATAAGTGTTATTCAACGCGATCCGCAAATCAATCGATCTACCGAGCATTCAGTTGATATAAGTGAATTAGGTTTATTAAGAATTACAAGAAAAACTACCGATGGGATATTTTTAAGTGGTGCCAAGATGATCGGTACCGCATCGCCATACTCCAATGACTTACTTATTTATCCTTTAACAAGGTTAAATAGTGAATTCAGTTCTTTAGCTCACTTTCTTATAGTTGCCGCAAACTCTCCTGGTTTGCATATGATTTGCCGAGATTCGTTTGCAACTGATTTTTCACAACAAGCCGATGCTCCTATTAGCTCAAAATACGATGAAATGGATGCACTATTAATCTTTGATGATGTCTTTGTACCATGGGAACGTGTATTACTTTATGACAATCCGGAGGCGCTATGGAAATTAAAATCAGATGTAGCCGCCAGTAGCTTAGCTTATCACCAAGCAATTGTCCGATTAGTAATAAAGTTAGAGTTCGTCACAGCAATTGCGTGTGAAATAGCTGAAGCAATTGGTGCTGAATCTTATTTACATGTGCAAGAAAAGCTTGGGGAACTCATTATACAAGTTGAAACGCTTAGGGCCCTTTTACTTACTTCAGAAAGAGAAGGAAAGCTAGACGAATATAAAACATATATACCTAATTTTAAATACATTGAAACAGCAAGAAATCTAGGGGCTAAGTATTACCCAAGAGCGATAGAGATTTTACAACTTATTGGAGCTGGTGGCTTCATACAACTCCCTTCTAGTATAGATGATTTTCAAAGTCCATTATCACACTTATTAGAAAAATACTTTAAAGGAGCTAATATTCCGGCAGACAAAAAAACAAAACTTTTTAAGTTAGCTTGGGATATAATTGGGAGCCCTTTAGGGTCTCGGCATGAATTATATGAGCGATTTTATGCTGGTGATCCCATACGTAATGTTGCGAACCAGTATATGAATTACGACAAACGTAAATTTAAAAATATGGTAAGTAAATTTCTAAATTACTAAAAAAATGAGAACTATTGGAATATCAATGGTTCTCATTTTTTACATGTATGATATTGTATCAAATTCACGCGTCAGTTTGTTAGATGATATTCTATTTGTATGAGCTTTTTACATTTTCTCTATTCAGGGGTCCCGCCATATCACCATCAAGCTAAGAAAATACAACTACCCCCAAAACGAAAATTTGTGCTAACTTGTAATAAAAATTTCAATTTTTCGTTTTGGGGTGTTATAAAATCTTTAAGTTGATGGGCATAGGATGGGACCCCAAACAGTACGATTTTATTTCAAAGACACAACGATCTTACTATACACTTTTTATTTATCCCACACCCTCATCTGCTAGTATTACTATTTTTTATTACTAATGTTGCCGTTTCACTCGGATGGCTAAGAGGAAAATGATGGCCATATGGAACAAAATCAACCTTACCAAGATGCGATGGAGCAGAATAGCCTCTGTCATAATCCCCCCAAATAATGTTAAGATTATACTTTGTTACTTCATTGAAATCACCTTGATCGTTTTTCAATAGTAAACTGTTAAGCTGAACCGTAGTATTTAAAATTCTAGGAGAAGTAAAACTGTTACTTATTTTTTCAATATAATGTTCAGGGATGCTCTCCGTACATTCAAACAAACCACTACTTAATAAATAACGCTCTATCAAATTAGTAGTTGCCAATTTTAATGTCCATTTGTTCATAAATTGAGGAACATTTAGCGATTTAGCATTTTTTTTAGCAACAGGTGGCTGAAGTAAAGTGATTGAATACTTCTTATCTATGTACTCTTGTACCAATACTTCCAGAAGAATAAATGCACCGAATGAATGGCCAATTAGATGTGCACCATTAGTAGCTTTCTCCAATAACTTTTTCACTACATTCAAATAGATATCTAGAAGATTTTTCTCTCGTTTAAAAGGAGAACGTCCCAAACCTGGAAGATCCAAGATCCATACAGGTTGACCAGTTTTTTCATGAAGATTTTGTGCTAAAGGAAATAAATCCTCTCCATCACTCAATAAACCATGTAATAAAATAAACGGTTTACCCTCTCCTTGTAATTGGTAAAGGGTAGTGTTATCGCATAATATTCGTTTAAATAAATGATTATGCTGGCCATTTTGATACATCATTCGATAATCCAGATCAGCTACTACGGCAGGGAAAAATTTCATTACACTCGTCTTCTTAAACCAATCTCCTCCCATAATTTTTTTCGCTGAAACATTTGAAAATTTTCGTTTTGTAATAAAATTCAGTCCATCAGAAGGGATTTTTGTTATTTTACTTACTCCACTATTCATAATTGCTTTCATAAGTGGCATTGGGACAGAGATTTTTGGTGCCCTCATATTCATACTTTCCGACATAATACTTAATAATTCAGCAATGTTCTGATCGTGCTGTTTGTCTTCAACAAGTGTATATGTTTGAATAGTCGGTTGCTCCAATCTGAAAACCTGCACAATAAACTTCGCAAGCTCATCGTTTGAAATAAGTGGTAAACTATATCCCTTACCTCCAGGAATCACTGGCATGAGCCCTCTTCGCATACTCATCACAAGCAAACCTAATCCTGCTATCTGCTCTGTACTCCCTGTTTTACTACTACCGACTACAGTTGGCGGATTAATTACAGAAAGCGGATAACCTACTGCTGATGCCTGCTGACGGATATAAAGATCTGCTAAAAATTTTGTTCTCTCATATGGATTTTTTATTTTCAAATAATTGTTTCCTTCTTTAAACACATCAATTGCAATCTTGCTATTTTTATCATCAAAGGGACTCATATAACCTACAACATGAATAAATTGTTGCAAGCCCTTCAATTGATGAATACTTTTAGCTAATTCACTAATATGTTTGGCGCCATTTAAAAATACGGAAGCTGCCTCTTTACTTGTCGCTTGAATATCCATGGGGCCTCCTGCGTGAATAATCACATCCGTTTTCAATATCCTCTCCTTATCTTCAGCACTTAGACCTAAATCTATTTTCGTCAAATCACCTTCAATAAAGTGCATAACTGCCTTTTTTAAGATGTCTCTTTCTTGAAAAAGGCGTGTTGCTTTACTTTTCGACCTCACTAAAAGAAGCATTTTAACATCCTCTTTGGCTAATTCTTTCACTAATTGCTTTCCAATAAAGCCTGTTCCACCAGTTAAAAATACTGTTCTCATATAAAATCTCCTTTTTAGTACTATTTAGTACTATTTTGATGTAAAAAAAAAGCTTCTTTTATCGAAGCAAGTTAAAAAATTGATCTGCTGTTTTCGTGATTACAGTTGCATCCTTCAATGTTTCTGAAATAAATAACGCTCCTTCAAGATTTGTAATAAAAAGTGATGCAACCTCATCAATATTAATCGTATTTTTGAATTCCCCATTCTCTACCCCTTGTTTAAGTAATAGAGAAACTTTCTTTTGTAATTCTGTAAAAAAAAGACCTATTTTTTCTTTTATTTGCGTGGCCTGTGTAGGACTTTGAATATATAGAGTAATAAATGGACAGCTCCCCTTATACTCTCTCGACTGAACTCCTTGTGATAATTGCTTTAAAAACAGTTGGATACGATCTTCAACTAAAAATTGGTTCTGAGAAAGTACGTCATCAATTGCAGATTGATACATTTCAATCCAATAATCAACGACCCCTTCTAATAATTCCTCCTTATTAGAAAAGTGATAATACACATTAGACTTTGAAACTTTGCTTACACGTACTAATTCATCCATACTTGTATAAGCAAACCCTTTTTCTAAAAATAATGTTGCAGCTACTTCAATCACACGTTTTTGATTCATTAATTTTACCTTTGTCATAACTAGAACTATATAGTACTAATTTAAATGTTGCAAGTATTTATGTTAATTTAGAAAAAAGTTTGATTAAAAAAGTTCCACTAACATTGATTTTACTGTAAAAAAATCTTATTTTGAATAAAGTTGAACTGAAACCCGAAATTGTTAATTCACTATCGTCTAATAGGACTTCTTCAACTTCACCATTTTCATTATATTGATAAACAGTTATAGGGGTCCCGCCAACCAAATGACATAAAACCCACGCTAATACATTTTATGGAAGATAAAAAGCCAATTTGCCTACGTTAAGGAATTTCGGTCTTTATGTTTTATCTTCGGAGTGGTCGTAATGATTCTAAAGTAGTTGATTGCTTAAATTTAAACTTATACTCACCAAGGAAGTTGATATGTTCCCATCCAAGCGGTGAAATATGATGTAATAGTACTTCTTGCAAGACATCTTTCTCTTTTTTATATTCTATTGCTTTGGTTAAATATACCGTATTCCATATACTAATGGCATTAATAATAATATTTAATGCACTAGCTCTTTGAAGTTGATCCTGCAGCGCACGTTCACGCAACTCTCCACGTTTACCAAAAAAAATAGATCTAGCCAAAGAGTTCATAGCTTCACCTTTATTTAATCCACGATGAATTTTTCCCCTTAATGTTTCACTTGAGATGTAATCTAAGATGAAAATTGTTTTTTCAATCCTTCCCATCTCACGAAGTGCTGTAGCCAAACTATTTTGCCGAGCGTAAGAACCGAGCTTTCCCATAATAAGAGAAGCAGATACAGTACCCTTCTGAATAGAATGAGCTAATCGTAATACATCATCGTAATTTTTTTGAATAACATTTACATTGATTTGACCACGCAATAATTTTTCTAGTTGTGGAAAATTACTAGACTTTCCTATCGTGTAAAGCTTTGAGTCAGCTAAATCTCGTAAACGCGGTGCAAAACGAAAACCGAGTAAATGGGCTAAACCAAAAACTTGATCAGTATAACCAGCTGTATCTGTATAATGTTCTTCAATCACTAAAAGTTTCTTACTAATGACTGTAACAATAATGGCTGTTTTTGTTACAAGGGTTATTTCCATTATCTAGTCATATCCAAAAAAATGAATCCAATAAATATTAGGATAACATACAATAAAATCGGTTCTGGCGCGAATAAATGATAGATTCCCAAAAACAGAACGTTAGTTCTTGTTTTTTAGCGAATATTTTGTATTCTAAAATAGAAGTGACTTTTAAAGGAGGCGTTTTGATGTATCGACTACCAGATGATTTTTTAAAGGAATGGACGGTGTCTGTGAAAGGGACATTGAAAGTATTACAAGCCGTAACCGATGACAAATTAGGACAAAGTATTGTGGAAGGACATAGTACACTTGGTTGGTTAGGCTGGCATTTGGTAGAAACAGCAGGTTATTTTAGTCATCTAACTGGTTTAACTGTACCAATGATTGATCACAAAGAACCAGTTCCAGCGATAGCAAGAGAAATTATAGAAGCCTACGAAAAAGTAGCAGCGGCAGTCAAGCAAGAGGCAGCCAAGCTATCAGATGAGGACTTGCTAACAGGAACAAGTATTGAGTGTCTCCCAACAAAAGGCTCAGTACTACGTTTCTTAATTGATCACCAAACACATCATCGCGGCCAGATGATGTTGCTATTACGTCAAGCGGGCTTACCAGTACCGCCTGTAATGGATCCAACAAAAGAACTATAATAACGACAATATTCCCTCCTGGGGTAATATTATTTAAAGTTAGAGTTCATATTATGGGGCTGCTTGGCTGGTTTGAGTTTGGACTCAAACCAGCCAACAAAAAGTCCAAGTCCCCCATCCAGGACGTAAACAAATTCCTCTTCGCTCCTGTGCTTTTCCCCTTCATCTCCCACTGTAATATAATAAAAAACTAAACTAGAGACTAGAGGTAGGTACGCACATGATTCAATTAACAAACCGCCAGGCACGACAATTTCTTTTGTTGAAACATGGACTTTTAGGTGAACATAAATTTAGCGGGAAGCAGGGAGTATTGGACTTTGTTCGGCAGGCTAGCTGTATTCAATACGCCCCCCATCGATGTTTGCGGAAAAAACGCCGAATTAGTGCTACAATCTCGAATTAAAGGGTTTACTAAGGAAATGCTCGCCGAGTTGTTGTATGATGATAGAAGCCTTGTTGATTATCCCGACAAGAACCTGGCCATTATCCCTGTCGAGGATTGGCCGTATTTTGAGCGATACAGGAAAGCAGCCCGTCAACATGCCGAACGCTATCTCGAAATGGAAGGATTGACAACGCATGTACGTGATCATATCCAAAATCACGGTGCGCTAAGTTCGAATGATTTAAAATTGAATGGAGATTTCTCTTGGCAATCGGCCATCCATTGGAGCGGCGGAAACAATACATCTCGTTCGGTACTGGAACAGATGTATTCGACGGGTGAGTTAATTATCCATCATAAAAAAGGAACGCGTAAGTATTACGATATCGCCAAGAAGTACATCCAGCAACATTTGCTGAATGCACCAGATCCACTGGATGACGATTTTGAGCATCATAAGTGGCGGATACTACAGCGAATCGGCTTTGTAGGGCTCTTATGGAATCGTGCGTCAGATGCATGGCTGAACATATGGGGGTTGAAAGCAGCACAACGAAATGAGGTTTTCCGCCAGCTATTGCACGAAGCTCGCATTGTTGCTATCGTTGTTGATCAAACGAAGGATAAGTTGTACTGCCTCACGGAGGATTTACCACTTATTGAAGCCGTTCTACAAAATCCGGAACCGAAATTACGTTGTGAACTTATTGCCCCCCTGATAATTTCATGTGGGATAGAAAACTTATCAGCGAATTGTTTGACTTCGATTACACACGGGAGATTTACACGCCTGCAATCAAACGAAAATTCGGCTATTACGTACTGCCTTTATTATATGGAGGGAACTTCATTGGACGAGCCGAGATAATCGCGGAGCGAAAAACTGGAATGCTCGTTGTTAAAAACATCTGGTACGAGAACGGTGTGAAGCAAACAATACAATTGACAACAGCCTTGAACAGTTGTTTCCAAAAGTTTGCGTTATTCAATGGGTGTGAGACGATTTCGACAGAGGCTATGAACTAATATTTCCTTTCTTGTCCCGCAAATAATTATTTGTCTTGACCAACCGTGATCACCATGGAAGATTCGGTTACAAATATCCCCAGAAAATAGTATTTAGTAAAAAATGTATTGTTATGACCTACTTTTACACGTATCTCGGCTGAAGCCCTCTTTCATTATTTAGCAGAAGACTTAGTATCCCTTATTGTATAGGACAAGTTAACAATTACTTTCCAAATGAACCTGACGATATGTTTTGGCGCCTATATGCTCTTTATGCAGCAATGAATATATTTTCTACTATTATATGGACTAAAAAATATGATGAGCAATCTTTTGATGATGCTTTGGAAAGAATAGATTTTATTTTGCAGGATCATGACTATTTTACTTTTGATAAACCTCTATGGTATAAAGTTGTCTAAATTTCTCAGTATTTTTTCGAGTTAGTATAAACTGAAACAAAAACCAATTATCTGCATAGGTAATTGGTTTTTGTTTATTGTAAGTTAGTTATTTAATAAAAAACAATACATGGAAATGAATATTATGACTCATTTTTACATGTATCTCGTTTAGACATATCTATCCATCTGGTATATTTTGTCTTATTCCCCTTTTTCGGGGGATGGGTAAAAACACCCTAATCTAAACTAACAAGAAAAATACTTTTTTATAAGAATAATATAGCTACCGGATTGTCGACTAGATACCTAGCAAAAACTATGCATTATCAAAAAGTAAATTTAGCGAGAAAGGAATAAAGATGTAAAGAAACTTTAAACCACTTAATCCGTTTTTCTCTTATGTAAATATGGTAATAATGAAATTACCCCAAGGATAGCTAAACAAGCTCCAATCCATAGCGGAGATACAAAACCATATCCTTTACTGATTCCAAGACCACCTAGTGACGAACCAATAACAATACCCAGCGTAATAAAAGAACTATGAACGGTATTTATCATTGTTCCATTACTAGCTGTTTTCATTACTCTCGCAACCATAGCTGGATTCAATGCTACACCAGTTAAACCAATAAAAATCGTAGAAATAACCGCAATGTATTTATTCTCTGTACCTAAAGCAAATAAAGACATTGCTCCTATTAATATAATCAATCCGCTCACCAGTATTTTCATTGTATATTCATCAGCAAACTTGCCAATCACTATATTCCCAACTACCGTCGCGCTACCATAGAGAGCAAGTAAATATGGAATACTTGCACTTGAAAAGCCTGTGACATTTGTAAAGATAGGAGTGAAATAACTAAATGCTGCAAACGTACCACCAATAATGAACATACTTGTTGTGTACGCTGCCCAAAGATGTCTGTTCTTAAAATGCATAAGTTCGTCTTTCCAGTTCAGTTGCTCTTTATTTGATAATGATGGTAGCAACCATTGAATCATAATCCCTGATACTAGCACAAGAACAGAAACAGCCCCAAAACTAATACGCCAGCCAAAATATTGTGAAATAACGGTTGTTATAGGTAAACCTAATACAGTTGCGAACATTAAACCTGCAAGTACAATTGATGCAGCTTTTCCCCTTGAATCAGATTGAACAAATGTTGCAGAAAAGGAAATCGCAACTCCAAAAGCTGAAGCTGAAGCAATACCAGTTATAATACGTGAAATCATCATAATATCATAGTTCCAAGCAATAGCTCCGAGCGATTGACCAATTAAAAATACAAACATTAAAAACAATAATGCTTGTTTGCTGCGCATTCGTAAGAGGATTGCAGTTAAAATGGGGCCTCCTACCACCATTGCTCCTGCATAAGCTGTAATTAAATACCCAATAGATGATACAGAAACCTGGAATGCAAGAGCAAGTTCGTTCATCATACCTGCAATCATAAATTCTGATGTAGTCATACAAAAGATTGCTAAAGCTAATAAATAAATAATCGATGGCATAAAAACACTCCTTATCCATTATTGTAATGATTGGTACAAAAACAGTGCGAAAAAAGAGCGCACTAAGCGCCAAAAATAGAATCCATTGTTCCTTTGATAACCTGTTCAGCTAACATCCGATTTTGCATCGATACATTAAGAACACGGAATCCGTAATAACTGCTTAAAAGCAGACTAGCTAATTCCTCAGCTGATTGCTTCTTTGAAATTTCACCTGTTTGCAACCCTTCCTCCATCACTTTTTCAATAGCTTGTTTAAGAAGCTCAACATGCTTTGAGAAAATTTCTTGTACCATTAAATCGTTTTTAGCACGTTCTACACTGGCATTAATCAATAAACATCCTTTTTGATCAATATTCTCAAAGTCTTCCTTCAATGCCCATGCAAAAAAATTACTTAATCGTTCTTTAACTGGAATTGGAGTATCTAACAATTTCTTTTGTTCCCTAATCCCAATTTCATGGTAGCGTTCTAATACTTGTTTATACAGTTCATGTTTACTACCGAAAGTATTGTATAAACTTCCTTTTCCAAGTCCTGTATCACTGCATAAATCTTGTGTAGAACACCCCTCATATCCTCTTATCCAAAATGTTTTCATTGCAACATCTACAATTGAGGAATAATTAAACTCTCTGGGTCTGCCACGGTTATTCAATCTTATTCTCCTCTCATTTTAAAGATAACATTAGTAGAATACTCCTTTTTGTACCATATGGTCAATAATTTTGTTTTATTGTTACTGTAAAATAAAATTTGATTATTTTAGATTACGAATAATTAAAAATAGTTCCCTTATTCAAATACAAGTCTTATTTTAATTAACAATTTTATCAATCTTTATTATTAATTATCAAACTTTGTTATAAATGATCAATCTATTTTACAAAGCTACAAAATCGGCTGTTTATCTTCCAGAAAATGTCTTAAAGTGGGTTTTATGTCATTTGGTTGGCTGTACCCCATCGCTATCAAGCTAAGCTCATATAACGTCAATTATAGTAGAGGTTGTTTCTTTTTTCTAAAGGCTACGTGTAAGTAATTTAAAGATTTGCATACGAAATAAACCCTAATGGGTTTCATTTTTTTGATTTAAGCCGCTTGATTATCAGACATGGTACAATTGTAAATGACACCTAATATATCAAAGACTGTTTTCTTCTCATACCTATGGGATTTTCGCCCATTTCTCTGTAGAAGAACGAACAAACGAAGTAGTATCTTTGATATCTGTTGGGTGTCTTTCTTACGATTAGTC
>NZ_JBTMZT010000016.1:0-83893 GCF_054570475.1 Bacillus sp. C1
GGGGTCGCAGGTTCAAATCCTGTCTTCCCGATATTTGTTTTGGGGCCTTAGCTCAGCTGGGAGAGCGCCTGCCTTGCACGCAGGAGGTCAGCGGTTCGATCCCGCTAGGCTCCACTTATTTCTAATATTATTATGGCGGTGTAGCTCAGCTGGCTAGAGCGTACGGTTCATACCCGTGAGGTCGGGGGTTCGATCCCCTCCGCCGCTACCATAAAGGACCTTTAGCTCAGCTGGTTAGAGCAGACGGCTCATAACCGTCCGGTCGTAGGTTCGAGTCCTACAAGGTCCACCATTTAAAGTGAATAATTTGGAGGTATACCCAAGTCTGGCTGAAGGGATCGGTCTTGAAAACCGACAGGCGGCGAGAGTCGCGCGGGGGTTCGAATCCCTCTACCTCCTCCATTTTTTAAAAAAGAATATGATATCGTCGCGGGGTGGAGCAGTCTGGTAGCTCGTCGGGCTCATAACCCGAAGGTCGCAGGTTCAAATCCTGTCCCCGCAACCAAATGGTCCCGTGGTGTAGTGGTTAACATGCCTGCCTGTCACGCAGGAGATCGCCGGTTCGACCCCGGTCGGGACCGCCATTTTTACATAAAGGCTCGGTAGCTCAGTCGGTAGAGCAGAGGACTGAAAATCCTCGTGTCGGCGGTTCGATTCCGTCCCGAGCCACCATTTTGAAATCGCAAGCCGGCTTAGCTCAATTGGTAGAGCAACTGACTTGTAATCAGTAGGTTGGGGGTTCAAGTCCTCTAGCCGGCACCACTTTCAAAATGAGCCATTAGCTCAGTTGGTAGAGCATCTGACTTTTAATCAGAGGGTCGAAGGTTCGAATCCTTCATGGCTCACCATTTATTTTATAGTTTTATGCGGGTGTAGTTTAGTGGTAAAACAAGAGCCTTCCAAGCTCTGGTCGAGAGTTCGATTCTCTTCACCCGCTTTTAATTAGGGGCCTATAGCTCAGCTGGTTAGAGCGCACGCCTGATAAGCGTGAGGTCGATGGTTCGAGTCCATTTAGGCCCACCATTATTCCGCAGTAGCTCAGTGGTAGAGCTATCGGCTGTTAACCGATCGGTCGTAGGTTCGAGTCCTACCTGCGGAGCCATATTATATAGAGAAGTACCCAAGTGGCTCAAGGGGCTCCCCTGCTAAGGGAGTAGATCGCGAACGCGGTGCGAGGGTTCGAATCCCTTCTTCTCTGCCAGTAACTGGCCCGTTGGTCAAGTGGTTAAGACACCGCCCTTTCACGGCGGTAACACGGGTTCGAATCCCGTACGGGTCATACTTAAAAAGATAGCATATTCTGCTATCTTTTTTTTGTATATTTTTCTTCAAATAAAAGTAGACTTGATAAAGTCTGCTTTTTTAATTTGTGAATACTTTTTATTCTTTGCGTATACAAGCGCCTGAGAATATGTATAAAGTGAAACTTTATTGTCGTGCCAGTAGAAATCACAAACTATTTAGAGCCAACAATTGATAAAAAGATTAATACCGATTTAGAGTTTTTAGGGATTAATCCATTAAAAGATTACAACTATGATATTAAAGCATTAATTCCAGAAGATATTAAAGACTACAAAAACTATGTTGTAACAGATAATGTAGATAATCGCTTAAACATTATCGGTACACCAGTTGTGAAAATTGATGGTGTAGTAGTAGATTCTAGCGTAGTAGAAGTAGTTGTAAATGGTCAACAAGTAACAGCGACAGTAAAAGATTTTTCAAAATTAGATGGTAAAAAAGAATTCTATTTACAAATTGTAGCGCAAAGTAAAGAAGGTGTACCAGCAGGAACAGAGATCCCGAATACAGCAACAATTGACTTTACAAACAAAAACGATGTAACGGGTGAAGAGGAAACAAAACCAGTTATTGTTACACCAACAACTAGTAGCATCACATTAACAAAAGTAGATAGCGCAGATGGAAAAACATTAGCAGGTGCAGAGTTTGAATTACGCGATAAAGACGGTAAAGTGGTAGTGGTAGAAGGACAACCAGTAAAAGGTGTATCAGATGCTAATGGTATTATCACATGGAATAATATCCCTTATGGAAATTATCAAATCGTTGAGACAAAAGCACGAACTTATACAAATGCAGACGGCTCAACAGGATCTTATCAATTGTTAAGAGATCCAATCGATGTAACAATTGATAAGATCATCAAACAATTAAATTAAATGTAGAAAATAATAAGAGCGGCTGGATCCTTCCTTCAACAGGTGGTATGGGAACAATCTTATTCTCTGTAGTAGGTATCGCATTAATGGCTGCGAATAACTAAATTTGTAGAGAATTAGAGTAATAGCATGCGAAAAGAGGAAGAGCAGGTAGCTTCCTCTTTTCGACATTTTAGCACAATTAAAGGGGCATATTATGAAACGGAATATCATTTTTGGATGTGTTTTTTATTAGGCCTTAGTATTTTCTTATATCCAACGATAAGTAAGTGATTGGTTAGCAACAAGAACACATTACTCTCAGATAAGCTCTTTTGATACGAAAGTAAAAGAACTTCAAAAGAAAGAACTCGAACGTCGTGAAGAAAAGGCGAAGGAATATAATAAACAAGTTCAGAAATCGACACAATCGCTTTCAGATCCATTTGCGGAAAAGCAGGCAGGGAATCAAAAGTCTTATGCAGATGTGTTAAGTATTGGCGATGTTATGGGATATGTCGAAATACCAAAAATCGATGTGAAACTTCCCATTTATCAAGGAACATCTGAAGAAGCCCTGAGCCGCGGAGTAGGATATTTAGAGTAGGCGGAGAAAGTACACATACGGTATTAACAGGACATAGGGGATTACCTTCAGCTAAGTTATTTACTGATTTAGATAAGCTGAAAGAATCGGATGTTTTTTATATCCATTCATTAGACAACGTTCTTGCTTATGAAGTTGATCGAATTAAAGTGGTTTTACCGAATGAAGTAGAGGACTTAATGGTTGTGGAGAATCAGGATTATACGACATTGCTTACATGTACGCCTTATGGGGTTCATACACATAGAATGTTAGTGAGAGGACACCGGATTCCTTAAGAACTAGCAGAAAAAGAAAGTATTGCAAAAACGCCTACATCGTCATCTATGTTAGAACTGTGGATGATTGCAGGAGGCAGTTTGCTCATTATTTTGATTGCAATTCTAATCTATATAAAAATAAGAAAGAAAATGTAATGATTGAATCATATGGTTTTATATATAAATCAAAATTTAAAAACGAACATCAAACCATTCTTTTCAGATGGATGAGAGCATCCGGCCATGGATAGAAGCGGTCAGTGTCTTTTTTCGCCCCATTCCATGTGAAAACAGAAGGAGAAAATGAGTGAAGGTCTCTGTCTATCCTTCCTAACGATAATGTATCTGTTAGAAAATCAAATTGTGTTTATATAAGAGGCATATTGGAGAGCTTCTTACTGTAATTAACCTTGATAAACGAAAAGAAGAGCATGTTTTGAAAAAGATTGATCAAAACATGCTCTTCTTTTATAAACAGTCTTGTTTTAAAACGGAAATAGCAGGATAAATGCTTGGAAATAAGCTACAATTCATTTATTCACAATCTAAAGAAAACGCTCTCATTGAAATGGATTCCACACTTGATATAATCACTTTCTCCTATCTGTGAAAAAGTTCACAAATAGGTCATAATTTGTGAATTCTTTCACAATAATTCATGCTACAATATGTGTGTAAGGAAGTTAAACAACATTAAATTAGTATTTTAATTAATTACTTAAACAATAATAGATGTGAACAATAGAGAGGGGAAATTACCATGAAAAAAGGTATTAATCGCGTAGTATTAGTAGGAACAGGTGCTGTAGGTTGTAGTTATGCTTACTCAATGATTAACCAAGGTGTAGCTGAGGAGTTTGTACTTGTAGACGTAAATGAAGCAAAGGCAGAAGGGGAAGCAATGGACTTAAGCCATGCGGTACCATTTTGTCCATCACCAACAAAAGTATGGAGCGGTAGCTATGCAGATTGTAAAGATGCTGATCTTGTTTGTATCACTGCTGGATTACCACAAAAGCCAGGTGAAACTCGTCTAGACTTAGTTGAGAAAAACGCAAAAATCTTCAAGCAAATCGTTCGTAGTATTATGGATACTGGATTTGATGGTATTTTCTTAATTGCAACTAACCCAGTTGACATTTTAACTTATGTAACTTGGAAAGAATCTGGATTACCAAAAGAACGTGTAATTGGTTCTGGTACAACTTTAGACTCTGCTCGTTTCCGCTATATGTTAGGTGATTATTTAGATGTAGATCCACGTAACGTACATGCATATATCATTGGTGAGCATGGTGATACTGAACTTCCAGTTTGGAGCCACACTACTGTAGGTGTACAAAAGCTGGAAACAATCTTAGCAAATAATAAACAGTATAAAGAAAAAGATTTAGATGAAATCTTCGTAAATGTACGCGATGCCGCTTACCATATTATTGAGCGCAAAGGAGCAACTTACTACGGAATTGGTATGTCACTACTTCGCGTAACAAAAGCAATCTTAAATAATGAAAACAGTGTACTAACTGTATCTGCTTATCTTGACGGTCAATATGGTGAACAAGATGCTTACGTAGGTGTTCCAGCTGTTATTAACCGCGAAGGTGTACGTGAAATCGTTGAGCTAGAATTAAATGAAGAAGAAAAAGCGAAATTTGCTCATTCTGTAAAAATATTAAAAGAAACAATGGCTCCAGTATTATAAGTAACTTGATTCAGAAGCGGGAAACTGCTTCTGAATTTATATAAATATATATAAATCCCTTTTCCGTTTTTTGTATATCCCCAAATATACTTCTTTTGTTGGGAAAGGATTGTTTATAGAAAAAGCACTCTATTTTTAAGAGTGCTTTTTCGTTTTAATAAAAGAAATCGCTTCCAATGAATATTCGTCAAAATTCGATATATTTGACAAAAAATCGGAATATTACCTTTAATTACCGCGAAAAAACGTATATTTATTTAAAATATACAAGGATATTTCTGTTTTTTATCGAATGTCTTAAAAGTATTAAAAATTCTGTCATCTTAGCGAGGTGAACATATTGAGTGTAACAAATTGCTTAGAAGAAAGTTTGTTTGAATTCCATACAGAAGGATGTTATGAGAGTTATACCATATTTGGAGCACATTTTGTAATAGAGAATGAAACAAAAGGTGTACGTTTTACTGTATGGGCTCCTCATGCGAAAGCTTTGAGTGTAGTTGGAGATTTTAATGATTGGGATATTGACGGGCATAAGATGCGAAAAATGACAGGAGAGGGTATTTGGTCATTGTTTATACCACAGTTGGAGGAAAACGAGATATACAAGTATGCGATTGAAACTAAAGGTGGCGAAACAATTTTAAAAGCAGACCCTTATGCAACATATGCAGAAGTAAGACCAAATACGGCATCTGTTATTTTTGATATAAAGGGATATAAATGGAATGACAAAAATTGGTTCCGAAAGAAGAAACGAAAATTAATTTATAAGGAAGCAATGGCAATTTACGAGTTGCATTTCGGCTCATGGAAAAAGAAAGAAGATGGCTCTTTGTATTCTTATCGGGAATTGGCAGAGGAGCTCATTCCTTATGTAGCGGAACATCAATTTACTCATATTGAAATTATGCCGCTTGTTGAACATCCATATGATCGTTCTTGGGGATATCAAGGAACCGGATATTATGCGGTGACAAGTCGATTTGGTACCCCTCACGATTTTATGTATTTTGTCGATGAATGTCATAAATATGGGATCGGTGTCATTTTAGATTGGGTTCCTGGACATTTTTGTAAGGATGCTCACGGTTTGCATTTATTTGATGGGACGCCGACTTATGAATATAAAGATTTAGATGTAAGGGAAAACCGTGTTTGGGGAACAGTGAATTTTGATCTAGGAAAACAGGAAGTGCGAAATTTTTTAATTTCAAATGCGTTATTTTGGATGAAATATTACCATATTGACGGTTTTCGCGTCGATGCAGTTGCCAATATGTTGTATTGGGAAAAAGAAGGAAAAGAGCAAAGTAATGAATATGCGGTTTCCTTTTTAAGAGAGTTAAATGAGGCAGTATTTGCTGAGGACGAAGAATTTCTGATGACTGCAGAGGATTCTACAGCTTGGCCACTTGTGACCACTCCAACATATGAAGGAGGACTAGGGTTTAACTATAAGTGGAATATGGGTTGGATGAATGATGTGCTGAAATATATGGAGTGTGCACCAGAGTACCGGAAATATATTCATGAGAAAATGACATTTTCTTTGCTGTATGCTTATTCCGAGAATTTTATATTGCCGCTATCTCATGATGAAGTTGTTCACGGGAAAAAATCATTGTTAAATAAAATGCCAGGAGACTACTGGGAGAAGTTTGCGCAGCTTCGTTTATTATATGGATATTTCTTTACACATCCAGGTAAGAAATTATTGTTTATGGGCGGAGAGTTTGGTCAATTTGATGAATGGAAAGATCTTGAGGATTTAGATTGGAACTTACATGATTTTGAAATGCATCGTTATATGCATGATTACTTTAAAGCACTCATAGCATTGTATAAGCGCTCAAAACCACTTTGGCAGCTAGATCATTCACAGGAAGGATTTCAGTGGATTGATGCTGACAATAACGAGCAAAGTATTTTTTCATTTATTCGTAAAGGAGACAAAGAGGAAGACGTTCTTGTTGTCATATGTAATTTTACTAACATTGCGTATGGAAACTATAAAGTAGGTGTACCAGAATTTCAATATTATAACGAGATTTTAAATAGTGATGATGCCGTATACGGGGGCTCAGGACAGGTGAATAAAAAACGGCTGAAGGTAATTGGGGAGCCATATCATAACCAGTCTGCTCATGTAGAAATTACAATTCCACCACTTGGTGTATGTATTTTAAGACCAGTGAAAACGAGAAAGGGGAGCAAAAAACAAAATGGTACAAAAGCAGACGTGTGTAGCAATGTTACTAGCAGGAGGAAAGGGTAGTCGTTTAAGTGCTTTAACAAAGAATTTAGCAAAGCCAGCTGTTCCGTTTGGCGGTAAGTACCGAATTATTGATTTCACATTAAGTAATTGTGCAAACTCTGGTATTGAAACAGTGGGAATTTTAACGCAGTATCAGCCGCTTGAGCTGCATAGTTATATTGGAATCGGGAACGCTTGGGATTTAGACCGTGTGAATGGAGGCGTGACTGTATTGCCCCCATATTCGGAATCTTCAGGAGTAAAATGGTATACAGGAACAGCGAGTGCGATTTATCAAAACTTAAATTACTTACATCAGTATGATCCGGAATATGTTCTGATTTTATCAGGGGATCATATTTATAAAATGGATTACAGTAAAATGCTAGATTATCATATTGAAAAAGAAGCAGACGTATCTATTTCTGTTATTGAAGTGCCTTGGGATGAAGCAAGTCGATTCGGTATTATGAATACAAATGAAGAGATGGAAATTATTGAGTTTGAGGAAAAACCACAGTTTCCAAAAAGTAATCTTGCTTCAATGGGAATTTATATTTTTAATTGGGCCATTTTAAAAGAATATTTAGAGATGGATGCAAGAAATCCTGAATCTAGTAATGATTTTGGGAAGGATGTTATCCCGCTTTTATTAGATGAAAAGAAAAAGCTCATGGCATATCCGTTTGAAGGATATTGGAAAGATGTTGGAACAGTAAAAAGCTTATGGGAAGCGAATATGGACTTGTTACGTGAAGAATCATCTTTACAGTTAAATGATCATAGCTGGCGTATTTATTCAGTGAATCCAAACGAACCACCTCAATATATTGCTGAAGGGGCAAAGGTAGAGGAGTCGTTAATTAATGAAGGATGTGTTATTGAAGGGGATGTAACACACTCTGTATTATTCCAAGGCGTGACGATTGGTGAAGGAAGTATAGTGAAAGATTCGGTTATTATGCCGGGTGCAACAATTAGAAAAAACGTTGTTATTGAAAGAGCGATTGTTGGGCCAGATATGGAGATTCAAGATGGAACAATTATTCGGCCGGAAAAAAATATCGATGATGTTGTACTAATAGCTGAGGGGAAATAGAAAAGGAGGATGAGATGAATGGGAGAATCAATGTTAGGAATTATTAATGCAACAGGGAGCTTTCCTTCCTTACAGAAAGTAACAGGGCACCGTTCACTAGCGGCGCTGCCATTTGGGGGGCGTTATCGTCTCATTGATTTTATGCTTTCGAATATGGTTAACTCCCATATTCATAGTGTAGCGATTTTTACGAGTCATAAAAATCGTTCCTTGATGGATCATCTCGGATCAGGAAAGCAATGGGATTTAGATCGAAAGCGCGATGGCTTATTTTTATTTCCTCCAAATTGCCAATGTGATCAAGATGAGTTTGGTTCTTTCGCTCATTTTAGAAGACATATTGACTATTTTTTACGTAGCAGACAAGAGTATGTTGTTATTACAAATAGTCACCTTGTTACAGCGATAAATTTTCAAGCAGTGTTAGAGAGACATAGACATACAGGAGCAGATGTTACAGAAATATGCCATGATGGCGTATCGCTGCAAACTTATGTGCTGAAGAAACAATTGTTACTAGATCTATTTGAAACATATAAAGATATGGAACATTATAGCTTATTTGATGTAGTCAAGGAGAAACGAGGAGAATCTTTGTATATTACTACATACGAGCATACAGGATATATGGCAGTAATCGATTCGATTGAAAGTTATTACAAACATAGTCTAGAAATTTTGCAACCGACTATTTGGAAGCAGTTATTTACGAAAGAAGCCCCAATTTTTACAAAAGTAAAGGATGAACCGCCAACGCGTTATATAAAGGGCGCACAAGTACAAAACACGATGATTGCAAATGGCAGTGTCATTAAAGGTAAAGTTGAGAATAGTGTTGTCTTTCGTTCTGTTAAGATTGGGAAAGGCTCGGTGATTCGAAATAGTATTATTATGCAGAAGAGTCAAATTGGAGATAATTGTATATTAGACGGTGTGATTATTGATAAGGATGTTAAAATTGAGGATGGTGTGGTTTTAACAGGGTCACTTGAGCAACCGCATGTTGTGGAAAAGGGTCGTGTTCAAAATCAAAGTATTACGAGTTATTCTTGAAAGAAAACTTTCTTTTTTAGTGGGAAGAGAGGATCCGCCTGTGGATAGAAGCGGTCAGAGCTTTTTTTATTTTCAGGATAAGTGAAAACAAAATGGATGTATATAGCCAGTGAAATCCTATTCATTAGGGGTTCACTGGTTCATCATAATATGAATTTAAAATGCGAAGGGAGGAAGCTGTAAGAAGGGCGGCTCATGGTGTACACGCTTTTCGGGCAGTGGAACAACACGTGAATATTTTATTTGCTGTATCAGAATGCGTACCGTTTATTAAATCAGGAGGCTTAGCAGATGTGGCAGGTGCACTTCCAAAAGAACTCAAAAAATTAGGAGTGAACGTCCGCATTATACTTCCGAACTATAGTCTTATTCCAGCGCACTTGCGAAAAGCATGTACGCTTCATAAAGTAATCAATGTTCAGCTCGGCTGGCGAAATCAGTATTGTGGGATTTTAAAAGGAGAGCAGGACGGAATTACGTATTATTTAATCGATAATGAATATTATTTTAAAAGAGATTCTCTTTATGGACATTACGATGATGGAGAACGTTTTTCGTTCTTTTCTAAAGCAGTATTGGAGTGTATGCCGCACTTAGATTTTGAAGTGGATATTCTTCATAGTCATGATTGGCATACGGCGATGGCAAATTTTTTACTGCGTGAAAAGTATGGAGATAATCCACTATATCAACATATTAAAACAGTTTATACGATTCATAATTTACAGTTTCAAGGTGTATTTCCTCGTGAGGTTATGTACGACTTACTTGGTCTTGGTGATGAGTATTTTCATAGTGAACAGCTTGAATTTTATGGGAACGTTAATTTTATGAAAGGTGGCATTATTGCTTCAGATCGTATTACAGCAGTTAGCCCTACGTATAAGGAAGAAATTCAGTATGAATTTTTCGGTGAAAAACTAGACGGGTTGTTACGTAAATATAATGATAAGCTGAGCGGGATTGTTAATGGTATTGATACGAGCGTGTATAATCCGAAAACAGATTCATTTATTCCCACGCAATATGATGCTGAGGCGTTAGATGATAAGAAAGACAATAAACGCGCACTGCAACGTTATTTTGGGTTACCAGAAAAAGAAGATACACCAATTATTTCGATGGTAACAAGGTTAACAAAGCAAAAAGGTCTTGATTTAGTACGTACTGTCTTTCATGAAATGATGGAAGATGATGTACAATGCATCATTTTAGGGTCAGGGGATGCTGAATATGAGCAGTTCTTTGAGTGGATGGCATATGAGTATCCAGAAAAAGTGAAAGTGTATATCGGGTTTAATGAAGAGTTAGCACATCAAGTATATGCAGGTAGCGATTTATTTTTAATGCCATCATTATTTGAACCATGTGGACTCGGTCAGCTTATTGCGCTGGCATATGGTGTAATCCCAATTGTGAGAGAAACGGGAGGATTGAATGATACAATTCAGTCTTATAATGAGAAAACAGGGGCTGGAAATGGCTTCAGTTTTAGAAATTTTAATGCTCATGACATGTTATATACGGTTCGCCGTGCGCTTACGTATTATCATAAGAAACTGGTATGGGATCAGCTTGTAAAACAGGCGATGATGGAAGATTATAGCTGGAAAAAGTCGGCTCTTGCATATAAGGAATTATATAAAGATTTGTTGAAACATTCCTAGGTGGTGAAAAGATGTTTACTCATGTTGAAAGCTTTAAAGCAGCCTTTTTAGAAAAACTAGAAACGATGTATGGAAAAAGTTTCAAAGATTCTACAAGTCGTGATCAGTATCATACACTTGGTCATATGGTACGTGAGTATATGAATCAGCACTGGATTACAACAAATGAAAAATACCGGACAGGGAATCAAAAGCAAATGTATTACTTGTCGATTGAGTTTTTACTCGGCCGCTTACTTGGTAGTAACTTACTGAATCTAGGTATCCGTGATGTATGTGAACAAGGTCTTTCAGATCTTGGAATTTCATTGAAAGAATTAGAAGAAAGTGAGGCGGATGCAGGACTTGGCAACGGAGGGCTTGGCCGCCTTGCAGCTTGTTTTCTTGATTCGCTTGCATCTTTAAATCTCCCGGGACATGGATGTGGTATTCGTTATAAGCATGGTTTGTTTGATCAAAAAATTGTTGATGGGTATCAGGTGGAATTACCTGAACAATGGCTTCTTCATGAAAATGTATGGGAAGTAAGAAGGGATGATCAAGCAGTAGAAGTAAGTTACTTTGGGCACGTAGAACCGGTCGAAATAGATGGGCGTCTTGAATTTCGTCATACTGACACAGAAGTCATTATGGCGGTGCCTTATGATGTTCCGGTTGTTGGATATGAAACAGATACTGTGAATACACTTCGGCTTTGGAACGCAGAGCCTGTATCTTTTCCGCAAAACTGTAAAGATATTTTGAAATATAAACGTGAAACGGAAGCTGTATCGGAACTTTTATATCCAGATGATACACATGACGAAGGGAAAATACTTCGGTTAAAACAACAATATTTCCTTGTATCAGCAAGCTTACAAAACATCATTCGCATGCATAGAGAGCAAAATGGCACACTTCGGAATTTACATGAGAAAATCGCGATTCATATTAATGATACGCATCCTGTTTTAGCAATCCCAGAACTGATGCGTATTTTACTAGATGAAGAAAAGCTTGCTTGGGAAGAAGCTTGGGATATTACAACGCAGACAATTTCTTATACGAATCATACGACATTATCGGAAGCACTTGAGAAGTGGCCGATTCATATCTTTAAATCGTTATTACCACGGATTTATATGATTATTGAAGAGATCAATGAACGTTTTTGTCATGAACTATGGGAGATATATCCGTATGATTGGAAGCGGATTGAAGAGATGGCAATTATCGCGCATGGTCTTGTGAAGATGGCGCATTTGGCGATTGTGGGAAGTTATAGTGTAAATGGTGTTGCAAAGATTC
Organism: Bacillus sp. C1; assembly: GCF_054570475.1. Taxonomy (NCBI): domain Bacteria; kingdom Bacillati; phylum Bacillota; class Bacilli; order Caryophanales; family Bacillaceae; genus Bacillus; species Bacillus sp. C1. The sequence goes on from NZ_JBTMZT010000016.1 coordinate 12,101, forward strand.
ATACGGAAATTTTAAAACAACGTGAAATGCGAGTGTTTTATGAATTTTACCCAGAGAAGTTTAATAATAAAACAAATGGTATTGCGCATCGGCGCTGGCTTATGAAGGCAAATCCGCAGCTTACAAATCTCATTTCAGAAACAATTGGAACGAAATGGAAAAAAGAACCTAGAGGGTTACAGCTGTTGCAAAATTACATATACGACACTGCTTTTCAAGATAAGCTGTACGATGTAAAGCAAGAGCGTAAACGTATTTTAGCAGAGCGGATTTACAATAAAATGGATATTGTAGTTGATCCGAGTTCTATTTTTGATGTACAAGTGAAACGATTACACGCTTACAAAAGACAACTATTAAACGTGTTACATATTTTATATTTGTACAATCGTTTAAAAGAGGATTCCAGCTTTTCGTTTTATCCGCGCACATTTATTTTCGGAGCAAAAGCATCGCCAGGCTATTATTATGCAAAAAAAATTATTAAATTAATAAATGAACTTGCTCGAAAAGTGAATGAAGATCCGTATGTGAGTCAATATATGAAAGTTATCTTTCTAGAAAACTATCGTGTTTCGCTTGCGGAAGATATATTTCCAGCAGCAGATGTAAGTGAACAAATCTCGACAGCGAGTAAAGAGGCGTCAGGAACAGGGAATATGAAATTTATGATGAATGGTGCAATTACGCTCGGAACGCTGGATGGAGCCAATATTGAAATAAGAGAAAGAGTCGGAGATGAAGCTTGTTTTATCTTCGGATTAACGGCTGAAGAAGTACTGCATTATTATCAAAATGGCGGATATCGTGCGAACGACTACTATCATCACAATATGCATATTAAAAAGGTAGTTGATCAATTAACAAATGGTTTCTTCACAAATGTTGGAGCTGAATTTGAAGCAATTTACGATTCGCTTGTCATCCAAAATGATGAATACTTTGTTCTTCGGGATTTTAGTCCCTATGCAGAGCGCCAAGAAGATGTAGGAAGAGCATATGAAAACCGAAGAAAATGGCTAGAGGTGTCGATTATCAATATTGCGCAATCTGGACACTTTGCGAGTGATCGTACGATTTTACAGTATAGTAATGAGATTTGGGGTATTGGTGATAGAGTGAGGCTTTCGTGAATGGAATATAGAAATAAGATAGAGTCCCTTCTGAAAAATTTAGAGGGGATTTTGTTTATTGGTTTGGGAAAAATTGTATGATCGATGAATTTTAAGTATAGTATTATTGGGGCGCCATTTCGCATAAAAAGATAGTAAAGGATAGGGAATGGGAGGTTTTAATGTGGAACAAGTCATGAAAACAAAAGTGGAACAAAAATTAGATGTTGGTGGGTTTGAGCTGTATTATGAGTATTTTGGTGAAGAGAATGAAAATCCAACTGTTGTTTTTGATTCAGGATATGGATGGGCATTAGAAAATTGGGATCCAATCAAAGAGGAGGTTGCAAAATTTGCAAAGGTATTTATGTATGATCGGGCAGGTGTAGGTAAAAGTGAAAAGGATGAAAGACCATGTCATAGTAAACAAGCTGTAGAGAATCTTCATATGTTATTGAAAAAGGCAAATGTAAAACCTCCTTATGTATTAGTTGGTCATTCATTTGGAGGTTTAAATGTTCGACTATATGCGAGTACATACCCAAAAGAAGTAGCGGGGGTAATTTTGTTAGATTCATGTCATGAAGATCAAAATAAAGTAATGGCTCCGTTATTTTCAAAAGAGGTTCAAGAAGCGTATTTTAATCAATTTGGCGCAGAAGGGTCCTTTCAAGAAGTGGAAGAGAGTCTCGAACAAGTGCGCGCTTCTGAATTACTTAGTAATATTCCGTTACTTGTAATGACGGGGACTTCACAACCTCATCATACATCAGAATCTATGTCAGCTTGGATTGGATTTCATAAAGAACTTGCTAAGCTTTCTACAAAAAGTAAGCATATAATTGTTGAAGAAGCTGGACATGCAATTCATGTGGATTGTCCACAAACGGTAATACATGCAATTCAAGATATGTTGGATATGATAAAAAGTTAAGGTGAGATAGGGATTTTATAGAGAATGGAGCTTAATTATTGATTAATAAAAGTTGTATTTGTTATATCAAAATATGCTACGAAAACCGTACATGAATATAAAGTAATTATGAACCGAGGTGGAAGTATGCAAAATAGCTATGAATGTCCGAAATTAGAAACAAAGCGTCTGCTACTAACAAAGTTAGATATGTCTCATTTAGACGACTTGTTTGAAGTTTATTCAGACCCACAAACGACTACATATGTCCCTCGAGATGTACACAAAAATAAAGAAGAGACTCGTAGTTTAATAGAAAAGATGATGGAAACAACAAAGGAAGGAAAGTCTTTTGTTTGGTCCATTATTTTTCAGGAGAACCAAAAAGCGATAGGAACTTGTGGTATTTGGCTATTACCGCATAGTAGTGCTTCTTTAGGAGCGGTTATCAATCCGTTGTATTGGGGAAAGGGTGTCATTGTTGAAGCTTCAGAAGAACTTATAAAGTTTGGTTTTCAGGAGTTAGGTTTGAATCGTATTGAAGGAAGATGTGACGTGAAAAATACAGCGTCTGAACGAGTGATGCAAAAGTTAAAAATGACTTATGAAGGAACATTGAGGCAAAGTGTAAGAATTAGTGATGTGTATAGGGATTCTAAGGTGTATGCTCTTTTGAAACAAGAATATAATAGTGCTTGGTAAAATGAAAACAGCTTGGAAACTTCCAAGCTGTTTTCATTTTTCAGTTTGCTACTGAAATATAAGGGGTGACTGTATATAACATACCAGTCCCATCATATTCGTCTGTAGCAAAGTATGAGAATGTAAAGAAACCCGTAACTGCAAACAATAATACTAGAAAAAATCCAAAGAAATATTTTAGCATATATGGTCCCCTCATCCAAAGATAGTTACGTACATTATTATAGTATACTAGCATGTTATTTCCAAATGTTTCCGTATCAAAAATGAGAAGTCAGACATGATTTGTATGTTGTAATAGAGTGATTATTAACAATGGATTTTGTGTTTTTTGTAAATGACATATTGTGATGAACATGTGTATATTCCCAATCTTGGTCATTAAAATGAACTTTGCGCGGGGGAAGAAGCGGGACAACATCGAATAAATTAACGAAGCGGAAGCTGCTTGCTACTTGCATTTTGTAGTAGTTTCGAAAGATAATATCTCCAACTTTTGGAGAAGCAAAGTTATAGAGGCCGTATTGTGCAAACGCAGTATTCACTCGTGCGTCTAATATGTGCAGTGTAGCAAGTGCTCCGCCGAGGCTGTGTCCTGTGGCAAGTAGTTTTTTATGTGACGGTAAAGAGACGAGCATATCCATAATACTATCGCGACACGATTCATAAATAGAGAGAAAGCCGTTATGGACGTTTCCACTGTTTAAGGCGTATGGATATGGCTTTTGGTTCACAAGTGAATCAATAATCCACTCAGTATCCGTCTGTGTCCCCCTAAAGGCAACGATGATTGTATCCTCGGATTCTAATATGAAGCCAAACCATTCCGTTGCTTGAATTACCTTTGCTTGAAAACCTTGTACATATTGAAAATCATCAGGTATTTGAAAAACACCATTTTGTTTATATTGATCATAGGTTAACTCGCAGCACGAAGATAACAATATGGCAGTATCTTTATCAAAGGATAAAGGAGCACGCATCAAGGAAGCCCCTCCTTAAAAAATAGTAATAGTTCAATATATGAGCGGGAATGAGGAATCATTCTTTGAGCGGCTTGAAAACAAAGTACAATGAAAAATATATATTTTTTTTATTAGGGAACACTTGAAGCTCCAGTTACGTGAGGGAGTATGATTTTGGTAACCACATCGGTAAAAAAGAATGTAGGGGGAAATTAAGATGAATAAAAGTGAAAATTATTCAATAGGAGAGTTTTCTAAAAGAACAGGCACATCAATACGGACGCTACATTATTACGATGAAATTGGATTACTAACACCTGAAAAACATTCTAGTTCTGGACATCGAATATATAAAAGTAAAGATATCTTAACGTTGCAAAAGATAGTGAGTCTTAAATTTTTAGGATATAGTCTCGATGAAATATGTGTAATGGTAAATAGGGAAAGTTTTAACGGGAATTTAAAAGAAACATTACAAAATCAGAAAAAGGCTTTTGAAGAAAAAAAGAGACATATTGAAATTTCTTTAAAAGCAATTAAACGAGCGATTACCTTATTGGACGATAAAGGAGAAATAGACAGTGATATTTTGATGGCTTTAATTCGTAGCATACAAAAAGATAGTGACCAACGCCTATGGCTTGAGAAATACATGGATAAGGAAGTCGTTGATCGATTATACGATAAATCTGAAGAAGAGATGGTCGCATTGGATAAAGAATTTATTCAGTTGTCGAAGGAAGTAAAGAGATTATTTGGAAAACCAGTCCATGATCCGGAGGTGCAAAAGCTTGTTGATGAACATATGAAGGCAACTCTTACATACGTCGGGGATGAAGCATTGCATTCTTTTGGGGAATTAGAAAATATAGAAGAACAATATGAGCAGATGATTCCTTCACCATATACAGAGGAAGAAGAGGCATGGTTAAATCGGGCGATGGAGTATTATATGATTCAAAATGGTATGTACAGTCCTACAGGAGAAAAAGAGGAGTGAAAAAACAATCGCTACGTCATAAGACGTAGCGATTTGTATCTTATTCTTTTCCGTCAAGAAGACGACCAAGTCCACCTAAAACGCTACCTTCCCCGCTGCTTTGAGCTGCAGGATTTGTAAGACGCGCTGCTAAACGGCTAAGTGTTAAGGATTGAAGCCAAACCGTTCCTGGGCCTTCTAGTGTTGCGAAGAATAAACCTTCTCCGCCAAATAGCGCTGTTTTTACATTGCCTACAAATTGAATGTCATAGTCAACATCTTTTGTCATTGCAACGAGACAACCTGTATCGATGCGTAGTTTTTCACCAGGTTTTAGCTCACGTTTGTAAATAGTTCCACCTGCATGCATGAAGGCAAGTCCATCACCTTCAAGTTTCTGCATGATGAAGCCTTCCCCGCCGAAGAAACCACTACCAATTTTTTTCGTGAATTCGATTCCGATAGAAACACCTTTTGCAGCGCAAAGGAATGCATCTTTTTGACAAATTATTTTGCCTTGATACTCTCTTAAGTCAACGGGAACAATTTTCCCTGGATACGGTGCAGCAAATGATACGTGACGTTTTCCATGTCCCGTATTTGTGAATACAGTCATAAACATACTCTCACCTGTAACGAGACGCTTTCCAGCGCCCATTAGTTTGCCGAAAAGACCGCTAGATTGTCCAGCGCCGTCACCAAAGATTGTTTCCATTTCAATATAATCTTCCATCATCATCATTGCACCAGCTTCTGCAATAACACTTTCCTGTGGATCTAATTCAATTTCAACGAACTGCATATCATCGCCATATAATTTATATTCAATTTCATGTGCTTTCATCATTTTCACCTCGTATGTAGTGGATACTAATATTGTACAGAATTTAAAGGGATTAGAAAACTATCATTTTGTTAATTTTCAAACAAAGTGATATAAAACCATTCTTTTTAGGTGTGAGAGCATCCGGCCATGGATAGAAGCGGTCAGTGCCTTTTTTAGCCCCATGCCAAGTGGAAACAAAGAGAGAAAATGAGTGTAGTGCAATTTTTTTTCTTCCTAGCAGCGGGTTATGTGCCCTAAAATCAAAATGGATTTATATAAAAAATGATATTTACTCGTATTCTTCTTTTTTACATGGTATGGAGGCTAAAAAATACCTTCTCTTAATTTATATATACATATTTTGTGAACTTTTTTAAAAGAATATAAAAAAAATGTTGGAATGTAAGTGTTCTCATTTGACGTTTTTGATAGAGCGTGATATAGTGAAGTCACTATTGAGCTACATAATGTGGTACGGAAATAAAGCGTGTTTAATTCAAGGCATTAGGTCTGAGATACATTCATGTCCTTTATATCCACCTTTTCATGTGGATTCATAGTTTCATTTTTATTTAGGAGGTACATGACATGCAAACAGGTAAAGTTAAATGGTTTAACGGCGAAAAAGGTTTTGGTTTCATCGAAGTTGAAGGTGGAGACGATGTATTCGTTCACTTCTCAGCTATCCAAGGTGAAGGTTTCAAAACTTTAGAAGAAGGTCAAGAAGTTTCTTTCGAAATCGTTGAAGGTAACCGTGGACCACAAGCTGCTAACGTTACAAAAAACTAATTAGCTAGCGAGAAAAAGCATTCCGAATTTCGGAATGCTTTTTTTTATTCTTTTGAACTCGATTCATTTGAAGATAATTCTCCTTTAAAGGTGCGTTCTTCAAAATCATCTAGCATTTGTTCATATTCTTCGTGTTCTTCCGTTCCATAAATTTGCGGGTTCTTTCCGTACATATCTGTTCCGATGAAGTTTTCAAAGTCTTCTACGTAACCGCGTGGTTCTTCAGCATCTACATACATCTCATCGAAGTTTTTCGAATCGCGGCGCTCTAAATCAGATGGTGTTTCTGATGTTCCGTATAAAGCAACATCTTGCCAAGCATCCTCCGCGTCATATCCGACTGCACTATCCATATCATATTTGCCAAACGGTGGCTCGACTAATTCTTCTTCCACGGGACGAGCGCCTAGGTTTAACTTATTTGTTGTATGTTCAATACAAGTTGTAGCCGTTGGCATTGCTTCTAATCTTTCTAGCGGGATGTTTTCACCGGAAACTTCGCAAACGCCATACGTGCCAGCCTCAATTTTTTCTAGCGCATGCTTTGTATCTTGCAGCTGCTTATGCCAAAATTCAATAAGTCCAAAATCCTTTTCGCGTTCATATAATTCGGTAGCCATATCACCAGGGTGATTATCATAAGCAGATAATTCTCCCACAGATTCCCGTTCAGAAGCACGGTTTTCCCCTTCATGAGTTTGCAGCGTTTGTACTAGCTCTTGTTGTTGCTTTTCTAAAATAGATTTAAAATGTGTGATTTGTTGTGGAGTTAACATAGTATCCACCTTCCTACAATTCGGTTTCTTTATGTAGTATGAGCTGGATTACGGGAAATATGAGGGGAATTTAGAGGGGAGCGCGGTGTCGTTACATGTCGAGCGGTCGATATGTTGTGTCGAATCGTCGATATATGAGAAGAAATGATCGATATATTTGAAAAATCGCTGATATATTTGGAGTTACAGCTAATATATTTTTGAACATGAAAAAAAGAGCTGCCTAGCAGCTCCTTTTCTTATAGGAAATATCCAAGTAATAGGCCGATTCCCATTAAAAATCCAAAGATTGTATTTGTTTTTGCAGTTGCAACCATCGCAGGTGCCATCTCTATCGGAATGCTTTTGCCGATAAATCCTTTTGTCGCTTTGAATGCTTTTGGTGCACTTAGGAAGACAATGAGCATCCATGGAGATACGATTCCGACAAGGATGAGAGCAATCGTCCAAATGTAGGAAACGATAAACATAGAGGCAAGGACACCAATTGCATTTTCACGTCCAACAATAATTGCTAACGTGTTACGACCGTTTTCTTTGTCTCCATCTAAATCGCGAATGTTGTTAGAAAGTAAAATAGCCCCAATTAAAATTGAATTTGGAATAGATACTAAAATAATTTCTGATGTTACCGTTCCAGTTTGAATGAAGAAAGAAATACCAATAATAATAACACCCATAAATAATCCTGCTGTTAATTCTCCAAATGGTGTATAGGCAATTGGAAGGGGGCCGCCTGTATAAAGGTAGGCAACAGCCATGCAAACAAGACCGATTGCAGCAAGCCACCAGCTAGAGTTCATACAAATATAAACACCTAATAGCATCGAGATACCGAAAAATCCAAATGCTAAGTTTAGTACTGTTTTTGGCTGAATGCCATCGCGGACAATTGCACCGCCGATACCAACTGAACCTTCATGATCTAATCCTCTTTTATAATCAAAGTACTCATTAAACATGTTTGTTGCCGCTTGAATGAGAAGACAAGCGAGAAGCATGATAAAGAACAGAGGGAGATGTATTTGATTAATACCTCCGACTTCCATTGCATAAGCTGTTCCGATAAAAACAGGAACAAACGCTGCTGTTAATGTATGAGGACGTAATAAATTCCACCAAATGCGCCAGCCCGTTTGCTTACTAGGCTTTGGCGCCATAGGAGGGGAATTCGTTTCGACTTTCATTTCCATGTTGAATCCTCCTTTGTCACGTATTGTACACAATTAAGTGTAGGAAAAGCATCATTTAGTGTCAACGTTTATTTTCTAGGAAGAGAAGGTGATTTTCTCAGAAATGCTAAACGTTGACAGGGCTTTCGTTTGAGGTGTATCTTAAAATCAAGCGTATTTATGACTATTTTTCGCCCATAGGGGGGAGATTCTGTGATTCAGACGAAACAAAAAGATTTACAAGAAGTACTTACTGCAGCGATTGAATCTGCAACTGATGAAAAAATATTGGTTAGTTTTGTAAAACAAATAGATTGGATGGATCCGCTTCTTTTTTATGCAGCAGGAAAAAGGGTGGCATTTGAAAATAGATGTTATTTTGCAGATCCAGCCCAGCAAGTTATTTTTGCTGGAATTGGCTCTGTTTTCACTATAGCAACCTCTTCTAACAATCGCTTTCAAACTGCCCGTGAAGAGTGGAGTAAAGTGCAGGAGAATGCAATTGTTCAAAGAGAAGCATATGAATTTGGTACGGGACCACTTTTATTTGGTGGCTTTTCATTTGATCCGGAAAAAGAAAAAACAGATCTTTGGAAAGAATTTAAAGATACAACATTGTCGTTACCGTCATTTCTTTTAACAGTTAAAAACGAAAAAGCATGGTTAACGATTAATACATTTGTTACAGCGGAAGATTCTGCACAGACAGTTTATGAAGAAATTGTTTCTTTGGAAGAAAGAATTTTACAAGAATATAATGGGTCGCATACAGACGGGGGATTGACAGTAATTTCTAAAGTGGAAGTTGATCCAAAGGGCTGGCTGAATGCCATTGTAAAAGTACAGGATGAAATGAAAAAAGGAAGCTTGCACAAGGTTGTATTAGCAAGAGAGCTCAAACTAGTGATGAATCAACATATTGATTCTGCTCGTGTGCTAGAGGCACTCCGTATGGGGCAGCCAGATTGTTACGTATTTGCCTTTGATTATAAAAGGGCCTGCTTCTTAGGAGCAACGCCTGAGAGATTAATTCGAAAAGAAGGCGAAAAATTCACATCGATGTGCCTTGCTGGTTCGATTGGTCATGGTAATTCTATAGAGGAAAGTAAGCGAAATGGCGATGCACTTCTTCATGATGAAAAGAATTTAGCAGAGCACGGTTATGTAGTAAATATGATTCGAGGCGTATTAAATGAGCATTGCGAGTCTGTTAATATCCCGCAGCAACCTGGATTATTAACAACAAAAAATTTACTACATCTATATACACCGGTTGAAGCGAAAGGTGATGCATCACTTCTTTCGATGGTGGAAGAACTGCATCCAACACCAGCACTTGGCGGTACGCCTCGCCACGCGGCGATGAAGATGATTCGTGATGTAGAGTTATTAGACCGTGGTTTATACGGAGCACCAATCGGCTGGATAGATGATAAAGGGAACGGTGAATTTGCGGTAGCCTTACGCTGCGGATTATTAAATGGCGATAAGGCATCTTTATTTGCCGGTTGTGGCATTGTGATTGATTCTGTTCCGCAACTTGAATATGAAGAAACCAGTTTGAAGTTTAGACCGATGCTTGGTGCTTTGGAGGAATTAATGAAATGAATAATCATATAGAAGCATTATCCTATTATTTAGGCGCGTTTGTGGACGAACTGGCGCGTCTAAATGTATGTGATGTTGTCATTAGTCCAGGCTCACGGTCAACGCCGCTAGCTTTACTAATGGAACAACATGAACAAATGAAAACGTATTTACATGTAGATGAACGATCAGCTGCCTTCTTCGCACTCGGTATTGCGAAAGCGAAGCAGCGTCCTGTAGCGATTTTATGTACATCAGGAACAGCTGCAGCAAACTACTATCCAGCAATTTGTGAAGCTTTTCATTCACGTGTGCCGCTGCTTGTCTTAACAGCAGATAGACCACATGAACTAAGAGATGTTGGGGCACCGCAAGCGATGAATCAATTAAATTTATATGGATCTTTTGTGAAACAGTTTATGGAGATGGCCCTGCCAGAAGCGAGAGAGCCTATGTATCATTATGCCCGTATGACAGCTGGGCGTGCGATTGCAACTGCGTCGCTTGCGCCAATGGGACCTGTCCATATTAACTTTCCGCTGCGGGAACCGCTAATTCCTGATTTCTCTTTAGAGGATTTATGGGGAAAAGGTCGTGGCGAATATACAGGGGCAGTTCATCAAGGAAACATGACGATGAAGAGTGAATATGTAAGTTCTCTTACAGAGCGCCTTTTGAGCATGGAAAAGGGGCTTATTGTTTGTGGGGATGATACGCATCCAGAGATTGCTGAAGCAATTACGAAGTTTGCTGCTATCACCGGATATCCAATTTTAGCAGATCCGCTTTCAGGTCTTCGTGCAGGAAGTCATGATAAATCGATGGTAATCGATTGCTACGACACATTTTTACGCAATGAATTGGTAAAGGATACGTGGAAGCCAGAAGTTATCATTCGTTTTGGCGGGATGCCTGTATCGAAAGCATTGACGCAATATATAAAAAAACAAAAGACTGCTGTTCATATCGTTATTGATGAATCAGGAAAGTGGAGAGATCCAGCTCTTGTAGTAACGGAAGTTGTATGTGCAAGTGATGTCGATTTTTGTAAAGTGTTGATAGAGAAAATAGAGGCAAGAGGAAAGAATGATTGGTTCACAATGTGGAAACATATAAACGATGAAACAAAGAAAAAGCTTCGTGAAATCGAAACATATGAGACTGCATTTGAAGGGAAAGTGATTACGGATATTGTGCGTGTATTACCAGAAGATGCCACGTTATTTGCTAGCAACAGTATGCCTATTCGTGATACAGATACATTTTTCTTTAACACAGATCAAAACATCCATGTTATGGCAAACCGAGGTGTGAATGGCATTGATGGTATTATTTCAACAGCACTAGGCGCAAGCACGGTTTACGAGCCGCTTGTATTAGTCATTGGTGATTTATCATTTTATCATGATTTAAATGGTCTTTTAGCTGCAAAATTACATGATTTAAACGTGACGATTGTTGTTGTAAATAATGATGGTGGTGGTATTTTCTCATTCTTACCGCAATATGAGTCAAAAGAACATTTTGAATCCTTATTCGGAACACCACTTGGACTGGATTATGAACATGTTGTAAACATGTATGGTGGTTCATTCGCACGTGTAAATGGCTGGGAAGCATTTCGTGAAGAAGTACAAAAGGGAACGACTGAAAAAGGATTGCACGTTGTAGAAATTTGTACGAATCGTGAAGAAAACTTAAAGCTTCATCGTGAATTATGGGCAAGTACATCAAAAATGGCTACAGAAATTTTGCAAGGTGACGCGGAATGGAAGTAACGTTAAAAGGTGTAACGTATGAATATGAGGTAGTAGGAAGCGGGGAACCACTTCTACTTCTTCATGGTTTTACGGGAAGTATGGAAACGTGGCGTACGTTTATTCCTTCATGGAGTAAGCAGTTTAAAGTCATCACAGTTGATCTTGTTGGGCACGGAAAAACGGAAAGCCCAAAAGAACTTATACATTATGATATTCAAAATGTGGCACTTCAAATGATGACACTACTTGATTATCTACATATTGAAACAGCACATATACTCGGCTATTCAATGGGCGGAAGACTGGCGATTACGATGGCATGTTTATATCCAAACAGTGTGAGGTCTCTCTTATTAGAGAACTGTACAGCTGGACTTGAGAGGGAGACAGACCGTAAAGAACGCCGCACGCGCGATGAGCAACTTGCCGACCGAATTGAATTAGAAGGAATCGAGGCTTTTGTGAACAAATGGGAAAACATACCGCTGTTTGCAACGCAAAAAAGGTTGCCGCGGGATGTACAGGAGGCAGTCAGAAACGAGCGACTTGCGAATCATCCAAGAGGACTTGCAAATAGTCTGAGAGGTATGGGGACAGGGACTCAGCCTTCATGGTGGAATCAGCTGGAAGAGCTTAAAATACCTGTTTTGTTAATGAACGGAGAGAGTGATCAAAAGTTCTTTCACATCTTAAAACGTATACAAAAACGGATCCCGCACGCGAAATTTGTTAAAATTGATGGGGCGGGCCATGCAATTCATGTGGAACAACCGCAAAAGTTTGGTACAATAGTAGAGGGATTTCTTAAAACCATACAGTGAAACTTTATCTACTTGAAGAAAGTTTCACTTATAGAGAGGCTAGTGGATCATCATTAGCACAAATAAAAAGGAGGTAAGAGTAATGGCTATTGAATGGGTAAAAGAAGGCAATTACGAAGATATTATTTATTCTACATACAATGGTATCGCAAAAATTTCGATTAACCGCCCTGAAGTACATAACGCATTCCGTCCGAAAACGGTAATGGAGTTAATCGATGCATTTGCACACGCACGTGATGATGCAAATGTTGGCGTTATCATTTTAACTGGTGAAGGTGGACGTGCATTCTGTTCTGGCGGCGACCAAAAAGTTCGCGGTCATGGTGGATATGTAGGTGACGATCAAATCCCACGCTTAAACGTATTAGACTTACAACGTTTAATTCGCGCGATTCCGAAACCAGTTATCGCAATGGTAGCAGGTTATGCAATTGGAGGAGGACACGTACTTCATATCGTATGTGACTTAACAATCGCAGCAGACAACGCTGTATTTGGACAAACTGGTCCTAAAGTAGGTAGCTTTGATGGCGGGTACGGAGCTGGTTATTTAGCTCGTATGGTAGGTCATAAGAAAGCACGTGAAATTTGGTACCTATGCCGTCAATATAGTGCACAAGAAGCACTTGATATGGGCTTAGTAAATACAGTTGTACCATTAGAACAACTTGAAGCAGAAACAGTACAATGGGCAGAAGAAATCTTAGCAAACAGCCCAATGGCACTTCGTTTCTTAAAAGCTGCATTCAATGCAGATACAGACGGTTTAGCTGGTATCCAGCAACTAGCGGGAGACGCAACGTTATTGTACTACACAACAGACGAAGCAAAAGAAGGACGCGACGCGTTCAAAGAAAAACGCCGCCCAGACTTCGGTCAGTTCCCTCGTTTCCCTTGATCAAAAGCGGAAGCAAAAAAGAGACTTGATTCTACATCAAGTCTCTTTCTTTCATGAAAGGAGACTACATAATGGAGACGATGCCAAATTGGTTAATGCAACGAGCTTTTTTAACGCCAGAGCGCATTGCAATTGAAACAAAGGAAGAAACAATTACTTTTTTAGAACTGCATGAAAAAGTAGGGAGTGTTTGTGAACATCTCGCTTATTTACAAGTAGAAAAAGGTCAAAAAGTGGCTGTTCTGATGAAAAATGGTACTGAGATGATTACGGTGATTCACGCCTTATCTTATATAGGGGCAGTAACTGTACTTTTAAATACACGTCTTTCAAGAGAAGAGCTACTTTGGCAAATGGAGGATGCTGAAGTTGTTTGCTTAATAACGGACCAAGAATTTAAGGCAGAACAGGTGCCAGTATATGTATTTGAAGAGGTAGTGAATGGCAAAAAGCAAACTGCAATTGTTCAAGAGGAATTCTCCTTAGCAGAACCGATGACAATTATCTATACATCCGGAACAACTGGAAAGCCGAAAGGGGTTATTTTAACATATGGTAATCACTGGGCGAGTGCGGTTGGTTCATCACTGAATTTAGGACTTCGTGATGACGATTGTTGGTTAGCTTGTATGCCGATGTTTCATGTAGGCGGCTTATCTCTTTTAATGAAAAATGTTATGTATGGTATGCGCATTTTACTCGTACCGAAATATGATCCTGATTTTATTCATGAGGCGATAAAAAGCCGAGGTGTAACAATCATATCTGTCGTTTCTAAGATGCTAACAGATTTATTAGAAAGACTTGGGGAGGAAACATATCCGAGTTCTTTACGCTGCATGTTATTAGGCGGAGGACCAGCACCAAGGCCGCTTTTAGAAACATGCGTAGCGAAAGGAATTCCTGTGTATCAAACGTATGGAATGACGGAGACCGCTTCACAAATTTGTACGCTATCGGCTGACTATATGTTAACGAAAGTCGGTTCAGCAGGAAAACCTCTTTTCCCATGCAGGCTTCGGATTGAGAAGGACGGTAAGGTTGTGCCGCCGAATGTGGAAGGAGAAATTGTTGTCAAAGGACCGAATGTGACACATGGCTACTTTAAGCGTGAAGACGCAACACGTGAAACAATAGTAAATGGCTGGCTTCATACTGGGGACCTTGGGTATTTGGATGAAGAAGGTTTTCTATATGTATTAGATCGACGCAGTGATTTAATTATTTCGGGCGGAGAAAATATTTATCCAGCGCAAATTGAAGAAGTATTGCTTGCACATCCGTTAGTAGCAGAAGCTGGTGTTGTTGGAAGAGCGGATGAACAGTGGGGACAAGTACCAGCTGCATTTATCGTAAAAATAGGTCATGTCACAGAAGAAGAAATGATTCGCTTTTGTGAAGAAAAGTTAGCGAAGTATAAAGTACCGAAAAAAGTGTATTTCTTACACGAGTTACCACGTAATGCTTCGAAAAAATTGTTAAGACGGGAACTAAGGCAGTTGCTGGAGGAAATGTAGATGGAATTTAAAAAGGCGACGCTTTATGTAACGGAAATGCCACTTGTGATTCCATTCGCAGCAAGCTATGGAACGTATAAGACGCGTGAAAGTATTGTCATTGAGCTAGAGGATACGGATGGATATATTGGTTTTGGTGAAGTTGTTGCTTTCTCAGAGCCGTGGTATACAGAAGAAACGGTAACGACAGCACTTCATATGCTTAAGGATTTTTTATTACCCGACTTATTGAAAGCGGAAGTTGCGCATCCGAAAGAAATTCCTCATCTGTTCCAGCACATAAAGCGTAACAGTATGGCGAAAGCGGGAATAGAAGGTGCGGTATGGGATTTGTATGCGAAACGTCAAAACAAGTCGCTAGCAGCTTTACTTGGAGGCTCGCAGCCAGAAATTAAAGTTGGTGTCGTGATTGGATTAGATACGATTCCAAATATGTTAAAACAAATTGAAATGTATGCAGAAGAAGGGTATCAGCGATTTAAAGTGAAAATGAAACCGGAACTTGATTATGAGCTCTTGAAGGAAATTCGAAGAGCATTTCCCAAAATTCCATTAATGGCCGATGCAAATTCAGCGTATACGTTGGCGGATACGGAGCGATTAAAAAGGATAGATGAGTTTCAGTTAATGATGATTGAACAGCCGCTAGCGGATAACGATTTTCTTGATCACGCTAAGCTCCAAAAACAAATAGAGACACCGATTTGTTTGGATGAAAGCATTCATAGCTTAGAAGATGCAAGAGTAGCGGTTACACTCGGAAGTTGCCGCATTGTAAATATTAAACCAGGACGTGTTGGTGGATTAACTGAATCGATTTGTATTCATGACTATTGTCAGGAGCACGGCATTCCGGTTTGGTGCGGTGGTATGGTGGAAATGGGAATTTCACGTGCACAAAATATTGCATTAGCATCACTTCCGAATTTTACAATTCCAGGTGATATATCAGCTTCGAATAGACACTGGGAGTGCGACATTATTGAGCCAGAAGTAACGCTGCAAGGCGGGAAAATAATTGTTCCACAGAAGGCGGGATTTGGATATAGCATAAACCGGGAAAGATTAGAAGAAATTACGAAAAACCAGATTGTATCTTTTCGCTAAACAAGCCCGTTTTTTTCGAAAACAAGCTCCCGATTTCTCCTGTAAACATAATATAAATGGAATCCACTCATTTAGAACATGATAGGATCCCCTTGATGTTATGAATGACACTAAAGGAGGAAGAAAAAAATGTGTGAACGTTGCGATCACGAACACGGAAGACACCACAGCTGTGGTGGTGGAGGCGGCGGCTACGGTGGCTGTGGCGGCGGTTTTGCGCTTCTAATTGTATTATTTATTTTATTGATCATCATCGGTGCTAGCTGCTTCGGTGGAGGCGGCTATGGTGGCGGTTATTGTCATTATGGCGGCGGCGGTTACGGTGGACAGTGCTGCTAACAGTTAAAAACTATTGAAAATAGCCTTGTGCATATGCACAAGGCTATTTTATTGTATTTCACAGCTTGATGTGTTGTGATAATTTTTTGATATAGAGAGACCGAATGAAGAAAAAGAAAGTGATCTCGATTATTCCAAATAAAGTGAGTATGAATAATAATTCTTTGAATAGGGAAATGGCAAATATGCTTTGTAAAAATTGAATCGCAAATATTGTATGGACCATGGCGATGATGTAAGGCACAAAAAATAAAATCGCCAATTGGATTGTTGCAGAACGAAACATTTCTGATTCTGTTAAACCAATCTTTGTAATGGTAATATATTTTTCTTCTTCCCTTGTTAAATCATTATACATACGGAAATATAAAACGCTTGCTGCTCCAATAAAAATGATGATGCCAAGGAAAGTCCCGATAAAGAAACTAGAGACATTACTTTTTTTGTCGTATGCTAAATTATCACTCGCTGTAAAAATAGAGAATGGAATCGTTACAGAATCTTGGGCTTCGCTACTAGCATTTTTATATAGAGAATCCCTATCTGCATGGATTTGATTCACCATGTTTTTTGTAGGAATCAGCGTATCTTCCCAATTTTCAACGAAATAGTTATAGATAGTAATCGTTTCAATATGCGGAATCATGTTATCAACAACGGCATCTTGCATCACAATGGTATCAGGGAGGGCGAATTGTGGTTCTACACCATGTTTTAAGAAGCCCTTCATACGAAATTCTTTTTTGTTAGATTCTAAAGTAATGGTTTGCTGTTTTGCGAATGGATTGGTTATTAAATTTAATAATGTTGGCGAATATTTAGAGATGCTATATACTTCATTCTTATTCAACTGAATTTCTGGTTTTTTCAACAGTTTCGCTAACATATTATAATCACTTATTTTCATAATAGTGATGTCTTGCTCGAGCGTCCTATCTTTTAAAACGATAAACTTATATTTTTTATATTGAAATTGATAATTGGTAAGTTCTTGTTCGATTTTGGTGATATGCTTTTGTTCGAATCCATTCCCAGACTGAGATATATAGGTGAACGGAACTGGATACCGTTCTAAAATAGCTGCTTTTGTATAATTATTTGTCGCAAAGACAGGTGTAATAATGGTGAAAGCAAGTGCAGATAACATCGTAACAATAAACAGCATATTAATATTGCCCCGAGTGCGTGCGGTTAAATCTGAAATCCATAACATATTTATTTGCTTCATGTAAAATTTTCTTCGCTTTTTTACAATAACAATAAATAGAAGAAATGTTTGTGAAAAGAATAAATAAGTTCCGATTGTCACAAGCGGTAAAATGGATAACAGAATGAAAACGATAGAGCCATCTTCTATATTTTCTTTCGTGACATACCCTTGTGGATACCCAGCAATGTAGTAGCATAATCCTAAACAAGCTAAAGCAAAAAGAGAAATGATATAAGAAGGTCGTTTTTCTTTTTTTCGTTTCGGATCTCCTTTTATGAAACGCACCGTTTTACGTGTACGAACGAACATAGGTGTAAATGTAGCAACAATCAGAAATAGAACAATAAAAGTTAACGTTGTTACGATAATCGCCTTTGTTGGCCAATATAAATAAAGACCTGTTGCACCTGTTAATTTTGATGTAACTAATAGAAAAAAGTTAGAAAACACGAGACCAGCTTGAATGCCAGCAAAAATGGCTAATAATCCAATGATCATATTCTCGGTAAATACAAGTCGTCTTAATTGTTTTTTGGAAATACCGAGAACGGTTAAAATACCAAACTGTTTTTTACGTACATTTAAAAATGTTCCAATCGAATACAGTAAGAAAAAAAATGAGAACATGACGATGACAAATTGGGCCATTCCGATTAAATTCATTAAAGGTCCTTGTTCCTGTAAAGTCTGTAAATGTGGATGGTACGAGTATACAGTAAGCGAGAAGAAAACCATAATCGAAAAGGAACTGCTTACAAAATAGGCAAAATATGCTTTAGAATTGCGCATGACGTTCTTATATGCAAATTGCCAAAATGTCATCTGCGTCGCCCGCCTAATAACGCTAATACATCTAATATTTCTTGGTAGAACTTCTCACGAGATAATCCGCGGTGTAATTCATTATAAAGCTTACCATCTTTAATAAAAATGATGCGGTTGCAATAACTCGCTGCAAATGGGTCATGTGTTACCATTAAAATGGTTGCTTGTTCTTCTGTATTTAACTTTGTAAAAAGCTCCATTACATCAATTGCTGCTTTCGAATCTAAATTTCCGGTCGGTTCATCAGCAAGCAAAAGGGATGGATTATGAATGACAGCGCGGGCTACTGCGGTACGCTGTGCTTGTCCACCAGACACCTCAAAAATTCGCTTATTTAAAATATGATCAATGCCAAGTTTTTTTGAAATATGATCAAGTTTTTCATCCATTTCTTTTAAAGAAACATTATCTAATGTTAATGGTAATACGATATTTTCACCGATTGTTAATGTATCTAATAAGTTGAAGTTTTGAAAGACGAATCCTAATTCTTGACGGCGGAAAACCGCTAGTTTTTCTCTTCTGAATGTGTGGGGTTGTTTGCCATTAATAAACACTTCACCAGCAGTAGGAGAATCGATCGTTGAAATGACATTTAAGAAAGTGGATTTACCGCTTCCTGAAGGCCCCATAATCGCAACAAATTCCCCTTTATCGACATGTAAATTAATATTTTTTAAAGCGGTATGAGGGACTTTGCCCTCATACACTTTAGATACGTTTTTTATGTGTAATACTTCTTCCATAAAAACTCACCTTTCTATGTGTTAAAACTTAATGTGTCGTGATAATTTTTGCATATAGAGCGAACGAATTAACAAGAAAAAGAGAATTTCAACCGTTCCAAAAATCGTAAGAACAACTGTAACCTCAGTAAATAACGATAGAGCCATGAGCTCTTGCAACATTTTTGCAGCAAACATTGTGTGAATCGAGGCCATTATATATGGAACAAAGAATAAGATTGCAAGCTGAATGGTTGCCGATTGCTTCATCTCAGACTCCGTCAAACCAATTTTCGTAATGGTAATATATTTTTCTTGTTCGTTTGTTAAATCGGTATACATTCGGAAGTACAGAACACTTCCAGCTCCGATGAAGAATATGACGCCAAGGAATGTACCTATTAAGAAGAAGGAAGCAGCACCTAATTTCGTTTCATATAGCATATTACTCGCTTCTTCCCCAATAAATAAAGGCTCTTCAGACGAGATCGTTTTCCGGTCTGTCGTTAATTTATGAATGTACTCTTTGGCGATTATATGTGTCTTTTCCCAATCTTGCACTTTAAAGTTATACAGTGTCATATGTTTCATCTGATCTGCTAAGTTATGTACTGTATTATCGGATAAAATAAGTAACTGTGATGTTAAGCTAGTTGGTATGACGCTGAAATTCTCATAACCTTTTACATGAAATGTAATGGGAGATTGAGAAAGTGTAATGCTTTGTTGTTTAAACTTATCTTGCATGGGAGCTAATATGTTTTGATAGCCATGGCCAGGTAGTACATATGTGTCATATCCTTCTACATAAAGGGGTTTAACATGCAGAGCAGTCGCAAGTTTATTATAGTCACTCTCTTTTAATACATATGCTCCTCTGCCATAGGGATTGCTCTCATCCTTTTGTAATGAAACGGCATATATGTCTGTTTTGAACTTTTCATATGAGAACTGTTCGTCACTCAAACGTTTTTCTAACCAGTCTATATGTTGCGTGTCAAATGGATTGGCATCGTATGAGAGATAGGTGAACGGAAAGGGTGTGTTGTTTGTGACATCGAATTTCATAAACTTCCCAAATCCATAGATGAATGTAATCATCGTAAAGGCAAGAGTCGATAGCATTGCGACAATAAATAGCATATTAATATTTGTCCGAATCCGATTTGCTAAATCAGAAATCCATAACATATTAATTCGTTTCATATAAAACTTTCTTCGTTTCTTCAGTATACGAATTAGTAGGAAACTAATTTGCGAAAAGAAAAGATAGGTTCCAATCGCAACGAGTGACGGAATAACGAAAATACTAGAAACAAGGTATAAAGTTCCGATATCAGCACCGAGTGATAGAAAATATTTTGGATTGCCGGCTAGTATATAACCAGATAATAAACAGATAAAACCAAACAGGGAAATCAAGATAGATGGTTTTCGGTCTTTCTGTTTTATATTGCCTTCCTTTAAAAGCCGTACTGCTTTTCTTGTTCGAATGAGTATAGGCGTGAAAGCAGAGACAATGATAAAGAGAACAAGGAAGATTGTCGTCGTTAAAATGATCGCTCCGGTTGGACAATATAAATATAACCCTGGTGCGTGTGTAATTTTGGCTGTGACAAGTAAGAAAAATTGTGAAAAGACAAATCCAAACTGAATACCAAAGAAAATAGATAATATCCCGATTAACATGTTTTCCATGAAAACAAGCCGTTTTAATTGCTTTCTCGATATTCCTAAAATAGTTAATATCCCAAATTGTTTTTTACGAACCTTTAAGAAGGTACCGATGGAATAAAATAGAAAGAAAAAGGAGAAAAACACAATGACTATTTCTGAAACAATCATTAACGCTTCAATTGCATCAATTGTATTAGAATTTTGTAATCGAGGATGAAATAAATACACCGCAAACGAAAAGAAAATAGCAATGGAAAACGCACTACTTACAAAATAGGCAAAATAGGCCCTTGCGTTTCGTGTTACATTTTTGAATGCAAACTGCCAAAATGTCATGCTGTATACCTCCAAATAGAAGATATAGTTTGAGTCATGTTGCAAAAAATGTATGAGAAGGAGTCCTCATACATTTTGCTAAATTTGTGTATGTTCATTCTTAGATCACCTTTTCTACGTCATCTGTTTGATGAGTAACAGCGTTATGGAAGATAATTTTAATACTTGTTCCTTTTCCCACTTCAGAGTCTAGTTTCACAGAATGACCTAAATAAGAACAAATTTTGCTTACAATATAAAGTCCCATACCGGTCGATTCGCCAAAAGTACGTCCATTTTTCCCAGTATAAAATGGTTCGAAGACTCTTCTAATATCTTCCTGTGGAATACCAACACCTTCATCACGAACTTCTAAAATAATATCTTTGCCGTTTTGATAAGCTGATAAGAAAACTTTCTTACCACGCTCCCCAGAATAGCGAACGGCATTTGTCATTAACTGATAAATAATAAATTTGAGCCATTTGGCATCAGAAGCAACCTTTAAGTCAGAATGAACGTCTAAAACAGGGAAAACACCATTGCGAATAAACAGTTCTTTTAGACCATTGATATTTTTTGTTACAGCATCTTTTAGTGAAATGGTTTCGACATGGAAGTCTTCATGGAAGTTATTAAGCCTTGCCATATATAAGGCCATATCTAGTCCTTGGTTTAATCTTTCTAGCTCTTTCTTAAACTTAGGAATGAGATGTTCATCTTCCATTTCTAGTACCATAAGTTGCATAACAGAAACGGGTGTTTTCATTTGATGTACCCAATGGTTAATAAATAATTGATGTTCTTGTTGTTTTACTTCATATGTTTGCAATTCTTTTTGAAATAGATGATACTGCGTACGAACAAGTTCGTTTACACTATGCGGCATAGGTGCAGTTGCTCTTTCAATAAACACATCTTCCATTTTTTCTGGCGACTCACTTAACCTATGGTACATTCTGCGGTTACGAACATAGCGATAAGCAAGGAAGCAAATAAACAAATATAAACTTAATACAATAAAGTAAAATTTGTTGTTTTGGAATCCATCTACAGCATCATATAGAATAAAAATGATACCGAAGTTTAATGCATATAATAGGAAAAATGCAAAATGATCACGCAAAAATAACTTCATCTTTATTCACTCCAAGTTGCGTTAAAACGATACCCGAGTCCTCGTACTGTTTCAATTGCATTATCAATACCAAGTTCATTAAATTTCTTACGAAGACGTGTAATGTTTACGTTTAATGTATTTTCTTCCACGAAGCTTTCATCATCCCAAAGTGCAGCTAATAAATCTTCACGGCTTGCTGTACGAGGATGTTTTGATAATAACATTTCCGCCAAGATTGCTTCTTTTTTTGTTAGTAAAACTTGCTGCGCTTCAAAATGAATCTCTGGGCGTTCGGGATATAACTTCAAACCTTCTACTTCTACAATACGTTCTGAAATATTTGGAGCATAGTCACCGTAAATGCGGCGCAATTGCCCTTTAATTTTTGCCATGACAACATCGTAGTGGAATGGCTTCGTAATATAATCATCCGCGCCACTCTCAATCGCCATAATTTGTTCCATTTCACCTGCACGAGCAGAAATGAAAATAATCGGACAAGTCGATTCATGACGAATTTGACGGCACCAGTAGAAACCATCGAATTTCGGTAAGTTGACATCAAGTAATACAAGGTGTGGTTTCACTCTATTAAAAGAATCCATAATATCATCAAAGTTATCAGCAACAACAGCTTCGTAGCCGTATTTTTGAATGTGAGATTGTAGTAAAGATGAAATATTTGGATCGTCTTCAACGATTAAAACTTTATACATAGTTATTCCTCCTAAAAACAATTGTAGCTATAGTGTACCATGTGTTTCTTGTCTTTTCATTATGTTGAAATATGGGCTAGTAAACAGTATAGGTCAAAAGTGGAAAAGTAAAAAGAGGTGTGGATATAATTGACAATTCATCGCTTTTAATTTAACATTTAGATAAATATCTAAATGTCTAATTAGTGAAGGGAAGAAAGACATTGAACCAAGCATTTAAAGCATTAGCAGATCCAACAAGGCGAAAGATTTTAGACTTATTAAAAGAAGGCGATTTAACAGCAGGTGAAATTGCCGAGCACTTCAATATGACAAAGCCAAGTATTTCGCATCATTTAAATGCGCTCAAAAATGCGGAACTCATTCAAGATGAAAAAAGAGGGCAATTTGTTGTGTATTCCTTAAACACGACTGTGTTTCAAGATTTATTAACATGGGTATTTACGTTTACGAATAAAGGGGGAGAAGGGGAATGAAGAAGCATCTTTTTGCAATTATATTAATTCTTATAACTTGTGGAGCGTGGGCGATTTCATGGCCGTATTTGCCAGATACAATTGCAACGCATTTTAGCGGTAACGGTGCAGATGGATTTTCATCGAAATCATCTGGGATGCTGTCCATGGTTGGTATCATGATTGGATTATATATATTCTTGAACATCATACAAAAGATTGATCCAAAAAAAGAGAATTATAAGAAGTTTCCTAAAGGCCTTATGATGATAAATAATGGGGTGTTAGTTGTCTTATTTATAGGGAATATAGGTATCATCGCAAATGGACTAGGATATAATCTTTTCATTAATCGTGTCCCAGAATTGATTGTCGGTATTTTGTTTTTACTAATTGGTAACTATTTACCACAGTGTAAACCAAATTTCTTTGTGGGAATTCGTACTCCATGGACGTTAAGTAATGAAGAAGTTTGGCGGAAAACACATCGTTTTAGTGGGAAGGTATTTGTTGTATTAGGTCTTATTATGATGATAAGTATTGCTATGCCAACTTCATGGAGAACTGCTATTATATTAACGGTTGTTCTAGGCGGAGTGGTGATTACGATGTTATATTCTTATTTCGCTTATAAAAAAGAAATGGGAGTATAAGCGAGTATTCGTATATTGGTCAATTATTAAATGAATTATATATTTAAATAATAATGCTCAGTGGGGAGAAAGGAAAGATTCACTGAGTGAATTTTAACGATTAAAATCTAAAAATTCTGACGAATAATGGCGTAATCCTACTATTTTTTTATTAAGTATTAAAGGTGATGGTGGAATGGAGGAAAGATGATGAAAAAGAAAATAGATGTAACGTGTATCATGAGCTCTTTCGTTTGTTTAGTGCCAATGATATTAGCGATTGTTTTATATAGTGATTTGCCGGAACAAATGCCTATTCATTGGAATGCTACAGGTGCCGCTGATCATTATGTAAGTAAAAATATGGTTATTTTTGGAATGCCGCTGCTTATGCTTGTCATGAATGTGATTGTTCATCTTACAATCAATTATTCTCAAAAAAATATAACGAAAGCAGAGCAAGTATTAAAAAAATGGTTAATTCCTGTATTATCGTTAATCATTATTCCGATATGTCTATTCATTTCTAAATGATGTTTCAATGGGAATGATATGTGACTGAAATACATTCAGTTGATTTGATACGAGTGGGGGAGAGAACATGCTAGAAATCATAAAATTCAGCAAAACTTACAAAGGCGGAAAGAAAGCAGTAGATGATTTGAGTTTAACAGTTCAAGCAGGAGATATTTTTGGATTTATTGGCCACAACGGCGCTGGAAAAAGTACAACGATTAAGTCACTAGTAGGCGTAATCGACTTTGAAGAGGGAGAAATTTTTGTTGATGGGCATTCAGTAAAGAAGAATCCTATCGCATGTAAAAAAGTAATGGCATATATTCCTGATAATCCCGATTTATACGAACAGTTAACGGGGATTCAATATTTGAACTTTGTTGCGGACGTTTTTGGTGTGTCTGCAAAAGAGCGGGAAGATCGGATACAAAAGTATGGGGATGCGTTTGAGATTACGCCATATTTAGGAGATTTAATCTCTTCTTATTCACATGGTATGAGGCAAAAAGTAGCGATTATATCGGCCATTGTACACGATCCGAAATTATTGGTTTTAGATGAGCCTTTTGTCGGGCTTGATCCAAAGGCGGCTCTCGTACTAAAGGGAATTATGAAGGAACTTTGCGAATCAGGTAGTGCGATCTTCTTTTCTACTCATGTATTAGATGTGGCAGAGAAGTTATGCAATAAGATAGCGATGATTCATAAGGGGAAATTAGCACTTTCTGGAGAAGTAAAATCTTTAACAAAGGAACAGTCATTAGAAGAGCTCTTTATGAAGGTGCTTGCCGATGAGAAGTAATGCGCTAGCTCTTTTAAAAATTCGTCTCATAACGCAGCTAGGTCTCAATACGTTTAAATATGAAAAGGATAAGAAAAAGAAGCAGAATAAAGTTTTAATTTCCGCATCAATTGTCTTAGTTGCTGTTATGTTGATGCTGTATTGTGGAAGCTCGGCATATGGATTGATACAACTTGGGATAGGTGAAGTCATTCCGGTCTATGCATTCGTTATTAGCAGTATATTAGTTTTGTTTTTCACGATGTTTAAGGCGAATGGCGAGATTTTTGCTTTTAAGGATTATGATTTCGTCATGTCTTTACCGATTCCTGTAAGTACAATTATTGCTAGTAGATTTTTGTATTTGTACGTATTAAACACGGTTCTTTCCATAATTATCATGCTGCCGATGGGCATTGTTTATTCTATATATGAGAAGCCATCCGCTTCATTCTACCTGATGTGGTTTATAACCCTGTTTATAGTGTCTTTCATTCCAACAACGATTGCGGCAGTTTTTGGTGCAGGCATTACGGCAATTGCCTCTAAATTTAGATATGCAAATCGGATCACTACCATTTTAAGTTTGATCGCAATCGTTATTTTTGGTTACTTTATGTTCAAGCAAGGAAATACGAAATATAGTTTTGAAGATTTAGAAGGGATTGGGACGGTTGTTTCAGAGGGGGTAGCGAAGGTGTATCCGTTAGCTCCCATTTTTCAAAAAGCAATTGTCGAGGCGAATATCGGAGCTTTTATCTTATTTGTTGGGATATCAATCATTTGGTATTACCTTTTTGTAAAGCTGCTCTCGTTAAAATATAAGCAAATCAACACAGGAATCTCTACGTACCATATGCGTTCCGATTACAAAATTGATCGTATGAAGAAAGAAACGGTACTGATTACGTTATATAAAAAGGAATGGAAGCGATTCTTTTCTTCGACGGTATATGTAATCAATATTGGAATGGGAGTTATTATGGCAGTTATTTTCTCACTTGTGGTTGTTATAGTAGGGCCGCATCAATTCATTGGGTATCCTGGAATTGAAACGATTTTACCGAAGATAGCGCCATTTGTTATTGCAGCGATGATTTCGATGACATGTACAACATGTGTATCTTTGTCGCTAGAGGGAAAAAACGTATGGATTATTAAATCATTGCCGCTTACGCCGAAAATGATTTATGACAGTAAGATTCTTATGAATCTTTCACTCAGCGTACCTACATCAATTATTAGTGCGATTCTGTTAATAATAGGGTTAAAGACCGATATGGGGACTTCTATTTTAATCGTGATCACGCCGGTCGTATATTCATTTTTTTCTGCAGTATGGGGGATTTTCGTTAATAATCGATTTGGTTATTATGACTGGATGTCAGAAACGCAAGTGGTGAAGCAGAGTGTGGGATCTGTTCTTGGCATGTTTGGAGGCATGATTATAGCGGTAATACCTGCTTTGTTAATCGGAACAGCTGTGATAGCAAACTATAGAATGTTTACTTTTGTAGTTGTTGTACTGATTTCAATTATGACTATAGTATTGTATAACAATGAGTCTAAAAGAAGGATAAAGTGAATGTTATATGCGTACAAAAAAAACTTTCTTTTTGGGTGGGAAGATAGCGTCCGGCATTGGATAGAAGCGGTCAGTGCCTTTTTTAGCCCCATCCCAAGTGAAAACAAAGGGGAGAAAGTGAGCAGGGAATCTGCTTTTGTTTCCAAAGCCGCGATTTATATGTTGGAAAATCAAAATGGATATGTACAAAAAGCACACATCATAAGATGAGTGCTTTTTTATCTTACAGAAATGTAATGTTCCTGTAAGGAGAATGAATAGATGGCTTTTTGTCCGAATGTTATAGTAGCAAAGTAGTTATTTCACAAAGTTAAATTTACGTTTCTTTTGCTAAGAGTCCTTACATAACTGTCATGTTTGTGTAAGAAACATCGATAGTGGAAAGAGTAGAAGTTATATATAGTTGAAAATAGAGAATAGAAGAAGTGAGGGATATAGTGATGAAAACAGTACTAGAAGCGAAAAATATTAAAAAAGTATACGATACAGGTGGAAATACATTTGAAGCGTTAAAAGGGATTCATTTACAAGTGAAAGAGGGGGAGTTCGTTGGAATTATGGGACCGTCTGGGTCTGGTAAAACGACTCTTTTAAATGTTCTTTCGACTATTGATCATGCAACAAGTGGTGAAATCTTAATTGATGGGAAAGACATTGTGAAAATGAATGATGATAAATTAGCATTGTTCCGTCGTGATCATTTAGGCTTCATCTTCCAAGATTATAACTTATTAGATACGTTAACGGTGAAAGAAAATATTGCACTGCCACTGGCGTTATCAAAAGTGAAAGCGAGTGAAATTGATCGCCGCGTTCTTGAAATCGCGAAGAAGTTTGGTATTGATCATATTTTAAGTCAATTTCCGTATCAAGTATCTGGTGGACAGAAGCAGCGCTGCGCAGCATCTCGTGCCATTGTTACAAATCCAAGTATGATTTTTGGAGACGAGCCAACAGGAGCACTTGATTCTAAATCAGCAACAGATTTATTAGAAAGTATGAAGTCATTAAATGAATATGATCAGTCAACAATTTTAATGGTAACGCATGATGCGTTTGCAGCAAGTTATTGTAAGCGAGTGATCTTCATTAAAGATGGCGAGCTATATAAAGAATTGCATCGCGGAGAATTAACTCGTAAACAATTTTTCCAACAAGTAGTTGACGTAATGTCCGCAATTTCTGGAGGTAGCACAGATGACATTATCTAGCATCGCGCTCCGCAACATACAGCGGAACTTTAAAGATTACTTCATATATTTTGCATCGATGATCTTTAGTATCGTCATTTATTTTACATTTAAAGCACTTCAGTATAATTCACAAATGGAAAAAGCAGCGGAAGGCTCTAAAAAAATTAGCGGTGCATTCCAAGTTTCCAGTGTAATGCTCATTATTTTCGTGGCAGTATTTATTATATACTCTAATGGATTCTTTACACGTAAACGTAAAAAAGAAGTTGGATTATATTCATTACTAGGAATTCGAAAAAGACAAATTGGAAAAATGTTATTTTATGAAAACATGCTAATGGGCTTAATGTCATTAGTCATCGGGATTGCAATCGGTAGTGTACTTTCTAAGTTATTCCTTGAATTGTTAGTAAGTATGATGGGAATAAACTTGAATGTGCATTTTGAAGTACCGATGGGGGCAGTTATTGATACGGCAATTATTTTCTTTGTGATTATCCTTTATACATCACTTCAAGGATATCGTTTAATTTACCGTTTTAAATTAATTGAACTTTTCCGTGCGGAGCGCGAAGGAGAATCGATGCCAAAAGGATCAATGATTATGGCATTGATTTCAGTCTTCTTAATTGGTTCTGGCTATTTCTTATCGCTGACATTTATAAAAGCGATTCAATATGCGGACTTTATGATGATTGTATTTTATATTCTACTTGCAACTGTGCTTGGTACGTACTTACTATTTATGTTCTTTACAGTATTCGTATTAAAACGAGCAAGAAATAAGAAATCATCTTTCTATAACGGTATGAACATGGTAACGACGTCACAGCTACTTTACCGTATTAAAGGAAATGCGAAATCTCTTGCAACGATTGCAATATTAAGTGCAGTAACATTAACGGCAGTTGGTACGTCTGTTACGATGTATTACAACACATTTAAGCAGGCGAAAGATGTTTTACCGCATAGTTATTCATACGTGAAACAAGATGTAATGTTAGATAATAAAGTAAAGGCAATTTTGGATGAGGAGAAGAAAAACCATCCCGTTACAGATCAATCAGAAATTGAGATGGTATCTATTAAAGGGAAATTCGAAGGTAAAAGAGCAGATCGAGTTATGAATACTCATTACCTTGTGACAGAGCAATATCAGCTTATTTCGCAATCAACTTTCAATACTATCGCGAAAAAAATCGATGCGGATGAAGTACAGTTAGCTACTAATGAAGCATTTGTATATGATGGTTTATATATTGAAGGCTCTGAATTTAGTCCAGAATATAAAGGGAATACAGCTGTATTTCCAGTTGAAAATGAAACGACAAAGTTAACAATTAAAGGTGTAGAGAATCGTAATCTCACAAATTTAAGTGAATTATTTGTAATCGTTCCAGATCAAGTATATGAACAAGCGAAACAAGCAGCTGGAACACGTATTGTAAAAAATATCGATGTAAAAGATGAAAGAAATACGAAAGAATTGACTGCAAAGTTAGCGAAAGTGATGCCGGCTGGAAAAATGGAAATTGACGCACCATTTAAAGAGTTCGATACTGGTTTCCAAGCTAGTATTGAAGCAACAGGATTAATGATGTTTATCGGTCTTTTCCTAGGACTCGTGTTCTTACTTGCAACAGGTTCTATTATTTATTTCAAACAGTTAACAGAAGCTAGCGCAGACCGTGATCGCTACGTTGTTCTTCGTAAAATTGGTGTAACGAAGCAAGAAATGAAAAGAGCAATTGCAAAACAAGTAAGCTTTATCTTCGCGATTCCATTAGTAGTCGGAATTTTACACAGCTTATTTGCTTTAAAAGGTTTATCAAACTTACTGCCATATGAAATATTCATTCCGTTATTAATTAGTATTGGAGTATATGGCATCATTTATATCGGATATTACTTCTTAACAGTTCGCTCTTATTATAAGATTGTGAGCGCGAAGTAATAAAAAGGACAGCTATCGCTATAGGCAATAGCTGTTTTTTTGTCGTCTTTTGTTGGTTAGTCGATATCCTTTGTCGAATCGCTGATATATTCCAATTTGCGCTGATATATTGTGAGAAACGGTTGATATATTTGAAAAATCGCTGATAAAATTTCATTTACCACTTTATCCCGCATTAACGGGCAGTAAGACCCCCACCTCAAATTTCATAGAGAAGAAAGGAAGATAGGTGGGGGATGAAGAAACCCCCTACTGATTAAAGTTTCATGTTATATGAACTCATTTCGTCAGATCACCATGTTTCTTTTTTTATTCTTCATAAAATCTTAAGAAATTTCCATGCTATTTTTTAAAAAATACTCGTTATGCTTGGAACTATATTAGAAGATATCAAATGAACGGGAGAGGTTAAAAATGCAATTTATTACATTCTTAACTGAGTTTGTGAAACATCCAAAGAATACTGGAGCAATTGCACCTAGTTCTAATAGATTAGCCAAAAAGATGGTAGGTGCAATTCATTTTGAAGAAGCAAAGTATATTCTAGAATTAGGACCTGGAACAGGATCATTTACGAGAGAGATTATAAAGAGAAAAAAGAAAGAAACGATATTGATTTTGATTGAAATTAATGAAGCTTTTTTCAAAAAGTTACAGAAGCAGTATGAGGATGATTCAAATGTTCTTGTCATACATGGCTCAGCTGAAAATATTCAAAGATATATGGAAGAGTTACAAATAGAAAAGGTGGATTATGTATTATCTGGTTTACCATTTACTTCATTACCAAAAGAAGTATCATCACGCATTTTACGTAATGTGATGGAATCATTACAAGAGAATGGGGAATTTATAACATTCCAATACTCACTTGTTAAAAAAGGGTTTATAGAAAATTTCTTTCCAGAAATCGCATTAAAAAAGGTTTGGGTTAATGTCCCCCCGGCCTATATTTTAAGTTGCAAAAAAGCGGTTAGGGAGGCATATGCATAATGGAACTACATGAACTGTTATCCTATATTGAGCAGTATGGTTATGCTGCTTTATTTTTTTGTTTATGGCTCGGAATTGTAGGCATGCCCATTCCAGATGAAATGATTGTCATGAGCGGTGGATTTGTATCATCAGTAGGCATACTACATGTAATTCCAGCCTTTTTATTAACCTATTTAGGCGTAGTGTCAGGCCTCTCTTTAGGGTATATACTTGGGAAAGTATTCGGTACTAAAGTACTCGGTAAATTGATGAAAAAGAAAAAAGCAAAGTATATAGTGCGATCACAAGAACTGATTGGGAGATACGGACAGTATGCACTCGTAACAAGTTACTTTATACCTGTCGTTAGACATATCGTACCGTATTTAGTTGGAATGAATAATATGTCCTTTCAAACATATGCTTTGTATTCCTATACGACAGGATTCGTTTGGACGTTGTTGTATTTTATACTTGGATCTTTGTTTGGGAAACATATTGAAGTAATTGTAGAACTTGCGACGAAGTATGGTATCTATTTAGGTAGCGTAATTGTTGTTATAGGTAGTATTTCTTATTTGTATATGCAAAGGAAAAGACAGGGAGTTAGTGAGTGTAGAGAAAGAAGCAGCTATTTCACCAAATAGTTGCTTCTTTCGTAAACAAATTTAGATTTATAATTAGAAAGTAAACTTGAATCGGAGATAAGGAGAAAGAGAAATTTCTCTTCATTTGATTTCATTTCATAATTGAAGAATAGAGAGGAAATGGGGGCACGATCTCTATATTTTTTGTAGTAATCGTGTTCCGCTTTTCATATCACCTTTACATAAAGGGCATTGTGGCTTTTCTTCTAAAGAAAAGTTTTTACGCATCCACCCATGACAATCTTCTGCTTGGCATTCCCATACAGCTATTTCTTCTGGCTCTTCGACAGGCGTATTATTTTTTTTCCAATACATATAATCACTCCACTAAAGTAAAATGTTTTTCTGAAAAAATAAAAAGGTTGTTAACGTTTTTTGTTAACAACCTTTTATAACTTTAATTATAATGTTTTTTTTACAAAAATGCGAACTTTATAAATTAGCAAAGTATAACAATAAATCTATTATACTAATTCTGGATTATAAATCATCGTAAAATGTTTTGGTAATAATTCAATTTGGCACGGTGTATGAAGAGAGCTTTCTCCATCTGTATCCACTTCTTTTTCTGCTTGTGTTTCTATATGGATGGATGTTGCTTTAACATGGAAAATATCATTATCATTTGTATCTTCAAATAACTTCTTTCCGATATAATCTTTGAATGCTTGGATACCTGTTGATTTCACAACAAAAATATCAAGTGCCCCATCATCACATTTTACATGCGGAATGAAGGACGGAATACCACCAAGATATTCGCCGTTTCCAACCATAACAAGTACTGCTTCGTCTTCATATACTTGTCCATCATATGTAATTTTCACAGGGAAGGTTTCGGCATGTTTAACTGTGCGGATTGTACTTAAATGGTAACCAATTTTCCCAAGCTTTGCTTTTTCATCAGCATCGATATTGTTGGATACTTCGGAGATGAGGCCAATGCCCCAAAAGTTTAAGAAATATTGGTTATTTGCCTTTGCAATATCAATCGGCTTCGTATGGCCTTTCACAATCAGTTTCGCAGCTTCAGTGATATTTTGCGGAACACCGAGTGTACGAGAGAAGTCGTTGCATGTTCCGCCTGGAATGATCGCAAGTGCCGGACGGATTTTAAGCGGTGCTAGTCCATTCGTGCATTCGAAGACAGTGCCATCACCGCCAAAAACGATGATTAAATCAACTTCGTTTGCAAATTCCCTACAATATGTTGTTGCATCGCCTTGCTGTTTTGTATGAAGAATACGTAAATCTGGAAAAGCCACCGCTAGTGGTGGAACGATTTTGGATAAGTTTGTATGTAGATCTCCTTGTCCTGCTTTTGGGTTTACGATGAGAAGGACTTTTTCAAATTTTGTTTCTGTCATTTCTAATCTCTCCCTTTGTTTTAAATAGTCGTGAACGATTGAAAGAAACGTCCATCAAAAATTGATGGACGTTATATGTAGTTTTACTTATCCGTTACAACTGAAGCGATGTATGGTAAGTTACGATATTTTTCAGCACAGTCAATACCGTATCCGACGATAAATTCGTCTGGAATTTGGAAGCCTACATATTCAGCTTTCAAATCAACTTTACGACGTTCTGGTTTATCAAGTAATGTACAGAATTTTAAAGATTTTGGCTTATGCATTAAGAAGTGGTCTTTTAAGAAATGAAGCGTTAAGCCGGAATCGATAATGTCTTCTACGACAATGACATTTTTACCTGTAATGTTGACATCGATATCTTTTAATAATTTCACTTTCCCTGTTGTTTCCGTTTGGTTTCCATAGCTAGATGCGGAGATAAAGTCGATTGTTACTTCGTTTTTAATGTGACGAATTAAATCAGCAGCAAAGACGAAAGAACCTTTTAATACGGCGATAACGACGATTTCTTCTCCTTCAAAATCACGCTCAATTGCAAGAGCGAGTTCTTTTACTTTTGCTTGTAATGTTTCGGTAGAGATTAAAGTATCTTTTATTTCAATCTTCATGAGAATCCTCCTACGTTGTAAAACTTATGACCATTTCGACTGTAAAGGATTGAGAGGGAAAAGTCAAAAAGGAGAAGTACGTATTTGACAAAGGTTTATGTTAAGAAAGTCAGCATAAAATAAAATGAAAGCTTGATTTGAAAGTTTTATCCCGTAAAAGCCCGATTGGTGAGGGTTAATTAAAGTTTCACTTTATGATCCGTCCATGCTAGAGAAATTGAGAGGGGAATGAAATGTTAAGAAAAATAACTTCAATAATTTTTCAATTATTTATTATGCTTCTGCTATTTGTAGTGATTGTAAGTCTTCCGATGTTATTTATAAATGGAAAGAAGGTTGGGATACATATAGAGCATTTTTTTGCAGAATGTATACATGTTATCTCTGCACTTATGCATCCAGAAGAGCTAAAGATGAAGATGGCTACACAAGTGGCGACCATTTCAAACAATGTGCAAATATTTAAGATGCAAGAAAGGGAATTCCCCTTATTTCCACTTATATTTCAGCCATATACATACTCACTCTTACTTATATTTGGAGCACTTATCATTTCTATCTGGTCCTCTTTTTTATGTAGTATGATTGCGGCGATTTTACCAAGACATATTCAGAGAGTGATAGAAGAAGTTGTATTTTTTCTAAAGACAGTGCCAGATATCTTCCTGATTTTTTTTCTTCAACTTGTAATGGTAAGTATATATAGGTATACCGGGTTTTTACTATTACATCCGTTTTCTACAATGCAACATTCATCTATTGTATTACCAATTCTCATTTTAGCTATTATACCTACCATTTCTTTATTTCAATTTCAATTGTTAATTATAAAGGAGGAAGAGCAGAAAGATTACGTTACGTTTGCGAGAGCGAAAGGATTTGGAAGTGTGTATATTTTATGCAAGCATATTTTTAGTAATATCTCAGCTTCAGTTGTGAATCATATTGAATCTATATTACTAAACTTGATAACGAGTTTATTCGTTTTTGAGTATATGTTTAACATAAGAGGTTTATTTTCGATATTGATCAGCGGACAAAATCCGGCGGTTATCGTATATTTGCTTTTGTTATTTATAGTGCCTATGTATGGAGTCATATTAATATTGCATTGGTTAAGGAGGAAGCTGTATGCGTAAACAGCGTTATATATACTTCTTATTTCCCATCATTTTATTACTGATAATTAGCTTCGTGCTTCCATATTTTCAGAAGGAGCCGAAGGTAGTGGAATATCAATACAATGGCAAAGGAGAAATTGTTGAAGCGGCTCCTTTTTCAATTTCCCGTACACATTGGTTTGGAACGGATCGAGAAGGAGAAGATTTATTTTATAAAGTAATAGACGGAGCTAAGTATACGATTGTAATTTCATTTTTTGTGGCAGTTGCTAGAGTAATCATTTCTTTATTGATGAGCTTATTGGTTCGTAATGATAAGTGGGGATTTTACTTTTTACAACGTATTACTGTTAGCTTGCAATTTTTTCCGCAAACATTATTTTGTATTTTATTTCTAACTCCATTTATCATTTATGAACTACGAACGAAACCTATCGTCACAAATATAGAAGTACTATGTATACAATTAATTGTATTAGTGTTTGTGGCAGTTCCAGGAATGACACGATTTTTTCAAAAAGAAGTGCAACAAATGTGGAGACAAGAGTATGTAATAAGTTCCCTTCTATTAGGGGGCAGCAGATGGCATATATTCCGAACTCATATTATGAAAGGATTACAACCACAGATTATATTTCAAATTGGAGAACAGATGGTGCAAGTATTATTAATAATGTTACATCTTGCCCTTTTTAAATTATTTTTAGGAGGAACAAAAATTGTTTCTGGGCAAGCTCATGATCAGTTTAATATATATTTTCCGTACTTAAATGACTGGGCAAATTTAATTAGTTATTACTATGGAGAATTAATGTTAGAGCCCAGAATTATTGTGATTCCAGTTATGTTTTATATGGGTCTTTTATTTTGTATGACGAAAGTAGTAAACGGATATAAATATAATAGAATAGAGTGAGAAGAAGATTTGGATAGAGTACTATTTTTCGTCCAACAGGTTTAGCTAGTAGAGGCGAGTAAATCAAAAAGAATGTAATCTGTCTCAGAGGCATTTTTTTAACAACGTTCTTTTTACAGAAATACCCACCAAAAGATCTGATGATATGATATAATAACTATATCAAGAAAACGCTTCCAAAAGGATGAGGATTATGAAAAAGAAACAATATACAAGTATGACATTTATAAAAGCATTACTTTTAACCATTGTTATTGGTATGTTAGCTTACTTAATTGATATTCCTGCTATTCGTATTTCACTGATTGGAATGACTTTAGTTCTTGGAGCAATTTCGCACGGAATGATGCTGCAACTGTATGAAGCCGGATTAGATGATATGAAAAAATATATAGATGAAAAGTGATTGAAAACCTTCATTCGTTGAGATGGAGGTTTTTTTGTTTCTTACAAAAATGTAAGGTGATTTGTAAGAAAAATCGATAGTTGCGTAGTCGTTTTTTAGATAGACTTATAGGTGTAAGGTAAAAGGCAAGCACATTTTAGGTAAAATAAGCTTTAGGCACTGTGAAATGGGGTAGGAGGGAATGGAGAGACGTTGGATGACCATCGCTTTGTTATCAGCTAGTAATACAGTTACGTTAGCTGGAGATATGAGTTTTTCGTATTTGTTTGATCGAGAAAGCGATCATTCTTCTTCCAAGTTTACAATGAAGTGGTGTAAATGGAGCGAAAGTTGTAAATTTGAAGAAGAGACCCCTAATGAAGAGCGAAGAGTCATTTTCACAAATCCTTTACAGGCATGGAGTATTCAACGTCGTAAGTGTAACGTCACTAACCAATTTAGGAAAACTGAGTCAAGACAAATGGGTATCGCTCCAGACCCTCCTATTCTAGAGTAACAGGAAAGTAATAAGTGAATACTGAGACACTAAAAAGTATTGTAGAGAAATCTGCAATACTTTTTTTATGTTTAGCTATATAGCTATTTGGAGATAGTAAGTACATGCTTTGTAGCGTTAAGATCATTGTTTGGATACTTGCCGTAAAAATAAAATAACAAATGAATTTTTAATTTGTCTATAAAGAATAGGATAACTTCACATATTAAAAATGGTAGGATTCTCCTACCATTTTTTGCATGGAGGGATTAAAAGTGAGAGTTGTAAATCGTATTGGACTTGTTTTCATGATACTTGGTGTTCTTATAGGAGGGTATTATTCTTTTGAATGGTATAAAGGAAAAAGTGCAGCACAAGAGTTAACAGCAGAAGAAGTGCAGCATTTTGAAAAGATAAAATCAAAGGGGTATTCCATTAAAACACTTGTAAATTCTCAAATACCTTCTTCGCAAATGCAATATCAAGAAGGTGAAAAAGTAGCGCTATTAAGTATTCCAAAAATAAAGAAGAAGTTCTCTATATACTGGGGGACAAATGATACGACTTTAAAAAAAGGTGTTGGTATGTTTGTTAGTGATATTACAACAGCTCCATCTGAAGGAGGGCACACGGTACTGAGTGGTCATCGTGATACTGTATTTACAGAGTTAGGAGAACTGAAAGAAAAGGATACGCTCATTGTTGAATACGATCATAAAATGTATACGTATGAAATTAAAAGAAAGTGGATTACAAGCGCAGATGATCGCACAGTGATTGTAAAAAAAGAAGCATCAACATTAACACTTACGACTTGTTATCCATTCAATTATATAGGGGATGCGCCAAATCGATATATTATTGAAGCGAAGTTAATTGCCGTTGATGCAAAATGAAAGAAGGGAAAACAGGAGCTAGGGGCTCTTGTGTTTTTTGTCGTTTTTTGTTGGCTTGTCGATATCCTTTGTCGAATCGCTGATATATTCAAAGTTGCGACCGATATATTGTGAGAAACAGTTGATATATTTGAAAAATCGCTGATAAAGTGAAACTTTAATCAGTGGAGGGGGTCTTCATCCCCCACTGATTATTAGCCCTCACGAATCGGGCTTTTACGGGCAGTTGCTCTCCCACCTAACTTTTTTGCTTTTGCTGTATTTTGAGGTGGGAGTCTTACTGCCCGTTAATGCGGGATAAAATTTCATTCACCATTTTTTATGCTCCATCAAGAGTTAGTTACAAAAAAGAAGAGCACCTATTTAGGCACTCTTCTTTTTTGTGTTTGTATTATATACACTTGTGCTTTTAAATAAGCG
The DNA here is from genome assembly GCF_054570475.1 of Bacillus sp. C1. Taxonomy (NCBI): domain Bacteria; kingdom Bacillati; phylum Bacillota; class Bacilli; order Caryophanales; family Bacillaceae; genus Bacillus; species Bacillus sp. C1. The sequence continues at coordinate 49,908 of NZ_JBTMZT010000016.1, forward strand.
TGGTGAAGTTGTAAAGAGAAGCAAGAGTAATACTGTACATAATGCAAATGAAGCAAGCATCGTACTGCCGTTAACAATTAATGAATAAAGGAAAGCTGATTGTCCTTTCGGTGCGTATTGTCCAAAAAAGATAACACCGGCAATAAAGTGACAGAAATAACGTGCTAAGCTGCCGACAAATGTAGCAAGGATAATGTAAGCAAGTGCCTTTTTTCCTTGGCTATTCTTTTCTATTGGTTTTTCTTTACGGCTACCAATGCCTTGTTGTTCGTCAGAAGAATATTGGGTATTCGCAAGTGCTTTCTGAATCGGGCGGTAGAATAAACCAGCAAAACCGATAAAAGCAAAGGCAATAAAGTATTCAATAAATGCTTGTATAGGCGTTAAAATATACGCATCTCCGACTACGATTTGTAGTAGTCCCCAGATTAATCCACCTAAGAAAGCCGTTTTAAATCCCCAGCGGTATGCAATTATAAAAATAGGAATCATAGCAAATGAAATGGAACCACCTGTTGGAAGTTTAATTGAGAGTGGTAAAATGTCGATGATCAAGGCAAAGGCTGCAAGGATAGCCGCTTCAATCATCGCTTGTAAATTGGTGTTACGCATGTTGTCATTCCCCCTAAATGTAAGTTGCACAAAAAAAGAATAAATTACCATAGGGAGATAGGAAATACGTAAATAGAAAATGAGGAGCTATATGTATTTCGACGTTTGCACAATTCCTACGTTAGCATTAACTAACAGGTTCTAAGGGTCGGAACGAAGTGTTCCCTCTCAGCAACGAGGCTCCCCCTGTGATAACGAGATTCTTTATTTGCTAGGTTTATTGTAATTGAAATGGATGAGAATGGCAAATGGCGTTTATATATAAATACAAATTGAAAAACTAACATCAAACCATTCTTTTTAGGTGGGAGAGAGCATCCGGCATGCATAGAAGCGGTCAGCCCCTCTTCCTGCCCCATGCCAAGTTGAAACAAGAGTGTAGAGCACTTTTTGTTCTCCACAGCAGCGGGTTATGTGTCGAAAAATCAAAATGGATTTATATAGGTATAGGTTCATCACCGTAACATGGGGGGATTTTTGGAAAATGATTCATTTTTAATACAAGGACGGAAAGCGTCCACTTGGAATGGAGTGTACCCCTTCTCTATATGTCTCATTCCCAACTTATGGTGATGAACCTTATATATACATAAATTTTTTGAGCTTAAAGAGAAATTTTGAGCAAGGATAGAAGCGATTAGAGCCTTTTTTCTTCATAGTAGTGACTTGCATGTTGAAATATTTCAAATGGTTATATAGTGTAAAAAACTATTTGAATATAATTGTCCGAAACTGTTAATAAATATAAAAAAAAAGATATAGTACTTCATAAATAGGATATGATATAATCCTTCTGAAAATAATTATCATTCTCTTTTTTGGGGGGGAGATTATGAGTTTAGTTGATATTCAAATAGGTGAGAAAGTAGTAGTGAAAAACATCCAGTCACTAGATAAGTTATTAAAGCGTAGATTAGCTGCGTTCGGCCTTTCAGAGGGGAGTGAACTTCGTATGAAACAAAAAGCGATGTTCAAAGGTCCATGTACATTAGAGTGCCGCGGGCAACTTATTAGCATTCGTCATTGTGACGCGAAAATGATAAAGGTGGAATTAGCGTGAATAAGGTTGCGTTATTAGGGAACCCGAATACAGGGAAAACATCATTGTTTAATGCGCTAACAGGTTCTTATGAATATGTAGGGAACTGGAGCGGGGTAACGGTAGAAAAGAAAGTTGGTAAATTAAAGGGTAAGCAAGGTACATTAATCGATTTACCAGGTGTATATGATTTAAACCCTGTATCTCGTGATGAAGGTGTTGTGACAAACTTTCTATTAACAGAAGAATTTCATCATATGCTAAATATTGTAGACTCTTCTCAATTTGAACGTAATATGCATTTAACACTGCAACTACTGGAATTTGGTAAAACAGTTTCTATCGGTTTAAATATGATTGATGTAGCGAAGCAGCGTGGAATCGTTATTAATGTGAAAAAATTGTCGGAAATATTAGGTGTAACAGTTGTTCCTGTTGTCGCAAGAAGTGGAAAAGGATGCGACAAGTTACTTGCTACTCTTCATGAGAGTGGGGAGAAAGAGAAGAAGCCGTTCATTCTTTCTTACGGTGAAAAAGTAGATGCAGGAATTATCGATATTATAAATCTTTTAACAAAAGAAAATTATAAACACCCAAGATGGCTAGCACTGCAATTTTTAAGCAATAACGAAGTAGTGGAGCAAGAAGTAAAAAGATTGCCTGTTTATGAAAAGTTAGTAGTTATTCGCTCTGCTTTAGAATCGGCAGTTGATGGTACGCTAGAACAGCATATTTACAATGCGCGTGCGGCGTATATTGAAAAGTTAAAAACAAATGTAATTCAGCATGAAAAGGAAGGAAAGATTCCCTTTTCAGAAAAAATTGATCAGTTAATTACACACAAAATTTTAGGACTTCCCATCTTTTTAGCAGTTATGTTTTTTATTTTTCAGGTTACGTTTACGTGGATTGGTACACCTTTATCAGATCTGCTTGATGAATTTTTCGCAGGGCAACTTACGGATTGGGTAACAGCTAGTTTAACAACGATTGGTGCTTCTGAGTTTATTCAAGCGCTCGTTACAGAAGGGATTATTGCTGGGGTTGGGGCTGTATTAGTTTTCGTTCCACAAATTTTTGCGCTCTTTTTCTTTATTTCGTTATTAGAAGATTCAGGGTATATGGCCCGTATTGCAGTTGTGATGGACCGGATTATGGAATTCTTTGGTTTAAACGGAAAAGCATTTATTCCAATGATTATCGGTTTTGGTTGTAATGTTCCAGGAATTATGGCAGCAAGAACAATTGAACAGGAAAAAGAAAGATTACTTACTGTGTTAGTAACACCATTTATGTCTTGTTCAGCGCGGTTACCTGTATATGCATTATTTGCAGGAGTCTTTTTCCCGAATAGTCAAGCGACGGTTGTGTTCTCTTTATACATTGTTGGTATTGTACTTGCCTTGCTTGTTACAAAGATAATGTCTCTTACTGTTTTAAAAGAAGAAAAATCGATTTTTGTGATTGAGCTTCCGCCGTATCGCATGCCACAAGCAAAAACATTGTGGCTCAGTACGTGGGAAAAAGGAAAAGGATTTGTACGTAAAGCAGGGACATTTATCTTTGGTGGTTCCGTCGTCATTTGGCTATTAAACTATGCTGGCCCATCTGGTTTTAACGTTGGTATGGGAGATAGTTTCTTAGCGATGATTGGTGGTTTTATTGCACCAATTTTAGCGCCACTCGGTTTTGGAACGTGGCAAGCGGCAGCATCCCTTCTAACAGGATTTTTAGCAAAAGAAGTTGTCGTTTCGACAATGGCCATTATTTATGCGGTGAAAGAAGATGTGTTAGGAAATGTAATGGGGACGCACTATACTGCGTTATCGGCATATGCATTCATGTTCTTTATTTTATTATACGTTCCATGTTTAGCGACCGTTGCTGTCATTCGTCGTGAAACAGGGTCCGTAAAGTGGACGATTTTCTCTGTTGTTTATCCGCTTATTATCGCTTACGTATTAACGCTCGTTATATACCAAGTCGGATCCATGCTTGGATTCTAGAAGGAGATGTATCATAATGATGGTCAATATTATCATTGGAGCGATCATTTTTGGTTATGCAGGATATACATTATTTCATTTTGTAAAGAGAAGTAAAAAAGGGAAATGTGCGGCGTGTTCTTTGAATAAGTCGTGTCAGACAAAAACTTGTAGTCCGGATATGAAGGGAATCGTGAATAAATAGAAAAAAGCTTTGCGAATTTCGCAAAGCTTTTTTCTATTTGTCTTGTCTCCTTTTCATATGCTTTATCTCGCTATTTGCGGGCTAATAATCAGTGGGGGGTGAAGAAAACCCCCACTGATTAAAGTTTCACTTTATAAGAATAACGTTTTTGTAACCATCGAGTTAGCTTACACTTATGTAATATTGAAAAGAGTGAAGATGTGGTAGAAAGGAGAACATATAAAGGGAAAAGGTATGAATACATATTACAATAACGATGTCAGATTATAGGTTGTATATTTGATAAATAACATGTAAGGACACTTGAGGTTTGATATAATGAATATAAGGAATTTAAAAAATGAATATTCTTACTGTAAAAGGACACTTTTACGGGAAGTACATTTGAAATATGAGGAAATCCATAGGAGGAATTTAAATGTCTGTTTTTAAACGATTAAGAGATGTAACGATGTCAAATGTGTATGCATTAATTGAAAAAGCGGAAGATCCAGTTAAGATGACAGATCAATATTTACGTGATATGCAAGCTGATGTACAAGAAGCTGAGAAAAGTGTAGCAGCCCAAATTGCGCTTGAGAAAAAGTTCAAATTATTATTTGAAGAGCAAGAAGCACTTGTGAAGAAACGTGAAGAACAAGCACATATGGCTGTTCAAGCAAGTAATCTTGATCTTGCGCGCCGTGCGCTAGAAGAGAAGCAAAATGCAGAGCAAAAGATGAATGAATATAAAGCGAGCTATGAGCAAAATAAAGCGGCTGCTGATAACTTACGTGCGAAATTAGAAGAGATGCGTAAGCAATTAACAGAGCTGAAAAATAAACGCGAAACACTTGTAGCGCGTGTAAATGCAGCGAAAGCACAAAAAAATATTAATCAAGCAATGTCTGGATTTGATGCGAACACTGCAAAAGCTGGCCTGAGCCGTATGGAAGAAAAAGCTCTTCAATTAGAGGCTGAAGCAGAAGCAAGTGGGGAAATCTATAAGAAAGAAAAATCATTAGACGATGAATTTGCAAGTCTAAATAAAAATTCAGCTGTAGATGATGAATTAGCTCGTATTATGAAGCAGTACGAGAAGTAAACTAATAATTGAGGAACTGCCAAAAAACCTAATTTTTTAGTGTGGAGAGAGGATCCGTCCATGCATAGGAGCGGTCAGTGCCTTTTTTAGCCCCATGCGGCGTGAAGACAAAAGGAGGGAATGAGAGGCGAACTGTTTTTGTTTTCATAGCTGTGGTTTATATGTAGGGAAATCAAAATAGATATGATAAAGGAACCGACATGTCATGAAGAGTAATCATGTCGGTTTTCTTATTATTTTTTTAAGAGGAGGTTATGCAATGACGTGGATGAATGTTTTAGCCATGCTTGTATGGACAGGAGCAAGTGCTGTTCTTTTATTTGCACTGATGTGGATTGATTCGATTTTTACAAAATATAACGATTTAGCAGAAATTAAACAAGGCAACATGGCTGTCACAACGCGCTTTATTATGAAGTTGTTTGCACAAGGATATATTTTGTCACAATCGATTATGAAAGCAAATGATTTATGGCAAGCACTTCTTGCATCTGCTGTTTCTTTCGTTATCTTATTAATTGTTGAAATGTTTATTGAGTTCATTTTGAAAAAGATGGCAGGTTTAGATTTAGAAGAGGGAACGAAGCAAGGTCATGTGACTCATGCTTTATTAGCTGGTTCATTACATATTGTTGGAGCCCTCATTCTATCCGCTTGTCTATAACGAAAAGGGAGGGATAGATGATGAGTTTATTTAAACGTATTAAAAATATAGTGAAAAGTCCAGAGCCTGTGAGACAAGAGAAATCATTACTTACGTTAGCACCTGGCGATATGATTGAAGTTTCATTAGTCATGTATGAAGTGATCGGAAAAACAAGTATGCATTCTCGTAATGAAATCGTTTTAACATTACAGGACGGGAGAACGATTCGCTATTTAAAAATTGAAAACCGTGAAAGCACTCATTATAAATTATATACACCAATTGATGGACGTTTAGACTCTATAGAGGAGATTCCAACAACGATTGAAATGGACGATATTGATTATCATATGGAAGAGCGCTATAACGGACGTGTTGTTGTGATGGGAAAAACACCGTTTGCCGTTTCTGACGAACAATACGTGTGGGAATTTCAATCTGATAACCGAAAGCTACTTCGCATTGAGTGGCAAGATGGACGTACGATGATGTATGAAGGGGAATCGATTCTTCCTGCTGATGTACAAATGATCAGGGCAACGTAAGGGGGATGTAATCATGTCAAACCGACTGTTTACCATGATGAAATCATTCATAATCCCTATTGCTGTTATTGTTACGCTACTTGTTATTGCTGGCTTTGCTTTATCTGGGTGTCAAAATGAAAATTCGATTCAAGACCGATACCCATTAGAATCAGTTGCAAAAGATGGTAAGCAAGAGTCATATGTATATAGGGCTGCCAATCAATCAGTTCCAGAAGTTGCAAAGGAACTGATTGATGAAAAAGAGCCGAAGCAAGCATCTAAAGAAGATGAAAATCAGATGTTCCTTGTCTATTCTGATAAACTTTATAACATTCAGAAAGACAAAGAAAAGCCATCTGATACATTAGTTGAGATCAGTAACAAGGAATATGTTCGCCAAAATTATCAACCATCTTTCTTACAAGGCTATCTGTTAGCAAGCATATTAAATGATATATTTGATTCTCGCAAATCGTACCATGGTGATTACCGCGGATATACAGATCGGAAAAATCATAAACCGGTTACTCCGGAAAGACCACCGACAAAAGAAGAGAAGAAAACTCCACCACCGATTACGAAACAAGGGAAAGGTTCTATTATTAAAAGAAGTGATAAAGTAGATCCAAAGACATCCGTCGGTGATACAGGAAGCATTACAGAAAAAGGATCGAAAACGGTTCCGCCGTCTACTGAAAATAAAGGGAAGATTACGAAGTCACCAAGTAGTTCAGGCGGCTCAGATGTGAAGCCGAAATCATCGATTAAAAGCCCGCCGAAGAATACGTCTCCCCCGAAAACGAGAGTTGGTGGTGCTGGGAAGATTACAAAAAGAAGATAAAGATAATAACCCAAGAAGTGAGATAGATGCTTCTTGGGTTTTCTTATTATATGATATTTTTATTAAAGAAGGCCTTTCGTATTTGTAGTTGCTTTGGAATCGTTATGAATAAAAAAGAATTGTCCTATAATAGCAAGAAGTAATATCCCACCTATTATATAGGGCAAAGTGACTGGAGCTACTCCTTTTTCTAAAAACATTCCATTTGCCATTGTTCCGATTGCTCCAGCGAAATAATTAATTGAGCTAAGCAAAGCAATGGCAATGGTTGCATGCTGTGGACTAATTTCTAAAAGTGTTTTTTGTTGGGTAGCGACTGTTGCCCAACCTGTACCACCCCAGAGAAGTAAACAAAGAGCTAGCAATACGGCACTTCCGTAAAAAAGACTCATACTTATAAATGAGAAAAACATGATACCCATTAGGTACATTAATATGATCTTTGGTTTCTTATACAAATCTAGGATCCATCCAATTAGAAAGCTTCCTGCAATCCCGCCGATTCCCCACATCCAAATAAACAGAATGGATTTTTGAAAGCCGTATGCGGTAATGATCGTATCTAAGTATGTGTACAAACCTAAGCTACAAAAACTTAATACCATTGTGATCAGCATGACGAGTGAAATTTGCTTATTTTTGAACAGATGAAGCCGTTCTTTTAATGTTGGTAAAGGAGAGGATTGGATAATCGGAAACTTAGTCACAATCGCAAGTATCCCGATTGTTCCAATCGCAACAATAAGCCACATTGCGGTGCGCCAGTCAGAAGCAGATGCAATATATATACCAAATGGAACACCAATTACAGTTCCGGCGCTCATTCCGAGTAAAATGGTACTTAACGCTCTTCCTTTTTGTTTTTCAGAAACGAATGTAACCGCAGCTGATGATGCGAGCGGTGAGTATAGACCAGCACCTATTCCAGCCAGCCCTCGAGAAAGTAAGAGAACGATAAAGTGATCGGTAATAGCAGTAATAAAGTTAGCGAATGTAAAAAGAAATAATGCTGCTAATAACGTATGTTTCGTATTTGTCTTTTTCATACATGTAGCAAATAAGGGAGCTGCAATCGCATAACAGATTGTAAATATGCTTACGGTTTGCCCGGCAGTCCCGATTGAAACATGAAAATCATTAGCGATCTCTGGCAAAATGCCTGCCATTATATAAGCATCTATTCCTAATGCAAACATGCCAAATGTTAATAAAAATATTTTATTCAAGGTGAATCCTCCTTTTGATGAATTGGTCTATTTTATCGTAACGGGTATAATGGAATTAGTGAAATTCATCTTTTGCATAGGAGGTATGAGTAAAACTCATGACGATTGCGAGATATGCAGTATTTCAGAAAGTAGTCGAGGTAGGAAATTTTACGAGGGCGGCAGAGCAATTAAACATGACACAATCAGCTGTGAGTCATGCGATTGCTAGTTTAGAAAAGGAATTTGGTCATCCGTTGTTACATAGAAATAAGCAGGCGGAGATTAAAAAAACTGAGTTTGCTAATCGGATTTTTCCCCATATTCAAAATGTGTTAAAAGGGGAAGAAGCAATTAAACAAGAACTATCTGTGCAAAATAAGAGATTAGAAGGTACGCTCAAAATCGGGGCATTTACGAGTGCGGCGGCACAAATACTACCACCAATGTTATTGCAGCTGAAACAACATTACTCAGGTATAAAAGTTTTATTATTTGAGGGGACATACGAAGAAGTAGTGGAATGGATTGAGAATGGTACAGTGGACATCGGATTTGTACTCGAGTCACATGTAAATAAACAAATCAAATCTATACCCGTTAGCAAGGATGAGATTGTATTAGGGCTACCGAAAAATCATCCGTTAACGAGTCAAAACATAATTGATATTCGGCAAATTGATGGAATGGATTTTATTATGCCAAAAGGCCCGTATCAGCCATTAGTCATAAAGATATTATCCAACCATGAAGTATGTCCAAATATCATATTAGAAGTATTTAACTGCGAAACGATCGTGAACATGGTTTCACAAAATATTGGGATTACAATGGGGCCAGAGCTGTTTTTTAAGTCGCATAAAGACATTGGAATGAAAAAGTTAAAGCAAAAGCAATACCGTCATATTTATTTAGCATTTAAAGATAGATCGCCCGTCATTGATGCTTTTTTACATGTAGTTCATTGATGATTAAAAATATAGGAGGCGTAGTCTATTTTTACCCCGCTATTTGCGGGCAGTAAATCCCCTATTGATTAAAGTTTCATTTTATCGACGATTTTTCAAATATATCAACCGTTTCTCACAATATATCAGCGCAAATTGGAATATATCAGCGATTCGACAAGGGATATCAACTAACCAACAAAAAAACAGGAGCTAGAGGCTCCTGTTTTCTTATTGATAATGATCGATTATAAAACTCAAGGTTGTTAGAAGAATCGAGCATCCTAAAATAATGCCTACTACTGTCATATGGCGCTTACGGCTCATGACAACGAGTGCAATATACTCTCGAATCATCGCATTTGGCCAGTAATAGAAAGCAGTTTTTGAGCCGATACCTTGGCTATTTAGTCCAGCTTGCTTCGCGTATAAGCCAGCTCGGAACAAGTGGAAATTGTTTGTTGTAAAGATGCTTTTATACTTGTCTTTCAATGACTCCATAATTTGTTTTGAGAAAAGCATGTTTTGATACGTATTGACAGAACGGTTTTCCTGTATGGTGTGTTCGATAGGAATTCCTTTTTCAACAGCGTATTTTTGCATAGCTTCTGCTTCTGGAAGATTTTCATCTGGTCCTTGTCCACCAGAGAAAATGATTGTTGGCGGTGACGCGACGGCCGCTTGTTTATGGTAAAAATCAATCGCTTTATTAATTCTGCTTGCTAAAAGTGGTGGTACTTTATCATTAATTAATCCACTGCCAAGAACGATAATGAAATCTTGATTGCGTCGTGGTCTGTTAAATTGATACAGAAAATAAGCTGTTAAGAAAGTTACGATATGGAAAAAGAAATATACAATAATCAAAGAAATTCCGCCGAACATAGGACGGAAATTAGAAGACACGAAGCGTCCTGGATCGAGTATAGGAAGCAGTAGGAATAATAAAATACAGATTCCTAAAATTAGAGTTAAAGAATTAGAAAAACGTCGACCTTCTTTTTTCATTAAAACTCTTGCATTGAGAAAGAGCCCAACCATTAAAGTGAATGCACCAAAGATTGATATTAGTCCAATGATTACAATTGGTATTAGTGCGATAATTCTCCAAATTGTATGCTCGGAAGTGAAGCCTAAATATACAACAAGAATGAGAGACGAGCAAAAAAACAGATTAAAGAGAAACCCGATTATTAAACTTCTTGGGTCTCTTAAATAAAAGAATAGAAAAATAGCAAATAAAATAAGAGTAGTAATTCCTAAAAACATCACTTTTATATACACCTCAATTTTTTAAAGAATGAATGCCTCATTTATTATATATTACATTTCGTCAATAGCGTAGTTGAAAGATAATTCATTAGAAATATTCCTTTATGTAAACATGCTATTTTCTTAGGATTTCTTCATAAACTGAAAATAACATAATGAAAGTGAGGGATACGATGCCTGCTGTTATCGATGGTGTTATCATACAAAATTGTAATGGAACGATTAATGTAGGGGATAAATACAATGTTAGGCCGATATTCAAAGATAAATCATACAATGGTGCTGGATGTTCTAATGTAGGCTTTACTGTGAAGGCGTGTAATGGGATTAGTGCTACAGATATATACGATAAAGATAGAAATGATGAAGGGGAACAATTTACATTATAAGTTTGAAATGAAGCAGGCACTCGCGATAGAGTGCCTGCTTCATTTTAGTGATACCCTTTTGCAGAGTCTTTATGAATTTTTTCTTTAAAGATACTGTAGCTCCATAATTGATATCCGATGACAATCGGTACCATTACCATCGCGACGAAGAACATTATTTTTAAGTTTAATTCACTGCCAGCTGCTTCGTATAATGTTGTGCTATATGCATCGTTAATACGTGATGGCAACATTCTTGGGAACATGCCTGCAAATCCAGTTGTCATAAACATTGCGATTGTTAAACAAACAAATGTGAATGCGAGACCAATTTTATGTTTGTACACCATAATAATTGCCAGAACGCTCATTAGCATCGCGAGCGCTGGAAGAATAAATAGTACAGGATACTCCGTAAAGTTTTGGAATAAATTTGTACGGTTTGCAGTTGCCACATAGAAGATAGCTAAAATAATCGCAGCTACCATTGAAAATGGTTTAGCAATTTTATACGCGCGATCTGATACTTCACCAGTTGTTTTAATCATAACCCAAAGTGCACCAGAGACGACAAAGATTGCGGTGAAGAAGAGACCGCCTAAAATACCGTAATGGTTTAGTAGGCTGAATAATGTTCCTTCGTAGCCATCTTTTCCGATTTGCAGTCCATAGTATAGGTTTGCAAAGGTAACGCCGAATAAAAAGGCGATGAGGAAGCTACCAATTGTAAACGCCCATTTACAAGCGCTTTGCCAAACTGGTGAATCATCTTTGTGCATAAATTCAAGTCCTGCTGCACGAGCGAAAAGAGCAAGCAATACTAAAAATAACGGTGTATATAAGTAGCTAAACATATTTGCATATGTGATCGGAAAGGCGGCAAATGTTGCACCGCCTGCTGTAATTAACCATACTTCGTTACCGCCCCAAAACGGTCCGATTGCTTCTTGCATTTGATTTCGTTCTTTTCGGTCTTTCGTAACGAATGGGAAAATCATACCGTTACCGAGTGCATAACCGTCGAGAATAAAGTAAACGGTCCAAATCACGCCCCATAAACCGAACCAAATGATTGCAAGCATATCATGAGACATGAGCGACACCTCCTTTAGCAGGCTCCTCTAATGCAGCAGGTCCTTTTTTCGCAAACTTCAGCATTAAGTATACGTCAGCAATTAAAAGCAATGTATAGAACAATACTAAACTAATTAATGAGAACCAAATTTGCGGGACAGAAATTGGTGAGACCGCTTCAGCTGTGCGCATTAATTTGTATACTGTCCACGGCTGACGACCTGCTTCAGCAACAATCCATCCGGCATTAATCGCAATATATGGAAGTAGAACAGACCACATTGTAATTTTTAAGAAACGTTTTGAGTTTTCTAGTTTTCCTTTTCGGTTTAAGTAGAAACCAAACCAAGTAAGTGCCATGAAGAATACGCCAAGTGCAACCATTAAGCGGAAACTATAGTAAACAAGGTTTACGTTTGGACGATCTTCTTTCGGAATATCTTTTAAGCCGACAATTTCTCCGTCAAATGAGTTTGTATAGAAGAAACTGCCGAGTTTTGGAATTGTTAATAATTCAAAGTTCTCTTCATTTTTTACATCGGGAATTTGAATGATTGAGAATCCTTGACCTTTACCAGTTTCCCAAACGGCTTCCATCGCAGCGCCTTTCGCTGGTTGCATTTTAGCAGCGAAGGCACCAGATTGGTGACCGATGAACGGTGTTGCAGTTGCTGCAAACAATCCTAAAATTAAACCAAATTTAAATGATTTTTTAAAGAACTCCACATCATTTTTACGTAATAAGTGATAAGCACTAATTGCCATAACGAAGAAAGAACCAACGATATAACAACCTACAACTGTATGGAAAAACATATGCCATGCATATGGATTGGTAACGAGTGCCCAGAAATCATTTAATTCAGCACGGCCGTTACGTACTACGTAACCAACAGGGTTTTGCATAAAGCCGTTTGCTGTAATAATCCAAAGTGCGGAAATATTTGTACCAAGTGCAACCATCCACATACAAAAAGCACGGAACTTTGGTGAGATTTTATCTTTACCAAATAGCCAAATTCCCATGAAAGTAGATTCTAAGAAGAACGCAACAAGCGCTTCGATTGCGAGTGGTGATCCGAAAATATCACCCATATACTTTGAATACTCTGACCAGTTTGTCCCAAATTGGAACTCCATCGTAATCCCGGTTATAATCCCCATTACGAAGTTAATCGTAAATAGCTTACCCCAGAAATTTGCCATTTTACGATACGTTGGATTTAGTGTACGTGCATATTGTGTTTCCATACACGCTACTAAAACAACAAGTCCGATTGTAAGTGGTACGAATAAAAAGTGATAAAAGATAGTAATTGCAAATTGAAAACGACTTAGTAATAGAACGTCGGACATAATAAAGTTTCACTCCTTTTTAACATTATCTACATCTAGTTTATAGTGAAAAAGTGAGCAAAGTAGGAAGGAGTTGTTACAGAGCTGTGTGTATATTTTGAAAGAATTATGTCGATTGTCTGAAAAATTATATATTTACAATAAAGTAATATCCTTTTGGGATTTTTTAGATTTTGGTACACTTAGTATGTAGTCATATAAAAGAAAAGAGGGTCTTTTTACTATGAAGTCATTAGAAGAAATTTTGCAGTACAATGAAAAGTTTGTTGAAGAGAAAAAATATGAAGAGTATGAGGCAGGAAAATTCCCGAATAAAAAAATGGTGATCATTTCTTGTATGGATACACGTCTTGTTGAACTATTACCAAAAGCAATGAATATGCGCAATGGTGATGTGAAAATTATTAAAGTAGCGGGCGCTGTTATTTCGCACCCATTTGGTAGTATTGTCCGTAGTGTGTTAGTCGCTGTATATGAGCTTGGTGCAGATGAAATATGCGTAGTTGGTCATCATGATTGTGGTATGGCAAAAATAGAAGCGAGCAGTACAATTGAAAAAATGAAAACGCGCGGCGTGACAGAAGAAAAATTAGATACACTTCAATATTCTGGAATCGACTTGAATAAATTTTTGCGAGGATTTTCTAGCGTGGAAGAAAGTGTACAACATAGCGTTTCCGTACTTCGTAACCATCCTTTACTTCCAGCTGAAGTACCGGTTCATGGGCTTGTCATTCACCCTGAAACAGGAAAATTAGATTTAGTTGAGAACGGCTACGAACGTTAAGAATTTACTTTGTCATTCTTTTTATCTGGGACAGGATCAAATCCCCCGGGATGGAAAGGATGACATTTTAATATACGTTTTAATGTGAGGAAAAACCCTTTGAAAGCACCATGCTTTTGAAATGCCTCTAATCCATAATGTGAGCATGTTGGATAAAAGCGGCATGTTGGTGGTGTCATTGGGGAAATGAACTTTTGATAAAAACGTATGATACCGATAAAAATCTGTTTCATAATGGTCTCCTTTCTAGCATATTCTTTTAGTATTATAGCATGGGCTATACATAATACTTTACTAATTCGAATTTCCGTTATATCATATTGGATATAACGGAATTAAATTAAAAGCGGGAGAGATGTTGTATGCCATCAGTAGAAAGCTTTGAATTAGATCACACGGTTGTAAAGGCACCTTATGTAAGACATTGCGGTGTTCATAAAGTAGGTAGTGACGGGATTGTGAATAAATTTGATATTCGTTTTTGCCAACCGAACAAACAAGCAATGAAACCAGATGTTATTCATACGTTAGAACATTTATTGGCGTTTAATTTACGTAAATATATTGATCGCTATCCGCATTTTGACATTATTGATATTTCACCAATGGGTTGCCAAACAGGATATTACCTTGTTGTAAGCGGAACACCAACTGTTCGTGAAATCATTGATTTATTAGAACTGACATTACAAGATGCGGTTCAAATTATAGAAATTCCAGCTGCAAACGAAACGCAGTGTGGGCAAGCGAAGCTCCATGACTTAGAAGGAGCAAAACGCTTAATGAATTTCTGGTTAAGCCAAGATAAAGATGAGCTTGAGAAAGTATTTGGTTAATAGATGAGGAAAGCTGCCTGTGAAAAGGCAGCTTTTTTTTAGTTCTGGTGTATGTTATATGCTGCATGAAGCGGAATATATGAGAAGGAACCTTTGGAACAGTTCTTTTTTGCATATCATTATATCTTGATTCTATAAGTTCTCTTATTTTAATAGAACAATTTCGATAGCACAAAGAAAAACATAAGAACAGAAATACCGAAATACGGGATGCTCATCGATTTTCGTCCAGCTTTTATTTCATGAATCCCTATAAGGATAAATGTACAACTGAGAGAAATTTGAATGTAAGGGATGAGCGCGAAATTATCGGTTAAAAGAAAATATATACAAAGAACAATTGTAAGCAGCCCGAAAAAAATACGTAATCCAGTTAGCATTTTTTCCTCCTTCAAAAGCTTATATTAGCGAAGAAATTCTGATACAGCGATGAATAAAACGGCAGCTCCAATGAGAAAACAGATCGTTCCACTGGCTTTCTTTTGTTCACGCAGTTCCTCAATGCTCATGGTGAAAATCATTAAGCCTAAAGCAATGAACATATAAAGCAGAATGCCTCTGTTATCTGTGATTAAACTATAGATAGATAAAGCTAATACAATGAGTGCAAATGTAATCCGAACGATTTTTAGTATACGAATCCCTCCATTAAAAAATATTTACTACAGGATATACTTTGTAATGAGAACAGCCCATACGAAAATTCCAGCCATCATACAAGTCAAACCAGTACTTGGATCTTTCTTTCGTATTTGTTCAATAGCGATGATAAACATTAAGATTCCTATAAAAAATTGTGAAAGTGTAAGAAATGCATCGTTTTGTGTAACTAGACTATACAAAGCTACGATCATAACAATGAAGGCGGTGAGGAAGCGGAGTATACGAAGCGTATTATTGATCCTCCTTTTTGTTTATTACATAAGGATTATCCTCTGGTTTGTCTACTGAATGTTTGTAAGAATAGCCTTTATTGATTGTCATTACAGAGAGAACTAATACGATAAGTACAATAATAATTCCAATAATTAATATGTTAGTCAAATAGACCCCTCCTTTTCTTTATTTTACATAATTTTGTAATTCTTGAAAACAATAGAAGGTAAAAGTGGGAAAGAAGGGCGCTATATGAAGAATAAAAAAACGTATTATATATCAGTAGGAAACGGTCAAATTTCGCAAGTGAAAACGGCAGATACATATAGTTTTGAAATTCAGGCAAATGATGAGGAGATTATTCAATTACGGGAATATTTTGATCAGGCGTATCGTGAAGATCTTGGTTCGTTTGTACGTTCGCACGTTCCGTTTGTTGAGTATCATCATGATTCAAATAATGATCGATATGAGGAACAGTTACAGAAAGCTTATAAGATGATTTATGATTTAGGAAATCATGAGACAAAAGAATTAGTCGCACAAATGGGAATAATCAATGGATTGTAATCGGATAACATTATGCATATGAATGAGAATTGTGCTACAATTTGTGGTAGGAAAAACTTGTAACCATCAGTAGGGGAGTAATGGCATGTACAAATTTAAAGATTATTACCACAACACTGTACAATTATCGTTTGAACGTTACCCATTTTCTCCTGAGCCAAAGCATGTTTGGGTTGTATGCCGGTACAGGGATCAATGGTTGTTAACGCATCATTTACGCCGCGGTCTTGAATTTCCAGGTGGTAAAGTTGAAATTGGGGAAACACCGGAAGAAGCGGCAGTCAGGGAGGTTCATGAAGAAACCGGCGGCATTGTTTCTGAATTAACTTACTTAGGACAGTATAAAGTATCTGGAAAAGACAAAATAATCATTAAAAACATTTATTTCGCAACAATTAGTGCAGTAGAAGCACATACGCACTATGAAGAGACAAAAGGGTCTGTTCTATTACAAGACATCCCTACTGACATTAAAATTGATAGGAAATTTAGCTTTATTATGCGTGATGATGTATTAGCGCGTACAATGAAACATATAGAAGAACTCGGCTGTTTTACGAAGTAAGGGAGCCGAGTTCTTTTTTTATACAAATGAAAGTATCTCAAGTAAATCTCGTGCCATACGAGAATGTTCAAACCCCTCCCAAAATGCATCTTTCTTCCAAACAGCAGTTATCCCAGCTTTCTCAGCTCCCATCACATCATTTTCAGGATGATCTCCAACATAAATGCATTCTTTTGCTTGCACATTTAATTGTTTGAGAGCACGCTCAAAGATAGCGGGATGAGGTTTCTTAATCCCTTCTGCTTCTGAAACGAGAATTGTATTTGTATAAGTATGTAACTTTAGGGCGTGAATGTTATTCATTTGAAATTCGGTAAAGCCGTTTGTGATGATTCCTACTTTAATATGCTTGCTTTGTAATTGTTCTAATAATGTATATACATTTGGAAAAGGAATACAGTGGTTTGCGAATGTTGTTACGTAGTCATATAAGAGGTGCTCAGCTGTGAGCGTTGTAATGTTATATTCGCCTAGTAAGGTCGTATATACTTTGTCTTTCCAAGTATAGCCGTTATTATCAAGCTGGATAAAGCGAGTGCAATACTCGTTTTTTTTTATTTCAGTAAAATGATCTGCGTAACGATCATATTGATTGCTAATAAAACTTTCCAAAGATTGACGTCGATCTAACAAGGTACCATCTAAATCAAACAATGCGGCGCGTATCATAGTATATTCCCCCTACAGTAAAAACTTCCTAAAAATATATAAATCCAATTCGATTTTCTAACAGATACATTATGGTTATGAAGAATAGACAGAGACCTTTCTCCTTCTGTTTAAAAAAGGCACTGACCGCTCCTATCCATGGCCGGATGCTCTCATCCATCTGAAAAGAATGGTTTTAGGTCATTTTTTTAATTTGTATTTATATAAGTATCGCATATTTGTAAGAAAATGATTATCATATCTTTGTAGAATGAAATAGTGGAGGGGTATATGAAAAAACGATTATGTTTTCTTATAGCTATTTGTTTAATAGCGGGGTGTAGTAAAGCTGTAGATAAGGCTGCTGAGAAAAAAGAAGTATGTAAAACAGAAGAAGCATGCACGAAGCTTGGAGACGAGCTCATTCAAAAAGTCTATAAGAAGATGGGAAGTCTGTCTTATCTAGAAGAACCAGAGGAAAATGTGGGAAAACTAGAAGGAAATATAGAAGAGAATTTCGGGAAGATAGAAAGTAGCAAGGAAGCTAAAAAAAAGAAAGATGATGAGGAAAAATATTTCTTTTTAGCATCGTACTATATTGATGAGGAAGACATTATCGATCCTTATTTTGAAAGACTAGATAAGAAACGTTTAAATAAAGTATTTGCAGATGATAAAGAAGCGAAAGAAGAAGTAATCGAGCAGCATGAAGATAAAACTTATCATAAAACACTATGGGACATGTATCGTACATTAATTCCGTCTGAGTACCGAAAGAATATAACAGAGTTTGATATTGTGACGGATGGATATGATGGAATTGTTGCCCATGTCATTCCTAGTATGAACAACCCGAAAGATTGGGTGCTTAGTTTAGATACACTTGATTCAGGGATGGGAATCGATGAAGTAATGAAGACGTTAATTCATGAAACTGCTCACGTATTGACGTTAAGTGATACACAAATTCCAGTAGATGAAAAGTATATAAAAGCATTTGAAGAAGATAAAGATATTTCAGCTTACAAAGATACATGTAAAAATCTTTTCCTACAAGAAGGGTGTACGAAAAAGGATTCGTATATTAACAAATTTTATGATTCTTTCTGGAAACCAATTGAAAAAGAATGGAAAGAAAAACAAATTGAAACAAACGAAGATGCGCGAATACAATTTTTTGAAGAGAAACACGATCAATTTGTTTCAGAATATAGCACAACAAATGTAGCAGAAGACATTGCTGATACATTTACAGCATTCATTTTACAAGATTCAAAGAAAGTGAAAGAAGGATCAGAACTGAAATATAAAAAGATAGCATTCTTTTATCAGTACCCTGAACTTGTAAAAATGCGGGCGGAAGTGCTGTCTGGGTTATATGAAATTTCACAGAACGTAAAAGAATAATAATTAAGAAGCAACCGAGATATAAGTAGGTTGCTTTTTTTTAGCTTCATAACACAGATCATATGTAGAAAAATTAAAATGGATCTATATAGAAGAAGGAACAAGGACTATTAAATAGAATAGAGTATAAAAGAAAACCGTCACAAAATTGACACAATTTGAATATGCATAGTAGAGAGGTAATAAATTTATCCCGCTTTAACGGGCAGTAAGACTCCCACCTCAAAACGCAGCGAAAGCAAAGAAGTTAGGTGGGAGATCAAACGGCCCGTAAAAGCCCGATTGGTTCAACTAATAATCAGTGGGGGATGAAGCCCCCCACTGATTAAAGTTTCACTTTATTCTCAAGGGGGTAGATCGTATGAAAACCATTCTTGCTATTGCTGGTCTTATTTGGGTTATGTCGCATGGGATTCCGATTTTTGAAGGAGAACAAATTCGTACAGCGTTAAATAAACAATTTAATGAGTATCATGTTATAGATCGACAAGATAATATTGTAAAGGTACGTGTGGATGATTGTTTTCATACGGTCGAGATTCAAGGAAGTACTGTAGTTAACGATATAAAAGTATGCGATAAATACTAAGTTGAAATAAAAGAGAAGATGACTCCTACATAGTGTTTGGAGTCATCTTCTTTTTCTAATAATTAATTTTTCAAATCCTTCCACAAACACATACATAAGAGTCGCGAGAATACACGTCAATAATACACTTAAGAGTACAAGTGTAAAGTTAAACACTTGAAACCCATAGCTAATTAAATAACCGAGTCCTTGTTTGGAAACGAGAAGTTCCCCGAAGATAACACCAACCCATGATAATCCAACGTTTACTTTTAAAGTTGAAATGATGGCTGGAAAGGAAGAGGGTAAAATCACTTGTTTATAACATTGCCACTTACTAGCACCAAACGTATCCATTACTTTTATATAATTCGAATCAACTTCTTCAAATGCACTGTAAATGACGAGAATGGTAATGATGATGGAAATAATGACTCCCATTGCGATGGAAGAAGAGATATTGGGACCGAAGATAACGATAATAATTGGGCCAAGGGCTACTTTTGGCATCGCATTTAACACAACAAGGTATGGGTCTAATACGCGAGCGATTAGAGGTAACCACCAAAGAAGGGTTGCGATAATTGTCCCGAGCAGCGTCCCGAGAATAAATCCAATACTTGTTTCTAAAAGTGTCATCCATATGTGAATCCAAAGTGATCCGTCTCCCCATTTGTTTAAAAATAACTCCCAAATACTTGAGGGAGAGCTAAAGAGTAAAGGATCAATCCACTCTTGCTTGCTAGAAATTTCCCATAATCCAAAGAAGAGAATGAGAAGTAATAACTGTAAAGAAGCAGCTGTCCAAGTGCGTTGACGCTCTTTTTTTCGAAACTGCTCATGTAATTGTTTTATATTATCCAAGATGCTCCAGCTCCTTCCATATTTCTTGAAAAAGAGCGGGGAAATCAGAATGGTGTCTTGCTTCAAGCGGTGGTAGTGAGCGAATGCTGTCTGGTACAGTAAATATTTTCGCAATTTTACCTGGGTTTGCTTGCAATAAGTAAATGCGATCGCTCATCGCAATTGCTTCTTCAATGTCATGTGTGACGAGAAGGGAAGTTTTTTTATATTTGTGTAATAAAGAAAATACGAGGTCCTCTAATTTTAATTTCGTTTGGTAATCAAGTGCTGAAAACGGTTCATCAAGTAAAAGGATTTTCGGATTTGTTGCAAGTGTACGAACGAGTGCAGCTCGTTGGCGCATACCACCAGATAATTCCGAAGGGTACTGTTTTTCGATGTCCCCAAGGCCAACTTGTTTTAGAAGTTGTAATGTATGTTCTTTCGTTTCTGCTTCGTATGTGTTTGCAATATGCAATCCGAGCATTATATTTTCTTCAATCGTTTTCCACGGAAACAAGTAATCTTGCTGAAGCATGTATCCCATTGAGGCTGTTGATTTGATTACTGATTCATCTTCTAAAAAGATAGTGCCTTCAGTAGGTTTTAATAATCCTGCAATAATAGAAAGCAGTGTTGTTTTTCCGCAGCCGCTTGGGCCGAGAAAGGAGATGAATTCTCCTTCGTCTACGTGTAAGTTTATATCTTCAAGGATAAGCCGCGCGCTATCTTTTGAAAAAAAACATTGAGAAACGTGAGATATTTGTAAGAAACTCATCGCATCCGCCTCTATTTCTTAATAATGCTTTCGGCAATTGTTGTATTGACGAGCGTCTCATGTGGAACTTCTTTTTGTAGTTCACCAGCTTCTTTCATGATTACTTGCAGTTGTTTCCATTCCTCTGCATCTAATAACGGATTCGTCGCATAAGAATGCTGCTTTTTGTAGCGTTCAATAACTTTCACCATAATATCCTCAGAAGTATCTTTGAAAAGAGGAGTAACCGTTTTTGCAATTTCTTCTGGGTTATGTGTATCGACCCATTGCTGTGCTTTATATAATGCACGTGTGAATTTCTCTGCTGCTACTTTGTTTTTCTTTAAAAAGCTTTCTTTTGCCATAAATGTTGTGTAAGGAACCGTTCCAGATTCCGCGCCAAAAGAAGCGACGACATATCCTTTTCCTTCTTTTTCTAAAATACTCGCTGTCGGTTCAAAGAGCTGCACAAATTCGCCTGTACCAGATGCGAATGCATTCGCAATATTAGCAAATTCAACATTTTGAATTAAATTTGTATCTTTATGCGGATCAATGCCATTTTTCTTTAAAACGTATTCCCCAACCATTTGCGGCATACCACCTTTACGTTGCCCAAGGAACGTAACACCCTTCACATCATTCCAATTAAACGAATCTAACTTTTTACGTGAAACTAAAAATGTACCATCTGTTTGCGTAAGCTGTGCAAAATTAATAATGGGATCTTTTGCTCCTTGCTGGTGGACGTAGATGGATGTTTCAGAACCGACAAGTGCAACGTCAATCCCGCCAGACAACAGCGCTGTCATCGTTTTATCGCCACCAGCTGTCGTTTGGAGGTCAATATTTAAACCTTCCTCTTTGAAGAATCCTTTTTCAATCCCAACATATAGCGGTGCATAGAAGAGGGAATGTGTAACTTCACCAATGCGAATCTTTTGGATCTTTTGCTTCGCGTCATCTTTTTTATTACACGCTACAAACGTAAAAACAGTAAGTACGAGTATACAAAAAACAGCTATGAATTTTTTCAACATGTGACACCTCCCAGAAATGAATCTATTGCCATAATATGTGGATAAGTGTCTAGATGTGAGTGGATGTAGAAGGAATTTTTTGGATGATACAGAAGTACAAATATAAGGGGTGATAAAATGAAGTATGAATATGATGAGAGCATGCATTTACATCTTGATTATTTTGGTGAAGAGCATGATATGGAATCGATTGCTTATAAAAGAAAACATGAAGATGTGTGGGATGTCTTTTTCAATTTTTCATTTTATGGAATTTCACCAGAAAAGATGCAAGTAGATACGTATATGGATGAGTATGCAGGGTATCGTGTTTTTTCCGTACAGGCTCATGATTTAAGCTGGGAATTGGGAAGTGCAAAGTTTGAAGAATGGCTATTTAAATATCACATAGTAGAGAAAGTAGCCTACAAATAAAAGAACTACATGATGTATCAGATTCTAATTTTGGTGTATTTAGTTTGGTAGAGATGATTAAGTATATACATTATATGAGAAAGAACCTGTCTAGGCGATGGGTTCTTTTCATTTTGTTTTATTTGAAATGATGCTTTATTCTCGTCTCAGTTTCAAAAAAGACATATGTTTGTAACATAGGCATGGTAAAACAGTCTTTAAATGATATCTTTAGAGGTGAAAATATGAAAACGAACTTAGAACACTCCAACATAAATAGAATGAATGAGGAAATAGCTCCTTTTGAACAACCGAAAAGAGGTACTTCTCGATTGAAATTTAGAAGAATATGTATCATTTTTCTCATGCTATGTATGTTGCCAATAGCAATTTATATATACGCTTTTCATTTTGAAACAAAATCAGTGTCTGTGACATGGCACGATATTGAAAATCCAAATATCCCAGAAGGCTTTCACGATTTGAAAATTGTACAGTTTTCGGACACGCACTTCGGACCGAATTTTTCTCATAAACAGCAACAAATGTTAGTAGATAAAATGAATGAGTTAAAGCCTGATATTGTAGTTTTTACAGGAGATTTAATTGACAAGTTTGGAGAGTATGCCGCAGAAAAGGCACGTTCCCAAGCTATTTTATCCCAAATTCGAGCGCCGCTTGGAAAATACGCTGTGTTTGGCAATCACGACCGAGGAGGAGGCGGGGGTTACTTGTACAAAGGATATATGGAGAAAGCTGGTTTTACAGTTTTGAATAATGAAATGAAAAAGGTAAAAGCTGCAAACGGTGATTCTATTACTATTTCTGGCCTTGATGATTTTTTACTTGGAAAACCTAACATCCACTCAACTCTTCAGCAGCTTAGAAAAGAGGATTTTAATTTGCTATTAGTACATGAACCAGACGTTGCTGATCAAATCGCCCAATATCCAGTAGATCTTCAGCTATCCGGTCATAGTCATGGCGGACAAGTGCAGATTCCGTTCGTAGGTCCTATCATTACTACTTCACTAGCAAATAAATATATAGAAGGGCTTTATTCAATAGAAGGAAAGTGCAAGGCATTACAATTGTATGTAAATCGTGGTATTGGTACAACTAGAATGCCAGTGCGTTTCTTTAGTAAACCCGAAATCTCTGTCTTTACTTTAAAGAACGCGGAGCATCATTCATAGGACATTAAAGTATGGGAGAGAATGAGAGTTTAAAGCGCTTGTTTATGACGAATGGGGCTTTTAGGTAGCGTTATTTCCTTGGGACGTTCTAGTTATTCTTTTTCGATGTAATCCACAGCGTCCGTTCTCTCCTAATTGAAGTTTTTATAGTTTAATATATTGATATACTAATATAAGACGGGAATGTTATGGGATATGTACCTAGTTAACTGGAAAAAGTGATTATTTTCTGATTATTTCGTTTTGTTAATATAATATATTTTTTGAATTAAGGATGGAAAATAAAGTATCTATTACATATAATGTCTTAGGGAGGTGTCATGAATTGCTCATTATTTTATGAAGGAAACGAAATTTGAGTTTAATTTAAAGGGGAAAATATACAAATTTATATTCTAATATAATCTATTAAATGCGTATATTTTTGAGTTTATGTTGATTTACATATTAAAAAGGGGGAACGTTCAATAAACCTTGAATTATCTTTCCTAACATGAAAGAAATGATGCGATTGATGCTAACTTCCAAAAAAAGAAGGAGGTAGAAGATGTCGTATAATAATTTCGTACTTAAACGTAATAGAATTCATTTTAAACAAGTCTTCATATGTTTTTTAGTATTTCTCCTAACATTTAGCGGGATAATCCCTGCTAGTTCATCACGAAAAGTGCAAGCTGCAGGTGGCGTTACCATTAATAACGTCGATTCTTATGGGGTATTTAAGAATCAAAATAATAAGCCTGTTATCGTTCAATTTGATGGAAATAATCCAACAACAACTCCTAAAGAGAGAGTTATAATAAGCAATTTAACCGGTGCAATGAATGGGTTAGCTCTTCGTAAGACAGAGGACGCATTTTATGCGAATCAAGATGGAGTACTGTACCGTATCAATACAAATGGACAAGCTCAAAAGGTAGTAAACTTGTTCGCATTTACCGAAGCAGCAGCAGTTTCTACTGACGATTCAAAATATTATTATCGTTATAATGAAAAAGGAATTGCTTATCTTGCATATTATGATTTCAATACAAAACAACAAAAGAAAATGAAAATTACAGGAAATCTAGATTCTGGCGGAGCAGACTCTTGGGGCGGTGATATTCTATTTGACGCATCTGGTAAAGCTTGGTTAAGTCGTATCCAACCATATAATGATTTAAACCAAATTGATCCTGCAACTGGTGCAATTATAAAAACTGTCAAAGTTGTCAGTACCGATGGAAGTAATGTAGAATTCGGACCTCGGGGACTTAGTTTCTTACCTGATGGAAGGGTGTTAATGTCTGCAGGTGACTATGGTCATCCAACTTTGTATGTCCTTGATAAGGAGAATGCTAAAGCTACGCCGCTTGGTACAATTCAAGGGATAGCGGATGTAATTTTTGACTTAGCATCAAGACTTACACCAGAGTTTAATAAACCTACACCTAAATTAGAATCGAAAAAAGAAGTAAAGAACCTACAAAATAAGCCGTATGAAGTAGGGGATACGGTTGAATACAAAATTAGTATGCGCAATACGGTTCCAAATAGTGTCATCACAAATTTTATGGTTCAAGACCAAGTACCGGCCGGACTAGAGTATGTGCCGGGAACAATCAAAGTGGATGGTCAGTCTGTGACAGATGCAAAAGATGGAGATAAAGGTTTCTATAATGGAATTGTGACAGGTAATTTTGGAGATTTAAAAGATACAGCATGGCACACAGTTACATTGCATGCGAAAATCAAGTCAGATCAAGCTGGTAAGACAATCAAGAATGATGCGCTGTTGTCAGGCGGAAATATTACTGCACAAAAACCAGCAGTGGACATTACAGTAGGCGAAAAGAAACCACAACTAGAATCGAAAAAAGAAGTAAAAAACCTACAAAATAAACCGTATGAAGTAGGAGACACTGTTGAATACACTATTAGCATGCGTAATACAGTTCCAAATAGTGTCATAAAAGACTTTTTAGTTCAAGACCAACTACAGTCTGGACTAGAGTATGTGCCGGGAACAATCAAAGTGGATGGCCAAGCTATGACAGATGCAAAAGATGGGGATAGAGGATACTATTCAGGTGGAATCGTGGCAAGTCAGTTTGGAGACATAAAGGATACAGCATGGCACACAGTTACATTGCATGCGAAAATCAAGTCAGATCAAGCTGGTAAGACAATCAAGAATGATGCGCTGTTGTCAGGCGGAAATATTACTGCACAAAAACCAGCAGTGGACATTACAGTGGGCGAAAAGAAACCACAACTAGAATCAACAAAAGAAGCGAAAAACCTACAAGATAAAGAGATTGAAGTAGGAGACACAGTCGAATACACAATCAAAATGCGTAACACTGTAACAGACAGTGAAGTGAAAAATGTAGTGATCGCAGATACATTACCAGAAGGTCTAGAATATGTGGCAGACACATTGAAAGTAGACGACAAAGCTGTGACAGATGCAGAAGACAAAGATAACGGTCAATATGCAAGTAGAACAGTAACAGGAAAAATTGGTGATGTAATAGATACAGAGTGGCATACAATCGTATTCCACGCGAAAGTAAAATCAGGTCAAGCAGGAAAAGACATCAAAAACACTGCGAAAGTAACGGGTGAAGGTGTTCCACCACAAGAACCAAGTACAGAAATCAAAGTATATCCAAGAGATTCTAAATTAGAATCAACAAAAGAAGCGAAAAATCTACAAGATAAAGAGATTGAAGTAGGAGACACAGTCGAATACACAGTAAAAACACGTAACACGGCAACAGATAGTGAAGTGAAGAATGTAGTGATCGCAGATACATTACCAGAAGGCTTAGAGTACGTTGAAGGTGCGTTAGTAGTAGACGGAAAAGCTGTAACGGATGCAGAAGACAAAGATAATGGTCAGTACGCAAAAGGAACAGTGACAGGTAAGATCGGTGATGTAACAGATACAGAGTGGCATACAGTTGTATTCCACGCAAAAGTGAAGTCAGGTCAAGCTGGAAAAGACATCAAAAATACTGCGAAAGTAACGGGTGAAGGTGTTCCACCACAAGAACCAAGTACAGAAATCAAAGTATATCCAAGAGATTCTAAATTAGAATCAACAAAAGAAGCGAAAAATCTACAAGATAAAGAGATTGAAGTAGGAGATACAATCGAATACACAATCAAAACACGCAACACTATTTTAGACAGTGAAGTGAAAAACGTAGTGATCGCAGATACATTACCAGAAGGTCTAGAATATGTGGCAGACACATTGAAAGTAGACGACAAAGCTGTGACAGATACAGAAGACAAAGATAACGGTCAATATGCAAGTGGAACAGTAACAGGAAAAATTGGTGATGTAATAGATACAGAGTGGCATACAATCGTATTCCACGCGAAAGTAAAATCAGGTCAAGCAGGAAAAGACA
Organism: Bacillus sp. C1; assembly: GCF_054570475.1. Taxonomy (NCBI): domain Bacteria; kingdom Bacillati; phylum Bacillota; class Bacilli; order Caryophanales; family Bacillaceae; genus Bacillus; species Bacillus sp. C1. The sequence continues at coordinate 76,956 of NZ_JBTMZT010000016.1, forward strand.
TCAAAAACACTGCGAAAGTAACGGGTGAAGGTGTTCCACCACAAGAACCAAGTACAGAAATCAAAGTATATCCAAGAGATTCTAAATTAGAATCAACAAAAGAAGCGAAAAATCTACAAGATAAAGAGATTGAAGTAGGAGACACAGTCGAATACACAGTAAAAACACGTAACACGGCAACAGATAGTGAAGTGAAAAATGTAGTGATCGCAGATACATTACCAGAAGGTCTAGAATATGTGGCAGACACATTGAAAGTAGACGGCCAGGCTGTGACGGATGCAGAAGACAAAGATAATGGTCAATATGTGGACGGAACAGTGACAGGTAAGATCGGTGATGTAACAGATACAGAGTGGCATACAATCGTATTCCACGCAAAAGTGAAGTCAGGTCAAGCTGGAAAAGACATCAAAAATACTGCGAAAGTAACAGGTGAAGGTGTTCCACCACAAGAACCAAGTACAGAAATCAAAGTATATCCAAGAGATTCTAAATTAGAATCAACAAAAGAAGCGAAAAATCTACAAGATAAAGAGATTGAAGTAGGAGACACAGTCGAATACACAATTAAAACACGCAATACAGAGAAAGATAGTATTGTGAAAGACGTAGCGATCGCGGATACATTACCAGAAGGCTTAGAGTACGTTGAAGGTGCGTTAGTAGTAGACGGAAAAGCTGTAACGGATGCAGAAGACAAAGATAATGGTCAGTACGCAAAAGGAACAGTGACAGGTAAGATCGGTGATGTAAAAGATACAGAGTGGCATACAGTTGTATTCCACGCGAAAGTAAAATCAGGTCAAGCAGGAAAAGACATCAAAAACACTGCGAAAGTAACAGGTGAAGGTGTTCCACCACAAGAACCAAGTACAGAAATTAAAGTATATCCAAGAGATTCGAAGTTAGAAGCAACAAAAGAAGCGAAAAACCTACAAGACAAAGAGATTGAAGTAGGAGACACAGTCGAGTACACAATCAAAACACGTAACATGGCAACAGACAGTGAAGTGAAAAATGTAGTGATCGCAGATACATTACCAGAAGGTCTAGAGTACGTCGAAGGCACATTAGTAGTAGACGGAAAAGCTATGACAGATGCGGAAGACAAAGACAACGGTCAATACGCAAAAGGAACAGTGACAGGCAAAATCGGTGATGTGAAAGATACAGAGTGGCATACAGTTGTATTCCATGCAAAAGTAAAAGCAGGACAAGCAGGAAAAGACATTAAAAACACTGCGAAAGTAACAGGAGATGGAGTACCACCACAAGAGCCATCTACAGAAGTGAAAGTATATCCAAGAGATTCTAAATTAGAATCAACAAAAGAAGCGAAAAACCTACAAGACAAAGAGATTGAAGTAGGAGACACAGTCGAGTACACAATCAAAACACGTAACATGGTAACAGACAGTGAAGTGAAAAATGTAGTGATCGCAGATACATTACCAGAAGGTCTAGAGTACGTCGAAGGCACATTAGTAGTAGACGGAAAAGCTATGACAGATGCGGAAGACAAAGACAACGGTCAATACGCAAAAGGAACAGTGACAGGCAAAATCGGTGATGTGAAAGATACAGAGTGGCATACAGTTGTATTCCACGCAAAAGTAAAAGCAGGACAAGCAGGAAAAGACATTAAAAATACTGCGAAAGTAACAGGTGAAGGTGTTCCACCACAAGAGCCAAGTACAGAAGTGAAAGTATATCCAAGAGATTCTAAATTAGAATCAACAAAAGAAGCGAAAAATCTACAAGATAAAGAGATTGAAGTAGGAGACACAGTCGAATACACAATCAAAACGCGCAACACTGCTTCAGACAGTGAAGTGAAAAATGTAGAAATCGCGGATACATTACCAGAAGGTCTAGAGTACGTTGAAGGTACATTAGTAGTAGACGGGAAGGCTGTGACAGATGCAGAAGACAAAGATAATGGTCAATACGCAAAAGGAACAGTGACAGGCAAAATCGGTGATGTGAAAGATACAGAGTGGCATACAGTTGTATTCCGCGCGAAAGTAAAAGCAGGTCAGGCTGGAAAAGACATCAAAAATACTGCGAAAGTAACAGGTGAAGGTGTCCCACCACAAGAACCAAGTACAGAAATTCAAGTGGAACCAAAAGATCCAGTAAAACCAGCAGAACCAAAATTAGAATCAACAAAAGAAGCGAAAAACCTACAGAAAGCAAACAAAGTAGGAGACACAATCGAATACACAATCAAAACACGTAATACAGTGACAGGTAGTGTTGTGAAAAATGTAGAAATTGCAGATAGATTACCAGAAGGTCTAGAATATGTACCGGGTACATTAGTAGTAGACGGCAAAGCTGTAACAGATGCAGAAGACAAAGATAACGGTCAATATGTAGATGGAACAGTAACAGGTAAGATTGGCGATGTAACAGATACAGAATGGCATACAGTCGTATTCCACGCAAAAGTAAAAGAGGATCAAGCAGGTAAAACAATTACAAACACTGGTAAGGTAACAGGCGAAAGTGTTCCGCCACAAGAACCGAGTGTTGAAATTAAAGTGGAGCCAAAAGATCCAAGCGAACCAAGTGAGCCAGGTAAACCAAGCGAACTAGGTAAACCAAGTGAGCCAAGCGAACCAAGTAAACCAAGTGAGCCAAGCAAACCAAGTGAACCGGTTAAACCGAGTGAGCCAGGTAAACCAGCACCGCACTTACCAAATACAGGTGGTCAGTTACCAGTAATGCCTTATGCAGGAGGATTCCTTCTGATGATTGGTGCATTCTTTATGGTAATAAGCAGACGCCAAAAAGTTAGAAAATAATTAAGTTGGCTACTATGCTCAATAAATGAGTGTAGTAGCCAATTTTTTTATTTATCCCGCTATTTGCGGACAGTAAGACCTCTACCTCAAGATTCAGAGAGGAGCAAGGAAGAGAGGCGGGACTAATAATCAGTGGGGATGAAGAGAACCTCCACTGATTAAAGTTCCCTTTATATGTTTTCATGGTGTAAAATTCATAAATGAAACTATTTCATAAGAATAGATAACGTGATAAAATTTGAGTTGCTGTGCATGTAATCATAAAAAATGAGGGTGTTTGTAAAGTGGTTTTGTAATATTGTGGTTTCATAAGCTTCTAGAGTTGATAAAATTGATAGCGTTTCATATCCATTGACAGAATTTTGAGTTAAATGAAGAGGTGATTGTAGGTGCCCGAACCATTAAAGAAAAATAGTCGCTATATGGTTGGATTGGATAGTCTAAGGGGCTTAGCTATACTAGGTGTTATTTTATATCATATTAATTTTAATTGGATGCCTGGAGGATTTTTAGGTGTTACTGTCTTTTTTGTCCTGTCAGGTTATTTAATTACAGATATTCTCGCAATAGAATGGAAGAGAAATAAGAGAATTGATTTAAAGAAATTCTGGCTTAGTAGAGCGAGGAGACTGCTTCCAGGCATGATTGTTATGCTCATCATCATTTTGGCATGGATTACTATATCTCATAGCTCTTTACTTGAAAAAATGCGCGGTGATTCATTAGCAGCGTTATTTTATTTCAGTAACTGGTGGTATATTTATCATAAACTATCGTACTTTGATAGTTTTAGCCAGCTTTCTCCGCTCAACCATTTTTGGTCGTTAGCTGTTGAGGAGCAATTCTATGTTATTTGGCCGTTTATTATTAGTTTAGCATTTCGTTACATAAAAAAGAAATCACGTATCGTTTTATTCATAATTTTGGGAGCTGCCGTCTCGGCATTAGCAATGGGTCTTTTGTATGAGCCAGGAGTTGATCCAAGCAGAGTTTATTACGGTACGGATACAAGGGCCTTCTCTTTATTAATTGGGGCGGCACTTGCCTTAATTTGGCCAAGCAGTAGGCTTGCGAATAAAATTATTCCAAAGGCACGTCTTATTCTTGATGTTGTTGGAGGAATTGCCCTTATCATCATCCTCGTTATGTTTTGGAAAACGAATCAATATGATCCGTTTTTATATCAAGGTGGAATGGTTGTTTTATCAATCGCTACAGCAGTATTAGTAGCGAACTTAGCCCATCCAGCTAGCCGCATCGCTCAATTTTTACGATTTAGACCATTGCGCTGGATGGGGGTAAGATCGTATGGGGTATATCTTTGGCATTATCCCATTATTACATTAACGACCCCGAAGGTACATGCTGGAGAGTTTTCACTTACAAGAGCTATTGTTCAATTTGTACTTATTATAGTTGTTGCACAAATTTCATGGAAGTTTATTGAAAATCCAATACGGCAAGGAGCGTTAAGAAACATTCAGTTAAAGAACGTAAGACTTAGAAGTTTAGCTCTAGGTAGTAAGTTAGCTTTAATATGTGCACTATGCGTTTCTTCGATAGCTGTTTTCGGATTATCAACAGCTAGTAAAGCAAAGGAGAACTCTCAAAAAGATAAGGTGGAAACAGTGCAAACAGAACCGGCGAAGCATCCAGTAGCTGTTCGGGAACAGCCAGCTAATGAACAGCCTCAAAATCAAGAAGCAAAAAAAGAGGCGAGTTCTCCACAATCTAAAGAGTCTTTAACTGTTACGGCTGTAGGGGATTCTATTATGATTGATGTTTCCCCATATTTGAAAAATGCATTTCCTAATATTAGAATTGATGCGAAAATTGGTCGCCAGCTTTCAAAAGCAATTCCTGCAGTGGAGCAATTAAAGAATGAGGGGAATTTAGGAAATCATGTCATCGTTGGATTAGGTACAAATGGAGCTTTTACGAAAGATCAATTAGTATCATTAGTAAAAATGATTGGGAATGAACGTAACATTATATTCATTAATACGAGAGTACCAAGACCGTGGGAATCGTTAGTGAATGAAAAATTAAAAGAAGTAGCATCTGAGTATAAAAATGTGAAGCTAGTTGATTGGTATGCAGCAAGTGCTGGGAAGAAGGAATATTTTGAACCAGATGGTGTACATTTAACGAAAACAGGTGCAGAAGCATATGCTGCGCTTGTAACAAAAGAGGTAAATCAATAATTTGATTGGTATCATTAACATAACTTTGAAGTATAATGCGATAAGTTGAACGAAAAAAGAACTCGTAGATTTGCTACAAGTTCTTTTTTCGCTTTATAGTTACTAATGGGGTAAAAAGACAAAATAGCTCAAACACAAAGAACGGGGAGTTCTTTTTACAGTTAACCTGATAAATTCAGTATATATCATACAATAGTGTTTTTTAGTGTATATTATTGAAAATTATGTGAATTATCAAGCTGGGTAAGTGAGTTTGAATTTTTCTCCACGATTCGATATTATTTTGATGAAATACTACAGTTGTTTACTATAATAATAAGTATTAATAATAGTGTATCAGAAGTATATGAGGTTTAAGGAAGTGTTAGAGTGAAAGTAAACTTTATCTCATTGCAAGAAGAAAAGAAAAATGCCCGGATCTTTTTATGGGTATTGAATATTGTATGGATTGTATATGGAACGATGTATTCTATTATACTAAAAGATGATATGTCATTTATAAGATTAGATGTTCAAGTTCTAAAGTTTTTGTATGGAGCCTCATTAATAGCAGGCAGTATATATGTAATGAACAGAGAACAAGCATATCGTGTTAAGTATATATATTTAATCGCCTATATGTGTGCGGAATGTTTTAATTTGTATTGGTATGCAATTTATAATCAAGTAGCATTTGATGATGGAAAGATACTTGGATTTGTTTTTATTTTATTTGTGCCAATTTTTATGAATAAACGCTATTTACGGTGGTTATTATTACTTACTGCGGGAAAATATAGTATGTTTTTCGTACTAGGAGAAAAACAGGCATTTATGCCGTTAGTTGTATATAGCCTTTTATTATTGGTAACGTATCTTTTATTGAATCGATTTTTACAGTATCTTTCTACTATAAATAGTGTAATGATAGAAAAAAGGGATTCTGAAAAACTCGCGGTTATTGGAAAAATGGCAGCGTCTGTTGGACATGAAATTAAAAATCCTCTTTCATCATTAAAGGGATTTACACAACTGCAGAAAGAGAAATATGCAGATGATGCAGTGTATGAACTGATGATCCATGAAATTGAGCATATAAACAATATGATAAGTGAACTGATGATAATGGCAACTTGTAAGCCATCTATCTACAGTGGTCATTTAATAGAAGATATTGTATCAAATGCGATAAGTGAACTGAGTGCCGAAATAAATAGAAAACAGCTGTGTTGTACTTGTGATAGTTCACTTGATCAAATCAAAATAAATTGTGATTATCGTAAGTTAAAAGGAGTATTTCTATATGTAATCAAGAATGCGGTTGAAGCCGTGGAACATGGCGGAACGGTTCGTATATATATAAAGAAAACAAATGAAGATGATGTAATGGTAAGTGTTATAGATAATGGCTGCGGTGTAGAGGAAGAGAATATAACGCGGATAACAGAGCCTTTCTATACGACGAAAAAGGGTGGGATAGGTTTAGGGCTTACTGTTGCTTGTAAGATTATTGAAGAGCATGGTGGAAAAATACATATTGAGAGTGAAAGAAATGTCGGAACGCATATGGATATTATTTTACCTATATAATTTAGTAGAGAAAATAGATTGAGATAGAAACTAGGATTAAGTGAAGTATGTCTATCATATCTTTCGAGAGGACTTCCATCTCTAAACATATGTGAAGGTGGTGAGGTGAATCGAAAAAAATATTTTATGTTCAAGTAAAATAACGGAAACATACGTTCTTTATTTGGTATAATATCCGTAACAAAGAGGTGAAAAAATGACAGCGGAAAAGCAAAAAAATTATAAAACTCTTCAAATGTGGATTAAAAAAGGACATCGTATGTATTCTTATTTTCAAGAATCTTGCCAAAACGCGAAGAATATGTACAACACGACAAACTTTTATATACGACAAGTGTATACAGGTTTGACACAA
>NZ_JBTMZT010000017.1:0-65196 GCF_054570475.1 Bacillus sp. C1
CAACTCCTTATTTTGTGTCAAACCTGTATACACTTGTCGTATATAAAAGTTTGTCGTGTTGTACATATTCTTCGCGTTTTGGCAAGATTCTTGAAAATAAGAATACATACGATGTCCCTTTTTAATCCAAATTTGAAGAGTTTTATAATTTGTTTGCTTTTCCGCTGTCATTTTTTCACCTCCTTATTATGGATATTATACCAAAATAAGAACGTACGTTTCTAGCTTTTCACTTGAACATAACATATTTTTTTCGATTCACCTCACCACCTTCACATCTGTTTAGAGGTGGGAGTCCTCTCGAAAGGTATGATAGAAACCTATCCCTATTTCAAATGATACGCTTTTGATTGATGAAAAAAGAGCCCTTATTTGAGCTCTAGCGGTCGAATACTATTGTTTTAATAATTGCTGCATATTCACGCACATACGCTTTTTTCTTTGAACGTCTTGGCGTTGGAGCAGCAAGCGGCTCCATTTTCATTCCTAAACGCTTCGCAATTATTTTTGTTCGGTATAGATGATATGTATTACTCACAACTACCGCATGCGTTACATCATATAACCCCATGCTAAATTTTAAATTTTCATAAGTACTTGTCGAACGATCCTCAATAAAAATACGTTCCTCTTCAATTCCATGTTGTATTAAATAATTTCGCATACTTTGTGCTTCCGGAACATCCTCATCTTCACCTTGCCCACCTGAAACAATTACTTTTGCTTCCGGATGAGAATGTAGATACACTAGGGCTATATCCAACCGATTTTGAAGAGATAAGGAAGGCTTATCTCCAAATAATTTTGCACCTAAAATTAACACATATGGAGCGTTATCACTTACTTTTTCATAAGTAACTTTTTTCATTCGATATGTCATATACATTATACATACTGGCGGAAATAATAAAATAACAAGTAATATCCATTTGTTCATATATAAGCTTACACTCCCTTTCTTTATATTATATAGAAAAAGAAAGGGAGACAGAAGTGTTTTTTAGTGACTGCGTTGCCCGGCGTTTTGAGCATTCCGCCCTTTTTTAGAAGATGTGTGACACTGCGTTTGATTTCCTTTATGCTTCGCTGATCCTAATGCTTTCGTTTTTCCCATTTTGTTTCACATCCTCTTTTTATATCGTTCCTTTATAGATTTTGTATTTTCTCTTACTTCATACAATGGATTTAGTGGAAGTTTCTCCTTATTTCAAGAGGATTTTTTATTATTTTGGTATCAAGATAAAATTAATGATTATGGAAATCTGAATGTAAATGTAAAATACAAAGTTTGCATTTGTTATATTTTATATACTTATATATCCATTTATTTAAGAATGGTGTAATATGGTTAATAGGAGATGATTTTATGTTAAAAATAGAACAAAACAAAGTACGTTTCATTTCGGGAATTAGCTTATTCATATTGGTGTTGACTAATTCTTTTATAAAAAGTGATTTTTGGGTCATTTGTATAGATATCATTTTAGTTTTGATTAACTTATTTTTATTTATTATCTCTAGAAATATAACTAAAACCAATTTACTTAGAAAAATAGGTAAGTTAGATGAAATAAAATAATTGTGTGCTATTCTTAAGGATGAAAGACGATTCATGTGAAATCGTCTTTTATTTTTTGATGAAAAAGGAAAATAAACCTTGATTTAAGCCCTACTTTATAATGAAATATGTGATAAAATTTATATCTAAAAAAGGGGGCGATTCCATTATGTACAAACTCAAAACAACAGAAACCAACAATAGTGTAATCGAGTTCATTGAAACTGTTGGGAGTCTTAAAAAGCGGGAAAACGCATATCAATTATTAGATATTTTTACTGAAACAACAGGTTATCCAGCGAAAATGTGGGGACCGAGCATGATTGGCTTTGGTACATACCACTATAAATATGCATCCGGTCATGAAGGGGATGCGCCATTAGTAGGTTTTTCACCCCGAAAAGCCAAAATTAGTTTATATTTTGCAACTGGTGATCCTGAGCGTGAAAAACTATTAAAAGACTTTGGAAAACACACATCTGGAAAAGCTTGTATATACATCAATAAAGTAGCAGATATTGATATTACTGTTCTACAAGCGCTAATCAAACAGTCTGTAACTTTTTTGAAAGAAACGTATCCAAATCAATAATGTACCTTATAGCACCCAAATGAAGCCACAGGTATTTTGAATACACATCAAAATACCTGTTTCAGCATATGTACCGTCTCATTATTTATGAAATAGGTCCCCGCTCATACATGTATTTAATTGTTCAAGTACAATCGGCCATGCCTGTTCATGCTGACTCTTTGACTCCTCGTCTGGAAAACCTTTGTGTGTAAGACTTAACTTAGTACCATTGTCGAGTGGTTCTAGTTCAACTTTGACGACAGTCTCAGCTCCCTTTGTCCCCCCATTCCCAGTCACCCACGTCATTTCGACGATACGATTTTTCTCAAGTCTTAAAAATCGCCCATAATGAGGATAACGCTGCACCTCACTGTCAGCTTCCGGTTTATAGATTGTCTCAAAAAAGAAAACGGTGTTGACTTCTCTTGTCATTAACAACGTTCCAGGTGCTGCAAACCACCGGTCAAAGTGTTTCGTCCAAGCTTGGTACAGCACGTCAGGTGATGCATCCATCAGACGTTCTACTTTCAGATGAAACGGTCTTGATGAAAGATCAGGTATGTTAATAAGTCCCATTATAAACTCCTCCAATTTATACAAATTGTTTTCTATATGTATTATTATCAATGAAACATCAAAACAAATCAAGAACGTACGTTTGTTTAAATACGTTTTCGATTAGCTCTTCATGTTCCTTAAGGATGGCCGTATTTTCCCCCCTCTTCCTCGCATTTTTCTGTATTTTAAGGCGGATCTCTTACTACCTACCAACAGCAAAATAATAACCATAAAAAAAGACCACTAAATCGAAAGTGGTAAGTTCAACTTATTTGGAATATCTTCTTGAAAACACGGTGTATATTGTATAGAAAAAGAATAGCCTTCTTGAACAAATAATATTTCATTATTATGGACATAAAATGGTGCATCACTTTGTTTTAGTTGCTTTTGAACCATTTTAATAAAATCAAGACTCGATGTCCCAAAGGAAACATGCATCTTCGGCGGTAAGGCTTTCATTGCAATCGGAATCCAAGATCTTCCCTTCCAACTTGCAACAACATGAGCCGTTCCACCAACTACAAAGTTAAAAATTTCACCATCTTCAAATGTTTTCATGCTTAAATGAGATTTTAACCACTCTCTAAATATAGGTACACTTTCAACTGGACACCCTATTTCTCTCATATACAGTATGTGTAAAGGTGTATACGGAACTAAAACACCTTCATCAATATATTTGTGCGCTATAATCTCTAGAAGGTTTCCATCCCCATCACGAAAATATAAATTTAATCGATCATCTTCTTCATCAATTGCATGACCATCTTCCCATTTTGCAATAAATAAACCAGACTCTTGAATTCGCTTTGCTGCTTCATAAAATTTTGAAAAGGATACTTGAAAGGCAAAATGAGCAGGTGAAATTGGTTCATATGCTTCTTCAAAAGATAATGTTACATGTGGCGTTAATCGAAAGGTTATCTGTTTCTCCATTTTCGATAAAATTGGAATTCCAAGACGTTCCCCATATACTTGTTCTACACTTTGAATAGATACAGTTTGTAGCTTTAACTCTGAAAAATGTGTAATCATCCTTATTCACCACCTTATTTTCCATACATATAATTATCTTTAAGGAAATCTCGTCTATTTACATTACTATGCTGCGGAGTCTGCTAATTGAAATCGTTTCCACAAAAATACTAGAGGCAATGAATAATAGCACATTGCCCCTAAAAAATGATTACTCCACTCCCAATTGCTTCTTCACTTCTTTATATACGCTCATATACGCTGTTAACTCTTTGAAAAGATCATGAATTAATGGTTTTGCATCCTCACTAAGATCACCATCTTGTACATACAAACCGTCTAATACAACTTGTTTTGGTATTGCATTCGCATATACGCCTCTTGCGACAGTGCGCATACTATTTAATGCATTAATGCCCCCTTTTCCACCGCCTGCAACTGCTAATAGAGCAACTGGTTTATGGACAAATTCACTACTACTTAAAAAATCCAATGCATTTTTAAGCGCACCGCTCATTGCATTATGATATTCAGGTGTGCAAAGGACTACACCATCAGCTTCTTTCACTAATGTTTTTAATTTTGTGACTGCTTCTAATTCACGTTGTGATTCTTCTCCATTGTATAAAGGCAATGGTTCTGTTGCTAAATCATATAATTCTCCTTCAAATTGCTCTGTAATATATTTTGCAATGACACGTGTTCTACCAAATTTACGTGGTGTTCCATTAATTACGACTAATTTCATGTTTCTTTCTCTCCTTTGTTTTAGCTTCTGTCTCTATAATATCAGAATATTCCGCAATAAAACCAGTAAAAAGAGGGAAAATCTTTGAGAAAATAGTATGAAAAGTAAAAAAAAGAACCCATACTTTCGTATGAGCTCCTAATGTATCAATTAATCATTTTTTACAACGGCATGTCCGCCAAACTGATTGCGCAGTGCTGAAACAACTTTCCCGTGGAATGTATCATCTTCTTGGGAACGGTAACGCATGAACAACGACATTGCAATAACTGGAGCAGATGCTTGTAATTCAAGTGCTGTTTCTACTGTCCATTTCCCCTCACCTGAAGAATTCATTACTCCTTTAATCCCATCTAATTTTGGATCATCTGCAAATGCTTTTTCCGTTAAATCCATTAACCAACCCCGAATAACCGAGCCATTCGCCCATACCTTTGCCACGTCTTCATAATTATAATTGAAATCACTTTTATCTAGTACTTCAAATCCTTCAGCAATTGCTTGCATCATTCCATATTCAATCCCGTTATGAACCATTTTTAAGAAATGCCCACTTCCAACTCGTCCTGCATAAGAATAACCATTTTCTACTGATAAGTCTTTAAATAACGGCTCTAATCGATCAAAAATTTCTTTTTCTCCGCCGATCATTAAGCAAGCGCCATGGCGCGCTCCTTCTACACCACCTGATGTACCGATATCTACATAATGAAGTCCGAAGCTTTTTGCTTCTTCAGCACGGCGTAATGTATCTTTATAGAAGGAGTTTCCACCTTCAATTACGATATCTCCTTTATCTAATAATGGATATACCTCATTTAGTACTGAATCAACAATTTCTCCAGCTGGTACCATAACCCAAATTGTACGTGGTGTTTCAAGTTCTGCTACCATATCTTTTAGTGTGTTACGAGCAGTGATGCTCACTTGTTCAGCTTTTTCAACAAGCTCTTTATTTACATCGTATACAACAACCTCATGCCCGTCTTCGTATAAATGTTCAGCTAATGGAAAACCCATTTTTCCTAATCCAATTAATCCTAGTTTCATATGAATCAAACTCCTTTTCTATACAATGAGATTTAATAATGATATTAGTCCTAGAGCAACAACAGATAAAATAGTCTCCATCGCTGTCCATGTTAATAACGTTTCTTTCACAGTCATTCCAAAGTATTCTTTAATCATCCAAAATCCTGAATCATTCACATGTGATAAAATGAGTGATCCGGCTCCTGTTGCAAGTGCTAATAACTCTACATTTACCCCTGGAATGCTTGCTGCAATTGGTGCTACAATACCCGCAGCTGTCATCATCGAGACCGTTGCTGAACCAGTTGCAATTCGAATAAGCGCCGCGATTCCCCATCCTAATAGTATCGGAGAAATGTGTGATTCTTTAGCCATATCCGCAATTGTAGTACCGATTCCTGAGTCTAATAACACTTTATTGAATGCCCCGCCCGCACCGATAACTAACAGTATGTTTGCGATCGGGCCTAAACAGTCATTCGTAAATTGTAACACCTTGTCTTTTGAAAATCCTTTTGCATACCCAAGACTAAAGAATGAATAAATCGTCGCAATCAATAATGCAACTACAGGATCTCCAATAAAATGTAAAACTTTAGCAAGTTGACTGGACTTTTCTAATACAATTTCTGCGATTGAAGCTCCAAGCATTAAAAATACAGGAAGCAAAATTGTAAATAATGTATTACCAAATCCAGGAAGTTCTTTCTTCGTATCTCGTTCAATAAGTTGCTCAGCTACATCTAACGGCACCTTTTTATGTATACGAGCACCAATCCATTTCCCATAAATCGGACCTGAAATAATTGCTGTTGGAAGCCCAACAATTAATGCATATAAAATTGTTTTTCCTACATCAGCTTTAAAAATACCAACTGCTGCCATTGCTGCGGGATGTGGAGGTACTAATCCGTGTACAACAGAAAGTCCTGCTACAAGCGGAATACCAATCGTAATAAGTGAAACTCCTGTTTCTAGTGCAATTGTAAACACAAGTGGAATTAATAATACAAATCCTACTTGGAAAAAGACCGGAATTCCTACTAAAAATGCTACAACCATCATTGCCCAGTGAACACGTTTCGTCCCAAAACGCTCTATTAATGTATTTGCAATTCTTTCCGCACCGCCAGACTCCGCCATCATTTTCCCAAGCATTGTCCCTAGCGCTAAAACAATTGCTAAAAACCCTAACGTATTACCAAGACCTAGTTTAATAGAATCGATAATTCCTGGATCTTTTGGTGAAGTCGCAATCAAGGGCATCCCCATTGCTAGCCCAACTCCGATTGCTGTTAAAATTAAAGCGACAAATGGATGCCATTTTACTACTGTAATAAGCAGGAGTAGTATGACAACAGCCGCTAGTACGATCCCAACTACCATTTCTCCCAATCCCCCTATTATTTACGTTGGAAAGCAGCTATACAATCAAACTCTTCTTTCAAACGATCGTAAAGTCGTTCATACATGTAAAACATTTCTAAATATAAAGCCGTATTTTCTTTATTTGGTACATGATGATGGACAATTTCAATCCAATCTTTCACTTCTTCAAGTGAATCAATTTTCTCGATTGCATATAAAGCGAGTGCTGCAGCCCCAAGTGCAGATGCTTCATGACTTTCTGGAACAAGCAATTCTTTTCCCATCATATCGGATAACATTTGTCTCCAAAATGCTGACTTCGCAAATCCGCCTGAAACACGAATTTCAGAAAGAGGACCTGTCTGATCCCTGATTGCAAGTGCGACTGAATATACACTCATACAAACCCCTTCCATCACAGCGCGAATGAAATGTTCTCGTTTATGCTGAAGATTGATACCAAAGAATGTGCCGCGTGCATTCGCATTCCAATATGGAGCTCGCTCTCCAGATAAAAACGGTAAAATAACAAACCGCCTGCTCCAGCTGGTACACGTTCCGCATATTCAATTAATAAATCGTACGGATCGATTCCTAGTTTTTTCGCCACCTCTTGTTCTGGACTACCAAATTCATCACGTAACCATCTTAATAAAATTCCGCCATTATTTGTCGGACCACCAACTACCCAATGATCATCCGTCAGTGCGTAACAAAACGTCCTACCTTTTTCATCAGTATTAATGCTCGATGAAATGGTTCGGACAGCACCGCTTGTTCCAATTGTAATCGCTGCCTCACCAGGTGATACTGCACCAACACCGACATTGGCAAGAACTCCATCACTTGCTCCAATTACAACTGGAGTTTGTTCATGAATCCCCATTTTCTGAGCTAACTCCGGCTTCATTCCCGATAAAATATAAGTCGTTGGTACAGGATCTGATAATTGTTCACATGTTATATGTAACATCTCTAATACATCTAAGTCCCAATTCAAGGTTTCTAAATTAAATAGACCTGTAGCCGATGCAATCGAATAATCAACGACATAGCGTGAGAATAACTGATAAATCAAATATTCTTTAATCGAAATGAATTTATACACACTTTCGTACAACTCCGGTTCCTCTTCTTTCATCCACAATAACTTAGATAGTGGTGACATCGGATGAATCGGCGTACCGGTTCGCCTATAAATTTCGTGGCCATTCATATGTTGCAATATTTTTTCAGCTTGCTCGGTACTCCTGTTATCCGCCCAAATAATAGATCGAGTTAATGGAGATCCGTTCTTATCGACCGCAATTAATGCATGCATCGCAGTACTAATACCGATTGAAGAAATCTCTTTCGGCAATACGTTACCCTTTTTAATGGCAACGCTTACAGTTTTATATACAGCAGAACATATTACATCAGGATCTTGCTCAGCCCATCCTACATTCGGTTGAATAATTGGATAATCAATTGCATGCGAAGCAACTACTTTTCCTCTCTCTGTAAACACAACCGCTTTCGTACTTGTGGTACCGATATCAATCCCGATTACTCTCCCCCTTGTTTCCATACTGAATCGTCCCTTCATTTCTAGCAAAATCAAATCTAGTAAACCGTTTACATGAATTAGTATATAAAATATTTTTTCTTAAATCAAGTTTTATGAAGAAAATTTTTTCCGTTTATATTATAAGCTACTTTAAATCAGGTGATTTGAAGATATATTCTCTTAGCCAATGTAAAAAAGCGCCTATGTAAAAGGACACTCCTTCCCCTTCAAATAGACGCTTTCATTTAAAACTAAAACTGCCTCTTCATGATTTCCGGTACTTCATTGGTCTCCAGCCCTATTCCAATCATATCTCCAAAACAAAAATAAAAACAGTGCATAGCTACACTGCTTTTACATCCGCTTCATTGAAATTGTTTCACGTATACTCTGTAAGTTTTGTAACGTTTCCTCTTGTCGTTGTAATGACAGTCCCACATATAACGTGTCTAATAAACTAAGCTGCGCTAACCGTGATGAACTTGCTTCTGTACGGAATTCTGTTTCACGTGTTGAAGTGTATAATGTAATGTCCGCCAATTGACTCAATGCTGATTTTTGGTAACTTGTAATCGCAATAATGCGTGCCCCTCTTGCTTTTGCTACTTCTAATGCTTCAAGCAATCCTTTATTGCTCCCAGAATGAGAAATGGCAATTACAACCGCTTCTTTTGTTAGTAAGCCCGCTCCCATAATTTGAAAATGTGAATCTACATGCGCTATACACGAAATACCCGTTCTCATAAATTTATGATACGCATCCATTGCAATAATACCCGAACCACCATTTCCATAAAACTCAATGCGTTTAGCCGCTTGCAATAGAATGATCGCCCCTTCCAATGCTGTATCATTTAATAAATGCAATGTATCTTGCAATCCAGTAATATGTGAATGAAAAACTTTTTTAGCAACGGTCACCATATCATCTTCTGCCGATACCTCTTCATGAATATTTTGCATTGGTGTATGGACAATTTCACGAGCTAATGTAATTTTCAAATCTTGAAATCCTTGAAAGCCGAGATGCTTACATAAGCGAAAGATCGTCGCTTCTGAACTGCTCGTAACCTCAGCTAGTTCTGTAATTGATTTATGTACAACATCTTGCGGATGTTTAACAATATGTTCAGCAATACTTCGAAGCTTCGGTGATAACCCATTTAATGAAGCCTGAATCTTTCCTATTCCACTTTTTGTACCAGGCATGATGTATCTTCCCCTCCCATAGTAGCTTTATTGTACCTAATAATCGAAAGAAGAAAAACCTTTATTTGGTATTGCTATGTATTTTTTCTATACCACCCCATGCTTCACAGCATACAAAGCAGCTTGCGTCCGATCATCTACTTCTAATTTAGCAAGTACATTTGAAACATGCGTCTTAACTGTCTGTTCTGTAATATGAAGCTCTGCTGCTATTTCTTTATTACTTCTTCCTTTCGTGATTTCACGTAGCACTTCTTTTTCCCTTTTGGTCAGCATCGAAAAACTATCTTTCTTTTCTTCTTTCACTGCTGGTCGTCCTAATAATGCAGGTGTTACTTTCGGATGAAAATTTGCATTTCCTTGGTGCACCGCAATAATGGATGCAACAAGTTGATCCGGCTGTACTTCTTTTAGTTGATAGCCATCCGCGCCAGCTTCCAGTGCCGGAAGAACATAATCTTGCTCTGAAAAACTGCTTAACATGAGAATTTTAATTGTAGCGTCATATTGCTTCAATCTTTTTGTCGCTTCAATTCCATCCATTTTTGGCATGGACACGTCCATTAATACTACATCTGGTCTTTCTTTTTTGATAAACGCTAACGCATCTTCTCCATTCTCCGCTTCTCCTATAATTTCAAATTCCGCTTTCGTTTTTAGAAAGAATACGAGCCCCCTCCGAACAATATGATGATCCTCTACAAGTAATAGTTTAATTTTCAATACACTTCTTCCTTTCAAACCGGTAATTGGATCTCAATCTTTGTTCCCTGTCCCGGCTTTGTTTTGATTCGAAATGTTCCTTTCATCAATTCAATTCGTTCTTTCATACTTTTTAAACCAAGTGCTGAATCTCTTACTTTTTCTCTAACAAATCCAATGCCATCATCTTCAATTTGAAAGTTCAACTTATTATTTTCTGTTTTTAAGTAAACAGATACACTTTCACATGAAGCATGTTTTTTACAATTATGTAATGCTTCTTGGCTCACACGCCACAGCACTTCTTCTATTTCATCACCAATTGAAATAACTCCATCAATTCGAATCGCCACTTGCATACCTAATAACTTCCCGTAATTGTGCACTGCTTCTGCAAGCCCTTTTTCTAATCCTTCTGGACGTAATTGCCATATTAATAATGTCATTTCTTCCAGTGCTTCTTGCGATAACTCCCCTATATAACTAAGCATATCTTGTAATGTTTTGTCTTTTGTCATATCAAGCGTACCTCTAGCTGTTAACATAATTGAAAATAGCAATTGTTTTACCGAATCATGTAAATCGCGTGCAAGTCGATTTCGCTCCGCTACAACTACATATTTACGCTCTTTTTCAACTAACTGGATTCGTTGGATTGTTGTACCGATTTGGAATGCAATCGCCTCTAATAAGGCTAGTTCTTCCTCTGAAAAATACGTTTTACGAGGCGAAGCAACATTTAATAAACCGAACCTCTCACTGCCAGCACGAAGGGGAACTGTCGCATGATGTGTAATCTCGTCGGTCTCTCCCCAATTATATTCAATAGCATCTTCAATCCGTTTACATTCAATAATATTTGTCGCCTTTTCTAAACGACCATTTACGAATCGATTCACGCACCAACAATCTCCTTCACACATCGGTTTCTTACCACGCCACGTGAGTGCCGGTGGTAAATTCCTATCAACAAGCATACGATACGTTCCTTTTTCATCGATAAAAAAGATCCAACCTGTTTGTAAATTCATAACTTGCAGTAGTGTATGTAATACTTTCTCTAACATCTCCTGTAAATCAGTTGCCTCATTTAATAACTCGGCAATTTCTTTTAATGCTTCTAACCGCCGCATTTCCTTTTCATCGTAATTCATGTTCATCACCACTACCATTATAACATCAAGAAATTTTTAAAAACTACAAATAAAAAGAATATTAATATTCTCCTTTTTATTTGTAGTTTTCATTTTGCTATTTGCTCTTTCCTCTCCAGACTTCAGTAATCAGTTGCTTTATATTTTGATTGTGTATTTTTTATGTTAAATATAGTATGGTACGTGAAATTTTTAAGTTTGAATCAATTATCAGAAAATATTAGTCCGTTTATTAAGAAACTTATTCAACAGCAAATTGGTAAGAAGAGACCTTTCGTTTTGAAGATCTCTTCTTGTGCATAATCAATCCGCAACAGGCATAACTCTCATTTTCTTATATATCTTCACTGTACCTCAGCATGTAAACAAGATTTAAAGTGTTCAATTGCAAATTCATGTCCTTGTTTATTAAAAGAGGCTACAGCTTTCTCATGTACAACAATATGAAATCCTTTATTATAAGCATCCACCGCCGTATGAAGAACACAAATATCAGTACATACACCAACAAGATGCACTTCTTGTATTCCTCTTTCTCTTAATTTCATCTCTAAGTCCGTTCCAGCAAAAGCGCTATAACGTGTTTTATCCATATAGTTTACATTCTCATTATCTTGATGTTTTTCATACAATTTTTGTAATTCTCCGTATAAATCTCTTCCTTTTGTACCCACTATATTATGTGGTGGAAATAGTTGTGTCTCTGGATGATAGGAATCATTTTTTTCATGTTTATCAATGGCAAACACAACATAATCTCCACTTTCAATATACTGCTTCGTAATCGCTACAAGATGCTGTTCAATATCTTGTCCTGGTTCTCCACATGTTAAAGCACCATCTTCAGCTACGAAATCATATGTATAATCAATATTTATAAGAGCACGTTTCATGACAGCTTCCCCTCTCTACTCGTTTCACGCCAAACAATAGAAAACCTTTTATTACGACGCTATTTATTACATTCGACATTTTCGTACAAATTCCCTACAACTCTAATTCCATATTATCCTTGCACTTAATCATTCATCTCTTTCACAAACGTGTGCAAAATAAAAAAGCACACTATTTTTCAGTAGTGTACTTCTTATCTTATATTATGTTAGCTATTTCAAGAGGCTGGTTTATTTTCAAATTTAGCCTGCACAAAATTAATAACTTTTCCAGATGGATCGTTATTTTCAAATTGAACTGCAGTTACTGTATGATAGCCTGTCTCTAATGTTTCTTGTTTTAATTTAACTGTTGTCTGCATCATGCTCGTAACACGGTGTTTATCTTCAAAGATATGATCTACAAATACAAATGTTTCTTTATCATTTTGAAAATTAGCAAGTTCTAATTCAACTTGCTGAATAAGAGTGTCCTTCTTTATAAATACAGTTGGTATATTTCCATCTTCAGACGTACCATCTGGTGTGATTACCTTTACTTTCCCTTCCCCCATTGGGGTTGTCCCCTCTGGAAAAGGCATTACACTCTCATCACTTGCATTTACAACTTGTTCTTCTTTTGCAGATTGAGTTTCTTCTTTTCCATTTGGAGCACTACATCCAAACAATAACAAAGCAGACAATCCAGTGATTATGAATTTTTTCAAAATCCATCCCCCCTGTAAATTTATTCTTTGTTTATTATACAGAAATAATTATCTGTTCTACACTCATTTTTTAAAACTTCCGTGAACAAACACATGCTGTTCATCATTACTGCATCGTACTTTCTTTTTTAACATGATTCATTTTTCCAAGAAATACTTAGGAACCCCTGCTCATTCTCCATTTTACCCCATTATTAGCAAAAAAATATCACTCCTAGAAAAATTAAAAAAGACATTAGATGCACCAATGTCTTTTTCTAATCTCTCATAAAACATCCTATAAAATAAATTTTGTAATATCCTCTACTTCTTTTCGAGCAAGTTTTTTCGGCTGGTCTTTCGGGTAGCCAAGTGAAATGACCATATTGATTTGTTTCTCAGGCCCAATTTGTAAATATTGGCGCAATTCATTTTGAGCTAACAGCACCGGCCCTGTCATTGGACAAGTCCCAAGTCCTCTTGCATGTGCTGCTAACATTAAATTTTGTGCAGCTAAACAACTACTCTTAAGGCCTTCTTCTTCCCACACTGAATCTGGAACGAAATCAATTGGATCAAATATTTTTTCGCGGAATTTCGACTCATATGGCGTTGCTAAACATACGATTAAGACAGGTGCATCAGAAAAAGCCGTCGCATATGGCCCGAACGAACGCGTCAGTAATTTCCCTGCTTTTTCTTCTCCATTTTCCGCTGCTTGTGCAGCCAATTTATGTAGCGCATCCCATGTCATTTGTTCAATTTCTTTAATTTTATCCCGATTCATAATGACAATAAATTCCCATGTTTGTGAGTTCGTATCACTTGGTGCATAACGAGCACAATCAATCATTTCTTTTATATCACTAACAGATACTTCTTGTTCTGTAAATTTCCGAACACTTCGTCTTCCGTGAATGATTTCTTTAAATTCTTCGTATGTCATATACATAAAATCCCCTTTTACAGCGTTTTCAATAATCACCTTCCGCTCGATTATACCACAAAAAAAAGCTGGAAGAATACCAGCTCCTTTTTCCATGCACATTCAATTCGTAACCTTTAAAGGTGCTATACTCTCCTCATACGCGACTTGTAAACGCTTTGTAATCGCTCCTCTTTCGCCATTACGAAATTGCTCATCTCCTATTTGCGTAACAGGGAAGATTTCAAGGGGCGTTGCTGTAAAGAAGCATTCATCTGCTTCGTATACTTCTTGTAATGAAAATTCTCGCTCTTCTACTTCAATATGTAGCGCCTTTGCTAATAAAATGACATGATGGCGAGTAATTCCATGCAAAATAAAATGATCCGCTGGATGTGTAATTAGTTTATTGTTTTTTATAATAAAAAAATTCGAATGACATCCTTCTGTTACGATCCCATCTCGAACTAATATGGCTTCTTGATACCCTTTTTCATTAATTTTATTTTTAATCATACTATTAGGAAGAAGATTCAAAGATTTAATATGACAAAACTTCCAGCGAATATCTTCTTCCACCATTACTTTAATTCCTTTTTCCATAGTAGTAGTTGGTCTTGGAAAGGATACAATATTCGCAAAATATGTTGGCTCTAAATTAGATTCATATACGTGATTTCTCGGCTGCACGCCTCTTGAAATTTGAAGATATACATTCCCATCTTCTCGAAATTGATTCTTTTCAATTAATTGCTGAAGCTGCGCAATTAACTCTTCTTTTGTAAACGATGGAACAAGGTGAATTTCCTGCATAGATTTAAAGAATCTCTCTAAATGTAAATCTAATAAATGAGGTTTCCCGTTGTATAAACGAAATACTTCATATATCCCATCCCCAAATTGTAGACCTCTATCTTCCAATGCCACCATCGGTTGTTCTTCCTTCGTATCCACCATTCTTCCATTGAACAATATCCAATCTTTATGAACACCTAGCGTCATATTATCATTCCTTTCCTTATCATTATTTTTATTTTACAACTTATCCGTGATGATTATAAAGAATTTTCTGTTTTTTGAAGTATAAAAAAGCACATCACAATTTAATAGTGATGTGCTTTCTATCTACTTTATTTATTTCAGAAAGTATTTTTCAATATCATCTAACATGAGATTTGCAGCCTTAATGCCGCCTGCTGTATTCCAAATAACTTCATCTACTTCAAATACTTTATTACTTTTGGAAGCTTGTAATTGTTTAAAAAGTGGATCTTCTGTCCATTCTTCCGCTATCGTATTTCCTTGATTATTTTTATTAGCATCTTTATCAGATGTGAAGTAGAATAAATAATCTCCATCCATGTTCGGAATTTGCTCTTTTGTAACACCTTTTATCGCAAAATCATCTTTATCTTGAAGTGGTGGTCGCTTAAATCCGACATCATTTAAAACAACACCCGAGAATGAATTCTTTTGATAAATACGAACGTCACCTGGAACGAAACGAATAATAGAAACTTTAGAATCTACTTTATCTCCTAGTTTCTCTTTTAACCCTTCAATACGCTTCTTATAATCATCCAGCGCTTTTTGACCTTCTTTTTCTTTATTTACTGCTTTTGTATATAACGTAAAGTTTTCTTTCCAATCCCCGCGTAATGTTTCAGCATACACAGTAGGTGCAATCTCTTTTAATTGCTCGTATACTTTTTCATGACGCATCTTATTTCCAATAATTAAATCCGGCTTTAATTTCATAATGGCCTCTAAGTTAACGTCACGTTCAGTTCCTACAACTTTTGTATCCTTCAATTCTTTTGCCAAATGCGGATACCATTCATCACCAGCTCTTGGTTTTGTAGAACCAACCGGTGTAACGTCAACAGCTAAAAGCGCCTCAGCCGCTTCATTTGTTAGGACGACGACTCTTTTAGGTGTCCCTTTAATCGTTGTTTCTCCCATCGCATGCTTAATTACATACGAATCCTTTCCTTTTACTGCATTGTTTTCTTTCTTCTCTTCTTTCTCACACCCTGCAATCACAGCCATTACCATTACAATGCAGAGAATAAAAATATATTTAGTACGCTTCATATGTCCTCCTAAGATGAAATTGATTATCATTAACGAATAAAAGATTAAGCTATATCTCATACATTGTCAATACATAAAAAACTTTTCTAATATACATTTGCAGTTTAGCCATTTCATATTAACTTCCTATAAATCTCGCATACAAATACCCCTATCCCCACTCTAAAAGAGTCAGATAGAGGTAACATTCCTTTCTATTAATAGCCCTTTACATTTTAATATTGGCTATATTTGACATAAGATGGATCATTATATATCCATTGATTTCCACCTAAGTTTAGCCAACCATTTTGATTTGCGTATACTAAATAGGATTCTGGCGCATTTAACTTTCGAATAATTGAAGATGAAGTTGATGGACCGCTCCTTAAATTCACGTTCGTTCCGCGAATATCTGCCACTCCAATTGGACTTCCATCACTATTTCCATATTTCACATAATCAATATATGATGGATCATTATATATCCATTGCCCAGCACCTAAATCTAACCAACCGTTACTTTCCTGATAAACGACATACGATTCTGGAGAATTTAATTGACGAATGACTGAGGATGAGGTGGATGGACCACCTCTTAAATTCACATTATTGCCGCGAATATATGCTACACCTTTTGCTTGAGGAGTTGGTGTTGGTGTTGGTGTGAGTCCTAAAATTTCAACAATCCCTTTTGCGTATGCTTGACTCATATCTTCTATAAACTGCGGATTTTTCAAGAGATTTGCATCAAAGGTTGTATCAATAAATGCGGTTTCTGTTAATAAAGCATCCATATTCGTTTCTCTTAATACAGCATAATTGGCCTTCTTCGCACCACGATCACGCAAACCGTATTTCGTTAAAACAGGATTCACTGCTGCATGCATCTTTCGTTGTTTCGCTGCTGCAGAACTACTATCTGATAATCCATTATAAATATAACTTTCAAAACCTGTTCCACCGCCACTATTAATATGAAATGAGATAAAAAAATCAGCACCGAAATTATTAGCAATATTTGCACGTTCTGATAATGGGATAAAGACATCACTATCTCGTGTCATCTTAACATCAATCGCATAATTTTCAAGTAGAATCTCTTGAACACGTTTTGCAATCTGAAGAGTTAAATCTTTTTCCACCAAACCGTTTCCAACAGCACCAGAATCCTGCCCCCCGTGACCTGCATCTATAACGAGTTTCATATTTTATTTCCTTTCCGTATTTATTAAGCTTATATTTATGCTCGTCCTATTTTATGTACAACAAAATCAATTGGTTACAAACAAACAAAAACCCCCTTATGTAAGGCGGTTTCTATCGTCTCGATTAAGCCAATTTAAAATAAATATGTACGACTGATAATGGATATGTCGTATACAAAATAAACTAAATAACATAGCCATACCAATACCACTATATATTAAACCAAACTTCACAAAAATATTTAGCATAGGTGGGAAGTACGTTATATTTTGCAATATATACAAATTTAAAAACAAAATAGAGAACACCGGAATATATTGCCATTCATACGGTTTACGATTTTTACGCATCCTTTGCCGGATGAATATTTGACATAGTTCTGCGACTACGAAACATCCCCCTACTAGTAAAAGACCAGACGTCATCGTCATACATCCACCTGCCTTATGTTCATTTCTTCTAGAAATTCTTTATGTAAGCGCCACCGTTTCGTGTAAAGCCAAGCCCTTCTATAAAAGCTTTAGCTTGTTCCGTTACATTATCTTGTATCACCTGAATACTCTCTATTTCTCGATGCTTCATCATTTCTTCAAATGTAAAATAAGCGTTTGTCCCATATCCATAACCTTGGTAATCAAAATGAATGATTAAATGGAATAAGATTGCTTGGTCACCTTGTACTACATAATCCATTATACCGATATATGTATCATCAACTTTTATACAATATTGAACCTCTTGCGTATGTAACCCATGAGAAGCAAACATTTCTGCTACAACTTCTTTTGTCTCTGTATTCACTTTTTCGAACGTAATCATATGTTGTCCACCCTCTTATTATTATTGTATCAAGCATCGTGCACATTTATGAAAAAAACCTTAAGATCGTATATGATCTTAAGGTTTTCCTACTTATACTAAGCTATACGCACGCTTTGTCTCTTCATGAAACTCATTTGTATCGTATTTATGCTCTACATAAATTTGGTGCCATACCATAAATGCAAGTACTGTCCAAATTTTACGGCTATAATCACCTTTATCCGCACAATGTGCTTCCAGTAAGTTTAATACATACTGTTTATCGATTAAATGCTCTGTTTTGCTTTCTTTAATAATATTAACAGCCCAGTCGTGCATTTCATCTTTTAACCAGTGACGAATTGGCACTGGGAAGCCAAGCTTTTTACGATCTAATACGTGATCTGGAACGATTCCGCGCACTGCTTCACGTAAAATTGCTTTTGTTGTTCCGTTTGCGATTTTTAATTCTGTTGGAATTTTAGACGCAACATCAAATACTTCTTTATCTAAGAACGGTACACGCAGTTCTAGCGAATTCGCCATCGTCATTTTATCAGCTTTTAATAAAATGTCTCCGCGTAACCATGTGAACATGTCGATATATTGCATTTTGCTTACATCATCATAATCTTTAATTTCATTATACAATGGTTTCGTGATATCCATATAGTTAACACTTTCATTGTAGTATTTCATTAATTCAGCTTTTTCTTCTTCGCGGAAGATTTTCGCATTACCATAGTAACGCTCTTCAATTGGTGTACAGCCACGCTCTAAGAAGCTTTTCCCTTTAAATCCTTCTTTAAGTGCACCGCTTAAAGCTTTTAATACACTTTTTCCTGGAGTAGGAATATAAGAGAACATTTTTAAAGAGTTTGGCTCGCGATAAATATTATATCCGCCAAACAGCTCGTCCGCCCCTTCACCAGAAAGAACTACTGTTACATGTTTACGTGCTTCTTTTGCTACGAAGTACAACGGTACAGCAGCTGGATCAGCTAAAGGATCATCCATATGCCAAATAATTTTTGGGAATTCATCCATGAATTCTTTTGCTGTAATAAAGACACTATGGTTTGTTACACCTAATTTTTCTGCCGTTTCCTTTGCAACGTCAACTTCACTGAAGCCACGGCGCTCAAAACCAACAGAGAATGTTAACAGATTTGGATTCATTTCTCTTGCAATCGAAGCAATAATAGATGAATCGATACCACCAGATAAGAATGAACCTACTGGTACATCACTGCGCATATGCACTTTTACAGAATCATATAATACATCGCGAATTGCTTGAATATGTTCTTCTTTCGTTGCACTTGAAGCATTGAAATATGGTTTCCAGTAACGATGAATTTCCATCTCTTTACCGACTTCTTTTACGAAATAATGTCCAGGTTCGATTTTATTAATATCAGTTGTTAATGTTTCTGGTTCTGGACCATATTGGTACGTAAAGTAATGTTGCAGAGAAGTTGGATTTACTCCTTTATCTTGCATTACATGCATAATACTTTTCTTCTCAGATGCAAAGAACGTTGTATCACCTTGCTGCGCGATATATAACGGCTTAATACCGAAGTGGTCACGTGCACCGAAAAGTTTCTTTTCTTCACGATCCCAAATCATAAATGCAAACATACCACGTAAGTAATCTACACATTTTTCTTTCATGTGTGCATAAAGTGCAATGATAACTTCTGTATCAGATTGCGTTGCAAATGTTGCACCTTTTTCAAGTAGCATTTCACGTAATTCTACATAATTGTAAATTTCACCATTAAAAATAATTACATATCGATCATTTTCATAAGTTAGCGGCTGATGTCCTGCCTCTAAGTCAATGATACTTAAACGGCGGAAGCCAAATTGTACATGCTCATCACGAAAATATCCCTCGTCATCTGGACCACGGTGGAAAATAATCGTGTTCATATTTTCAAATTGATGTTTTTCTGTTTCTGAAAACTCTCTAGGGTTTTCACATAAACATCCTACAAAACCACACATACTTCTTACCCTCTTTCAGTTCTCATTCTGTTTCTATACTACTATATCAACCTTATTTATACTAGCATAATCAACTCAATATAGCGATAAAAACTAAAAAAAAATCTCTCCATTTCACTTTTTACCCACTTTTTTCAATAAAGATGAAAAATAGGCACTCACATTTGCACACATTTGTCATATGATATTGCAAATTGATTTCTAGGAGGGATTATTTATGAGCGAAGAACAAAAAGACTCTTCTTCTCGTCCACCCGTTCGCAATTACTTAAAACAAATTGATGATTTTTTCGAGCAAACACCACTTCGTAATGTAATTGCTGATTTGAATCATTTTTTTCAAAAAGGTAACCGTCTACTAACATTCCCTGTTGATTTGTATGAAGTTGAGGAAGAACTCATTATCAAAGCGGAACTTCCAGGTGTTCAAAAGGAACAAATTCAAATAGAAATTCAAAATGAATACTTAAAAATATCTGTTACTGAAGACATCCTGGAAGAAACAAAAGATGAAGGTTCACATAATTATTATCGCCGTGAACGCTCCATGTCAGAAGCTTCTCGTATGATTAAACTTCCGTATTTAATTAAGAAAAAAGACGCAAAAGCTTCTTATGCAAACGGCGTTTTAGAAATTCGTACGCCAAAGCTCCCAAGGCAGCACGATATTTTATCTATAGATTAGCCATTATATAGTTTTCCACATAAAAGAAGGATGCTAAGCATCCTTCTTTTATTTCAATAATCGTTCCATATCACGTAAAATATCTTCATATGGTGTATTGCTAATTCCGCTGTATTTTTTCATTACCTTACCTTCTTGATCGACTAAGTAAAATGATGTTCCGTGCATAACTTGACCATTCTCTGGTTTATCTACAAGTGCTTGGAAATTATCCTTTGAAAATTTCTTGATATCTTCCAATGAGTAACCCGTCAATAAATTCCAATTACTTGTATCTTCTGTGAATTTTTGTATAAATGCTTTCAAATTCTCTGGTTTATCCAGTTCAGGATCTACACTAAACGAAACGAATTGAACATCTAACTTTTTCTCTTTTGCCATCTTCTGCAACTTTGCCATATTTGCAGTCATCGGAGGACAAACTGTTTGACAATTGGTAAACATAAAATCAGCTATCCATACTTTTCCTTTTAAATCTTTTGTCCCAAACTGTTTACCATCTTGATTTATGTATTGAAAAGTTTCTAAATCCCAATTTAATGGTTTACGGAGCTTTGATCCTGAGTCACATCCTGCAAGTATAAAGAAGCAAAAAACAACTATGAGACCAATCAATTTTTGATAACGCTTCATTGTCAAACCTCTCTTCTCTTTCTGTAAATTTATATGTGTCATGTTAATCATAACAAAAGTAAACACTACGAGAAAATTGTTTATCGTATTTGTTCACGAAATCGTACGAATTTATGTATGTTACTTTCTATTTTCGAGCTAATTACTAGACAACTCTTTCATTGTTTACTAAAATTATCTCTTTTTCTTATCTTTACATAACAAAATTCAATCCATCACTTACTTTGTAAAGATAGCTACACTATTTTTTACAATTTTTTAATCATTAATCAATTTTTCTCTCTTCTTTCCTTTACAACATTTCGGTACAATACAACTACAACGATTTTAAATGAGGTGATGTTCATGACAAAGCGGTATGAAAACATAGATAATGTTAGTACAAAAAAAACAGTTCGTTCGTTTTTACGTTGGCGTAAAGAACGAAAACAAAACAAAAAAGATTTTTCCTTTCTAGTAGAACAATCACCTATCAAGCATGCTCAGCTTTTACGAACAAACACTGAAAAAACAACAATTACATGGATAGGCCACTCAACATTCTTAATACAAACAAACGGGCTCAATATTTTAACAGATCCAGTATGGTCAAACAAAATAAAGCTTGTGCCAAGGCTAACAAATCCCGGCCTTACATTACATGAACTACCTCACATTGATATTGTCCTTATTTCACACGGTCATTATGATCATTTGGACTTTTCTACACTTCGTCAATTGAATTCCGATGTTCTATACTTAGTACCTACCGGATTAAAAAAGTTATTTACCAGAAAGAAATTTATGCGAGTCGAAGAATATAATTGGTGGGAATCCACCAAAATTGATGAGGTAAACTTTCATTTCGTACCAGCGCAACATTGGACGAGAAGATCTTTATTTGATATGAATACGTCTCACTGGGGTGGCTGGATTATTGATAATGGTAGAACAGATGAAACGATTTATTTTTGCGGTGATAGTGGCTATTTCCGAGGATTTAAAGAAATTGGTAATCGGTTTAATATTGATATCGCCTTAATGCCTATTGGTGCATATGAACCAGAATGGTTTATGAAGGTGTCTCACGTTTCTCCTGAGGAAGCAGTGCAAGCCTTTATAGATGTAAAAGCAGCACATTTCATCCCAATGCATTACGGTACGTTTGCACTTGCTGACGAGACACCTAGAGAGGCGATTACACGACTTCGTAACAACTGGAATTTACGTATGTTACCCTGGGAACAACTACATGTATTATTTCTTGGTCAAACATATATTTCTACTCCTACAGCTAATAAGAAACAAGAATTCAAACAAACGTTAGAACAGTCTCATGTATAAACACTCTATTTACCAATACATGATGAGGATTTTTCTTTTGAAGAAAATTTAGCCATAAAAAAACTGCACCTCCAATTGTTAGACCACGTCTAACAATTGAGGTGCAGTTCAGGTAGCTTTTTCTTTACTCTGCTAAGTACATAAAGCCAATTGCTCCTGTTCCTGTGTGAGTACTAATAATTGGAGTCGTATAAAAAATTTCTGATTGTGCAAACCCACTGATTTTTTCAACAGCCTCTTTTACGCTTTCTGCTAATGGAAGTGCTTTCGCGTGAGGGATAGCAACTGCCTTTACGTCTTTTCCTGCTGTATCTTGTTCAAATAGTTTTGCTAATGTTTTTACGATTTGACCCTGACTACGTACTTTTGTTACAGGATTATACACGCCATCCTCAAGACTGGCGATCGGTTTAATATTTAATAAAGAACCGATAAATGCTTTTCCTTTTCCAATACGTCCGCCTTTTACTAAATTTTCTAACGTATCCACAACTACATATAAACGAGTATTTTTTCTTACTTCATCAATACGATTTAAAATATCTTCTAACGAGCGTTCTGCTTGTGCCATTTTTGCAGCTTCAATTACTTGATATGCTAAAGCATGAGTAATAAATTGAGAATCAACAACGGTAACTTTCGTTTCTGTCATTGATGCAGCGCTATTTGCCGTTGCAACTGTACCACTCATTCCACTTGTCATATGAATAGACAGAACTTGACTACCATCTTCTCCTAATTTCTCATACATTTCTACAAATGATCCCATAGCAGGTTGTGATGTTTTTGGTAATTCCTCTGATTTTTCCATTTCTTCAATAAATTCATCAGGTTGTAAATCTACTCGATCTAAGTATGTTTGTCCATTTACAGAAATAGATAATGGGATAACATGAATATCATATTTCTCAATCACATCTTGTGATAAATCTGCCGTTGAGTCTGTAACAATTTTAATTTTTTGCATATTCTACTTCTTCCCTTTCCAATACGCTCTCCTTGTTATTATACTAGTATTCACAATGCTTTCAACAGTTTGAAGCGATTTTCGACAAATTTCTTTCGTTTTTATAGCAAAAAAGAAAATGACAGAGCACATTTGCCCTGTCTCTATTTTAGATTACGCATTTTTTTCCAGCGAGTTTGTTTGATACACATTTGAATAATCATTCCACTTTAAGCAGCTTTGTAAATATTCACGAAAAGAATATGAGAATCTCGGTTGTTTTTGTTTTTGAATTTTAGCAATAAATAGTTGAAGGCGTGATTGAATTAAAAAGGCTAACGGATGCTGTGCTTGTAAGACAGGGATTTCAAATATTTTGACACAATTCCCTGTTGAATGAGTGAAATAAAAACTTTTCATGATCACGATATCAATCCTCTTTTTTATTGGATTTATAACTTTAGTATAAACTTACATTGTTGAAAAGTTTGTCTAAATTTCGGGGATTCCATATTTTTTTTCTTCTTTATATTGTATACGATTATAAGTATAGTATAACAAATAAATGAAAAAAGTGCCTTTATAATGAGGCACTTTTTGATTCTGTATTCATTTCTCGTTTGATTTTCCTCTTATATACAAACTTTGATGCTGTAATACTTAATTCATAAATTACAAGAAGAGGTATCGCTACCGAAAAGTCAGAAATAAAATCTGGTGGTGTAATACAAACAGCGATTACAATTAAAATAAAATATGCATATCTTCTCACTTTTTGTAGTGCTATTGGATTCAGCACACCTATACTAGTTAAAAACATCGTAACGACAGGAAGTTCAAATATCACTGCAAACGGTACAGTCATATTCATAACGAATGAAAAATACTTATCCGTCGTAAACATTGTCTGAAACATATCATTTCCAAGACTCATTAAAAATTGTAAAACAAATGGTAAAATCAAAAAATAACCGAAGCAAAGTCCTCCAATAAACAATAAAAATAATGCCGGTATATACAAAATCGTCATTTTTCGTTCATGTTCATGT
This sequence comes from Bacillus sp. C1, assembly GCF_054570475.1. Classification (NCBI taxonomy): domain Bacteria; kingdom Bacillati; phylum Bacillota; class Bacilli; order Caryophanales; family Bacillaceae; genus Bacillus; species Bacillus sp. C1. The sequence continues at coordinate 24,667 of NZ_JBTMZT010000017.1, forward strand.
AATGCTGGTTTTACAAATAGCCAGATTTGTAAAGCCGCAATTGGTATTGTACATACAATTGAAAAAACAGCTGCAATCAAAAAATAAATCCATAAAATATCACTCGGACCTAAAACAGTTAATTTCATATTTAAATCTTTTACGATGAAATTATATATTTCTTTCGTAAACGAAAAGCCAATGACAATAAAAACCAGAAACGTCAGCGCTGTTATAATGAGCCGCTTCCTTAACTCTCCAAGATGTTCTATGACACTCATCTCTCGATTGTCCACTCGTATCACCACATTCCCCATTCACTATATGGCATAGAAACAACATTTATTTTTTTTCATCTGTATCATCGTGCAGGCCTTTTGCAGACTTTTTAAACTCTTTTAATGTTTCTCCAAATGCTCGTCCAATTTCAGGTAATTTTTTAGGACCAAAAACAATTAAAGCGAGTACTAAAATTAATATTAAACCTGGAATCCCAATGTTTGGCATATGACTTCCCCCTTAATCTCACTTAATTTCATTTTGTCAAAAAATTCCGTGAACGTCAACGCATCTATTGTCTTTTGTCAAAAAAATTCAAAAATATAATCAATTGAACAATTATCATTTTCTATTTCTTTTGTATATGATAAGGTAAAGGAAATACACCTTATTTCTTTAAACAAGAAAGGACTCGAATCATGCCGAAAAAAATAACACGAATGACGCAGTTCGTAAAAGAAGAGATTGCCAATGCGGTTACCCATGGCATCGGTGCCATTTTAAGCATTCCTGCATTAATAATACTAATTATGCATGCCTCAAAGCATGGTACTGTATCTGCTATTGTTGGATTTACAGTTTACGGTGTCAGCATGTTTCTACTATATTTATTTTCCACTTTATTACATAGTATCCACCACCCAAAAGTAGAAAAGCTATTCACGATTTTAGATCACTCAGCTATCTACCTATTAATTGCAGGTACGTATACACCATTCTTACTCATCACTCTAAGAGGACCACTTGGCTGGACATTACTTGCAATTATTTGGACGCTGGCCATCGGTGGAATCATTTTTAAAATTTTCTTTGTGCGCCGTTTTATTAAAATGTCCACACTGTGCTACATCATTATGGGCTGGCTCATTATCGTCGCTATTAAACCGCTTTACGAAAATTTAACTGGACACGGCTTCTCGTTATTATTAATTGGCGGGATTCTATATTCGGTAGGTGCAATATTCTTTCTATGGGAAAAGCTGCCCTTCAACCATGCGATTTGGCATCTTTTTGTTTTAGGCGGAAGTACAATGATGTTTTTCTGTGTATTATTTTATGTGTTACCTACTGCATAAAAAAGTCTCAGCTGTTACTAGCTGAGACCTTTTTATTTTACTTATGTAACTGTGCAGCAATCACTTCTTGTGTATACTTTGTTAATTCTTTAATGTCCATACTTTCGTATTGTTCCGGTGTAATTGGCTTTGAAATCGTAACGGTTGCCTGAGCTGGTTTCATTCGATTTCCATTCGCCTCAAACATCTTATATGTTCCATCTAAAGTTACCGGCAAAATCGCCACTCCAGATTTTACAGCAAGATGAAAACTACCCGCTTTAAATTCTCCTATTTCCCCACCTTTACTGCGCGTTCCTTCTGGGAAAATTACAATAGAATGACCATTTTTTAAAAGTTCAATTCCATCTTTAATGGCTTGAAGGGACTGACGACGATCACTACGATCCATAAATACACAATTCATCAATTCCATCCAAGTTGGTACAAGCGGAAATTTCTTAATTTCTGCTTTTGAAACAAATCCAATTGGTTTATTTAAGTATCCAAGTAAAACAGGAATATCCATATTACTTTGATGATTACTTACAACAAGTACTGGCTTATCTTTCGGTACATTTTCAAGTCCGTTTACTTGTACAGTCGATCCGGCTACACGAACCATTTTCTTACCAAACCAGTTTGTTGTTTTATACACGAGACGATCTTTTTCTTGTGGCGATATCGTATTTGCTTTACGCTTTATCCGCCATAACCTCGGTGTAATACCAATTACAATTACAATTAAATAAAAGATTTTAAAAAACGTTTGAATCATACAGAACCCCCACCTATTATCATTCCGTCATTCATTATACTAGACAAACGACGGAAAAAGAAGAAAAAATGTCCAAACGACAAGCGTTTGGACATTTTTGAGTTTTCTATATTAGAAACGTTTTGCTAATTCACGTGCACTTGCAATCGCTGCTTCTTTAATTTCTGATGCTTTCTCAGGATTTGCATTCATTCCTTCAACTGCAAGGTATTCTGCATCAGATACTCCCATAAATCCTAGCACTGCATGTAAGTGTTGACGACCGAAGTCCATTGCTGCATATGCTCCTTCAGAGTAAATACCACCCGTAGCTTGAATGTGAAGTGCTTTTTTACCTTCTAGTAATCCAACTGGACCGTTTTCAGTATATTTAAATGTTTTACCTGCGATAGACAAGTTATCTAAGTATGCTTTTACTACTGGTGGATAGCTGAAGTTCCACATTGGTGTTACAAATACATAGCGATCTGCATTCATAAATGTTTCTAAGTTTGTATTCATTGCTGCAATTTTTTGCTGTTGACTTTCGCTTAACGTTTCAAAGCCTTCGCCTGCTGCAAATTTCCCCCAAGCTGCGAATACTTCTGCATCAATTGCTGGTACAGTTGTATTAAATAGATCAATTGTTACTACTTCGTCTTGTGGATGTTCATTTTTATATGCTTCGATAAACGCTTCCCCTACTGCCATACCGAAAGATGCTTCTGCTGAATTTGGATTTGCTGTAATAAATAGTACTTTTGTCATTTTTATTCTCTCCCTTGATCAATATCTTTAATTTGAGATTATTTGTTTAAAAGTAAATAACTTATCTTATGTAAGTATAATACAAGATCATTCTGTTCCTGTCAACAAAAAATAGTTACTTTTTAAAAATAAGTAAATAAACTCTCTCATTACATTTTTATCGAATATTCATTCTTCATGAAAAAAGCTATCTCCTTTTTAGGAAATAGCCTTGTCTTACCTATTATTTTTGAAAAACATGTTTTACTTTTTCACTAGGAATATTACTTCCACCACGACCCTTTACATCTTCAATCATCATCGTAACAATCATATTCGGTGAATTCAAATCAAAAGCAGCGAACCATCCAAGTTCTTTTCCCTCTGCGTCCTTTGATTCTTTTAACTCAGCTGTTCCTGTTTTTCCAGCAAGAGTCATTCCGTCAATCTTAGCAATTTTCCCTGTACCGTCTTCATCATTAATTACTTTTGTTAACGCATTTTTTAATATGTCTTGGTTTCCTTTAGAAATCACATGTTCTTTCCAAGGTTTAGTTTGTTTATCATCTTTAATAAGGTGCGGAGACGGGATATTCCCTTCATTCACAATTGGTGCATACGTCAATGCTAAATGAAGCGGCGTCATTAACACCTGACCTTGTCCGTACCCTGTATCAGCCATTTGAATATCATTTTCCATACTAGATTTTGCAATTGTTGAAACTGGGAATGGATATTCAATTGGTAACTTTTCATCAAAGCCAAATTTCTTTGCTTCGTTCATAAATTTATCTTCACCAATTTTTAGTGCTTGTTGTGCGAAGTAAATGTTATCTGAATACTTCATCGCTTTATCAAAATCAATTGGACTTGCATCTTTTACACGTGTTACATAATAATTTCCCCATGAAGAATCTTTTGTCCATTGCAACCCTTCTATTTTCAATTCCTCTTTTGGATCAATTACTTTTGTTTCAAGACCAATTGCACTTGTAATGGGTTTAAATACAGAACCTGGCGCCGAAGCTTGTGTAAATCGATTTGTCATTGGTTTTTTCGAATCGTTCGCCCACGCTTCGCGCTGTGCTTTTGATGCGCCTCTTACCATTACGTTTGGATTATATGCAGGGCTACTCACAAGTGCAATTGTTTCACCAGTTTGTGGATTTATCGCTGCACTTGAACCAGCTTCTCCCTTCATTTCAGCAAAGATTTTTGCTTGAACTGCACTATCAATTGTTAACGTAATATTTTTTCCATCTTTCGCTTCTTTTTTCGCTAAATCTTTTATTTCTTTTCCTTTTGCATCTTCCATAAAGACACGGCCACCCTTTTCGCCGCGTAGTTCACCTTCAAATATTTGCTCTAAACCAGCTTTTCCAACTGGATCATCCGCTTGATAACCTTTTTTCTGAAGGCTTTTTAAATCCTCTGCATTCACTTTCCCCATGTATCCCGTTAAATGTGCTGCTGCTTCTCCTAATGGATATGTACGCACGTTTACCGGGCGTGATGACACACCTTGTAAATCAATATAATCATTTTGCGTTGCACCTTCTTGTAAAATACCGATTGGCACAAAATAATCTTGTTTCACCCATTTAGCTGTAAGCTTTTGGTCAATTTCTTCCACAGACATATTAAGTAGTTTCGCTACCGTTTCTTTTGTCTGCGCTGCAGCATCTCCTAATTGTCCTGGAATGATCCCGACTTCAGAAGCCTTTCCATTTGTTACAAGACCTTGTCCGTTACGATCATATATTTCTCCGCGTTTTGCTTGAAATGTTTGCATACGTATTTTACTATCTTTTGTCATACCTGGGAAAATGTAATCTGGAGTCCAATCTATTTTCCAAGATTCCTTATCTCCATCCTTCTCTTTCACCAGCTTTGCTTCATATGAAAAAGAAATTTCCCCACCAACAGTATCCATACTTACTTTAAAAGGAACGGGGCCTTTATCTTCTTTATCCTCTTTTACTTCTCCTGTTTCTACCTTTAAATTTTCAACTTCAATACCTTTATAAATCTTTTCGTATTTCTCTGTAAAATCTTTTTTCGAAATGGTTTTTTTTGCATTTTCTGACAACTGATCATACATATCTGCAAATTTTTGCTTATTCCATGCTTTTGCATATGTATCAAATGCTTGTGCTGGCTTTTCTTCTTTCCCACATCCTACTAACATAAGTGTGAAACAAAGAAAAAGTAGCCCCCATAATTTTTTCAACTCATTCTCCTCCTTTAGCAAAGTAAAAAATTTATGAATGGAAATCTTTCTTTCATAGAATCTGGGTAAAATCCTAATGCCTACAGCCTCTACCATTATAGCACCAATAAAGTCCATTCATAAAGTCTTATCTTTATATCCAAATAAAAAGATTGATATGAGTATCCACATCAATCTTTTCATTATTATTTTTTTTCATATATATGATAGTAATACGTGTATGGATTTTTTTCATCCGTAACACCTTTTTCTACAAAAACTTCTTTCCACTCTTTCATATTCATTTCTGGGAAGAAAGTGTCTCCGCCAAATGAATGGTGAATCTTTGTTATATAAAGTTTGTTTACATACGGTAAGAACAATTCATAAATTTGCGCTCCGCCAAAAATAAAGATTTCTTCTTCATTTTTACAAAGCTCAAATACGTCTTCTACCGAATGCGCAACTTCGCAACCTTCTACATGATAATCCATATTACGCGTTACAATAATATTTCGTCTTCCTGGAAGCGGTCTTCCAATTGCTTCATAATTTTTTCTTCCCATAATAAGTGCATGACCCATTGTCGTCTTCTTAACATATTGTAATTCACTTGGCAAATGCCACGGAAGCTTATTGTCCTTACCGATAACTTTCTTTTCATCCATTGCGACCATAAATGAAATAATCATATTTCCATCTCCTTTTGCGTTTATACTGCGACAGGTGCTTTAATGGCAGGGTGCGGATCATATCCCTCTAATGTTAAATCATCCATTTCAAAATCAAATACAGATTTCACCTCTGGATTTAATGTAAGTGTTGGGAATGGACGCGGTTCACGCGCTAGTTGCTTTTCCACTTGCTCGAAATGATTCGTGTAAATATGCGCGTCTCCAATTGTATGAACGAACTCCCCTACTTCTAAACCACATTCATGTGCGATTAAATGTGTTAACAATGAATAGCTAGCAATATTAAATGGAATGCCAAGGAAAATATCGCCACTACGTTGATACAACTGACACGATAATTTCCCATCTGCTACGTAAAATTGGAAAAGTGTGTGACAAGGCGGTAGTGCCATACTTGGCACATCTTCAGGATTCCAAGCAGAAACAAGTAAACGACGGGAATCTGGTGTTTTTTTAATCATTTCAATTACATCTTTTAACTGATCAATTGTCTCACCTGCTGTCGTCTTCCAAGCACGCCACTGTTTTCCGTACACATCTCCTAAATAGCCGTACTGATTTGCAAACGCATCATCTTCTAGCACATTCTTTTTAAACAATTCCATTTGCTCTTCATATTGCGTTTTAAATGCTTCATCCTGTTGAGAACGCAGTCCAAAATCTGTCATATCTGGCCCTTTATACGCATCACTTTCTACCCAGCTTTTAAATGCCCATTCATTCCAAATATTATTATTATTTTGAAGTAAATAACGAATATTTGTATCACCTTTCATAAACCAAAGCAGTTCACTAGCCACTAAACGAAATGGTACACGTTTTGTCGTTAATAAAGGAAAACCTTTACTCAAATCAAAACGCATTTGGTATCCAAATACAGATACAGTTCCTGTTCCTGTACGATCTTCTTTTTTTGTACCATGTTCCATCACATGGCGACATAAATTTAAATATTCATATTCAGCATGTTTCATATGTAAGAAAAACCCTCTTTCACATCTATTTCCTATATGGAGTTTATCATACAAAAAATAATTCTGCATGCAAAACTCTCAGCAAATCATATAAAAAAACATTTCAATATAGTAAGTATTAACTGAAATCTAATACGGACTATCCATTTTAATAATTATTAAAAAATTGTTAACTTTCCATCTTTCGAGAGGGGTTTTACTCCTAATCAAAGAAAGTAGAGTGCGAAGGTATAAAATATCATTTGGAGGTTAGAAACATGAGTAAAACCGAAATCCCTGTTGTTCATACATTACACACAACGATTGAAAACATGATGAAAGATTTACAAGTCCCTGGGGCTGCTGTAGCAGTTATCAAAGATGGTGAAGTCATTGTCTCAGAAGGGTTTGGCTATCGAAATTTAGAACAAAAAGAGCCGGTTACTCCTCAAACACGTTTTGCAATCGGCTCTACAACAAAAGCATTTGGTACACTTTCTTTAAGCTTATTGGCACAGCAAAAAAAGTTTGATTGGGATGCTCCTGTTCAATCTTATATTCCTACATTCTCTTTATCCGATGTATTTGCAAGCTCACAAATTACAGCACGGGATTTAGCCTCTCACCGTTCTGGTGTAAGTCGTCATGATGCTCTTTGGTACAACTCTTCCTTCACCCGAAAAGATATCATTGAAAAAATAAAGCATTTATCACTTGATGCACCATTCCGCACTACTTTCTTATATAACAACTTAATGTATGCAACAATTAGCTATATTGTAGAAAGTATTACAAATCAAACATGGGAAGAATACGTAACAGAACATATTTTAGAACCACTTCAAATGGAACAAACGAATTTTTCTGTTACAGACTCACAAAATACGCAGAATTACGCATTACCTTACGTTGAGAAAAATGGAGAAATAAAAGAGGTGCCATTCCGTAATCTTGATTCAGTAGGAGCTGCTGGATGTATCAACTCCACAATTGAAGATATGGCAAATTGGGTACTTCTCCATCTTAATCAAGGAAAAATAGAAGATCATGAATTAGTGTCTTCTGAATTACTAGAACAAATGTATACACCACACAATACAATTCCTGATCAACCAATTTTATCGTCTCCTGAATCACCAGTAAATAGCTACGGTCTCGGTTGGTTTATTAGCACTTACCGTGGTTATAAAGTGATTCATCATAGCGGAGGGATCGATGGATTTTCTGCATTTGTCTCATTCATCCCAAAAGAAAATATAGGAATTGTCATATTAACGAACGCCGAAGGTACACTACTTCCTAGTTATCTCGCAAATCAAATTTATGATGAACTCCTCACATTAGAAACAATTGATTGGCATAAGCGTGCTATAGTAGACACTGCTAAATTGAAGGAAATGATAGATAGTTTCAAGCAATCACTTCCAGAGCCAGTAAAAGAAACTGCCCCTTCTCATCCATTAAAAGACTTTACTGGTACATTTGAACACCCAGCTTACGGAACATTGGAAGTGTATAAACAAAACGAAGAATTATATGTACAATTTTTAGAATTGGAAGTTCAATTACAGCATCATCACTACGATATGTTCTCTGCACCATTCGAAGAAATGAAAGTGTTGCTTGCTTATGAAATGGATACAAAAGGACAATTTGAAACAATCCAATTACATGTACCAGCTATAATGAGTACACAGCCTCTTACATTTACAAAATTGAACTAAAGTAAAACAAAAAGAACAAGGGCATCACCCTTGTTCTTTTTCATTACGACAGCCACTTCGGCGGCATATTCGTATTCCAATAAATATCTCCTAGCTCATGATGCGCTGTATATCCATCATCAAAGCGGTGATAATGGAAGTTGAAATAATATCCATCTTGTGGTGGATGATCACGTCTTACATGAAAACGCAGTAAGTCGTTTCCTGTTTTCGTATCATATACATGAAAAATCTTTTCATTATTGCCACCCGTTGGTTTCTGTGAAATTGCTAATGATTGTAAAGACTCTTCTGGTAAATCTGTTGCCAGTTCAGCAATTGCCTCTTCTATTTTAGGCAAAATAATATCTTTAAACTCATCTTCAATGATAGGTCCGATTTTAGAACCAAACTTCTGCATAGATTGTTTTTCAGCCTCTTGCATTGCATAGGTGACAAAGGCGTCTGTGGTTAGCCTTTCACGATCTTCTTCATATGTATAGGACGTCTGCTCCAAATTTTGTTGCCTTGTAGGCTTGTCCGCTTTTGCATTATCAAGCAAAATAGAAGGAGGCGTCACTAAGCCAAATGTAAATACAGTAATGAACGCGACTAACGTCTTTCTAAACCAATTTGGCATTTTTTATTCCCTCCTCTTTTACTACTTATTATTTTTATATCGGCTGTTTCTTCCATTATACAAAATGATGCTAATTTTTGCACTTTACAATTTTATTAACTTTCATATTTTTTTCATTTGAATATGGAATAGTAAGATTTCATATCATATAAGTACATCAATAGTGAGGAGGGTTTTTAATGACACTAGATGTCATGTACTCCGCCATAAGCATTTTTGTGCTTTTATATTTTATTTATCAGTCTATTGCAGACTAAGAAAGAGCCCTCCCGGCTCTTTCTTTTTCTATGGTAAAAATACGATCCATCCAATCAGTATTAGCAACATAATTCCAACAACAATAGCTGGTAATAGATAAAACTGTGCAAGCAGAAACGTTCCATAGATTAAAACAGCTGGAATAAACAAGCACATCGTTGCCCTTCCTTTTAACAATAACAACTTCCCTTGCTCACAATACAATTGAAGAAACATTTTTTTCGCAAACTCATTCCATTGGTCACCAGAATAACGTGCAATTGCAACACAAGCAAATACGGTAATAATAAGCGCAATCCACCATGGTGTTACTTTTATAGATGCTGCACTCATCAAGATAATTTTAATATAGAAACTTAAAGAAGTACCTGACCGAAAATATTCTTTTAAAAAGGATTCAATAATACGTAAATCAGATTTTTTCCCCAGTATATGCTTTGAACGTGGAAACAGCCATGGCTTCGAAGCGTTACTTGGCTTTGTCGTTTGACCACTAAAGTGCATAATTTCCATCGTCCAGCGCATACTCTCTTCTTTTTCTTTTTCGACTTCCTTAAAGAAGAAACGCTGATAGTTCATTTTTTGTTTTATCAATATCCAACTAACTGCAATCAATACAACAATAAATAGCAGTGCATACACCGAATGTTGAAAAACTAAAAACACTCCACTTCCTAAACAAATAAAACTCATAAAAAACACGATAATTTTTACAATCCATAATACCCAGCGCTTTCCTCCGCGCACATCTATGTATCTTACTAATAATGATAACATACACCGAAAAACAGTAAAGGTCAGCCAAAATAATACGATTTGGAAAAGAGAAGCCCCCATACTCTTAACTAATATAGGTAACATAATGAGTGCTACAAAGATATTTGTGATACTTATTCGAATACATGTATATAGCATGCCATATTGCATTAATTTTTGTATATGAACTGGATGTTGAATTAAGAATAGACTATCGGCTTGTTCCAAAAACGAACGCACCCCTCTTGCATATGTAACAAAGAAAAATACAAACAAACCTAATAAAAAATAAGCCGGTTCTTCCGCCGATAATTCTCTCGTCCATAATGAACGATAATAAATCCCGCTAAATATAAGTGCTGGAACGATAAAATATAAAGCTATTGTCCAGTCAGCAACAGAACGAATCGATTTCCATTTTCGCTGTAATTCATGACGTAACCTTTTATAAAATTGTTGTTTCATCATGTTGTTCCCGCCTTACGATTGCATCAAAACAATCTAACAATGGACTTTCTGGCATTTCTGCTAGTGATTGAATCGCTTGTAAATTACCGTTTGCTAGTAAAGTCCCTTGTGAAATAAGTAAAAATCGTTCACAAATTCTCTCGGCTGTATCTAGTACGTGCGTACAAAGTAAAATACCTGCCCCGCGCTCTTTCTCTTTAGATAAAAAATCTAAGAATTCTCGTGTTGCGACTGGATCTAACCCAATAAAAGGTTCATCTATAATATAAAAGTCTGGTTCGGTTAAAAATGCCAAAATTAACATTGATTTTTGTTTCATACCTTTTGAAAACTTCGATAAGTATTCATGTTTATGCTTTTCCATTCGAAATGTATGTAAAAACTCCCGTGCGCGTTCCTCCCAACTTCCTGCTTCACACCCGCGTGCAGCCATTAACAATTCAATGTGCTCCCATAGTGTTAAATACTCATAATATGTTGGGTGTTCTGGTACATACGCATATGGATTGCCTTTTTCACCGAATGAAACTTCACCGTCCATATTTGCAAGCAAACCGAGCATTGATTTAATCGTCGTACTTTTCCCAGCACCATTCGCACCAATGAGAGCAACTAATTCACCTTTTTCAATTGAAAATGCTATATTATGGATTGTTTTTCCTCCCATTTCATATCCAGCTGAGCGAATATTAACTTGTAACAAATTGTTTCCCCTCTTTTCTTTTACAATAAACCCCAGAAAAATCATACCATATTTTCTCTTAAAATATTAATATCAGTAGCAGGAAAAAACGGATTTTCACAGAATATGTAACATTTAAAGTTATTAATTCATATTTACAGATGGAGTTGAGCGCATGCACTCTCACATTCGAAAAGCAACAGCGAATGATATAGAAGCACTTTGTTCATTAACAAAAGAATTAAAAGGGACTACTATTTCTCATACAGACATGGAAAATCGCTTACAATTTGTTGAAATAAGCCCATTTGATTTCCTATATGTTTACGAAGAAGATCATGTGATATTCGGACTCCTTGGATTTCGCATACGAGAAAACTTAGAAGATGTGACACGATACGGGGAGATCTCTATTATTAGTGTTGACCTGGCAGCACGCAGAAAAGGAATTGGCCAAATTTTAATGGATTATGCAGAGCAATTAGCAAAAAAGCATAGCTGTATTGGAACGTGGCTTGTAAGTGGTACAGAAAGAAAAGAAGCTCATTCATTCTATAAAAAGTTAGGATACGAAGTAAACGGATATCGATTTGTAAAATACTTTTAATCTACTAATTGAAAGGAACTATTATTATGACAAACATTCAAGCAATATTTATTGATCGTGATGGAACAATTGGAGAAGATACTGCTGTACATTATCCCGGCGAATTTACTTTATTTCCATTTACACAGGATGCCTTACGCACATTAAAAGAACAAAATATAAAACTATTCTCCTTTACAAACCAACCTGGTATCGCTGATGGAAAAGCGACTAGAGAAGATTTTATTCAAGAACTAGAAGCATTCGGTTTTGATGACGTGTACCTTTGCCCTCACAGACATGGAGAGGGCTGTGAATGCCGAAAACCAAGTACAGGTATGCTCTTGCAAGCAGCAGAAAAACATCAGCTTGATTTAACAAAATGTATTGTCATTGGTGATCGATGGACTGATATTGTTGCTGGCGCAAATGTGAACGCAACAACAATCTTAGTTCAAACCGGAGCTGGATATGATGCTTTACATACGTATCGCGACGAGTGGGCTAATATTGAACCGAGTTATATTGCAGAACACTTTCAAGACGCTGTCAACTGGCTTCTAGCGCGACATATATTGCCGCTTTAAGAATAACACTTCGTACTACAAAAAGAGCCTAACACATAGATCACTAATATGTTAGGCTCTTTATTTTTGCTATATTAGTTTAAAAAGTTAATTCATAATGAAAATAATGATTATCTCTTAAATAACCATTTTCAGCATATAATCGCTGCGCTGATATGTTATCTATTTCTGTTTGCAGTTTTAATCCTTTTGCGCCGTTCTCTGACGCAAAATTTCTAGCTGCTTCTAATAATTTCTTGCCAACGCCAGCTCCTCGTTTACTTTCTTGTACGAAAAGATCATTCAATATCCATAACTCTTTCATAGAAATAGATGAAAAAGAAGGATATAACTGGGTAAATCCAAGATACTGTCCATCTTCGACTGCTACAAAAATGATAGATTCTTCTCGTTCTATGCGATTGCGCAAAAAGGCTTTCGCTTCTTCCACATTTGATTCTTGTCTATAAAACATACGATAATTATTAAATACAACTGCTAATCCATCTAAATCTGCAATTTGTGCTTCATATATTTTCATTTGACTCCGCTCCCTTTCCAATACTCCTTCATAAGATCTGTTGCCCATTTAGGTTGGGTAATTTCATCATTCGGTACAAATTCTCTCATAACAGGTTTTATATCCAATATAGGGGTACCATCAATTGCATCTAATCCTTCAACTACAATTGATTTCCCTTGTCGCCTTACGATTTTTGCAATTGTTGTTCCCAATCGATTTGGACGATTTTTTCCTCGCTGTGCAAAAATACCTACTTTTGGATATTCCTTATTATTTCGTGGATGTCTAGCCGAATATTGAATTTGTTCCTCTTTCACTTTATGAAAATAAAAGATTACTTCAATATGCGAAAAACTTTCAATTCCTTGTATGCTCTCTTCTTCAAAGGAATCTGTTAATGTAATAAGAGATTGTACATCTCCCCATTCATCATCCATGATCATTTTTCTTTCATTATGTACAAAAGCAATCGGCTGAAGTGAAAACATCCAAACTCCCCCTTTTTGTAACCACTTACATTATAAAATATTTTCTGAATGTTTTCCATCTATATAGTTTAGTTTACATAATGAAATTATGATTTCATTTCTTGTGCTGCATCCAAATAACTACCTAATGAAATATTTACAGCTTCAATAGCATGTATCAAAGTCGTATTAAATAATGGGACTTGAGAATCTTCTTGCTTTACTAATAATCCTATTTCTGTACCTCCTAATATTATTCAATCTCTGCAAAGTCAACGCTACATAATAGACATTTCGCTGAATGTAATCCTCCTAATTTCTTTTTTACTTCTTCATTTATTATCCGTTGACCACTCCCACGGCTAAAGCCATGGGATTCTTTTTCGCAAACATCCTACTTACATGCTTCGAGTGGAAGATGCAGAGGCAAGACTTGGGCGAACAACTCTACATAGTGAAAAAAACTATAAAGAGGACAAGGTCCGTGCCAACTACGCCATTCAACAGGCGATACTTTTTGGGGTTTGTCTTTTGGATGTTTCGTTTCCTGTCTGTTTTCTTCAGATAAAAAACGTCTATGCCAAACTGGTTGTTTATATACAATCGATTCGATTGGTTTTACGTCCATCTCATATAATTTACGTGCAATATTTTGTGCACCATTTACATCACGATGGATTTCTGTTTTGTGAACAGAACATGTGAAATTTCGTCCTTTTGTTTTATGTCTTCCACCGCAAAACGGACAGTTTTGTGACGTATAACTTTCTTCTGTTTCTTCAACCTTAATACCTTTTAACTGTGATTTGTACGTTAATTTTTGTTTGATTTTCCCCTGGTTCCAAAGTGATAATTGTTGTCTTTTCTTTTTTGTTGTTTTTTGTTTCTTTTCCTCATTTTTCTTTGTATTTTTTTCAATTCCTGAAACATTTCCAATTACAAAATGTGTGACCTTTTCTTGTTCTAAAAACGCAACTACTTCTTTTGTTGTTTTGTGTTCTAAATATTCCAATTGGTTTTTACTTTTTTGACGAATACGATTTCGCGCTGTTTTATATTTTTTCCATTGTCGAGAACCTTTTTTGTATCTTGACATTTTTTTATTTAAATCCGCCAATGCTTTTGTGCGAAATTGTGAAATACTGCGCATCGCTCTCCCGGAAATCAATAATGCTTGATCTTCTGTTGCGACTGTTACCGCATGGATTTCACCTAAATCTCCACCAGCTATTTTTTGCTCTTGTTTGGAAAGGTCTTTTTCAGCAACCTCAACACTATAACAAAACCAATAGGAACCATTACGCCAAACAATTTCTGCGTAGTTACAATCTTTCAAATCGTCAATTGCTAGATTTGGAATGGTGATAGGTGCATTTTTCTTCGGGAATTTTTCATTCCAGTTTTTTTTCTTCTTTTTCGTTAATAAATCAATAAGATTCACTTGAAATTCGACGCGTTTGATTATAATAGTTTGTTCTTCGATTTCCATACTTGATTTTTTTAATGGAATACACTAAAAATACTTTTTTCGCCATGGATATTTTGCCTTTTTATCTGTTTTTCGCAACTTACGAATGGTTTCACGATTTGCTTCATATTTATCCGCGATAGCCTGCACGGTCTGAGAATGAAGATTATACGTTTGTTTTCGAACGGTTTGTATTTCCGTTTTGCTTAGCCATTTTTTCCACGTGAAATAATAGCTTGTTGCTTCGCGAACAATATCGTTCCAAACAGACGCTGTTTCTCGTTGTATAGAACGAAGGGAGTCGTACAATTCTTTTTCGTATGGAATTTGAAACGAATGAGTCACAAACATTTTGTATTCTCCTTTCTTATCAGGTTTTTCCTTGCGTCTATTATAAAAACAACATGAACACAGGGAGTTTTTTATTCGCTTTCATCCCACGGCTAAAGCACGTGAGCTTTCTCGCTCACACATTTTGTAATATTCAGCTGATGACTCCCAACTCATTCCACCGATAAGGCCTATTACTTTCCTATCTATCCATTCATTCATTCAAATCCTTTCTTCCTTGAAATTTAATCACTATTTATCGGCTATTTATTAGATACTTTTGATATAATAAACAAGACTTTATAATGTTTTTCTAAAGTCTTGTTTATATTTCTCCTTTTCCTATACAATCCCTGTTAGAGTATAAACACCAATCACCACAAATACAGCTAATGTTTTAATAATCGTAATTGCAAAAATGTCACGATACGATTGTTTATGTGTTAACCCTGTTACTGCTAATAATGTAATCACTGCACCGTTATGCGGTAATGTGTCCATACCTCCTGATGCCATTGAGATAACCCTATGCATGACTTCAAATGGAATATTATGTTGCTCTGCTGCCGCAATGTATTTCTCTGACATTGCACTTAAGGCAATCCCCATTCCCCCTGATGCTGATCCAGTAATTCCGGCAAGAACATTTGTAGTCACTGCACCATTTACGAGCGGATCTGTAAACGTTGTAGAAATACTATCTCGAATAACTCCAAAACCTGGTAACGCTGCGATAACTCCTCCAAAACCATATTCCGCTCCCGTATTCATAGCTGCAAGCAATGCCCCTCCAATGCTTGCATTTAAACCAGCTTGAAATCCAGTAAATAAGCGTTTCCAATTTAAAATAATCGTTGTAATAATTCCGATTAAAAGTGCCAGTTCCACAGACCATACACCTAGCACACCAGAAAGTTCTACTTTACCAAACGCCTTTAATCCAATTGAAGAAAAATCAAAGCCCTTCGGATACCATGTAGGGATTAATACTGTAAACACTTTATTCATTACTCCTACTAAAATAAGCGGTACAAATGCAAGCACTTGGCGAAGTGGTGTAATTTCAGGAGCTTGGATAGCTGACTTTACATTTTGTTCTGTTTCAGTTGTAGCTGCCATTTCTGAATTTTCTTTTTCAAAACCATAATAGCCTTCACCATTTTCTTCAGCTTTCTTTCTTCTTCTTTCTAAATACAACATACCAACAAGGAATACAAAGATTGCCCCAATGATTCCAAGAACTGGTGCTGCATAGATGTCTGTTTTAAAAAATGTGGTTGGAATAACGTTTTGAATTTGCGGGGTTCCGGGAAGAGCATCCATTGTAAACGTAATTGCTCCAAGGGCAATCGTTCCAGGTATTAATCGTTTTGGAATATTAGCCTCTCGAAATAGGTTAGCTGCAAATGGATATACAGCAAAAGCAACGACAAACAAACTAACACCGCTATACGTTAATATCGCTCCCATTAAAACGATTGCTAGCATAGAACGTTTGACACCAACTAACTGAATAATTGTTTTTGCAATAGATTCTGCAATACCTGACATTTCTACTACCTTACCAAAAATTGCTCCAAGTAAGAAAACAGGAAAATATAATTTAATGAATCCAACCATTTTTTCCATAAAAATATTAGAGAAAAATGGTAATACATGACTTGGTTCTGTTAATAAAACAGCAAATAGCGCACAAATTGGGGCAAATAATATAACCGAGAAACCTCGATATGCAACAAACATCAGCATGCAAAGAGCCAATAAAATAATTATTAATTCCATCTCCTGCACCTCTTTTCATTTCCGCGGAAATATTTTAACAATATTCAGAATTATTCCGGGGTACTTATAGCATTTTCATATTGATAATCAAAACATATACGATATAATTTTTTGATTTCATGATAAGAAGGAATGCGCGGATTATTACTCGGACTCCCACTAGCTAATGCATCTTTCGCCATTTTCGAAAGAGCATTTTCGAATTCAACCTGATCAATTCCATATTCTCTAAGATTAGGAATACGGAGATCCATACAAAGTTTCTTTATTTCAAAAATTGCATAATTAGCAAACTCTTCATCACATAATGAATGTAATTCTGGATTGATAATCCGTCCAATATCTGCAAAACGTTTGACCGAGCAACCTTTTGTAAAATCTAAAATAGCTGGTAATAACATCGCATTTGATATACCATGAGGAACATGAAATAGTGCTCCTATTGGACGTGACATTCCATGAACTAAAGTAACTGATGCGTTTGAAAAGGCGATTCCAGCTTGTAAAGAAGCAATCATCATAGCTTCTCGTGCTTCTATATTTGTCCCATTTTCATAAACAATTCGCAAATGCTTCATAATCGTTCCAATTGCCGCAAGTGCTAGCACATCTGTAAGCGGTTGCGAAAATCTAGAAAGATATGCTTCAACTGCATGGCAGAGTGCATCAATACCTGTTGCTGCAGTAATATTTTGCGGGACAGAACGGGTCAATAAGGGATCGATAATTGCTATTTGTGGTATAAAATTTGGGTGTTTCATCATCATTTTGATATCTGTTTTTATATTTGTAATCACAGCAACACTTGTAACTTCTGATCCTGTCCCAGATGTTGTCGGAATTGCAATAAGGGGTAATGGTTGTTTTTCTAGTTCTACATGATTTTGAACATAATCTTCAATTTCTCCCCCGTTCATAAATAAAACTGCTACGGCCTTTGCTGTATCAATACAACTTCCTCCACCAAGTCCAATAATAAAATCACATTTTGACTCTGCACATATCGTTAACGCTTCCAAAACATGAATATTTGTTGGTTCCGCATTTACATTTTCATAGATAATGACATCTATTTTTTTTGCTTTTAGTAGTTTCACACACGCATCGATATATCCAAGCTTTTTCATAATAGAATCACTGATAATGAAAGCTTTTTTTCCTAGCTTACTTGCTTGTTCTCCTAATTTATCAAGTGAATTTCTCCCATATAAAACGTTCTTTGGCATACGAAATTCCGCGATTTCTTGCAAGTACCCCACCTCTTCTTTCCCAACTAAATATTTTATAATGTGAAAATTCTACTACATAAATTATCAAATGTTATATTCCACTTCGAATCAATATTTCCTTCCAAACTCATACATGTATTAATAGATTCCTGTAAACATATAGAAGGCAATTACTAAAAATACAGCAACCGTTTTCAATATTGTCACCACAAATATATCACGATACGATTGTTTATGCGTTAGCCCTGTAACAGTAAGGATTGTAATAATTGCTCCATTATGCGGCAGCGTATCCATTCCCCCTGATGCCATTGAAACAATACGATGCATAACTTCTAGTGGAATATCGTATTGTGCAGCCGCCGCAATAAATTTATCCCCCATTGCACTTAAAACAATCCCCATCCCTCCTGAAGCTGAACCTGTAATCCCCGCAAGAATATTCGTTGTCACCGCTCCATTCACAAGTGGATTCGTAAATGTTGCAGAAATGCTATCCCGCATAATCGCAAACCCTGGAAGTGCTGCAATCACACCACCAAAGCCGAATTCCGCTCCTGTATTCATTGTTGCTAGTAACGCTCCTCCAATACTTGTATTCAATCCTGCTTGAAATCCTGTTACAACACGCTTCCAATATAATAAAAGGGTTATTATAATTCCTATGATGAGTGCTAGTTCTACTGACCAAATACCAAGTACTGCACTTAACTCTACTTTACCAAACGCTTTCATTCCAATTGAAGAAAAATCAAAGCCATTTGGATACCATTTTGGTATTGTGATTGTAAAAAATTTATTCATAACTCCTACTAAAATAAGTGGTACAAAAGCAACGACTTGCTGTACTCTCGAAATTTCAATACTTTGTAAAGAAGTATGATTCTTTTGCTCTAACTCTAGTGATGCTGCCATTTCAGAATTCCCATCTTCAAAACCAAAGTAGCCTTCTCCAGCTGCTTTCGCCTTCTTACGACGGCTCTCTAAATAGAGCAATCCTAGCGTTAATACAAAAATAGCTCCAAGAATACCAAGTATAGGTGCTGCATAAATATCTGTTTTAAAAAATGTTGTCGGGATTACGTTTTGAATTTGCGGAGATCCCGGAAGTGCATCCATCGTAAACGTAACAGCTCCAAGAACTATCGTACCTGGAATGAGGCGTTTTGGAATATTTGCTTGACGAAACAGTTTTGCTGCAAACGGATATACAGCAAACACAACAACATATACACTGACACCACTATACGTTAAAACAGCCCCCATTAAAACGATAGCTAAAATGGTTCTTTTTTCACCCACTACTCCAATAATTGTTTTCGCAATCGAATCTGCAATACCTGACATTTCTACTACCTTCCCAAATATTGCTCCAAGTAAAAATACTGGGAAATATAGTTTAATAAATCCGACCATTTTCTCCATAAAGATGTTCGAAAAGAACGGTAGTACAAAACTAGGTTCTGTTAAAAATACTGCAAACAGCGCAAAAATTGGTGCAAATAAAATTACCGAAAATCCTCTATAAGCAACAAACATAAGTAAACTAAGTGCTAATAAAATAATAACTAGCTCCAATTTTCCCGCCTCCTATTGATTGAAAATTCAATCTTTTAAACTTGGATTTTTTCTATGTATCCTTACAAAACCTCTTTCTTATAACGATTCAAATACTGACATTCCTCCTCTTTTTCTAACAAAGTTTTTATCATTAAAACAGCATATGTATTACTATTCTATTGCATAAGAAAAATCCCTTTAAATGAGAACGAAGTAACTATCACTCATTCTAAAGAGGGTTCCTCTTTATATATTATTAACCTTTTACCTTTCACATGAAACGCAACTGTTCGACATATTTCACAGCATATGTTGCTCCTACTTCTTTTAAAATCCTCTTTACCTTCATATCCATACAATACACCGATAAAATCCATTCCATTACAATTCGCTCCTATCATGTCTTGCTTTCTATCAAAATTTAATCCGTGGATATATATACCAAAAATTACATTCTTGTTATATGATAAATATAATTTCATAGAAAAATGGTGATCCAAAATGATGACAACACTAATTTTCATAATGGCTTTCACGATTATCATCCATGCAGTCGAGACGAGTTCTTATAGTATTCGACTAGCTGGTGTTCGTTTAAAAAAGATTGCCGTTGCATTATCAGTAGTTGGAATGGTATTACTTATTTCACGAACATCCAACTTGCTACAAGCTTTTTTACTTGGTGGTATTATTGATGAGGCGAAGAGTGATTCCTCAATTCATTTAGAAAGTACGATGCGTCTTGTTTTATTATCCGCATCTATCGGTACACTGCTCGCCATTATTCTATACCCAACTTTAACGAAACTCTTTGGATATGTAATTCAAAACTTCGAAACAGATGGTTCATTCATTCGAATGATGAAAACAAACAATGTGCAAAAATTGAAGTATACAAAAAAATATGTTCGGTTTCCCAAATTTGAAATGATCCATCGTATGCGAGTTGGCGGCATTCCAAAACGAATTATGCTCATTAATATGTTCGCAACCGCAATTTATACTGCGGGAGTCCTTTCCGCCTTATATGCTTCTTACTTAAATCCGACTTATGCAACGAAAGCAATCACGGCTTCTGGCCTTATTAATGGATTTGCTACAATCTTATTGACGGTACTATTAGATCCACGTATTGCTCTTTTAACAGAACGTGCACTTCAATCAGAAAATGGTGCTGATACAATGAGCAAAATGTTCGGTTGGCTTATGATTTCAAGATTTCTCGGTACGTTATTAGCGCAGCTCTTATTTGTACCTGGCGCACATTGGATTTTATGGATTATCCAACTCACGCATTAAATGACTATTATATTATCCTTAAAATTAAGGATCCATGTGTTCAATTAACTAAAGCAGTACTTCATGGAGGGAAAACATACATTTACTAAGGGGCGAAATTTATGTATATAAAAACCGAACAAGATATTATTAAACTCATACAAAGCGATACTTGGATGATGGAAATATTACAAACAGCGAAATCCTTACAACTACCTGATTGGTGGGTATGCGCTGGATTTGTTCGCTCTAAAATTTAGGATGTTCTTCATGGATATGAAGTAAGAACGCCAACGCCAGACATAGATATTATCTATTTTGATTCATTACATATTAGTGAAGCCACGGAAGAAAAATTAGAAAATAAACTTAAAAGTATAGATTCTACTATTCCATGGTCCGTGAAAAATCAAGCTCGCATGCATGTAGTCAATAACATGCCACCTTATTCATCTTCAGTCGATGCAATTTCTAAATTTCCAGAAACAACGACTGCTCTTGGGGTTACGTTAGATGACCAAAATAATGTTGTGTTAACCGCCCCTTGCGGAATAGAAGATGTTCTCACAATGCAAGTGAAACCAACTCCTCATTTCCTTGAAAAGATAGAGCACATTACTATGTATGAAAAGAGATTACAAAAAAAGAACTGGCAAAGTAAATGGCCTAATATCACAATCTTCCACCCTGAAATGTAAACATAAAGAAAAAGGTGCTTCTCATTTTTATAAAGCACCTTTTCCTATTTCACTTTAAAAAACCAATTACAGTTTCTGCAAATCGATCTGCTGCTTCATAGTGAGGTGTATGACCACACTCTTCAAAAACGATGACGTTACCGTTTTGCACATCTCTTCTAAATGATTCAATTTGCTTATCACACGTTACTACATCGTGTTCTCCTCTAATAAGCAACATCGGATTCTGCACATCTTTTAATTTTGATAATAATGATTGATGAATTTCCCCTTCCTCTCTCAATCTTGTAAAATGAATATCAGAACGATCATAAAACTCTTCCCATTCTTCATCAGTATACAAACTATAATCCGTGTTATCTTCAGCGTAATCATAAATTTCCATTCTATTTTCTTCTAGTTCAGCACTTAATTTCGAATAAGCTTCTAGCAATTCTACTGAGCTAGCATCACTTTCTGCAATAGCCATACATTCGTTCCCTTGCTTCTCTTTTCCATATTTCTTTAATAAAACGCCCGTCTTTTTCAATAAAGCTCTACTTGTTAAAGAAAAATCAAAAGTCGGTCCTTCAAAGATGATCTTTTGAATAGATTGTGGATACATGATTGCATATAACAATGCTAAAAATCCGCCAAAAGAATGTCCAATCACCGACCATTTTTCAATTTGTAACATCTTCCTTAGCTCTTCGCAATCTTCAATCAGATCCCGTAACCCAAACTGCTCTTGCTTCCCAATTTCCTCCGAACGTCCTACCCCGCGTTGATCAATAGCAATGAGTCGAAAAAAATCTTGTAATCTATGCGCTTGATGGTAGGTAAAATCAAAACACATCTCGCCAGGACCTCCATGAAGATACAAGACAGAATGATTTTCTTCTGATCCATACGTCTCAACATATAGCTTTTTCCCACGTACTTGGATCATTTCCCCTTGTAATAATACTTTTTTTGCTTGTTTCATCTCTTTATCCTCCTAATTTCATATCTTGATCCTATATACAATTGGAGGCTCACGAATTCGTACACGTTATGTATCTGTAATATAATAATGCATTTCCTCACCTCTTCCGTTTCAGAATATTATAACAATTAAAATTAAATAATCCCAATCACATTCAAAAAGACAATAACAATCGCAATTGGCGCCACATATCGAAGTAGAAACACCCAGCAAGTAAATACTGATTTCCCGTAATTCCCACCGACAAAAAATTCCGCTTCCAGTACTTTTTTCTCCATTTTAAATGAGACGAAAATACTAATAAATAAAGCTCCAAGTGGCATTAATATATTACTAGATAAAAAGTCTACCGCATCAAAAATATTTTTATTGAAGATTGTAATATCACTCCACGCACCAAATGAAAGTGCTGATGGGATACCTACTAAGAAAATACAGAACCCAATCATCCAAGACAATTTCTTTCTTCGTTCTTGCCGTCCATTCGCTAGTGCCGAAACGACTGTTTCAAGTAGCGAAAATGCAGAAGTTAGCGTTGCAAATGTAAATAGTGCAAGAAATACTGTTAAGAAGAAATTTCCAAATGGAATTTGACTAAATACAGATGGTAATACGATAAATAACAAACCTGGTCCTTCTGTTGGCTCCATTCCTAGTGAAAATACTGCCGGGAAAATAGCAAGTCCTGCAAATAGAGAAACAAACAAGTTCAGTCCAACAATCGTTACCGCTGAACGTGGTAAACTTTCTTTTTTATTTAAGTAAGAACTATAGGTGACCATAATTGAAATCCCTATACTAATCGCAAAGAATGACTGGCCCATTGCAAACAGAATACTTTCAGATGTGATCTTTGAAAAATCAGGCTGTAAAAAGAATTTCACACCTTTCATCGCACCGTTAAGTGTTAAAGAGCGAACGATAAGAGCAACAAACAGAACGAACAATGCTGGTAACATATATTTACTCGCCTTTTCAATTCCATTTTGTACCCCTTTTGATACAACCCAAATCGTAATAAACATAAAAGCAAAATGACCAACGATTGCCCAAAGTGGATCCCCGATTGTTTCTGTAAATAATGCACTGTAATTTTGCTGCGGTGTAATCAATTGTCCAGTTACTCCTCTGAACAAATAGATTAATACCCAGCCACCAACGACACTATAAAATGATAGCAAAATAAAACAGGTACCAACGCCAAGACGTCCAATCCAATGCCAACCTGTATTTGGTGCAATACTTTTAAATGCTCCTATTGCTTGTTTTTGTGTACTGCGCCCTACCATAAATTCAGCTATTAATAACGGAAGTCCTATTAATACTGTAAATAAGATAAAGATAAAAAAGAATGCTCCTCCCCCGCTCTTCCCAGCAATATAAGGAAACTTCCATATTGCGCCAAGTCCAATTGCAGATCCTGCTGCGGCCATAATAAAACCTAGTTTTGAAGTCCATTGCTCCGTCTGTTTCATCCATTTTTCCTCCCAGTTATATCTTTTTATATTAATAAATAAATGTTGTTGGCCAATCCAAATAAAACCTCCATTTCTTTCTATATATAATAAAAAATGGCCCAGCATCTCTTTATATAAAGAGACGCTAAGCCATTTACTTAACGCGGTACCACTCTTATTGATTCCATTATGAATCCACCTTAGCAGTAATCGTTTGATTACAAACCTGTTATCGAAGGTTAACCGTTAAGATTTACTAAGAATTAGACTTCTGTTCCACCTTACTGCTCCTAGGCGAGTTCAGGATATCATTTGACTATGTCACACCACCCCATAGCTCTCTGTACAAACACATAACCTTACTACTCCTATTCAATGCAATCTAATATTCTGAATATATTTCCTTTTTAAATTACTACGAATTATATCGGTTATATTTATGACTGTCAAGCAAGTTATTTATTTTTTTAATATGTAAACTACACGTAAAGTCCTATCTACTTCCAAAAACCTTTATTTAGCTAAATCAATAAATGTTACACGTTTTAGTCTTATTAATGTATGTAGCATTGTTTCAGGCTATCTGAAATAATATTGTTGGGACACTCTCCTTTATCGACCCTAGCACTAAATTTTCACCTGCCCTACCTTATTGATTGCATTTTATCTTTAAGCATTTTTCCTCCCATGGTTGTTTAGTTGCATCAGAAAATTATCCGTTTTTCGAATCATATTTTAACTTTGATTCATATTTACTCTTCGGAGTTTCACCAGCCCCCTACCAGAAACCATGCCTGCAGCTTCTATTACAAGAAAAGGCACCTCACCAGATTTCGGTACATACTCTTCTAATTTTTTGATAGAATAATGGAATTCCTTACTTGCATGTATAAACTCGTTTTTAACAGTTTTCCCATTCGTTCCATAAGTCTCCTATTTTAACGAAACTTTTAATTTTAGAAGCGACGAAGGATACACCTTCTTACAGTTTACTTGACACTTTCTTCGCTCCATCAAGAAGTAGTTTCACGCCATACTTAATTGCTTTCCCAGCAAGGCTTGCCACTGTATTTGAATACTGAACATCTCTTAATTGAGATTGTGTTGTATATCCTGACTATGTCTCTGTATCTCTGAGGTATTTTTGGCTATTTGTTCGAGTTGTTCGGGTTTCACTTTACTCTCCCAACCTTCTCCTCACTCATCATCTCCTATTTTGAAAAATGTTTGAGATTTGGTCAAATCAATCGCTTAGTTATAAGTTTTAACTGTATTCGAAATCAATCATTTGTTGAATAAATTTAAAAGAAAGTTTCACTTTATATCTTTTGATTTTATTCTTAATATATGAATAACTTGTCCAAGCACTATCAATCTTTTTTACATAGATTATATAGAAAATAAATCGATAGGAGGATTAGCATTGTATTGTTATAGACATTGTCATTGTAATAGAAACCATGGGAATCATCACTACAAAAAGTGTGAGAAATGTTCTAAAGAAATTAATGTGGAAGTCAATTGTTGCTGTGATAAAGAAAAAGATAGAGACCTTGTAAGAGCATCAGCATTTCGAGCAGTTAATACAGGATCTCAAACTGTTTTAGCAAATACTTTTGTTAAAGTTTTATTTCAAGTTGAACAATTTGATTTAGCGAATGAATATAATCCGATAACATCAACGTTTATTCCAAAAACGAAGGGAGTATATTCTATTATTGGAACAATTGGTTTTCTCCCGAATGATTTGAGCCAAAGCTATAGAGCTCGCGTAGAAATTCGTGTGAATGGAAATCCAGCAATTGCAATAGATAATGATTTTTTCGCTCCAATTAATTTTATAAATGCCGTATCGGTTTCTACAATTGTTCAACTACAAGCAGGAGATCAAGTAGAGATCTATGCGCAAAGTAATGTTGATGGAACCATTGTTTCATCTGAAGACGGATCACATTTTGAAGCAGCCAGATTCCCTTCTCCAATAAAGTAAACTCCATACACTTATGCGTGAGCTAGAATATTAAGTCCTTTTTAGTGAAGTTTTGATTCATTAAAAAGGACTTTTTCATATATAAAACCGTAAACGTCAAGTAACTCCAAAATATACAATAAAAGTATTATTTTGAATAGCATTTTTTAGCTTATTCATCTTAGCGGCATTGACACTACCAACCTCGACTATATCATCAAGATAATCGCTTACAGTGTTATCCATACCCTTACCAAAAACCTTCTCCCCAGTATCCTTCACATACTGATACGCATCTTTCAGCAGGTTCTTTCCTCCGCCAGAAACGGCGCCTACACCTTCCATTGCGAGAGAAGGCCCCCACCAAATTCCGGTACATACTCTCCCAATTTTTTCATCCCATAACGGAATGCCTTATCCGCTTCTATAAAATCGTTTTTATTTTGGTTTTTCCTTTATTCTACAGGTCTCCTAATTTATGAACGAGACTTTTCGTTTTAGAAGCGACAAAGGATACGCCTTCTTTTACTTTACTTGGTACTTTCTTCGCTCCATCAAGAAGGGTTTCTCCAGCCTTTTTCCCGACATATTTAATTCCTTTTCCAATTTCCCCAATCGGAGTAAGGTTCAAAATCGTCCAACCTGCCGCAATGAGTCTTTCTTTTATGGATAGCTCTTTGCCTGTGACGAAGTCTTTTACCTGTATGTACTCTGATACTGGTGTTTACATGTGAATTTTTTTTGCTAGTTAAAACTTCTAAACAATTTTTCATCGTTTTTCTAACTATCTTATATCTCCTTTTTTAATTATATCTATTTTTTCAGTTCAATAAAAAACTGGAAGACTATTTACATCTTCCAGTTCAGATCGTATAGACAAAAACCTCATCGAAGAACGTTATAAAGTGGATATGTTTCTTTACCAATGATCGAGAAACTCACAAAATTGCATAATAACGATTTATTCTATTTATAAAACCATATACTAAACTAATAATTTTATTAATCTTCAGTATCCTCATCATTCATAATATATTCGATATCTTCATCCGTAAATTCATTTCCGTTAAATACTGGATGTCCGTTTGGATCAAGCATTCCCATCACTTTTTTATCTTTATCAGACACAATCAATGTATAGTCCTCCATAAGAAAAGGGTTTGCTGGTAAATCTACTAATACTCTCCATGCCGTTCTTACATCATCATTATTTCTATTTTCTTTATCAATTTTGAATGTATAAGCCTCATCAAAGAAAAGTTGGTGAATGTCTTCATTAACCACTCCATCTAAGTTATTTTTCTTATGGTATTGTTTTGCAATTGCTATTGCTTCCTCAGGTCTTAATATCACATCTACAGTAATTTCATTTATTTTTCTATAATGCCTAGAGAAATCTGCTTTCTTCAGCTTAATATAATCTTGAAATTCTTCATTAGACAATTGTTTAAACTCTTCATCAGACATGTTTTTATACTTATTTAAAGACATATAAATTCCCCCTCTTATTTGTACTTTAATCTTAGTCTTTCGATGTACCCTATTGAGTGGTCGATAGAAGCTTTACCAAATAAATGTTTATTTTTCATTACTTGTTCAAATACATATTCTTCTCTTTCCAATCTGCTAAGATTCATATATTGCTCTTTTCCTATATCTAACCACTGCTCTGCATGGAATCCCTCATGATGTATGTTTATAACTGACGGATTTTTCCTTATATATATCTCCCCATTAACAAAATCAAATGCTGCTTCCACATTTTCTGGAAGAACGTTTCCTTTTTTATCCATATTAACCTTGATGCCCTGTTCTCCCCATTGTTTTTTATATGCTCTAATTTCTTTTCGAGAAGCTAAGGTTTCTCCAATCTCATTAATCTGAACATTTACTTTTCTAAAATCCAGATCAGCTCCACTGTTTTTCTTAACAACATCCTTCTCCCCAGTATCCTTCACATACTGATACGCATCTTGCAGCAGGTTCTTTCCTCCACTAGGAATCTTGCCTGCAATTTGTGTCTCAAAGGCAAGGTCTCTACCAGATTTCGGCACATACTCTCCCAATTTTTTCATCGCATAACGGAATGCCTTACCAGCTTCTATAAAATCGTTTTTAACTTTATTCCACAGGTCTCCTACTTTATCAGCGAGACTTTTCGTGTTAGAAGCAACGAAAGATACGCCTTCTTTTACTTTACTTGGTACTTTCTTCGCTACATCAATAAAGGCTTTTTCAATTGGTAAAAAGTTTAGAAACGTCTAGCCTGCCGTATTGAGCTTTTTTTGTAGATAGTTCTTTGCCTATGGCAGGTTCTTTACCTGTAAATGCTTTGATAGTATCGAGTACACAGATAAATTCCGCTGTATAAAGAAACTTTTGAACAAAGAATCGTAATTTTTCAACTTTCATGCTAAAAAAAGCACTTGTTGCCTATCATCAACAATGAACTGCACCCCAATTGTTAGACACAACTAACAATTGGAGGTGCAGTTTTTTTATGACGAAATACTCTTTAGAAACCAAGTTATCGGCTGTTACTGCTTATCTTAATGGCGTAGAATCCTTTAAAGATGTAGCTCAAAAGCATTGTGTAGATATGACGATGTAAAAAAAATGGGTAGCTAAGTTTAAAAGACATGGATTGGCAGGTCTTCAAAAGACATATACAAATTACTCTGTTGAGTTTAAAATGGACGTACTTAAATTTATAAACGAGATGGGAGCGTCCATCGCAGAAGCCACTACGGTATTTAATATTCCTACTTCTAGCACTGTGTGGAAGTGGAAACATTTATTTGAAACAAAAGGGATTGACGCTCTTCAACAAAAGGAGAAGGAGCGTCCCCCTATGAAAAAGAAGCTAGAGAACAATCAACAAGTAGAAGGATCAGAAGAAGCATTAAAAGCTGAAATTGAGAGATTACGTATGGAGAATGCGTATTTAAAAAAGTTACATGCCTTAATTCAAGAAAAGGAAAAGTCACAGAACAAGACAAAGCGCAAATAATTTATGAGTTGAGGCACGAATTTAAAGTCATTGACTTAGTAAAAGTCGCTGATATTCCGCGCAGTACCTATTATTACTGGGTGAAACGAATGGACCTCCCAGATAAATATCACGAAGTGAAAGAAATGATCCAACAGATTTTTCATAAGCACCAAGGTCGATATGGCTATCGGCGTATTACGTGGACATTACGCAATCAAGGTATGATATTAAATCACAAAACAGTTCGTCGCTTAATGAACGAAATGAATGTAAAATCTCTTGTCCGTATGAAGAAGTATCGCTCATATCGTGGGAAAGTTGGCAACATCGCACCAAACATTCTAAAACGTGATTTTGGAGCAACGAAACCAAATGAGAAGTGGGTTACAGATGTGACAGAATTCCACATACATGGTGAGAAGTTGTATTTATCTCCGATACTTGATTTATATAATGGTGAAATTATTGCGTATAACGTAGAGAAACGTCCTGTTTACCCATTAGTCTCAAAAATGTTGGATAAGGCTTTTCAACAATTAAAAGATGGTGAATTTCCTATCCTCCACTCGGATCAGGGATGGCACTATCAAATGAAGGAATACCAACATGTATTGAAAGAAAAAGGAATTACACAAAGTATGTCTCGTAAAGGGAATTGTTTAGATAATGCATTCATCGAAAATTTCTTTGGCTTATTAAAGTCTGAATTACTCTACTTACAAGAGTTCGAAAATACGGAATACTTTAAATTAGAATTAGAAAAATATATTCACTACTATAATCATGATCGAATCAAAACAAAACTAAAAGGAATGAGCCCTGTACAATACAGAACGCATTCCTCATTAGCTGCTTAAAATATGTGTCTAACTTTTTGGGTTCACTTCATCCCTCGAATATACATGGAGATTTATTATTATGGCACAAGCCGCGTACAATCCCTCGGAAATGCACTCGCTTCTCTTACATTCGATAATTCTAAAAATTTATATACAAGTCTTTCTAACCCAATCCCAAAACCACCATGAGGCGGACATCCATATCGGAATGTATTAATATAAGACTTGAAGTTTTCTGGCTGTAGCCCCTTTTCTTTAAAAGAAGCAAGTAACATATCATACTCATGGATCCGCTGCGCACCTGACGTAATTTCTAATCCTTTATACAATAAGTCAAAAGAATCCGTAACAGCTTGATTTTCTTTATTTGGCATCGTGTACATCGGTCTTGCGTCTTTCGGATAATGTGTAATGAAGACAAAATCACTACCGTATGTTTCCTTCACATATTTTCCAAGTAACTTTTCTCCTTCTGTATCTAAATCCCCTACTGGTGATTCTTTTCGATACTTTGTTTTCAAAATACGCTGCGCCTCTCTCAGTGTAACCTTCGGAATTTCCGTAATGATAGGAATCGTAACTTGCAATAGCTCTAATTCTTTGTCACATTTCCGGCCTACTTGTTCAAACATATAACGTAGAACATCCTTTTCTAATTCCATCACTTCATAAAAACCTTCAATAAAACCTACTTCTACATCGAGTGATATATATTCATTCAAATGACGAGAAGAGTTATGATGTTCCGCACGATAAACAGGAGCAATTTCAAAAACACGTTCCAGTCCGCCTGCGACCATCATCTGTTTATAAAATTGTGGAGATTGCGCTAAATATGCCTCTTTCTGAAAATACGGGAGTTTAAAAACATTTGCTCCTCCTTCTGCTCCTTGGGAAACAATTTTCGGTGTAAAGATACGTGCGAAATCGTTCTCTATTAGAAATTCACTAAATGCCTGTACGAGTGTAGATTGAATCGTAAAAATGGCTTGTATTCGTTCATGCCGAAGTGATATTACGCGTTCATTTAACATGTGATCTAAACCAACTTGCAGCTTTTTTTTGTTCACTTCAAACGGAAGAGGTTCAGAAGCATTTAACACCTTTATCTCCTTTACAAGCACTTCTACACCTAATTCTGTTTTCGTGGTCTCTACTAGTACTCCCGTAATTTGAACAACACTTTCCACATCTACTTTATAGCCAGCCAAGTCTTTTTCTAACACACATTGAATGACACCTGTACGGTCACGTAATAATAAAAAACTGACATTCCCCAAATGACGAATTTTTTTCACCCAACCTTGCAGTAAAACCACCTTTTCACTAGATGTTTTACATTCCCGAATGAGCGACCGCTTCATTGTTTGACTCATTATTCTTTCCTCCTATGTTTTCGTATTTTTTTACATTATTGTTGTCATCGTCATCATCCACGGTCACTCACCTCCTTTCAAAGAATACAAAAATCCGCCCCTATAAATAGGGACGGATTTTTCCGCGGTACCACCCAAATTGTCATACTGACCATCTTAGACCTGATAACGGTAGGTACCGTTTGCTTTTACTAATCCTCACGTTCAAAGCAACGCTCACAGGTGTCTTTCCATCATGTGGTATCGCAATCTTCCCAGCAATCGATTGCTCTCTGTAGACCCTTGCATCATGTACTTTTCCTGATCATCACTTTTTATATTTACAGAGTATTCTATTCCTTTACAAGAAAAAACGCAAGTGTTTTTTCTTTATTTTCTGACTTTAAAATCGAATCTATTTTTTGAAACCATCTTTTTATACTCCCCTTATGATCCATTTACTAAAATAACATCATTTTCATTTCATTACATAACACTTTACCTTTCCACACATATTATGAGTAAATTTCTTTTGGAGGTCTATACATGAGAAAAATTGTAGGTTTCTCACTATTACTATTATGCTTCATTATACCAAATCAAGCATCCGCTTATTCTCCGCAATCTTTACCTGTCTCACAACACTCAAAACAATGGAAAGTCAATATCGATGATGTAAAGAAAACAAACAAAGGCATGTTACAACCTAAAAAAGGTGTTTTTCACACGTATCACTTCTCAGTACAAAACATTGGAAAGAATGAAGTTTATAACGTTCAAGTAGAAGTATTCCGAAATGAACCAAACACAGAGACAAAATATGAACTATTTTCTTTAAAAGAAGCGCGATTAGCAAGCGGAAAAACAGGATTTGAGCATACAAATTTTCCTGTTTCCGTGAAAGCAAGCGAAGTAGATGTCATGATTACATGGCAAGAGCACCCATTCCGCGCAATGCGGAATGGTCAGAAAGTGGAAAGTAGAAAGTTTAAAGAACATTTTGTTTTTAAAGACATTGCAAAATAAGTATGTAGCAAAAAGGAGCTGTGATTTTCCATTCCATCACAGCTCTTTTCTTATTTGCGATATTAATTCGTACTAATTCCTCTTGCTGACCAAATCCGATCAATTTCCGCTGCATGTTGCCCCCCGTAAAGTAGTGCATCTGCTTGCTTAATTGCTTTTGCTCCATCACGGAATGTTGCATTTGGAGTAAGTGACCAATGAGACTGTAAAATAATTTTCGTTGCCACATCACGTCCAAAGACTTGAGCCATTTCATACTCTCCTTGCGCCCAAATTTCTCCGTCTGCATGAACTTCATTTTTGATATCTTTTGGATATACTTTATTATTATCTAATCGGCGTAAACATGTTGGATTCGAACTGGAATATGCCGCTGCATCCCACTCTCCAATGCACGCTTTTCCGTATCCCGTAGTTGAGGTAGCATCTTCATATGTTGCACCTAAGAAATCTCCAAACCCTTCTCCCATTGCCCCGCCTTCTGCAGAATTCCCGAAGCCTGGAACTTGATTATCTTGAATGGAATGCCCATATTCATGTGCAATAATTCCTGCATCCTCTGCATCATCTACTCCACCAGTTCCGAATGTTAAGGCTTTCGTTGAGGGAGAATAGAAAGAGTTATCAGCTGTCGTCCCATTCACATTTACTTTAATAGAGCGATTATTAATATTTTTAAAACCTATTTGCTGGATATAACGTTGTAAAGTGTCAATATGATAATACGACATCACATCTTCAAAACTATCGCTAGACCTAGTGTAATTAAATTGAAGAGTTGACGATTTTGTATTTGCCTTCGAAGAAATTGTTACGTACTCTCCAACTAAAGAGCCTGTCCCATTTAAACCTTTTAAAGTAACTGTTTTTAATTGATTATTTAATGCGGTGGAATCTGCATCATTATTATCCTTTAAACCAGTTAAACTACCATTTGATACGACAGGATTAGGTACAAACACTTTTCCTGTTCCCTCCGCTTTCCGGTTTATATCAATCTTTTTCATTAACTTTCCACTCTCAGCATCAATGAACGTTTCCCACGCACCAAATGGCTGATTGGAGTGGACTACAATCCGGTATACCGGAATAGCAACCCCCTCTTCAATGACATACCCAAATTCTTTCATTGTTGGAGCCCATAAATTTTGTTCACTTTCTCCTCCAACATATGCCTTTGATTTTTGTTCCGCTTCTTTTTCACTAATCTTTTGTTTTATTTCTTTCACATTTTGAACAGGTTGATAATCCGAGACTGCAAGTACCCCTTGTCCTCTTCCATTAAGAGTCACCGTTATTTGTTTTGAAAATACTGGAGAACCATTTACTACTTGTTGAAACCTAACATAGGAAGCTACTTGTGTATCCGTTGTTGAAATGTACTGTAAGTCTGATAGATCTTGCTTTAATGAATATTGCGCGGCATTCGCTTTTAAATATTCGGCTGCTTTTTCCTGAGGGGAATACTTGTCGATCTTTACTTGTTTCTCCTCTACTGCAAAAGCAGTAGATACTGTACCTAGCACTAACGGTATTGCTGTAGCAATTGCTACCATCCTTTTTTTGAACATTAGAATCACTCTCCACTCTCTTAATAAATTTTGAATGTACGAGTAATTCTATAAGACTAATTATATTACCTTTCACTTTTTTATATTAATAGATAAAGTACTATTTTCTCAATATTTGTGTATCAGAGTAATAAATACTTTCGAAAGATATAATTTACTATGAATATTAAGTAAGAGCTTATGATATTTAGTAACCCAAAAAAGACCATAGCCAAAACTCTAAGCTTTGACTATGGTCTCAATGATTTTTAAATATTGTATATCACCTAGACCATAATGAAAAAACAAATGAAATAACTGTTTCAGTAATTCATTCTGAGGTTTATCTAGATGCTTTTTTATATAAGCTGCGATTTCATTATCTTGCTTTAAGTATTCCAAATATAGTTTCACTCCCTGAAACATGACTGGCATTAATTGAGCTTTAGGAAGATGATGCTAAATTAATACTTGTCGATACATTTCTTTATAGCCGGCTGGAGATATTCCAATTTCCCCCACCTCATAAGTCATTTCATTAACATATGGAAAAATACTTTCCCTTTATATCCCACTTGTTCTAAATATGCTAACATCGTCAGCATATTCATCTGACAGAACACGTCATCGCCAAACCATAAAACAATGCATTTGTAATGTTTTTCAAGCAGTAGTTTCAAGGGAGTAATGGTAATATTCTCATATTCTTGTAAAGATCATAATCCTCGTCTCTTTCAAAACATAAAAACAAAACCCTGCATGATTCATACAGGATTTTATAATTTTACTTTTTATCACATACTATTTTGTTTTTGATTTAACTAGCCGGAATTAATTTGATTCGAACCTTTTTCTCCCCTAAAGAAACTTCATCATCCTCTTGTGTTAACGTGCGGAATGTAAATTGCTTTACTAGCAAATTTTCTTCTAATAAATCCTTATGCTTTATTAGAGTGCTTTGTAATTCAGCTTCTGTATCAAGAATTACATCCACTCGCAAGTTAACTGGTAAGTTCAACTGTTTCCGATACTCTTGGACAGCTCGAATAAATTCTCGCGCCACTCCTTCTTGTAACAATTCTTCTGTCACATTCGTATCTAACATAACTGTATATTTTCCATTTGTCGTATGAGAAAATCCTGCTTTTGGTACTTGTTCTACGGATACATCTTGAGCTGTTACCGTAACTTCTTCCCCTGATGCAAGCTGACACATCGCTTTTTCACTTACAACAAAGTTTTTTACTTCTTCTTGCGATAATTGTTTTAGCCACTGATTTACTCCGTTGACGTTTTTGCCAAATTTCGGTCCTGCCGCCTTAAAATCAAGCTTTAATTGGTACGACGTATACTTTGTTTCGTCTAATTCTACATGAAATGATTTTACGTTCAATTCGTCCATAACAATATCACGATAGGATTCCCAGTCCACTTTCTGCTCATGATGCTCAAGTAATACAAGTTCCGCTAATGGTTGTTTTACTTTTAATGCATGCTGATTTCGGTTACTACGCCCGAGCTCAACAACTTGTAAAACAGCATTCATTTCTTGTTCTAACTTTGTTTGAATAGCCGTTTCATCTGCTACTGGATAATCCGTTACATGAACACTACCTCCTTCTAAGTTAAGATGAATATCTTCCGCTACAAACGGAGTAAACGGAGCAAGTAACTTACTAACTGTAACGAGCACTTCATGAAGTGTTTCATAAGCCGCTGCCTTTTCAGGATTCATGCCCGATTCCCAAAAACGATTACGCGAACGTCTCACATACCAGTTACTCACCTCATCTACAAAAGTAGCAATTTCACGAGCTGCATTTGTAAATTGATACTCTTCTAATGCAGTTCTTACTTTTTTCGTTGTACTATGGAGGCGTGATAGCACCCACTCGTCTAATTTCGTCCGCTTGACTTCATACTTTTCTTTTGGATTGTATTCATCTAAGTTTGCATATAAAACATAGAAACTATATACGTTCACAACTGTATCTACAAGTTTTGATTTCGCCTCTTGCACGGTTCTTTCCGAGAAGCGCTTTGCATTCCACGGTGCACTATCAACAAGGAGAGCCCACCTTAATGCATCTGCACCAAATTTTTCAACTAACTCTACTGGATCTAATGCATTCCCTTTACTTTTAGACATTTTCTGTCCTTGTTCATCTAACACATGCCCAAGAGATAATACACGTTTGTATGGTACTTTTCCGGTATATAAAGCTGATACTGCTAATAAGCTATAAAACCAACCACGCGTTTGATCAATACCTTCAGCAATTACATCCGCTGGGAATTGTTCCTCAAAAAGCTCCTTATTTTCAAATGGATAATGATACTGTGCAAATGGCATCGAACCGCTATCGAACCAAACATCAATTACTTCTGGAGTACGAGTCATCGGGCTGCTACATTTTTCACAACATACCTTTACTTCATCTACATACGGTTTATGCAGTTCTAAATTTTCAGCTGTCTGGCTTACGCTGTGCCTTCTTAATTCATCAATACTCTTCGGTACAAATTGATGTTCACAGTTTTCGCATTCCCATACATTTAACGGCGTTCCCCAGTAGCGTTTTCGGCTAATATTCCAATCCACCATATTCTCTAAAAACTTTCCAAATCGTCCATGTTTCATATGGTCTGGATACCATGTAACCTCGTCATTATTCTTTAAGAAAGTCTCCTTGATCTCAGTTGTTCGAATAAACCAACTTTCTCCAGCATAATATAGAAGTGGTGAATCACAGCGCCAACAATGCGGATAACTATGTTCATATTTCTCTTTATAATATAACAATCCTTCTCCAGCTAAATAACGAACAATATCAACGTCACATTCTTTCACAAACTTTCCTTGTAAAAACGGAACAGCTTCCGTATACTTACCTTGTTCATCTACAACATGAAGGAACGATAACCCTTCATTCTGCACCACTTTATAATCATCTTCTCCGTACGCTGGTGCGATATGAACAAGCCCAGTCCCGCTATCTCCCGTAACAAAATCTGCTGAAATAACACGATATCCATTCGTAACTTCGTCCATAGGAAATGGTGCCACATAAGAAGTACCTACCAATTCATCCCCTTTATGAACAGACAACACTTGATAGTTTTCTTGTAATACATCGTTTGCACGCTCTTTTGCAACAATATAAACACTTCCATCTTTCTCTGCTTTCACATATTCCATATCCGGATGTACAGCAAGCGCTACATTGGCAGGCAACGTCCACGGCGTTGTTGTCCACCCGAGAAAATATTCATTTTCACTATTCAACATTTTAAATTTCACAGTTGCACTTAAGTCTTTTACTGTTTTATAGCCTTGTGCCACTTCATGCGAACTAAGTGATGTTTGACAACTTGGACAATACGGCGAAACTCGATGCCCTTTATATAGCAGCCCTTTTTCATGAATCGTTCCAAGAATATGCCATACACTCTCAATATAAGGGTTTTCCAAAGTTACATACGGGTCATCCATATCCACCCAATACCCAATACTCTCAGTAAATTCACGCCACTGCTTCTCATACGTAAATACACTTTCCTTACATTTTTGAATAAATGGTTCAATCCCATATTCTTCAACCTCATGTTTACCGGAGATACCGAGTTGTTTTTCAACACCTAATTCTACCGGTAATCCATGTGTATCCCAGCCAGCTTTTCGAAGTACTTTATATCCTGTCATCGTTTTATATCTCGCTACTAAATCTTTAATCGTCCGTCCGAGCGCATGTCCTACATGCGGCAAACCATTTGCCGTTGGTGGCCCTTCATAAAAAACGAAAGATTGTGCGCCTTCACGATTTCGAATGGATTGTTCAAAGATATTCTGCTTATTCCACTGTTTACGAATTCGTGTTTCTCTTTCTACAGCTAATTCTTTTACATTTACCTTCTCCACTTACAATCACTCCTTTGAAATTTTGTAAAAGCACACAAAAAAACCGTCCCTATAGTAGGGACGGTTTTACCCGCGTTACCACCCTAATTCTATTAGCTTCTTACCTAATAGCACTTAGCAACGTACTAACATACGCGTTCTTTG
The DNA here is from genome assembly GCF_054570475.1 of Bacillus sp. C1. NCBI lineage: Bacteria > Bacillati > Bacillota > Bacilli > Caryophanales > Bacillaceae > Bacillus > Bacillus sp. C1. The sequence continues at coordinate 62,550 of NZ_JBTMZT010000017.1, forward strand.
TAACGGTAGACATCCGTCCGAGCTTACTCTATTCAGCCACGGCTCCTCGGAGATGATTTTCAAATAAAGTCTGTACACCGACTTTCAGCATGTCGCCGGCTCTCTGGGGAACAGTACGATATTTTACTCTTTCTCGTCTTCAGATTTGTATACTTTTATTACCAGTTATTTTATTCCATGAAACAGTTAATTGTCAATCAATTCAAAAATATATTTTCATTTTTGTTCTATTTTTCGAATTTTATACATTATGAAACGTTTACTGTTACTTTATTGTTTCCCATATTTCCATTTTCATAAAATATCGCGAAACGCTGTGCCGCCACACTATTTTTAACATTTAATTTTAAGGGAATTTCAAACAAATCGATTACAGTTGTAATAAGCGGAATTTCTTTCGCATGGTTTTTTATTCGATAAAAAGCTTTTGTAAATGCTTCTAGGTCCCATTTGTTACAAAGTACTTTTGCATGTATTTTGTTTCATTTAGTGAAATATATTTTAATTTTATTTAATAAAGCTTTTATCAACACTTATGAATCAGACTTTTACGAGATGTTCATGCCCCCTAACTCTCTTCTCCCTTACTGAATTTTAAGATAAAACCCACTCCCCTTGAATGGCAGAATAAAACAAACTATATCCTTTTATTGACAAAACAAATATTCCCACATATATTTTAAATAAATACTAAATATTTAGTATTCTATATTTTCTATTTGAACGGAGGAACATATATATGACACGATTAATGGTACTAGGTTTGCTCATACAATACGGTCCTATGTCTGGATATGAATTACAACAAGCTATGCAATCTGCACAAACTGACACTTGGGCAGGAGTCTTTCCCGCTTCCATTTACCACGCTTTAAAAAAAATGGACAAAGAAGGATTAGTAGCACTGGATGCTGTTGAAAAAACAGGAAATCGTTCCAAAGCAATTTACAGTATTACACCCGCTGGAAAAGATGAGTTCCATACACTCATCTTGCAGTCATTTCAACAATCTTCAGTCGCATTCCCAACTGAGTTATATACGGCACTTACTTTTTTTAATCCAAATACTGTTTCTCTTGAACATATTTCCTCCGCCTTACAAAATCAAAAAAATAAAATTCTAGAAATGTATGAAAATATGAAAACTGGACAATCTCTTAAAGAAAAAATGATAGACATTCCAGAGCATGTAAGCCTTATTTTTGAAAATATTTATGAACAGTGTGAAATGCAACTACGTTTCATTGAAAAGATGGAAAGCATGTTATCCCGATTAGAAGATAAAAAGAAAACGGAGGAAAAGTAATGGAAGCTAAATTAAAAATGTCTCGTGTACAAAAAGCTTCTTTATGGGTTGTAGCAATAGCTGTTTTTACGGATATGCTCATTTATGGAATGATTGTTCCAATCTTGCCTCAGTACGCAGAAACTCTAGGCGCTTCCCAAACAGAAATTGGTTTTTTATTCGGTAGTTACGCTATTACTCTACTTCTTACTACCCCTATTTTAGGAATCGTCTCTGATAAGTTTGGAAGGCGTCTCCCTATGATTCTAGGTTTATTTGGACTCGCAGCAGCAACTATATTATTCGGACTCGCAAATAGTTTTTGGTTGCTCGTGTTTGCAAGAATGCTACAAGGGATATCTGCAGCAGCGACGTGGACAGCTGGATTAGCACTTCTTGCAGATGTGTTCCCTCTGCAAGAACGCGGAAAAGCCATGGGTCTAGCTTTAGCTGGTCAAGCAGTTGGAATGCTCCTTGGTCCAACAATTGGCGGGGTACTTTATCAATGGGGTGGTTATCACCTTCCCTTTACTGTCGCAGCAGCTATCGCACTCATTGATGGTATATTACGAATAACATTACTTCGTGATGAGCCAAAATCCAACACAGACCAACGAATTAGCTATCGATCTATCTTGAATATGCGTTCCCTATTTATTATGATTGGTATTATTATTATAGGATCGGCCTTACCTAGCGCTTTAGAACCAACTCTTCCCCTTTACTTACAAAACACCTTACACCTTAGCCCAGGAACTATTGGACTATTGTTCGCTGTTCCAACTCTCGCATATGGTTTTACCGCTCCAATTATCGGCACACTTTCAACTAAACTTGGCAGAAAACAAACGATGGCAATAGGTATAGCTTTAGCTACTTTATGTTTCCCATTTACAGCGATTGTTTCTCATATCGCTCTTGAAATACTTGTACTTGCTATCCTTGGAATTAGTTTTAGCCTTTTACTAGCACCTGTTTTACCAGAACTTACATATCTCGCTGATAAAAATGGAGTGCATGCATATGGAATTCTTTTTGCAATCTATAATACGGCCTACTCAATTGGTATGTTTTTCGGACCGATGCTTAGCGGAAGTTTTGCGGAGTTATTTGGATTAACAAATGCTTTCTACATATTTAGTGTTCTTCTTTTAAGTTATCTGTGCTTATTTTTGTGGAAAATGAAAAAATAAAATTAGGTTATAGTCATAAAAAGTTACAACACTAAAAGGCCCAGAAACAAACTAAAATGTACCCTTTGTAAAGGACATTAAAAAAAGCCTAGGCAGCTTGAAGAAGATGATCTCTGTATTGCACAGGGGTCATCTTTTTTAAATTCCATTGGTATCTGTAGTAATTGTA
>NZ_JBTMZT010000018.1:0-58760 GCF_054570475.1 Bacillus sp. C1
GCCGCCAGCGTTCATCCTGAGCCAGGATCAAACTCTCCAATAAAGTTAGTTTGTCTAGCATCTAAAATAAAAATTGACGTTTCACGTTGTTTGTTTCGTTCAGTTTTCAAAGAACTCGTTTGTCGCTCATTTGCGACTCCCTTATGTTAACATCTTCATTTTTCAATGTCAACTAAGTTTTTAAAATTTGTTTTTTCGCTTTCTGCTAATTCGCATCAGCGACGGTTATTAATTTATCATATATTATCTACCCAGGTCAATACTTTTTAATAAAAAACTCTTTTTCTTACATAACGAATGCATTCTTCTGCATTTGCTATCCTTCGAAACAAACAAAAAAGAATTTTATATCGTTCTTCCATCGTCTTTTTTACCACATCATGTATTCGCTCATCTGCAAAATCAAATAAAAGCTCATCTAACTCCCTCTTCAATATATATTCCATTTCTTTCAGTTCTTCTTTTGTCAGCATAATCCCAAGCAAACTATCACCTCAACAATTACTTCTATATCTATATCAATACAAATTAGAATACACACTATATCATCCATTATATCCATTTCCTGCGATGTTAATCGTTCAGTTCTCTTTTCAACTTTTTTAGCATATAAGTAACTGAAAAGGATTGGACAAAGGGGCGGAGTATTATGTTTTTCTTTTTTACAACAAGTAAACGTAAATTTAAGCACATTAGTTTCATTATTGTACTTTCTTTATTTACAGCATGGCTTCTCTTTTTAAAGACATATTCTCATCAATCTGCTTTTTCAACTGCTACTGGTCCAAAAGTCATTTACAAAGGCGATATAGCAAAAAAACAAGTCGCGTTAACATTCGATATTAGTTGGGGAGATAAAAAGGCAATTCCTATTCTTGATACTTTAAAAGAAAGAGAAATTAAAAATGCGACTTTCTTCCTCTCTGCAGCGTGGGCAGAAAGACACCCCGATATTGTTGAACGAATTATACAGGACGGTCACGAAATCGGAAGTATGGGCTATAACTATAAATCTTATACTTCTTTGGAAGCGAACGAAATTCGAAAAGATCTTTTACGTTCACAAGATGTATTTACAAAGCTTGGCATAAAACAAGTCAAGCTCTTACGCCCTCCTAGCGGGGAATTCAACAAAACAGTTCTCAAAGTAACAGAGTCTCTTGGATATACTGTTGTACACTGGAGTAATAATTCAAATGATTGGAAAAATCCCGGTGTGAATACAATTGTATCCACAGTTTCTAACAATTTACGTGGTGGGGATATCATTTTATTACATGCTTCTGATTCGGCGCTTCAAACAAATAAATCTCTACCCCTGCTCCTACAAAAATTAAAAAGCGATGGTTATGGGCAAGTATCTGTATCACAACTTATTTCTAACACACACGCCAAAAGTAACGATATAAAATAAAGGTTTCTTCTTCTGCTTCCTCTCATTCACCTGAATTTCGAATTAAAGTCTTATTACTTATGCATAGCAAAGGGTACAACACCTTATATAAAAGATGTTGTACCCTTTGCTCTTTTTCTTAACTAACTGACTTACTTCCTCCCCCTATTAAACGATGTAATATAAGTAACTGATATGCATTACACAATAAAAGTGGTATAACCATCAAATATAACCAATCGGTATCATTAATCCGCAGCGCCGGCACCCATTCCAGAATTGTTACGACAACCATAAAAAACAAAGCTGGTATAAAAGCTTTTTTATTCGTTTCTTTACTCTTAATATAAGCTACAATCATCCCAAATAGAAACAATATTCCAGCTACAAGAATATTATTCCCAAACGTAACATCTCCATTTGCAACGAGTACTGATCTTAAATAAACGAAATCAAACAGTACAAATGCAATGAAAAAGAGCTGAACTGCGTTCCAAAGAGAAGAAGACCGGAACATTCCTAGCCCAAAACGATGAACTGTTAAATAAGCAAAAAAGCCCATTTGACTAATTACACTAAAAATAAAACCAACACCCAGTAACCAAAAAGAAATCATTAGAACTTCACCAACGTCGAAATTTTGAAAAAATTTAACGTACTTATCCCACCCAAGAATAAAACCAATAAGGATTGTACTAATCCCCCCAAGCAGCAATGTCGTTAAAAATAGTCGTACCCATTTTCGGCTATTCACAACCCATCCCCCATTATTGATATATTTCTACTTAAATTGTATCAATGACAATTTCAAAAAGCTAGTCATGAACATGTATAATTTCCTCTAAGATATTTATATTAAAAAAGAGAACTGTGTTGAAAGGAGCCCCAGCTAATGAAGCGGATGCTACTCGTTTTAGTTTCTTCACTCCTTTTTACTGCACTTGTCGCATGTGCACAAGAAAAAGAAGCGAAATCCGAATTAGATTACGATCAAACAAAAAAGATGATTGTCGATATTTTAAAAACTGATCAAGGAAAGAAAGCAATCCAAGATGTATTAACAGATGAAAAAATGAAACAGGCACTTATACTAGATGAAGCTGTAGTCAAAAAAACGATTGAAGATGCAATGGTATCCGAAAAGGGGCAACAGCTTTGGGAAAAATTATTTAAAGACCCTGAGTTTTCGGCAAAATTCGCTAAAGGTATTGAAAAAGAACAAACAGCTTTAATGAAAACACTCTTAAAAGACCCGGAATACCAAGCGGGCGTTATAGAAATTATGAAAAACCCTGAAGTAGAAAAAATCATGCTACAAACAATGAAAAGCAAAGAATATCGTCAATATTTACAACAAGTATTAACAGAGACTGTTGAAAGTCCACTCTTCCAAACTAAAATAATTGATATTATTAGCAAAGGTATTGAAAAAGCCGAAAAAAAAGGTGGAGCTGAGAAAAAAGAAAGTGGCAGTGGCGGCGACGGAGGATCACAAAACCAACAACAGGAACAAAAATAAAGCAAATCTCTACACATAATAAATCCCCTGCCTCTAGACGTCTAGAAGTAGGGGAACTATTTACTAGCGAAGTTTATTTTTGTTTAACTGATGTTCGATCAATCACTTGCTCAGCTATCGTTCGATAGATAACGCCTGTTTTATGAGTATCCTCATATACAGATGGTGCAAAGTCTTCTTTATTCCAATCTGGTTGCTGAAGCGGAATTCGGCCTAATACATCTGTTTGTAATTCTGCAGCTAATTTATCTCCTCCACCTTTTCCAAACACATATTCTTTCTCACCGGTTACTTTACTTTCAAAGTAAGCCATATTTTCAACAACGCCAAGAATACTATGTTCCGTGCGAAGTGCCATAGCACCTGCACGAGCTGCTACAAATGCCGCTGTCGGATGAGGCGTTGTTACAATAATTTCTTTACAAGATGGCAACATTGAATGAACATCTAAGGCTACATCTCCTGTCCCTGGTGGTAGGTCTAATACTAAATAGTCTAAATCGCCCCATTCCACCTCTGTGAAAAAGTGATTTAACATTTTACCAAGCATTGGCCCTCTCCAAATAACAGGAGCATTGTCTTCTACAAAGAATCCCATCGAAATTACTTTTACTCCTAAACGCTCTACAGGAATAATTTTATCGCCTCTTACGATTGGGCGTTTTTCAATCCCCATCATATCCGGTACACTAAATCCATATATGTCAGCGTCAATAATACCAACTTTTTTTCCTAAACGAGCTAAAGCAATCGCCAAGTTTACAGAAACAGTTGATTTACCAACTCCACCTTTTCCACTTGCAACTGCTAAAAATGTTGTTTTAGAATGCGGTGATAGTAAAGATTGACTTTCTTGTTCTTCCCTAGGCGGCGCAAACTGCGCTAGCTCGTCCTCTGTAAATTCAGCAAAACGTAAGCCAACCGTTGCTGCTCCAAGTTCTTTCACAAGCTTCACAATAGCAGCCTGTAATTGCATTTGTTCAGCTGTCCCTGCTTTTACAATTGCGATTTTCACACTGACATGCCCTTTCTCAGGCTTTACCGTCACCTCTTTAATGGCATTTGTTTCTTTTAACGTTTTATGTAGAAATGGATCAACAATCCCTTCAAGCGCCTCCACTACTTGCTCCTTCGTTACCATAATCAGCCCAGCCCCCTGTATGAAAAATAAAGTAATGCTAAATAAATTGGGTTTGTTTATTTTCAAAATAAATGCGTTTACATTTCCAGTATAACATATTTTCCGAAAACTTCGGTAACGAGAGGAATTCAAAAAACCCCCTTATTCAGGAGGGTTCCCTTTTTCCGTAAAATAACGAAGTATTCCGCGGTATATTGCTGCGGCCACCTTTTGCTGATATTTCTCCGAATTCAACATATATCGTTCATTTACATTCGATAAAAATCCAGCTTCAATTAAAGCACCCGGTGTTTTCGCATACTTAAGTAAATAAACATGAGGGATTGTTTTAGCGGAACGGTTTGTATTTTCTAGACTCGTTCGTAATTCAGCCTGTATAAACTTCGCCGCCCGTTCATTTTCAATTAAAGAACGATAGTAAAATGTTTGCGCACCTTTTGATCCGCTACTCGGCAAAGCATTTAAATGAATACTCACAAAAAAGTCCACATCAGGCTTATTAATAATTTCTACACGCTTTTTGAGATCCTCAGCTTTGCGCCTACTATATGACTTTGTATCTTTGTCTGCTAAATCATAGTCCCCTTCTCGCGTTAAAATAACTAACGCACCTTGCTCTTGTAAATAATCCTGTACCATTTTAGTAATTTCAAGTGTAATGTCCTTTTCTACAATATCTTTCCCACCAACCGCTCCTCCATCTGGTCCACCATGCCCCGCATCTAATACAATCACTTTCCCAGATAAGGGTAAGTTCCAAGCCCGCCACGACTTCGTAATTTGAAATTCTTGTTTCACCAAGAAAAACAGTACAACTGCAGCGAGCATAAAAGAGATAATTCGAATTCTCTTCATACCTTTCCTCCTCTAGCTAGTCCCTCTAATTACTTATATGGGACAAGAGGAAAGTTTATGCTTCTCTTCTTAATGAAGCTTTAAACGATATCTTCTTTCACCTTTTTCATACCCCTCACGCCACCATGAACTAATAAACTGTTCACATGATGTGTACAACAAATCCTCATCGCTCGGTTCTATCTCCCGCATGGTCATACTTGTTAAAAATTGAAACAACATTTCCGTTAATTGCTGTTCTTCTTCTAAAGCACGATATTTCACATCAAAAAAAGATTCACCATAGTATCCAAATTTACTATATCTTGCTCCTAATAAGTACGACTCAATTCCAAGTTCAATACAATAATCCTCATACTGCCTGTGCAGCTCTTTCATATCGAAAGCATCCCGAATATTAGATCGTAGCGTTTTTAATGATAATTCACGAAGCATCCTCCGTTCATATTTCAACTGCTTTTCTTTTTGTTTTTCTTGTAAGCTAACAATGACATTCATAGTACTTGAACCTCCCTAATACGTATTAGTCTAAACTTCTAAAGATGAAGCATACATAAGAAGGTAGCACTAAAATATTCCAAGACATCATACCTAAAAAAGAACATAAAACCTTTTTAGGTGGAAGCAAGTGAAAACAAAAAGAGCCTACGAATGCAAGCTCACAACAATGACTTATATGTTGAAAAAGCAAAAATAAGTTTATCCTGCAAGCTTACGGTGGATGATGAAAAACTCATTTTATATCTCCAATTAAGCATAATAAAAACCCCAGCCAAAAGACTGGGGTTTGAAGTTCACAAAAATTAACGTTTTGAGAACTGAGGTGCACGACGTGCGCCTTTAAGACCGTATTTTTTACGCTCTTTCATACGTGCGTCACGAGTTAATAGACCTGCACGTTTTAATGTTAGACGGTATTCTGGGTCAGCTTTTAATAAAGCGCGAGAAATACCGTGACGAATAGCACCAGCTTGACCAGTGTATCCACCACCATTTACGTTTACAAGTACATCGTAGTTACCTAAAGTTTCTGTTGCAACTAGAGGTTGTTTCACTACTTCACGTAATGCAGCAAATGGGATATAGTTTTCAAAATCACGACCGTTAATGATAACGCGTCCTTCGCCTGGAACTAGGCGTACGCGCGCTACTGAACTCTTACGACGTCCAGTACCATAGTATTGAACCTGTGCCAAAGTAAGCCCTCCTTTAATTGATTATCCGCGAAGTTCGTAAACTTCTGGTTTTTGTGCTTGGTGTGGATGCTCTGCTCCAGCATACACATTTAATTTTTTAGACACTTGACGTCCTAAACGTCCTTTTGGAAGCATGCCTTTAATTGCAAGCTCTAACATTTGTACAGGGTAGTTTGTACGCATTTCTAGAGCTGTTCTTTGTTTAAGACCACCTGGGTGGTTAGTGTGACGGTAGTAAATTTTATCGTTTAATTTATTACCTGTTAAATGAATTTTCTCAGCGTTAATAATAATTACATGATCACCCGTGTCAACGTGTGGTGTAAATGTTGGTTTGTTTTTACCACGTAAAATGGATGCTACTTCACTAGCAAGGCGACCTAAAGTTTGACCTTCAGCGTCAACCACATACCATTTACGCTCAACTTCGTTAGCTTTTGCCATAAAAGTCGTACGCATGTGTTTCCCTCCTCGTTATCTTTTCCATAGAAAAAATCTATTGTTTATCTTAAACACGATTTCCTTCCGGGGCTAATCGTGGTTTTAGAAACAATACCATATGTTATGATATCCTTTTGAGTTTCTAATGTCAAGCAAATGTTACACCAGGATTAGTTGTTATAGTTTACCTGCCATAAATAAAGTCCATGACCCGGAACCATCTTCCCAGCGAAACGCCGATCTTGTTTTGTTAAAATCTCTGGAATGCTGTCAGGATCCATTTTTCCTTGTCCTATGCTAAGCAGCGTTCCAACAATAATTCGAACCATATTATATAAAAATCCATTTCCTACAAAACGAAAAATTAACTCATCATCTTGTTCTGTTAAATCTATTTCATAAATTGTTCGCACTTTATCCTTTTTATCAGTTTTTGCCGAGCAAAAAGAAGTAAAATCATGCGTTCCAATAAAATGAGGAATCGCCTTTCTTATAGATTCTATCTGAATTGGATATGGATACTGGTATACATAATTTCTACGGAATACATCCGCATTTTTAGATAATAATACACGATAGCGATATTCTTTTTTCTTAACACCGTAACGCGCATGAAAATCTTCTGTTTTTTTCTCTACTTGTCTGACGACTATATCGTCCGGCAGCATTGTATTTAAAGCATTGCTCCATTGCCAGTCTTCAAGAGACAACGATGTGTCAAAATGAATCACCTGTCCTTTGGCATGAACAGTAGAATCTGTTCGTCCTGATGCTTGAACGCGAACAAGCTCTCCCTTATGCAATTTTTGCAGAGCGTTCTCTATTTCTTGTTGAACAGTACGATGCTGCGGTTGGATTTGATAACCGCAAAAATTGATACCATCATATGCAACTGTACATTTTATTCTTTCCATTTCTCTATTCTCCATTACAATCGCAACCAAGCTAGAATACACGCTAAACAAAGTAAACTTACTATTGTTAACGTATCACTTGTTTTCCAGCGTAGCTGCCTAAATTTAGAACGTCCCTCACCGCTTCGGTATCCACGTGCCTCCATTGCAATTGCTAAGTCCTCAGCACGCTTAAACGCGCTAATAAAGAGCGGTACAAGTAAAGAAATAACCGCCTTTAATCGATCTCTTATCGGACCACCAGAAAAATCAATGCCACGGGATGCCTGTGCTTTCATAATTTTACTCGTCTCATCCATTAATGTTGGGATAAAACGAAGAGAAATAGACATCATCAATGCGATTTCATGAACAGGAACCTTTATGCGCTTTAATGGCTTTAACAATGTTTCCATACCATCAGTAATCTCAATGGGTGTTGTCGTCAACGTTAATAACGTCGTCATTAAAATAATAACAAAGAAGCGTATAGAAATATATATTCCTTGCTCTAATCCTTTTTCATGTATAGAAAACCAACCAAACTGGAATAACACATCTCCTTCTTTATTTGTAAAAATATGCAGAAAAAATGTAAAAAGAAAAATCCATAAGATTGGTTTTAAGCCCGAAAGTACGTAACGAATCGGCACTTTTGCAAAAAATAAAGCAATGAGTGCATATAAAAATAAAACTCCATATGAAATCGCATTATTTGCTAAAAAGACAACAAATACATATAAAAAGACAATCAACAGCTTCGCACGTGGATCAAGTTGATGAACGAGCGACCTACCTGGAATATACCTCCCAATAATTAACTGCTGCATGATTCATGACCACCTTTTCGTAACACCTGTACAACTTCATGAGTCAGATCCTCTAAAGATAAGGTAGCCTTTGGAATCGTAATACCAAACTTCTCTTCAATTGCACGTTTATACTTTAAAGACATTGGAAGATCCACACCGATTTGTTCTAATTCATCTGCATGTAAAAATACTTCCTCTGCTGTTCCTTGCAAAAAGACCGTTCCTTTATGCATAACCACAATTTGATCTGCATATTTAGCAGCATCCTCCATATTATGAGTAACAAGGATGACTGTAAGCCCTTGTTCCTTATGAAGTTTATAAAACATCTCCATAAGCTCCTGCTGTCCCTTAGGATCAAGCCCTGCTGTAGGTTCATCTAATACAAGAACTTCCGGTTCCATCGCAAGTACGCCCGCTATTGCTACACGTCTCATTTGTCCACCACTTAACTCAAACGGAGAACGTGTTAATAATTCTGGATCTAATCCAACGAGTTCGATTGCATCTCTCGCCTTTTGTTTTGCTTTCTCTTCGGATACACCGAAATTTGAGGGGCCAAAGCAAATATCCTTTTCAACCGTTTCTTCAAATAACTGATGCTCCGGAAATTGAAATACAACCCCTACCTTTTTTCGCAGTGGCTTTAATTTCTTCACTTTCTTTTGCGAGGAAATCAAATGCTCTCCAATTTGGACTATGCCGTTTGTCGGCTGCAATAAACCATTTAAATGTTGAATCATCGTTGATTTGCCCGAACCAGTATGACCGATAATGGCATAATATCCCCCACTTGGAAACGACACGTTTACATCATAAAGCGCGCGTCTTTCAAATGGAGTTTTATATTGATAACGATGCTCTACTGTTTGGAATGTAATCTCCAAAGTTCGTTCACCAAGCTTTCCATTGTAAGATGCGTATTTTGCAGTAGGATTTCATTTCTTTTTAATAATTCTGCTATTTTTACTGAAAATGGTACATCTAGCCCGATTTCCCTGAGTGTATGAGAAGATTTAAAAATTTGTTCCGGCGTATCTTCCTCTAATATTTCTCCCTGATTCAAAATGATAACTCGGTCTGACTGTGCAGCTTCTTCCAAATCATGTGTAATTGATAACACGGTAATGCCTTTTGTATCAACAAGTTGCCTAACAGTTTCAATTACTTCACGTCTTCCTTGGGGATCTAGCATAGATGTCGCTTCATCTAATATTAAAATAGATGGTTGTAGTGCCAATATACCCGCAATCGCAACACGTTGCTTTTGTCCACCTGACAATGAATGAGGCTCTTCATCCAAATACTCTTTCATTCGAACCATCTCTAGCGCTTGATTCATCCGTTCTACCATTTGTGCCCGAGGCATTCCACTATTCTCAAGACCAAATACAACGTCGTCTTGCACTGTTGTCCCAACAAATTGATTATCTGGATTTTGAAATACCATACCAATCTGTTTGCGAATATCCCATACCGTTTCTTCAGATAAAATCATTGTATCGTTTACAATAACCGTTCCTGATTCCGGCAAAAATAAACCATTTAATAGTTTTGCAAGTGTAGATTTTCCTGAACCATTTTGTCCAATTACAGAGACCCATTCTCCCTCATACAAAGAGAACGATACGTCTTTTAATGCATAAGAAGTTGCCCCAGGATATTGAAACGATACATTTTGGGTTCGTAGTTTCTCTTTTTTCAATGTAAGGCACCCTCTCTCGTCATTACACCAAGTTAGCCTATTTTCTATATTTAAAAAAAAAGGGCCATGACCAGTTACTTGAAAAGAACTGTCCTGCCCTTTTAATTATCATTATACTAACTCGATAATTACCATTGGTGCTGCGTCTCCGCGACGTGGACCAATTTTTGCAATACGAGTGTATCCGCCTTGACGCTCAGCATAGCGTGGAGCTACATCAGCGAATAATTTTTGAAGTGCATTTTGACCAGTCTCAGCATTAGCAACTTCATTGCGGATGAAAGATGCAGCTTGACGGCGAGCATGAAGATCTCCGCGTTTACCTAAAGTGATCATTTTTTCCACTACAGAACGAAGTTCTTTTGCACGAGTTTCTGTCGTTTGGATGCGCTCGTTGATAATTAAATCAGTAGCTAAGTCACGTAACATAGCTTTACGTTGCGCACTTGTACGGCCTAATTTTCTGTATGCCATTCGTAGTTCCCTCCTTTGTTGATGAGTTTAAATCCTCAGTCGTCTTTACGTAAGCCTAAGCCTAATTCCTCAAGCTTATGTTTAACTTCTTCTAAAGATTTACGTCCTAAGTTACGAACTTTCATCATATCTTCTTCTGTTTTGTTCGCAAGCTCTTGTACAGTATTAATTCCTGCACGTTTTAAGCAATTATAAGAACGAACAGAAAGATCAAGTTCTTCAATAGTCATCTCTAGAACTTTTTCTTTTTGATCTTCTTCCTTCTCAACCATAATCTCAGCATTTTGTGCTTCATCAGTTAAACCAACAAAGATATTTAAATGCTCAGTTAAGATTTTGGCACCTAAAGAGATAGCTTCTTTTGGCCCGATGCTTCCATCCGTCCATACATCAAGCGTAAGCTTATCATAATTTGCCACTTGTCCGACACGTGTCTTTTCCACTTGGTAAGTCACACGTGATACTGGAGTATAAATAGAATCAATAGGAATAACTCCTATTGGTTGATCTTCGCTTTTATTTGCATCAGCTGGCGTATACCCACGGCCACGCTTTGCAGTTAAACGCACGCGGAAATGCGCATCCTTTGCTAACGTTGCAATGTATAAATCTGGATTTAAGATTTCAACATCACTATCGTGAGTAATATCAGCAGCTGTGACAATACCTTCGCCCTGTACATCGATTTCCAACGTCTTCTCTTCTTCAGAGTAGATTTTAAGAGCTAACTTTTTCAAGTTTAAGATGATCGTTGTAACGTCTTCTACTACGCCCTCAACTGTTGAAAATTCGTGTAATACGCCATCGATTTGGATAGCAGTTACAGCGGCACCAGGGAGTGAGGATAAAAGAATACGACGTAAGGAGTTACCCAAAGTAGTACCATATCCACGCTCAAGCGGTTCAATCACGAATTTACCATATTTAGCATCTTCGTTAAGTTCAACCGTTTCGATTTTCGGTTTTTCAATTTCAATCATTAACTAAACCCTCCTTCAAAACGTCGAAACCTCGGCCAAACAAAGGAAAAAACCTCTGTCTAGCCGAAAGTCCCCCTTAGGCAGTTCCCGATTGTGCACAACAAGCGATGTTTCTGTACGAAATTTCTCGATAATGCATCATATCCATTATAGACAAAAGGGAAAATTCTATACAGAAAAATTAAACACGACGACGTTTTGGCGGACGACATCCATTATGAGGAACTGGAGTAACATCTCTGATTGCTGTTACTTCTAGACCTGCAGCTTGAAGAGCACGAATTGCAGCTTCACGACCAGCACCAGGACCTTTTACAGTAACCTCTAAAGTTTTTAAACCGTGCTCCATTGCAACTTTAGCAGCAGTTTCAGCAGCCATTTGCGCAGCGAATGGAGTAGATTTACGAGATCCACGGAAACCAAGTGCACCAGCACTAGACCAAGAAAGCGCGTTACCGTGAGTATCTGTAAGTGTTACGATTGTGTTGTTGAAAGTAGAACGAATATGAGCTACACCAGCTTCAATATTCTTTTTCACACGTTTTTTACGAGTGTTTGTTTTACGTGCCATTGTTAGTTCAACCTCCTTTACTTATTATTTCTTTTTATTTGCTACTGTACGACGTGGACCTTTACGTGTACGAGCATTGTTTTTAGAGTTTTGACCACGAACTGGTAAACCACGACGGTGACGAAGACCACGGTAAGAACCGATCTCCATTAGACGTTTAATGTTAAGTGATACTTCACGACGAAGATCTCCCTCAACTTTAATACGATCGATGATATCACGGATACGTCCTAATTCGTCTTCCGTTAAATCACGAACTCGTGTTTCTTCAGAAACACCAGCTTCAGCAAGAATTTTTTCAGCAGTTGTGCGACCAATGCCGAATACGTAAGTTAAAGAAATAACAACGCGCTTGTCACGAGGAATATCTACACCTGCGATACGTGCCATTCTGAATGCACCTCCTTCTGATTAACCTTGTTTTTGTTTATGTTTAGGGTTTTCACAAATAACCATTACTTTTCCACGTCTACGAATAACTTTACATTTTTCGCAGATTGGTTTAACTGACGGTCTTACTTTCATGTCTCGAACCTCCTTAAAGATTACGGAGTGCTATATTATTTAAAACGGTACGTAATACGACCACGATTTAAATCGTACGGAGATAATTCTACCGTAACTTTGTCTCCTGGTAAAATACGAATGAAGTTCATACGGATTTTACCAGAAACGTGAGCCAATACGACATGCCCATTCTCTAATTCTACTTTGAACATAGCATTTGGCAACGTTTCAAGAACGGTACCTTCGACTTCAATTACATCATCTTTAGCCATTCAATAGTTCTCCCTTCTTCAAATCAGTAACATTTTACACTGTTCTGAAATACCGGAGAGCCAGCTACTTATAAAGTGGTAAGGATTTCGTATCCTGCTTCTGTAAGAGCAATCGTGTGCTCAAAATGGGCACACCATTTACCATCTACCGTTACCACTGTCCAGTCATCAGATAGTGTTTTTACATATCGTCTTCCTTGGTTCACCATCGGTTCAACACAGATGACCATTCCCGACTTTAATCTAGGACCTTTATTTGGCGGACCATAGTGCGGGATTTGTGGGTCCTCATGTAAGTCTTGCCCGATTCCGTGACCAACATACTCCCTAACGATCGAGAATCCATTGTCTTCAGCATACGTTTGAACCGCATGTGAGATATTCGATAATCTTTCGCCTGGTTTTACTTGTTCTAAACCAAGATACAACGATTTTTCTGTGACATCAAGTAGCTTTTGAACAGATTCAGAAATGTTTCCTACTGGATACGTCCATGCAGAATCTCCATGGTACCCATTGTATTTCGCACCAATATCGATACTGATGATATCGCCTTCTTGGAGCTTGCGCTTTCCTGGAATCCCATGTACAAGCTCTTCATTTACAGAAGCACAGATGCTTCCCGGAAATCCGTTGTATCCTTTAAAAGATGGCGTAGCACCATATTTTCGAATCGTCTTTTCCGCTATTTGATCGAGCTCTTTCGTTGTAATTCCTGGAGCAATATGCTTTTTCAACTCTTGATGAGTTAAAGCAACGATCCTGCCAGCTTCTCGCATGATTTCTATCTCGCGAGGAGTTTTGCAAATGATCATTACGCTAAGCCTCCGATGAGAACATCGATATCAGCAAATACTTTATTGATATCTTGCTCACCATTAATGCTTTGTAAGTAACCAAGCTCTTCATAGAAATCAAGCAAAGGTTTTGTTTGCTTAATATTTACCTCTAAACGATTCGCTACAGTTTCTTCATTGTCATCAGAACGTTGATATAATTCGCCACCACATTTATCGCACACATCAGTTTTTGCTGGTGGATTGAATTCTAAGTGGTAAGTCGCACCGCACTCTTTACAAATGCGACGGCCTGTAAGGCGTTTTAATAACAATCCTGAATCCACATTAATGTTTAAAACATAGTCGATTTTTTTGCCAAGATCTTTCATAATCTCTTCAAGAGCGGATGCTTGTGCAACTGTTCGTGGGAAGCCGTCTAATAAGAAGCCTTTTACGCAGTCCTCTTGACTTAAACGTTCACGAACGATTCCGATTGTAACTTCATCTGGAACAAGAGCACCTTTATCAATAAAGGATTTTGCTTGTAAACCAAGTTCAGTTTCAGTCTTCATAGCTGCACGGAACATATCTCCTGTTGAGATGTGAGGGATGTTATACTTGGCAACAATCTGTTCGGCTTGAGTACCTTTACCAGCACCAGGAAGCCCCATTAAAATTAAGTTCATCTTTGTTCCCCCTCATAATGAGCATGTAGGGAAGACATATCTTCCCACTTACTCACTGCTTGATAAACCCTTTGTAATGGCGTTTTACCAGTTGGCTTTCTAGCTGCTTCATTGTTTCTAAAGCAACGCCGACAACGATTAACATACTCGTTCCACCGATCTGTGCAGATGGAGGAAGATTTCCCAGCTTCGTAAAGATAACTGGTAAGATTGCAATCGCTGCTAGGAAAATAGATCCTACAAAGGTCAAACGATACAAGATTTTTGTTAGATATTGTTCTGTATTCTTACCCGGACGAATACCTGGAACATATCCACCTTGTTTGTTTAGATTCTCTGACATTTGTTCTGGATTAACCTGAACAAATGCATAGAAATATGTGAAGGCTACAATGAGCGCAACATATATAATCATTCCCACTGGGTGAGAATAGTTAAAGTTTTGGATAATCCACTGCGATATATCATGTTTCGGGAAGAACTGTGCAATAGTTGGAGGTGTAATTAAGAATGAGACAGCAAAAATTACTGGAATAACACCCGCACTATTTACCTTAAGCGGTAAATGTGTGTTTTGTGCTCCAGTATAACTGCCATTTCCTCCTGTTACACGCTTCGCATATTGAATTGGGATCTTTCTAACAGCTTGTTGAATGAAGATAACTCCAACAACAACTGCTAGCACAGCTAGTAAGATCAATGCAACTTTAACGATACTCATGAACAGTTGATCTCCGACATTTTGAAACTGTTGTTGATACACTTGAGATATTACACTTGGGATCGCCGCGGCAATACCACCAAAGATTAGGATGGAAATACCATTACCTACACCTTTAGCTGTAATTTGTTCACCTAACCACATTAAAAATGCAGTACCAGCAGTCAGTACCGTAGCAATGTATAAATAAGTGCCCCAACCTGGATTCAAAATTAACTGTCCACCTACCATACCGTTAAAACCGATCGACATACCAAACCCCTGAATAAACGCAAGAACAATTGTAAAGTAACGCGTGAATTGTGTTAATTTACGACGGCCCATTTCGCCTTGCTTCGACCATTCCGAAAATTTAGGAACAACATCCATCTGCAATAATTGCACGATGATGGATGCTGTAATATACGGCATGATTCCCATCGCGAAGATGGAGAAGTTTTTTAAAGCGCCACCGCCAAATGTATTTAGAATGCCTAATGCATTTAACTGATCTTGTGCTTTCAGTACGTCTCCATTTGTAAATGGCACTGGGATAAACGTGCCAATCCTGAATACGATTAACATCGCTAAAGTGAATAATATTTTACGTCTTATCTCAGCAACGCGCATAAAGTTGGAGATTGTACGAAACATTAGATCACCTCAACTGTTCCGCCAGCTGCTTCAATTGCTTCTTTAGCACTTGAAGAGAACTTGTGCGCTTTAACAGTTAGTTTTTTCTCAACTGCTCCGCTTGCAAGAACTTTAACACCATCGTTTAATTTGCTGATAACGCCAGTTTCCAGCAATAATTCAGGTGTTACTTCTGTACCATCTTCAAAACGGTTTAACGTTGTTAAGTTTACAATAGTAAACTCTTTACGGTTAATGTTTGTGAAGCCGCGTTTTGGTAAACGACGGAACAATGGAGTTTGACCACCTTCAAAGCCAAGACGAACACCGCCGCCAGAACGTGCGTTTTGTCCTTTATGACCTTTACCAGCAGTTTTACCGTTACCAGAACCGATACCGCGACCGACACGGTTACGTACTTTACGAGAACCTTCTGCAGGTTGTAATTCATGAAGTTTCATTCCCAGGCACCTCCTTATATTAATGAGTTATCCTTAAGCTTCTTTTACAGTTACAAGGTGAGAAACTTTGTTGATCATACCAAGAATAGCAGGAGTTTCTTCCTTAACTACAGTTGAATTCAACTTTTTAAGACCTAAAGCTTCTACCGTCGCACGTTGATCTTGTGGACGACCAATTACACTACGAGTGAGGGTAATTTCTAACTTTTTCGCCATTTGTTTTCCCTCCTTCTTAACCTAGTAGCTCTTCTACAGATTTACCGCGTAATTTTGCAACATCTTCAGCACGCTTAAGTTCGCTTAATCCGTTCACAGTAGCGCGAATCATGTTAATTGGTGTGTTAGAACCAAGAGATTTCGAAAGAATATCTTGTACACCAGCTAATTCAAGTACCGCACGAACTGGTCCACCAGCAATAACTCCAGTACCTTCTGCAGCAGGTTTTAAGAATACTTCACCAGCTCCAAAATGACCGTTGATTGTGTGTGGAATTGTTGTACCAACAAGTGGTACTGCGATTAAGTTTTTCTTAGCATCTTCGATAGCTTTGCGAATTGCATCTGGTACCTCTTGCGCTTTACCAGTACCGAATCCAACATGACCGTTTTTATCGCCAACTACAACAAGTGCAGCAAAGCGGAAACGACGACCACCCTTAACAACTTTCGCAACACGGTTTATCGTAACTACACGTTCTTCAAGTTCTAATTTACTTGGGTCAATGCGACGCATCAATTTTCCCTCCTTTGACCATTAAAATTGTAATCCAGCCTCACGAGCAGCTTCAGCTAGAGCTTTAACACGGCCATGGTATAAGTAACCACCGCGATCAAATACTACTTCTTTAACGCCTTTCTCTACAGCACGCTTAGCAACTGATTCTCCAACTTTCGTAGCAGCTTCAGTGTTGCTAGTACCGTTAAGAGCAAGGTCTTTATCAAGAGTAGATGCACTTACTAACGTTACACCATTTACATCATCAATAACTTGAGCGTAAATATGTTGATTAGAACGGAACACGTTTAAACGTGGACGTTCTGCAGTACCAGTAAGTTTAGCACGTACACGTGCATGTCTTTTCTTACGAGTCGCATTTTTATCAGCTTTAGTGATCATTCTTGTCACTCCTTTCTCTCACCTAACGGGTTTACTTAGCAGTTTTACCTTCTTTACGACGAACAACTTCGCCTTCGTAACGAATACCTTTGCCTTTATAAGGCTCTGGAGCACGGACAGCACGGATGTTAGCTGCAAATTCGCCAACACGTTGCTTGTCGATACCTTTGATTACGATTTTTGTTGGTGCAGGTACTTCAACTTCAAGGCCTGCTTCCGGAGTCATTTCTACTGGATGAGAGTAACCTACGCTTAATACAAGTTTGTTTCCTTGTTTTTGAGCACGGTAACCAACACCGACTAATTCAAGTCCGCGTGCGAAACCTGTAGTTACACCTTCAACCATGTTACCTAGTAAAGCACGAGTTGTACCGTGTAATGCACGGTGTTCCTTCTGTTCAGATGGACGCTCAACTGTTAGTGTATTTTCTTCAATTTTGATAGACATATCAGCATTGAATTTACGAGTTAATTCACCTTTAGGGCCTTTTACTGTTACAGTATTGTCTTCTGCTACTGTGATAGTCACACCTGCAGGGATTTCAAGAATCTTTTTACCAATACGAGACATGTGGTCACACCTCCGTTCGTTTAAATATATATTACCAAACGTATGCTACTACTTCTCCACCAGTTTGTAATTGACGAGCATCTTTGTCTGTCATTACTCCCTTAGATGTAGAAACAAGAGCGATACCTAATCCGTTAAGTACACGTGGTACTTCATCAGCTTTTGCGTAAACGCGTAAGCCAGGCTTACTGATACGTTTTAATCCAGTGATTACACGTTCGTTGTTTGCACCATATTTCAGGAAAATACGAAGGATACCTTGTTTGTTATCCTCGATGTATTCTACATCACGAATGAAACCTTCACGTTTTAAAAGTTCAGCAATTTCTTTTTTGATTTTAGAAGCAGGAACCTCTAATTTCTCATGACGTACCATGTTCGCATTACGGATGCGAGTAAGCATATCTGCAATTGGATCTGTCATCACCATGTGTTTTACCTCCTTCCCATTTGTGGGTTTTACCAACTAGCTTTTTTAACACCAGGAATTTGACCTTTATATGCAAGTTCACGGAAACAAATACGGCAAAGTTTAAATTTGCGGTATACAGAATGCGGACGACCGCAGCGTTCGCAACGTGTATACTCTTGCACTTTAAACTTAGGAGTACGCTTTTGTTTCGCAATCATAGATTTTTTAGCCACGTTTTCGCCTCCTCTACTTAGCGTTGGCTTCCATTATTTTTGGAATGGCATACCGAATTGTGTTAACAGTTCACGAGCTTCTTCATCAGTTTTCGCTGTAGTAACGATTACGATGTCCATACCGCGGACTTTGCTTACTTTATCATAATCAATCTCAGGGAAAATTAGCTGTTCTTTAACACCTAACGTGTAGTTACCACGACCGTCGAATGATTTCTTAGAAACACCACGGAAATCACGCACACGTGGTAAAGAAACTGATACTAATTTGTCGAAGAACTCATACATTTGCTCGCCGCGTAAAGTAACTTTCGCACCGATTGGCATACCTTCACGAAGACGGAAACCAGCGATCGATTTTTTAGCACGAGTTACAACAGGTTTTTGACCTGCGATTTGTGTTAATTCTTCTACTGCATTGTCTAAAGCTTTTGAGTTAGATACCGCGTCACCAACACCAGTGTTGATTACGATCTTTTCGATTTTCGGTACTTCCATCACAGATTTATAGTTAAACTTGCTCACTAGAGCAGGAGTAATTTCCTTTTGGAACTTCTCTTTAAGGCGATTCAATGAAGTGACCTCCTTTCATAAGAAAATTATTTATCTAATAATTCACCAGATTTTTTTGCAATACGAACTTTTTTACCATCTTCTACTTTGAAGCCTACGCGAGTAGGTTCACCTGTTTTCGGGTCTAATGCCATAACATTAGAAACGTGGATAGGTGCTTCTTTCGTAATAATTCCACCTTGTGGATTTAATTGAGATGGCTTAGAGTGCTTCTTAACGATGTTAACACCCTCAACGATAACACGGCTTTCTTTTGGAAAAGCAGCAAGGATAACGCCTTGTTTCCCTTTGTCTTTACCAGTGATTACCTGAACTTTATCACCTTTTTTTACATGCATCTTAATTCTGCACCTCCTTAGCAAGGCAATACCTTAAATTATAGAACTTCTGGAGCTAAAGAAACGATCTTCATGAAATTGCTATCGCGTAATTCACGAGCTACTGGTCCGAAGATACGAGTACCACGTGGGCTCTTATCGTCTTTAATGATAACCGCTGCGTTTTCATCAAAACGAATGTAAGAACCGTCTGTACGACGAGCACCGCTCTTTGTACGTACCACTACAGCTTTAACAACGTCACCTTTTTTAACAACGCCACCTGGTGTTGCTTGTTTTACCGTAGCAACGATAATATCACCAATGTTAGCATATTTACGACCAGAGCCGCCTAATACTTTGATTGTTAAAAGTTCACGTGCACCAGAGTTGTCAGCAACTTTCAAACGAGATTCTTGTTGGATCATGTTATGAAACCTCCCTTCGGACTAAAAATTCCGATTCGTCTATTTAGATAATAACCGCTTCTTCAACGATTTCAACTAAACGGAAACGCTTAGTAGCAGAAAGCGGGCGAGTTTCCATGATTTTTACGATATCGCCAACTTTTGCTTGGTTTTGCTCATCATGCGCTTTGTACTTCTTAGAATACTTAACGCGTTTTCCGTACAAGGAATGAGTTTTGTAAGTTTCAACTAAAACTGTAATCGTTTTGTCCATTTTGTCAGATACAACACGACCAGTATAAACTTTGCGTTGGTTACGTTCGCTCACTTTGCAAACCTCCCCTCAATTTATCGATTAATTCCGATCTCTCTTTCACGAACTACAGTTTTCATACGAGCGATCGCTTTACGCACTTCACGAATGCGAGTTGGGTTCTCTAATTGTCCTGTAGCAAGTTGGAAGCGAAGATTAAACAACTCTTCCTTTAAAGCTTTAACTTTTGTTTCGATTTCGGCAGTGGTTAATTCACGAATATCATTAGTTTTCATTAGATTCACCACCATTTTCTTCACGTTTTACGAATTTACATTTCACTGGTAACTTGTGAGCTGCAAGACGTAATGCTTCGCGTGCTACCTCTTCAGATACACCCGCGATTTCGAACATAATTTTCCCAGGTTTTACTACTGCTACCCAGCCTTCTGGTGCCCCTTTACCGGAACCCATACGTACTTCTAAAGGTTTTGCAGTGTAAGGTTTAGAAGGGAAAATTTTAATCCATACTTTACCGCCACGTTTCATATAACGAGTCATTGCACGACGAGCTGCTTCGATTTGACGGTTAGTGATCCATGAAGCTGCTTGAGCTTGTAGACCAAATTCACCAAAAGCGATTTCAGCGCCACCTTTTGCACGGCCACGCATTTTACCACGATGTTCTCTACGATATTTTACGCGTTTAGGCATTAACATATTATTTTCCTCCTTCCTCAGAAGCTTTCTTTTTTGTAGGAAGGACTTCTCCACGGTAGATCCATACTTTTACGCCTAATTTACCGTATGTTGTATCAGCTTCAACTGCTGCATAGTCAATATCAGCGCGAAGTGTATGAAGTGGAACAGTTCCTTCACTGTAAGATTCTGCACGAGCGATATCTGCTCCGCCAAGACGACCAGAAACCTGTGTTTTAATACCTTTAGCACCTGCACGCATAGCACGTTGAATTACTTGCTTTTGTGCGCGACGGAAAGATACGCGGTTTTCTAATTGACGAGCGATATTTTCGCCTACTAATTTAGCGTTAAGATCAGCTCTCTTAACTTCTAAAATATTGATGTGTACACGCTTGCCTGTTAATTGGTTAAGAGCTTTACGAAGTGCTTCAACTTCTGTACCACCTTTACCAATTACCATACCAGGTTTTGCAGTGTGAATTGTAACATTTACACGATTTGCTGCACGTTCGATTTCTACTTTAGCAACAGCAGAATCTTTTAAGCGTACAGTAATATACTCACGGATTTTGATGTCTTCATGTAATAGTGTAGCGTAATCTTTTTCAGCGAACCAACGAGATTCCCAATCACGGATAACACCGACACGAAGACCAATTGGATTAACCTTCTGACCCATCGATTATCCCTCCTTTTTTTCTGATACCACAACTGTAATGTGGCTTGTGCGTTTGTTAATTTGGCTTGCACGACCCATTGCACGTGGACGGAAACGTTTCAACGTTGGACCTTCGTCAACGAAAACTGTTTCAACAACTAAGTTGTTAATGTCCATTTCGTAATTATGCTCTGCATTTGCGATTGCAGATTTTAAAACCTTTTCTACAACTGGAGAAGCAGTTTTTGGTGTGTGGTTAAGGATAGCGATCGCTTCACCCACTTGCTTACCTCGGATTAAGTCTACAACTAAACGAACTTTACGAGGAGCAATACGAACTGTTCTCGCTACTGCTTTAGCTTGCATTGAAGTGCCTCCTCTCATTATCTTCTAGTTTTCTTATCGTCAGCAAGGTGACCTTTGTACGTACGAGTTGGTGCGAATTCACCTAACTTATGGCCAACCATGTCCTCAGTGATGTACACAGGTACGTGTTTACGACCATCATATACAGCAATCGTGTGACCGATGAACTGAGGGAAGATTGTTGAACGGCGAGACCAAGTTTTAACAACTTGTTTTTGCTCAGATGCAACTAATTTTTCCATTTTACTCATTAAGTGATCATCGACAAATGGTCCTTTTTTTAAGCTACGAGCCATTTTGGTGCCTCCCTTCGTGATTGGCGTACGGTTCTAGAAGTGAACCGTACTACAATCCCATTATTTTTTACGACGACGAACGATAAATTTATCAGACGCTTTGTTTTTCTTACGAGTCTTGAATCCAAGAGTTGGTTTACCCCATGGAGACATTGGAGACTTACGTCCGATTGGAGAGCGACCTTCACCACCACCGTGTGGGTGATCAACTGGGTTCATTACAGAACCACGAACTGTTGGGCGCTTACCTAACCAGCGAGAGCGACCTGCTTTACCGATTTTGATAAGTTCATGATGTTCGTTACCTACTTGACCGATTGTAGCACGACAAGCAGACAATACTAGGCGTACTTCACCAGAAGTTAAACGTACAAGTACGTATTTACCTTCTTTACCAAGTACTTGAGCAGATGTACCAGCAGAACGAACTAATTGTCCGCCACGACCAGGTTTAAGCTCAATATTGTGAACAACAGTACCTACTGGAATGTTGATTAATGGTAATGCATTACCGATCTTAATGTCAGCTTCTGGGCCAGACATAACTTCCATACCTACTTCTAAAGTTTTAGGAGCAAGAATGTAACGTTTTTCACCGTCAACGTAGTTAATTAATGCGATATTCGCAGAGCGGTTTGGATCGTATTCGATCGTAGCAACGCGTCCTGGAATTCCATCTTTATTACGTTTGAAGTCGATGATACGGTATTGACGCTTATGTCCGCCACCTTGGTGACGTACAGTAATTTTACCTTGGTTATTACGACCAGCCTTTTTGCTTAAAGGCGCAAGTAAAGATTTTTCCGGTCTGTCAGTAGTGATTTCAGCGAAATCATTTGTTGTCATGTTACGACGACCGTTAGTAGTTGGTTTATACTTCTTAATTGCCATCTCAATTTCCCTCCTTCTTTAGTAAGAATTAAACACCTTGGAAGATTTCGATTTCTTTGCTGTCAGCAGTTAGCTTAACGATTGCTTTACGACGACGGTTAGTAAAACCAGCGTGGCGACCAACGCGTTTTGCTTTCGGCTTGTAGTTCATGATGTTCACTTTTTCTACATTAACACCAAAGATCGCTTCTACAGCGTCTTTAACTTCTGTTTTATTAGATTTAACGTCCACATCGAACGTGTATTTTTTTTCAGCCATCATTTCCATAGTACGTTCAGTGATAACTGGGCGCTTAATGATATCACGAGGATCTCTCATTATGCAAGCACCTCCTCTACTTTTTCCACTGCCGCTTTTGTCATGATTAGCTTATCATGATGAAGCACGTCTAAAACGTTTACGCCATCA
This sequence comes from Bacillus sp. C1, assembly GCF_054570475.1. Lineage (NCBI taxonomy): Bacteria > Bacillati > Bacillota > Bacilli > Caryophanales > Bacillaceae > Bacillus > Bacillus sp. C1. The sequence goes on from NZ_JBTMZT010000018.1 coordinate 23,224, forward strand.
GCAGTGATTACTGTTACTCCAGGAATGTTGCGAGCAGATAACTCTACAGCTTCGTTTGCATCAGCAGTTACGATAAGAGCTTTCTTCTCAACAGTTAATCCTTTAAGTACTGCTACCATGTCTTTTGTTTTTGGTGCATTTAACACTAGGTCTTCAAGAACTACAATGTTGTTCTCAACTACTTTAGTAGCTAATGCAGATTTAATAGCTAAGCGACGAACTTTCTTAGGAAGTTTGTATGCATAGCTTCTTGGTGTAGGTCCGAATACCGTACCACCACCACGCCATTGAGGAGAACGGATAGAACCTTGACGAGCACGTCCAGTTCCTTTTTGACGCCATGGTTTACGACCACCACCGCGCACTTCAGAGCGAGTTTTTACTTTATGTGTACCTTGACGTAAAGATGCACGTTGCATCATTACAGCTTCAAATAGTACAGCTTCATTTGGTTCGATACCGAAAATAGCTTCAGCTAATTCGATTTCACCAACCTGTGAACCAGTTTGGTTATATACAGTAACTTTTGGCATTGGAATTCCTCCTTCCTATTGTGAATTATTTACTAGCCTTCACAGCGCCTTGAACAACTACAAGAGATTTCTTAGCACCTGGAACGTTACCTTTAACTAATAATAAGTTGCGTTCAACGTCAACTTGAACGATTTCTAAGTTTTGAACCGTAACTTGGTCTCCACCCATACGTCCAGCAAGTTTTTTGCCTTTGAATACGCGGTTCGGAGCAACTGGGCCCATTGAACCAGGACGACGGTGATAACGAGAACCGTGAGACATAGGTCCGCGAGATTGTCCGTGGCGTTTAATAGCACCTTGGAAACCTTTACCTTTAGAAATTCCTGTTACGTCAACGATTTCACCTGCAGTGAAAACTTCAACTTTTACCTCTTGACCAACCTCTAATCCGTCCACGTCTGCATCGCGGATTTCGCGAATGAAGCGCTTAGGAGCAGTAGTTGCTTTAGCAACGTGACCTTGTTCAGGTTTGTTAGCTAATTTTTCACGTTTGTCGTCAAATCCTAACTGGATTGCATTGTAGCCATCAGTTTCAGTTGTTTTCTTTTGAAGAACAACGTTTGGAGTTGATTCGATTACCGTTACAGGGATTAGCTCACCGTTTTCAGCAAATACTTGAGTCATACCGATCTTTCTTCCTAAGATTCCTTTGGTCATGAGTTACACCTCCTACATTTTTAAGTTATATAAATTATAGTTTGATTTCGATATCTACACCAGATGGTAAGTCTAAACGCATTAATGAGTCTACTGTTTGTGGAGTAGGGCTCACGATGTCGATAAGACGTTTGTGCGTGCGCATTTCGAATTGCTCACGAGAATCTTTGTACTTATGAACAGCACGAAGAATTGTGTAAATAGTTTTTTCAGTTGGTAATGGGATCGGACCAGAAACTGTTGCCCCAGAACGCTTAGCTGTTTCCACAATTTTCTCAGCTGACTGATCAAGAATACGGTGATCGTAAGCTTTTAAACGGATACGAATTTTTTCTTTTGCCATTATTTTCCCTCCTTCGTTCGCCTATTTCTAAAATAGACCTTCTCCATGGAAATTTCCTCACACCATGCCATGGCAAAGCGGCCGGGTGTGTCAGCAACCTTCCACTTCATCGCAGTCAAAGACCAACATTGTTTATTATACAATGTTATTCGTCCAGATGCAAGCATCTTTTTGTTTGCATCTGCTTTTCTCTACTTTTGCTATTATACATGGCACTTTAAAGAATTTCAAGTTTTCATCCATTCTAATTCGACTTGCAGTTTTTGGATATTTTTTTATTAACTATATACTATAGAAGAAACTCATTCAAAATATAAAATATCAATTTTTATAAACAAAAAACCCAAGGGAAAATCCCTTGGGTTTTTAATAATCTATTAAAGATTACTCAACGATAGTTGCAACTACGCCGTAACCTACAGTACGTCCGCCTTCACGGATAGAGAACTTAGTTCCCTCTTCGATAGCGATTGGAGCAATAAGTTCGATAGTCATTTCAACGTTATCGCCAGGCATTACCATTTCAGTACCTTCTGGTAATTGGATGATTCCAGTTACGTCAGTTGTACGGAAATAGAATTGTGGACGGTAGTTAGCGAAGAATGGAGTGTGACGTCCACCTTCTTCTTTAGATAATACGAAAACTTCAGCTTTGAATTTAGCGTGAGCTTTTACAGAGCCAGATTTAGCAAGAACTTGTCCACGTTGGATGTCTTCACGAGCAACCCCACGAAGTAAAGCACCGATGTTATCTCCAGCTTGTGCTTGGTCAAGAAGCTTACGGAACATTTCTACACCAGTTACAGTTGTAGTAGCATTCTCTTCAGCAAGACCGATGATTTCTACTACGTCACCAACTTTAACGATTCCGCGCTCTACACGACCAGTTGCAACTGTACCACGACCTGTGATAGAGAATACATCCTCGATAGGCATTAAGAATGGTTTGTCAGTTTCACGTTCTGGAGTTGGGATGTAAGCATCAACTTCAGTCATTAATTCGATGATTTTTTCTTCCCACTCAGCTTCTCCTTGAAGAGCTTTAAGAGCAGAACCTTTAACTACAGGAATATCGTCGCCTGGGAATCCGTATTCAGATAATAGGTCGCGAACTTCCATTTCTACTAATTCTAATAATTCTTCGTCGTCTACCATGTCGCATTTGTTTAAGAATACAACGATGTAAGGAACACCTACTTGACGAGAAAGAAGGATGTGCTCACGTGTTTGAGGCATTGGGCCATCAGCAGCAGATACTACTAAGATACCGCCGTCCATTTGAGCAGCACCAGTGATCATGTTTTTAACATAGTCAGCATGTCCTGGGCAGTCAACGTGTGCATAGTGACGAGTTTCAGTTTCGTACTCAACGTGTGCAGTTGAGATTGTGATACCGCGCTCTCTTTCTTCTGGAGCAGCATCGATTTGATCGTATCCGCGTGCTTCAGCACCACCAGCTTTTGCAAGAACTGTAGTGATCGCAGCAGTTAATGTAGTTTTACCATGGTCAACGTGGCCGATTGTACCGATGTTAACATGGGGTTTAGAACGTTCGAATTTAGCTTTAGCCATTCTAAATTCCTCCTTAGTTTATATAGGTTATTTTATATTTAGACTAGAAAGTGAAACATAAGCCCCACTTTCTAAGCTTACATAAGTAGTTATACTTGAACAATCGATAAAAATCAATTATTCACCTTTATTTTTTTTGATAATTTCTTCTGAAACAGACTTTGGTACTTCTTCATAATGGTCAAATACCATTGAGAATGTTCCGCGTCCTTGTGTGTTAGAACGTAATGACGTTGCATAACCGAACATTTCAGAAAGTGGAACCATAGCGCGAACAACTTGTGCGTTACCGCGAGCTTCCATACCTTCTACACGTCCACGACGAGATGTTACGTCACCCATAATGTCACCCATGTACTCTTCAGGAATTACAACTTCAACTTTCATCATTGGCTCAAGAATTACTGGGTTACATTTAGAAACCGCAGCTTTAAGTGCCATAGATGCAGCGATTTTGAACGCCATCTCAGAGGAGTCAACATCATGGTAAGATCCGTCAACTAATGCAGCTTTAACGTCTACTAGTGGGTAACCAGCTAGTACACCATTTTTAAGTGCATCTTCAAGACCTGCGCCTACAGCTGGGATGTATTCACGTGGAACTACACCACCGACGATCTTGTTTTCGAATTCGAATCCTTTACCTTCTTCATTAGGTTCAAACTCAATCCAAACGTGACCGAATTGTCCACGACCACCAGATTGACGAGCGAACTTACCTTCAACTTTCGCAGCAGCGCGGAAAGTTTCACGGTATGCTACCTGAGGAGCACCAACGTTTGCTTCAACTTTGAATTCACGGCGCATACGGTCAACGATGATATCAAGGTGAAGTTCACCCATACCAGCGATGATTGTTTGGCCAGTTTCTTGGTCAGTGTGAGCACGGAATGTTGGATCTTCTTCAGAAAGCTTAGATAATGCTGTACCCATTTTATCTTGGTCAGCTTTAGATTTTGGTTCGATAGCTACAGAGATAACTGGCTCTGGGAATTCCATAGACTCAAGGATAACAAGGCTCTTCTCGTCACAAAGAGTATCACCAGTAGTAGTATCTTTTAAACCTACAGCAGCAGCGATGTCACCAGCGTAAACTGTTGAAATCTCTTCACGGCTGTTAGCGTGCATTTGTAGGATACGACCTACACGCTCACGCTTACCTTTAGTTGAGTTTTTCACGTATGATCCAGAGTTTAACACACCAGAGTACACACGGAAGAACGTTAATTTACCAACATAAGGGTCAGTCATGATTTTGAATGCTAGAGCTGAGAATGGCTCTTCATCGCTAGACTTACGTTCTACTTCTTCATCTGTATCTGGAACGATACCTTTAATAGCAGGTACGTCTAATGGAGATGGTAAGTAGTCAATAACTGCGTCTAACAGAATTTGAACACCTTTGTTTTTGAATGCAGAACCACAGATTACTGGGAAGAATTCTACAGAAGTTGTAGCCTTACGGATACCAGCTTTAAGCTCTTCTACAGTGATTTCTTCACCTTCTAGGTACTTCATCATCATTTCTTCATCAAGCTCAGCTACCGCTTCAATAAGTTTTCCACGGTATTCTTCAGCTAATTCTTTATGCTCTTCAGGAATTTCAACACGTTGAATGTCTGTTCCTAAATCATTACCGTACATGTAAGCACACTCTTCAACAAGGTCAATAATACCATTGAACTCGTCTTCAGCACCGATTGGTAACTGAATTGGATGCGCGTTTGCTTGTAAACGATCATGGATTGTTCCTACAGAGTATAAGAAATCGGCACCGATTTTATCCATTTTGTTAACGAATACGATACGAGGTACGCCGTAAGTAGTAGCCTGACGCCAAACAGTTTCTGTTTGTGGTTCTACACCAGATTGTGCATCAAGTACTGCTACTGCGCCATCAAGTACGCGTAAAGAACGTTCTACTTCTACTGTGAAGTCTACGTGTCCTGGAGTGTCAATGATATTTACACGGTGACCTTTCCATTGTGCTGTAGTTGCAGCAGAAGTAATTGTGATACCACGCTCTTGCTCTTGCTCCATCCAGTCCATCTGAGATGCACCTTCGTGAGTTTCACCGATTTTATGAATACGTCCTGTGTAATACAAGATACGCTCAGTTGCTGTTGTTTTACCAGCATCGATGTGAGCCATGATACCAATATTACGAGTGTTTTCTAAAGAGAACTCTCTTCCCATTTGGTGTCTTGCTCCTTCCATATATGGATTGGATTTTTTATTTTAAGTAGCAAAAAAGCCACTTTATTTTGTTACATATGCCAGTATGTCCAGTACCCTCATTATGTAAAACGAGCGCCATTGAAAGGGAGAGGCATTCTCCCTCTCCATACTTCCATAAGCGACAAATAAAGCGGTCTATGCTTACATTTATTTTACGTTGAATCCTACCAACGGTAATGAGCAAATGCTTTGTTAGCTTCTGCCATTTTATGAGTGTCTTCACGTTTCTTAACAGATGCACCAGCGTTGTTAGCTGCATCTAAGATTTCGTAAGCTAGACGCTCTTCCATAGTTTTTTCACCACGAAGACGAGCATAGTTTACTAACCAGCGAAGACCTAAAGTCGTACGGCGTTCTGGACGAACCTCAACTGGAACTTGGTAGTTAGCACCACCAACACGACGAGCACGTACTTCAAGAACAGGCATAATGTTCTTAAGAGCTTGCTCGAATACTTCCATAGGTTCTTTACCAGTACGTTCGCTAACGATATCGAACGCATTATAAAGAATTGTTTGAGATTTACCTTTTTTACCGTCAACCATCATTTTGTTGATTAGGCGCGTTACTAGTTTAGAATTATACATTGGATCTGGTAACACGTCACGTTTCGTAACAGGTCCTTTACGAGGCATATTGAGTTCCTCCTTTCAGTTCAAGTTTATTATTTCTTAGCTGCTTTTGGTTTTTTCGTACCGTATTTAGAACGGCCTTGCATACGCTTGTCAACACCAGCTGTATCAAGCGCACCACGAACGATGTGGTAACGTACCCCTGGTAAGTCTTTTACACGACCACCGCGAATTAATACTACGCTGTGTTCTTGTAAGTTATGACCGATACCTGGGATGTATGCTGTTACCTCGATACCATTTGTTAAACGTACACGAGCATATTTACGTAAAGCTGAGTTCGGTTTCTTTGGAGTCATTGTACCAACACGAGTACATACACCACGTTTTTGAGGTGCAGAGATATCAGTTGCTTTTTTCTTTAAAGAGTTGAAACCTTTGTTTAACGCAGGTGATTTAGATTTCCATACTTTATCAGTACGACCTTTTCTCACTAATTGGTTAATAGTAGGCATTTGAGTTATCCTCCCTTCGCATGTTTGTATGACCACATATCCAGGTGGTTCATTATTAGTTGAAAACAAAGTTTTTGCAAGGGAGAGCAAATGCTCTCTCCTCACAAAAACAGTTTTAACTTATTATTCCTATTGCTGAAGCTCCCACTTGAATCCCCGAAGCTTTACCAAGCTTACGAACTGATTCAACTTTGGTTATGGGCACGTTATGTTGCAATGCAGCACGAGTAATAACATGGGTTAACCGCATGTCAGCATCTTCTGCAATGACAACTTCTTTAACTGTACCATTTTTGATTGCTTCCAATGTTCGTTTATGACCAACGACTACATTTTCCGCACTTGATACTTTTTGATAAGACATATACATATCCTCCAAAGCATCGTTCAGGAGCAACCTTGCTTATAGTAACATTTTGACTCATACAATGTCAACTAGGATTATCTGTTTTTATACAAAATTTACGACGGAAAATTTTACTGTTCCACGTAAACTTCATCGTTTTCTACATTCATGTCGTCTTGTATTGTTTTAACAAGGTCCACTTTGCGATAACGATTCATACCTGTTCCAGCTGGAACAAGCTTACCGATAATAACATTCTCTTTCAATCCTAGAAGTTCATCGCGTTTGCCTTTAATTGCTGCATCTGTTAGAACGCGAGTTGTTTCTTGGAACGATGCTGCAGATAAGAATGAATCTGTTTCAAGTGACGCTTTTGTAATACCAAGAAGTACTGGTCGTGCTGTAGCTGGCTGTTTGCCTTTTAACAACACTTTCGCATTCGCATCAGTAAACTGGTGAATATCCAGTAGTGTGCCTGGTAATACATCTGTTTCACCCGCATCGATAACACGGACTTTACGAAGCATTTGACGTACCATTACCTCTACGTGCTTATCACCAATTTCTACCCCTTGCATACGGTATACTTTTTGAACTTCACGTAGTAAGTATTCTTGTACTGCTGTAATGTCTGTTACTTTTAATAATTCTTTCGGATCAATAGAACCTTCTGTTAACTCTTTTCCGTGATCAATTCGTTGTCCTGGAACTACTTTTAGACGAGCACCATAAGGAATTGCATATGTGCGAGTTTCAACCTCACCTTGTACAACTACCTCTTGACGATCTTTAACATCGTTGATCGCCGCGATAACACCGTCGATTTCACTGATAACTGCCTGACCTTTCGGGTTACGAGCCTCGAAGATCTCTTGGATACGAGGTAAACCTTGTGTGATATCATCTCCGGCAACCCCACCTGTATGGAATGTACGCATCGTTAACTGTGTACCTGGCTCACCGATAGATTGAGCTGCGATAATACCTACCGCTTCTCCAACTTCTACGTCTGTACCAGTTGCTAAGTTACGACCGTAACATTTTTTACACACACCATGGCGTGTGTTACATGTGAATGCTGAACGGATGTTTACTGTTTCAACACCTGAATTTTCAACGATATGAGCGATATCTTCAGTGATTAATTCATTTTCACGAACTAATACTTCACCTGTTTCAGGATGTTTCACAGTTTTTCTTGCAAAACGTCCTACAAGACGATCATATAATGACTCGATTACTTCATTACCCTCTTTAATCGCACCAATTAATAAACCACGATCTGTTCCACAATCATCTTCACGAACGATAACATCTTGTGCAACGTCTACAAGACGACGTGTTAAGTAACCAGAATCGGCAGTCTTCAGTGCTGTATCGGCAAGACCTTTACGCGCACCATGCGTAGAGATGAAGTACTCAAGTACCGTTAAACCTTCACGGAAACTTGACTTGATTGGAAGTTCGATGATACGTCCAGATGGGTTGGCCATCAGACCACGCATACCCGCAAGCTGAGTGAAGTTCGATGCGTTACCACGGGCACCAGAGTCACTCATCATGAAGATTGGATTGCGTTTATTCAAGGATTTCATCAGTTTTCCTTGGATAACATCTTTCGCATTACTCCAAATAGAGATAACGCGATCGTAACGTTCTTCTTCCGTAATCAAACCGCGACGGAATTGTTTAATTACATTATCTACTTTTGCTTGTGCTTCGTGGAGAATTTCATCTTTTTCGCCTAATACAAGAATGTCTGCTACCCCAACTGTAATACCAGCTTTTGTAGAATATTTAAATCCTAAGTTTTTCATACGGTCAAGCATACGAGACGTTTCTGTAATTTGGAAACGTTTAAAGACTTCCGCAATGATGTTACCAAGGATTTTCTTGCTAAACGGCGCCACTTCTTCGCGACTAGCGATAATCTCTTTAATGTTCGCACCTTTTTCAACGAAATATTTCGCCGGTGTTTCTTTTTCAAGGTTTGAATTTGTCGGTTCATTAATATAAGGGAACGACTTCGGTAAGATTTCGTTAAATATTAATTTACCAACTGTTGTTAATAGAAGCTTACTCTTTTGCTCTTCAGTAAATGTTTCGTTGTTATTTACTGAATTTGCAGCAACTGCAACACGAGTGTGCAGATGTACATATCCACTTTGGTATGCAAGTAATGCCTCGTTTGCATCTTTGAACACCATACCTTCACCAATTGCACCTTCACGCTCAAGCGTTAAGTAGTAGTTACCTAGTACCATATCCTGAGATGGTGTAACAACTGGTTTTCCATCTTTCGGGTTCAAGATGTTTTGTGCTGCTAACATAAGAAGACGAGCTTCCGCTTGCGCTTCTGATGATAACGGAACGTGAACCGCCATTTGGTCACCATCAAAATCCGCGTTATATGCAGTACATACAAGTGGATGAAGACGGATTGCGCGTCCTTCTACTAATGTAGGTTCGAACGCCTGGATACCAAGACGGTGAAGCGTTGGAGCACGGTTTAGAAGTACAGGGTGTTCTTTAATCACAGATTCTAAAACATCCCAAACTTCAGGTTGTACACGCTCAATTTTACGTTTTGCACTCTTAATGTTGTGTGCTAATCCTTTTTCCACTAAATCTTTCATAACGAAAGGTTTGAACAATTCAAGTGCCATCTCTTTCGGTAATCCACATTGATACATTTTCAAGTTCGGTCCTACAACGATAACGGAACGACCAGAGTAGTCAACACGTTTACCTAATAAGTTTTGACGGAAACGTCCTTGCTTACCTTTTAACATGTGAGATAGTGATTTTAACGGACGGTTACCAGGTCCAGTAACTGGACGGCCACGACGACCATTATCGATTAATGCATCTACCGCTTCTTGCAACATACGTTTTTCGTTTTGAACGATAATGCTTGGTGCACCTAGGTCTAATAAACGTTTTAAACGGTTGTTACGGTTAATTACACGGCGATATAAATCATTTAAGTCAGAAGTTGCAAAACGTCCACCATCTAACTGTACCATTGGGCGTAGTTCTGGCGGGATAACAGGAAGAACATCTAAGATCATCCAAGATGGTTCATTACCAGAGTTACGAAATGCTTCTAATACTTCTAGACGTTTAATAGCACGAGTACGACGTTGTCCTTGTGCTGTTTTTAATTCTTCTTTTAAGAAGTCTACTTCTTTATCTAAATCGATATCTTGTAGTAACTTCTTAATCGCTTCTGCACCCATAGCAGCTTGGAATGTATTGCCATATCGATCACGATATGCACGGTATTCTTTTTCTGAAAGCAATTGCTTCTTATCAAGTGGTGTATCTCCACTTTCTGTTACAACATAAGAAGCGAAATAAATTACTTCTTCAAGCGCGCGAGGGGACATGTCTAAGACAAGTCCCATGCGGCTCGGGATACCTTTGAAATACCAAATATGAGATACAGGAGCAGCTAATTCAATATGACCCATACGTTCACGACGTACTTTAGCACGCGTTACTTCAACGCCACATCGATCACAAACTACACCTTTATAACGTACACGTTTATATTTTCCGCAATGACATTCCCAGTCCTTTTGTGGTCCGAAAATACGCTCACAGAACAAGCCATCTTTTTCTGGCTTTAACGTACGATAGTTAATTGTTTCTGGTTTCTTAACTTCACCGTATGACCAAGAACGAATCTTGTCAGGTGAAGCAAGTCCAATCTTCATATATTCAAAGTTATTTACATCTATCAAGGGGCCTACCTCCCTTTTAGTCTACAGGTTATCCCAATTATTCCTTAGTTGCCTCAACTTCGATATTCAATTTGTCTGCTGATTGATGATCATCATCTTCCGTATCACGCATTTCAATTTCTGTATCGTCGCTAGACATCATTTTAACGTCCATACCTAAACTTTGCAGTTCTTTAATCAATACTTTGAATGATTCTGGAACGCCTGGTTCTGGAACATTTTCACCTTTAACAATCGCTTCGTATGTCTTAACACGTCCGACAACATCATCAGACTTCACTGTTAAGATTTCTTGAAGAGTATAAGCAGCACCGTAAGCTTCAAGTGCCCAAACCTCCATCTCACCGAAACGCTGTCCACCGAACTGAGCTTTACCTCCAAGAGGTTGCTGCGTTACAAGTGAGTATGGTCCAGTAGAACGAGCATGAAGTTTATCGTCAACCATGTGCGCAAGTTTGATCATATACATGACACCAACAGATACGCGGTTGTCGAATGGTTCACCAGTACGTCCATCATACAAGATTGTTTTCGCATCATTTGCCATACCAGCTTCTTCGATTGTACCCCATACATCTTCCTCACGAGCACCATCGAATACTGGTGTTGCAATATGGATACCAAGGTATCTTGCTGCCATACCAAGATGAAGCTCTAATACCTGACCGATATTCATACGAGATGGTACCCCTAATGGGTTTAACATGATATCGATTGGTGTACCGTCTGGTAAGTACGGCATATCTTCTTCCGGTAAAATACGGGAGATAACACCTTTGTTACCGTGACGACCGGCCATCTTGTCACCTTCAGAAATTTTACGTTTTTGAACGATATATGCACGTACAAGTTGATTTACGCCCGGTGGCAATTCATCGCCATCTTCACGGTTAAATACTTTTACGTCTAAGATAATACCGCCACCACCGTGTGGTACACGAAGTGATGTATCACGTACTTCACGTGCTTTCTCACCGAAGATTGCATGTAATAAACGTTCTTCTGCTGTTAATTCCGTTACACCTTTTGGTGTTACTTTACCAACAAGTAGGTCTCCGTCTTTTACTTCAGCACCGATGCGAATAATACCACGTTCGTCAAGGTTGCGAAGTGCATCTTCCCCAACGTTCGGGATGTCACGTGTAATTTCTTCTGGTCCAAGCTTCGTATCACGAGCTTCTGATTCATATTCTTCAATATGAATTGAAGTGTACACATCATCTTTTACAAGGCGCTCACTCATAATGATCGCATCCTCGTAGTTATAACCGTCCCATGTCATGAAGCCAACAAGCACATTACGTCCAAGTGCTAGTTCACCTTTTTCCATAGAAGGACCATCCGCAAGGATTTCACCCTTCACAACTTGGTCGCCAACACTTACGATTGGACGTTGGTTGTAACAAGTTCCTTGGTTAGAACGAATGAATTTCAACATTTTGTAGCGATCTAAATCGCCTTTTACTTTTTGACCGTCAACTTCTACATAACGGCGTACCCAAACTTCACGTGCCTCTACGCGTTCAACAACACCTGGGTGTTTACAGATTACTGCAGCACCTGAGTCTTTTGCTGATACGTACTCCATACCTGTACCTACAATTGGAGATTCCGGATTCATTAACGGAACCGCCTGACGTTGCATGTTCGCACCCATAAGTGCACGGTTGGAGTCATCGTTTTCTAAGAACGGAATACAAGCTGTCGCTGCCGACACTACTTGTTTTGGAGATACATCCATGTAGTCGATACGTTCTTTATTTGTGACAATGTTTTCACCACGGAAACGAGCTACGATATCCTCATCAAGGAATTCTCCTTCTTCAGATAATCTCATATTCGCTTGGGCTACAACATAATTATCTTCTTCATCTGCAGTTAAATAATCAACGTGTCCTGTTACACGACCAGTTTCTGGGTCAACACGACGGTATGGTGTTTCAATGAAACCAAACTCATTTACTTTCGCAAACGAAGATAATGAGTTGATCAAACCGATGTTTGGTCCCTCCGGCGTTTCGATTGGACACATACGACCATAGTGAGAGTAGTGAACGTCACGTACTTCAAAGCCTGCACGCTCACGTGTTAAACCACCGGGTCCTAATGCAGATAGTCTTCGTTTGTGTGTTAACTCTGCTAATGGGTTTGTTTGATCCATGAACTGAGATAACTGAGAACTTCCGAAGAACTCTTTAATAGATGCAATAACCGGACGAATGTTAATTAATGCTTGCGGCGTGATTGCATTTGTATCTTGAATCGACATTCTCTCACGAACGACACGTTCCATACGAGAAAGACCGATGCGGAATTGGTTTTGTAATAACTCTCCTACAGAACGCAGACGACGGTTTCCTAAATGGTCAATATCATCTGTATCTCCTACTTTGTATAGTAAGTTAAAGAAGTAGCTAATAGAAGCAAGAATATCACCTGGTGTGATGTGTTTTACGTCACGAGTGATATTTGCATTCCCAATTACATTGATAACGCGTTCGCCATCTGACTCTGGAGCATAAATCTTAATCGATTGCAGCTCAACATCGCCTTCTACCACCCCACCCATTGGTTTCGCTGTTTTGAATCCAATGTTTTTCTCTAAGTAAGGTAAAATGCGATCTAGTGTACGACGATCTAAGATTGTGCCTTCTGCCGCTAAAATTTCACCAGTTTCTGGATCCACTAATGTTTCAGCTAAGCGCTGGTTAAACAATCTGTTTTTAATGTGTAGCTTTTTGTTGATCTTGTAGCGACCTACGTTTGCTAAGTCATAGCGCTTCGGATCAAAGAAGCGAGAAACAAGCAAGCTTTTTGCGTTTTCTACTGTAGGTGGCTCACCCGGACGTAGACGCTCATAAATTTCAAGCAATGCTTTTTCTGTGCTATCTGTGTTGTCTTTTTCTAGCGTATTGCTTAAGTATTCGTTATCACCTAAAAGCTCGGTGATTTCTTGATCAGAGCCAAACCCTAATGCGCGTAACAAAACAGTTACAGGAAGTTTACGCGTACGGTCGATACGCACATATACAACATCCTTAGCATCTGTCTCATACTCTAACCAAGCTCCGCGGTTTGGAATTACAGTAGCAGTAAAACCACGTTTTCCGTTTTTATCCACTTTGCCACTATAGTATACGCTTGGAGAGCGAACTAACTGGGAAACGATAACACGTTCTGCACCGTTAATTACGAATGTTCCTGTCTCTGTCATGAGTGGGAAATCTCCCATGAACACATCTTGTTCTTTTACTTCACCAGTTTCCTTATTGATTAGACGAACTTTCACACGAAGTGGTGCTGCATACGTCACATCACGCTCTTTACATTCTTCTACAGAGTATTTAGGTTCACCTAAGCTGTAGTCGATAAATTCAAGCGATAGATTTCCCGTAAAGTCTTCAATCGGAGAAATGTCTTGGAACATTTCTCGCAAACCCTCATCAAGAAACCACTGATAAGAAGAGGTTTGAATTTCGATAAGATTTGGTAACTCTAATACTTCACTAATACGGGCATAACTTCTTCGTTGGCGGTGGCGTCCGTATTGAACTAGTTGACCTGTCAACTGCTTCACCCCTCAAATCATGAGTATTATAAATGCACAAAAAAATTTGTGCAAAATCACAAATAAATACAGCTAACGCCTTTAGCGTAGCTTTTTTCTCTCAAAGATAGATACGTTGAGTCTTTCTACCTGCTCAAAAAAGAAAAATGGCTTCTATAAGAAAACCATCATTCTGTTTCATAATCTGCTGATTTTACTATCTTTTCCAAGAGAAACAAAAATATACATCTTTTCTCAACGCAGAAAATCATATATTGGCATTGTATAATGTTAACATAGCCAAAAATAACCGTCAACGTTTTTTTGATTTTATGATATAATATCCTTTTTTCTTTTCTACAACTTCAACTTCGGAAAATGTTTCTTCTAGTTTCTTCAATGCAGATGGTGCACCTTGTTTCTTCTGAATAACGATCCAAAGCTCTCCATCTGAAACTAGATGATGAGCAGCATTTTCCAAAATTTCATGCACGATATGTTTACCAGCACGGATCGGAGGATTAGATAGAATGGCGGCGTACTTGCCATTCACATTTTCATAGACACTACTTTGATAAATACGAACATTTTCAACCTTGTTATTAGCGGCATTTTCTTTCGCAAGTTCAAGTGCCCTTTCATTCACATCCACCATGTGAACAGCACGGTCTTTAAACTCTTTCGCTAACGACAAGCCGATCGGACCGTACCCACAACCAACATCTAATACATCACCTTTAATATCCGGCATTTGAAACGCTTCAATTAAAAGACGAGAACCAAAGTCCACCTCGTTTTTCGAAAACACCCCATGGTCAGATAAAAAAACAAATTGCGATCCTCGCAATGTATATTCCCATCGTTTACGATCACTTTTACTAGAAGGGTCGTTAGAAAAATAATGGTCTGCCATATGGCCACCTCTTTTCTTTACAGTTAAAAAAAAAGCTCGCATGAGAGCGAGCTTTTTTTAAAGCATCAAAAGTTAATTACTTAACTTCTACAGCAGCGCCAACTTCTTCAAGTTTAGCTTTGATTTCTTCAGCTTCTTCTTTAGCAGCAGCTTCTTTGATTACTTTTGGAGTGTTGTCAACTAATTCTTTAGCTTCTTTTAAGCCAAGACCAGTGATTTCACGAACAACTTTGATAACTTTGATTTTTTGTGCACCAGCGCTAGTTAGTTCCACATCAAATTCAGTTTTCTCAGCAGCAGCTTCACCAGCGCCACCAGCTACAGCTACAGGAGCAGCAGCAGTTACGCCGAATTCTTCCTCGATAGCTTTTACTAAGTCGTTAAGTTCTAATACAGTCATAGATTTAACTGCTTCAATGATTTGTTCTTTAGTCATTGTAAATATCCTCCCTTAAATAGGTTTGTATTGTTTTATCGATAACACATAATTATCTTTTAAAAAATTAAGCGCCTTGCTCTTCCTTTTGATCTGCAACTGCTTTAGTAGCAAGTGCAAGGTTACGGATTGGAGCTTGAAGAACGCTAAGAAGCATAGAAAGTAAGCCTTCACGTGATGGAAGAGTAGCGATAGCTTTAACCTCATCAAGTGTTACAAGTTTACCTTCGATTACGCCAGCTTTAATTTCTAAAGCTTCATGATCTTTAGCGAAGTCGTTTAATACTTTCGCAGGAGCAACTACATCCTCGTTACTGAACGCGATTGCGTTTGGTCCTGTTAAGAATTCGTTTAACTCAGCCATTTCAGCAGCCTCTGCAGCACGACGAGTTAAAGAGTTTTTGTAAACTTTGAACTCAACGCCAGCTTCACGTAAGTTTTTACGTAATTCTGTTGCTTCAGAAACTGTTAAACCACGATAGTCAACAACGATTGTAGATTTACTTTCGCGAAGTTTTTCAGCGATTTCAGTTACAACTTGTTGTTTAGTTTCGATTACTTTGCTCATGTTATTACACCTCCTGTAGATTATATAGAAGATGTACCGAAAGTGCACTAAAAACCTCCATGCCCAACTTGTAGACATGGAGGCATATAGTCACAGAAAAAATTCCGCTTCGTATATTAACACCTAGGTAGGAAATTAAGTCAAGTTGACACCTACTGTCTACGGTACACTATTTAAATTACAACATAAATGATTATATTAAAACTTCTTTATGAAGTCAACTTCCAATTTTTACGCGATTGTAGAAATCTCTACACGTACGCCAGGACCCATTGTAGAAGCAACAGTTGCGTTCTTCATGTAAGTTCCTTTTGCAGCAGCTGGTTTAGCTTTTAATAGCGTGTCAGCAATTGTTTTGAAGTTTTCTACTAGTTTTGCATCTTCGAAAGATACTTTACCGATTGGAACGTGGATGTTACCAGCTTTATCAACGCGGTATTCAACTTTACCAGCTTTGATTTCGTTAACAGCTTTAGTTACATCGAAAGTAACTGTTCCAGTTTTAGGGTTTGGCATTAAACCTTTAGGTCCTAATACACGACCAAGTTTACCAACTTCACCCATCATGTCAGGAGTTGCTACTACTACATCAAAATC
The DNA here is from genome assembly GCF_054570475.1 of Bacillus sp. C1. Classification (NCBI taxonomy): domain Bacteria; kingdom Bacillati; phylum Bacillota; class Bacilli; order Caryophanales; family Bacillaceae; genus Bacillus; species Bacillus sp. C1. The sequence continues at coordinate 39,808 of NZ_JBTMZT010000018.1, forward strand.
AAACCAACCTTGTTGGATTTTACCGATGTAATCAGCATCGCCTACGAAGTCAGCGCCAGCAGCTTCAGCTTCTTTTGCTTTTTCGCCTTTAGCGAATACTAATACACGTTGTACTTTACCAGTACCGTGTGGAAGAACAACTGCACCACGAATTTGTTGGTCAGCTTTCTTAGGATCAACACCTAAACGGAATGCAGCTTCTACAGTTGCATCAAATTTAGCTGTATTTGTTTTCTTTACTAATTCTACTGCTTCTGTTGCAGAGTAAGCAGCTGCACGATCAACAAGCTTCGCAGCTTCTACGTACTTTTTACCTCTTTTAGCCATGTTTATTTCCTCCTTGAATGTGGTTTTAGCGGAATAACCTCCCACGTTTACGCCTTCATTCCGGGAACCCCCGAGGATGTGCGCCCATCCTTTTATTTAAAAACGATACTCATTTACGATAATAAAGGTTGCGAATTGGAATTCCAGACCCGCAACCTTTTTTACAAAAAAACAAATCGAATTAGTCTTCGATAACGATGCCCATACTGCGTGCAGTACCTTCAACCATACGCATTGCAGCTTCTACGCTAGCAGCGTTTAGGTCAGGCATTTTAGTTTCAGCGATTTCGCGAACTTTATCACGCTTAACAGTTGCCACTTTATTACGGTTTGGTTCACCAGAACCAGACTCAATACCAGCTACTTTCTTAAGAAGAACAGCAGCAGGAGGAGTTTTAGTAATAAAAGTGAATGAACGGTCTTCGAATACCGTAATTTCAACAGGAATGATAAGACCAGCTTGATCTGCTGTACGAGCGTTGAACTCTTTACAGAAGCCCATGATGTTAACACCCGCTTGTCCTAATGCTGGACCAACTGGTGGAGCTGGGTTAGCTTTACCTGCAGGAATTTGAAGTTTTACCATTTTAATTACCTTTTTAGCCACGAGACACACCTCCTTAAGTCCGTGATGTGGTCAATTGGGCAGTGATTTGCCCTCCCACTTCTATTTTATCTGTAACGATAAAATCTTTTTCAAAAAACGTCTCCGTTTCCGAAGACGTACTGACTTAAAAGATATTATCACTTTTTACAGTTCATTTCAAGTTTCATTTTATAATTTTTCAATTTGATGGAAATCGAGCTCGACCGGCGTTTCACGACCAAACATATCTACAAGCACTCTCACTTTTTGTTTTTCCATATCAATTTCTTCGATTGCACCTGTATAGTTCGCGAATGGTCCTTCATTTACACGTACTGTTTCATGAAGTTCAAAGTCGAAATCAACCACTTCATTGTCCATGCCCATATGTTTCATAATGGTAACAACTTCCTCTTCCAATAAAGGAGATGGTTTTGAACCCGATCCAGAAGATCCAACAAAACCTGTTACACCTGGCGTATTACGAACAACATACCAAGAATCATCAGTCATAATTAGTTCAACTAATACATAACCTGGGAACACTTTTCTCTTTGTTAATTTTTCTTTTCCGTTTTTCATTTCTACTTCTACTTCTTCCGGAACAACAACACGGAAAATTTTATCTTGCATCCCCATTGATTCTACACGCTTCTCTAGGTTTGCTTTTACTTTATTTTCATATCCAGAATAAGTATGGACAACATACCAACTTTTTTCCATTCATTTAGGACGAGCGTCCTTCCCTCCCTGACGTACATTTTTTTGTGCAAATGAAAAAACCCGTTCATCGGGCTTTTACACAGTTCGTATAAATAACATTATATCATGGATAAGTGCTTCTTATTCAAGAATTAACCGAATTAAAGAAGAAATACCCATATCAACTACTGCAAAGAAAACTGCAAAAAATACAACTGTCGCAATAACAGTAGCTGTTGAACGAAGTAATTCATCTTTCTTGGGCCAACTTACTTTTTTCATTTCGCGACCTACATCGCCAAAAAAGTTCGTCAAACGCATTTACGGGACCTCCAGTGTATTGTTTCAATTATTTATTTTGTTTCCTTATGAACTGTATGCATATTGCATGTTTTACAAAATTTCTTTATCTCAAGTCGCTCTACTGAGCTCGTATCTTTCATTGTAGAGTAGTTTCGGTTCTTACACTCTTCACATGAGAGTACAACTTTTTTCCTCATTTGTTACACCAGCCTTGCAACATTATGTCCATAAAAATGTATCATACAATAAAAGACAATGTCAATGACGTGCCGCCTGCTCACAGTAAAAAGAAAGCAGGAGAATTATTTTCCCCCTGCGACATACTCTATGAGTTTAAAGTTGTATTCTCTCTCATCTCCATATACCGTTCAAGCTTTCTTTTCACGCGTTGCAAGGCATTATCAATGGACTTTACATGCCTATTTAACTGCTCTGAGATTTCTTGATAAGAGCGACCATCTAAATATAAAGAAAGAACTTTCCTTTCTAAATCGCTTAATAATTCAGATATTTTAAGTTCTATGTCGCTATATTCTTCTTGACTAATAATCATTTCTTCAGGATCAGTCACCTTTGCTTCTGAAATAACATCTAATAGCGTCCGATCAGATTCCTCGTCATATATCGGTTTATCCAAAGAAACATACGAGTTTAAAGGAATGTGTTTTTGTCTCGTTGCTGTCTTAATAGCAGTAATAATTTGACGAGTAATACATAATTCAGCAAATGCTTTAAAAGAAGATAACTTGTCCTCTTTATAATCACGAATGGCTTTAAATAAACCAATCATACCTTCTTGAACGATATCTTCTCGATCAGCACCTACTAAAAAATACGATCTTGATTTTGCGCGAACAAAGTTCTTATACTTGTGAATTAAATACTCAAGAGCATCAATATTACCTTTTCGAACTAACTCAACTATTGCCTCATCCTCTAAATCACGGAATGTAACGTCGTCCACACTTACGAAGCCTGTTTCCACTCTGATCCCCCCGACCGCTATTTATTTAGCAATATTATACAGTAATTACGTAAAGAGCGTCAATGATTCAACGCTCTCCCCGTCTTAATTTTTCTAATTTTTCTGTGATATCTTTACTAAATATAGTTCGCATAGCCGGTCGCTTCTCTTTTATCTCTTGCGTTCGATGACGAACTTGCTGTTCCATCGCCTGTACTTCTATTTCTAATTCACGCGCCGATTTCCTAAGCGCTCCTTGGGCAAAAATCACCCACTGCTCCGTATAATCAGAAGTCGCAACATAAATTTGCGTATTAATGTTGCGAAGTTCAATCGCGAGTTGTTCAATTTTTTCATCAGCAGTTTGATTTTTCCTTGTGAAAATTACTTCAACACGCGATTGCTTCATCTTCTTCTCAATACCTTGAACCGTATAAGCATCAAACACAATCATTACCCGTGTTCCTGTATACCCTTGATAATCCGCCATCTTGTCAATAAGCGCATCTCTTGATGCCTGTAAATCTACATCCCTCAATGTTTTCAAGTCTTTCCAAGCCCCAATAATGTTGTAACCATCAACGATTAAAAGATCGTTCATTTCTACTTGCCAATCTGATAACGTTTGCGATATACCTCATACATTAACAAACTAGCTGCTACTGAAGCATTTAAGGATGTCACTTTACCAACCATCGGTAAAGTAATTAGGAAATCACATTTTTCACCAATAATACGGCTCATACCTTTTCCTTCACTACCAATTACTAGCCCGATTGGCATACTTCCATCTAGATTACGGTAATCTGTTTTCCCTTTTGCATCTGTACCCGCGATCCAAAGGCCACGCTCCTTCAATTCATCAATTGTACGAGATAAGTTTGTTACACGTGCAACAGGAATATATTCAATTGCTCCTGTTGACGCTTTTGCAACAGATGCCGTCAGTCCAACAGCTCTTCTTTTCGGAATAATGATTCCATGAGCTCCAGTCGCATCTGCCGTACGCATAATAGATCCTAAGTTATGCGGATCTTCAATTTCATCCAAAATTAAGAAGAACGGCTCTTCGTTACGCTTTGCAGCAACCTCGAATAGGTCCTCTAATTCTGCATATTGATATGCCGCTACTTGTGCAATTACCCCCTGATGGTTTCCTTCAACAAGTTGATCTAATTTTTTCTTTGGTGCATGCTGCAAAATAATTTTATTCTCTTTCGCTAACGCTAATACAATTTGGACCTGTCCTTTCGCAGCACCTTCTGCAATCCAAATTTTATTAATATCTCGTCCTGATCGTAACGCTTCAATTACAGGGTTACGTCCGATAATGTATTCACTACTCATGATGTTGTGCCCCCTTCCTGTACTTCTAAAACATCAATTGCCTTATATATAATTTCTTCTAATCTCTGGTGATTGTTCAATAAATAATGATAACCAAGCAGTGCCTCAAAAGCTGTGCTATATCGATATGTTTGCACATCCGTGTTTTTAGGAACAGAACCCGAATTTGCGTTACGCCCTCTTCTTAAGACCGCTTCTTCTTCTTCTGACAAAAACTCTATTTCCAATAAATGATAAACAACTTTCGCCTGTGCTTTCGCCGAAACAAAGCTTGTCCCTAAATGATGTAATTTGTTGGGACGAACCGTTCCCTTTTGAAGGAGGTGATAGCGGATATACTGTTCGTATACCGCATCACCCATATATGCTAACGCTAAGCTGTTTAATTGCTTTGCATCAATCATGCTTACCCTCTTTTCCATCTTGTACCTTGAGCGGTATCTTCTAAAATAATATTACGCTCCTTTAAATCATCACGAATTTGATCAGACAATGCAAAGTCACGGTTTTTACGAGCTTCAATACGTTTTTGAATTAATGCCTCAATCTCTTCATCAAGTAATTCTTCTTTCGTTAATTCTAAACCTAAAATACTAAATAGTGTTTCAAACTGTTCTACATAAGCCTTAATTACAACTGTTGATGTATGTTCTTCCAATAAGTATTGATTTGCATGGTTTGCTAAGTTATATAACTCAGTTATCGCATTCGCTGTATTGAAGTCATCGTTCATCGCTTCTTCAAATGCCAGCTGGAATTTTTCTATTTCAGCTAACCATTTTTCATTATGGTCTGTTAAATCTGTACTACTTTCTATACGATGTTTTAAGTTGCCGTAAGCTGTTTTAATTCGCTCTAATCCATTATTTGTACTCTGTAGTAATTCTTCACTAAAGTTAATTGGATGACGGTAATGTACAGATAGCATAAAGAAACGGATTAGCTGCGGGTTATATTGTTTAATAATGTCATGAACTAAAATGAAGTTCCCTAATGATTTAGACATTTTTTCATTATTAATATTAATATATCCATTATGCATCCAGTAACGTGCAAATGTTTTCCCTGTCAACGCCTCTGATTGAGCAATCTCATTTTCATGATGAGGGAACGCGAGATCTTGACCACCGGCATGAATATCAATTGTATCACCTAAATATTTACGCGCCATTGCAGAGCATTCAATATGCCATCCTGGACGACCTTTCCCCCAAGGGCTCTCCCAGAAAATTTCTCCTTCTTTCGCCGCTTTCCATAAAGCGAAATCAAGTGGGTCTTGTTTCTTTTCTCCAACTTCAATACGTGCACCATGACGTAAGTCTGCAATCGGTTGATGAGATAATTTTCCGTACCCTTCGAATTCCTTTGTTTTGTAATAAACATCACCTTCAGATTCATATGCATATCCTTTTTTNGACGACCTTTCCCCCAAGGGCTCTCCCAGAAAATTTCTCCTTCTTTCGCCGCTTTCCATAAAGCGAAATCAAGTGGGTCTTGTTTCTTTTCTCCAACTTCAATACGTGCACCATGACGTAAGTCTGCAATCGGTTGATGAGATAATTTTCCGTACCCTTCGAATTCCTTTGTTTTGTAATAAACATCACCTTCAGATTCATATGCATATCCTTTTTTCACAAGTTCCTCAATAAACTCAATAATGATATCCATATTTTCTGTTACACGGGGATGAACTGTTGCATGTTTGCAACCTAATGCAGTTACATCTTCAAAGTACGCTGCAACAAAACGGTCTGCAATTGTTGGAACGTCCTCTCCTAACTCATTTGCTGCCTTGATTAACTTATCATCTACATCTGTAAAATTAGAAACATATTGTACATCATACCCTTTATATTCTAAGTATCTGCGCACCGTATCAAATACCATAGGTGGTCTTGCATTTCCAATATGAATATAGTTGTACACTGTCGGTCCGCATACATACATCTTCACCTTATTTTCTTCTAAAGGAACAAATTCCTCTTTTTGACGCGTTAATGTATTATAAATGTGAATAGTCATTTTTATCCTTCCTTTCCACTTTTACTTCAAGTTGCTTTTTTAACTTCTCTATCTCGACTTCCATCACTTTCAATTTATCAAAAATCGGATCTGGAAGATCTGAATGATTCAATTCCTGACCTATCTTTACTCCATTTTGAATTACGACGCGACCAGGTATACCTACAACTGTTGAATGTGCCGGAACCTCTTTCAACACAACAGATCCTGCACCAATTTTAGAATTCTCCCCAACTGTAATGGATCCGAGTACTTTTGCACCAGTTGCAATCAGTACATTATCTTGAATTGTGGGATGCCTCTTTCCTTTTTCTTTCCCTGTACCACCTAATGTAACACCTTGATAAATTGTTACGTTGTCGCCAATTTCACACGTCTCCCCAATGACAACTCCCATACCGTGGTCAATAAAAAAACGACGACCAATTGTAGCACCCGGATGGATTTCAATCCCAGTAAAAAAACGACCAACTTGTGAAATCCAACGTGCAAAAAAGAAAAAATTCCGTTTATAAAAGGCATGTGCAATTCGATGTGCCCAAACTGCATGTAATCCAGAGTAAGTTAAAATGACTTCGAAATAACTTCGTGCCGCTGGATCTTGTTCAAAAACGACTTCAATATCTTCTCGAAGCCTCTTAAACATCGATGTCCCCTCCCCTTTATGGGCTACTTTTCCGAGTAAACCGATTTATCACTAACTCCATTACTTGTTACCTGATCTTTATCAATCTGTACAAAAACTTATATTATACCTTTTCCATGGTATAAAAAAGACGCCTCTGTCAAATTGACAGAGACGCCTTATAAGCGCGGTTCCACTCTGTTTAGGCTTAAATAAAACCTCAAACTCATCCATGATAACGGTTTATACCGCCCCTGCTTACTTTGCGTCTTAGACATTTCCCGAAACTCTTCGTTGTTCAGCAGAAGACTCGAAGGGGCATTTCAACAACCCGCTTATAAACCACTTCCAGCCCAAAGGTGGTTCTCTCTGTAAAAAGCCTGATTGTCTACTTCTCCTTCTCGTCGCTTTTCCTTATTAGGTTTTTAAGTATTTTTATTATATGGCTAAATTCAGCAAATGTTAACCGATTACTTTACAAATACGATTTAAAACTTTTTCTTTCCCAAGAAGTGCAATTGCATTTGGAAGTTCTGGACCATGTGTTTGTCCAGTAGTTGCAACACGAATTGGCATAAATAAGTTTTTACCTTTATGTCCCGTTTCCTTTTGAACCGCCTTAATAGCCTTCTTAACTGCCGCTGGCTCCATTTCCTCTAAAGCTTCTAATTCTGCTGCAAATGCACGAAGCACTTCAGGTACTTGTTCACCTTTTAGTACTTCTTGTCCTTCTTCTTCATAATCTACATGATCTTTGAAGAACATTTCGGAAAGCTCTACAATTTCAGCTCCAAAGCTCATTTGCTCATGGTATAAAGCAATTACATCACGAACCCAAGCTTGCTCTTGTTCACTTAAGTTTTCACCTACGCGACCAGCTTTCACTAAATGCGGTAAGCTCAATGCAACAACAGCATCTAAATCTTGCTTTTTCATATATTGATTGTTCATCCACTTTAGTTTTTGAGAATCGAATAATGCAGGTGATTTTGATAAACGAGCTGCATCAAACATTTCAATAAATTCATCTTTAGAGAAGACTTCTTCTTCTCCTACTGGCGACCAACCTAGTAATGCGATAAAGTTAAAGATTGCTTCTGGAAGATAACCAAGCTCTTTATATTGCTCAATAAATTGAATAATAGATTCATCGCGTTTACTTAACTTTTTACGGCTTTCATTTACAATTAAAGTCATATGACCAAACTGCGGGATATCCCATCCAAACGCTTCATAAATCATCATTTGTTTCGGCGTGTTAGAGATATGGTCATCACCACGAAGTACATGTGTAATTTCCATTAAATGATCATCTACTGCTACCGCAAAATTATACGTTGGAATACCATCTTTTTTCACAATAACGAAATCACCAAAATCATTTGAGTGGAAAGCAACTTCATCTTTTACGATATCTTTAAATGTGTAGTCGCGATCAGTCGGTACACGGAAGCGAATGCTTGGAATACGGCCTTCCGCTTCAAATTGCTTGATTTGTTCTTCTGTTAAATCACGGTGGTTACCTGCATAACGAGGTGTTTCACCACGAGCAATTTGCCCTTCACGCTCTGCTTCTAATTCTTCTTCTGTCATGTAGCATTTGTAAGCTAAACCACGCTCTAGTAAATCTTCATATAACTTTTTATAAATATCTAAACGTTCTGTTTGACGATATGGTCCATATTCACCACCAACATCAACACCTTCATCCCAGTCCATACCGAGCCATTTCAAGTATTTTAATTGGCTTTCTTCACCACCAGCAACGTTACGTTTTACATCAGTATCTTCAATACGAATAATAAACTTGCCATCTTGATGACGAGCGAATAAATAATTAAATAATGCCGTACGCGCATTTCCGATATGTAAGTGTCCTGTTGGACTTGGCGCATAGCGTACTCTCACTTGCTTTTCCATAATTGGTACACCTTCCATTCTTAATGTCAACACATTCTATAATTGTACACCAAAAAAATATGATTATCCATCTTACGAATTAAAAACAACTATTTTTTCTGCAATAATACAACAGCTTGAGAAGCAATCCCTTCTTCTCTTCCTGTAAATCCTAATTTTTCAGTTGTTGTTGCTTTCACATTAATATTGTCTATAGAAGTTTCTAATAACTCACTAATACGCTTACGCATACTTTCAATATGTGGTGCCATCTTAGGCTTCTGTGCAATAATTGTACAATCTAAATTCCCTAACTCATACCCTTTATTACGCACAAATTCCCAAACTTTCTGCAATAACACAGCTGAATCTGCATCTTTAAAGGCAGGATCTGTATCTGGAAAATGTTTTCCGATGTCACCTGCTGCAATTGCTCCTAAACATGCATCAGCAATTGTATGTAAAAGTACATCTGCGTCTGAGTGACCTAATAACCCTTTTTCATGTGGAATCGTAATTCCACCAATAATTAACGGTCTATCTTCTGCAAATTCGTGTACATCAAAACCTTGTCCGATTCGAAACATTTTATATCCTCCTCAAGCTAAACTACTGAAACCCATGACCTGCTCTGTCGATGAATCTATTAAGAAAAGCCCGGTAGTTACCGAGCTTTTCTTAATATTATACCATCACTATCGTTCCTTCTGAACACGCAAGAAACTTTCAGCAATTAATAAATCTTCTGGAGTTGTTACTTTAATATTGTAATAACTCCCTTCTACTACGCCTACTTCTTTCCCTATGCGCTCTACAAGACTTGCATCATCCGTACCGAGGAAACATCCTTGTTTTGCACTTCGATGTGCCTCTAATAAAAGCGGAACAGAAAATCCTTGTGGTGTTTGAACTGCTCTAAGCTGAGAACGTTCAACCGTTTCAACAACGCTATCTCGTTCTACTCTTTTTACTGTATCCTTAACAGGTACTACACAAATAGAAGCACCTTTCTCTTTTGCCGCAGTCAATACGCCCTGAATCATTTGATTCGTTACAAATGGACGTGCTCCATCATGAACGAGAACGTATTCCGCTTCTTCCACATGTCTAAGTGCATTATACACACTATCTTGTCTTTCAGTCCCGCCTTGAATAAAGTGTACACGTTTCTGAATCGGATATTTCTGCATTAACTCTTCAAAGTACGGACGATCTTCTTTATTAATTGCCATAATAATATTTTTACATGCTTCATCTTTTTCAAAAGCACGTAATGTATGCACGATAATAGGAACTTCATTAATAAGTAAAAATAATTTATTTTTGCCAGCACCCATTCGCTTTCCTTGGCCTGCAGCCGGAATAATTAATGTATACATGCTAATAACCCTCTACTTATAATGCTTTTTCTAATAATTTACGCTTTGCAAAAATCATTCGACCTGCAGATGTTTGTAATACACTCGTAACGAGCACATTCAATTGTGAACCAACATATTCTCGTCCATCTTCTACCACAATCATCGTACCATCATCTAAATAAGCAACACCTTGATTTTGCTCTTTTCCATCTTTGACAACATAAACGCTTAATTCTTCACCTGGAAGTACAACAGGTTTAATTGCATTTGCTAAATCATTAATGTTCAGAACTGTTACTCCTTGTAATTCAGAAACTTTATTTAAATTAAAATCATTTGTGACAACAGTACCACCAGTGATCTTCGCTAACTTCACAAGCTTGCTATCCACTTCTTGAATATCTTCAAAATCGCCTTCATAAATCTCTACCGGAATTGGCATCTCTTTTTGAATACGATTTAAGATATCTAGCCCTCTCCGTCCTCTATTGCGCTTTAATGCATCAGAAGAATCGGCAATGTGTTGCAACTCTTCTAGTACAAATTGAGGAATCACAATTGTTCCTTCTAGAAACTTCGTTTGGCAAATATCAGCAATACGCCCATCAATAATTACACTTGTATCAAGAATTTTCCAGTGAGCAGAAGATTCTTCTCCTCCCGTTCCTGATCCAACCTCTTCATTCTCATTATTATTATTTTTCTTTTTACCACCGCGCTGTGGTAGTGTGAATAACCCTAACAGTTCATTTCTCTTTTTAAATCCTACTTGGAATCCTAAGTAACCAAGTAAAAGTGTAAAGAAAATTTGTAATACAGTACTAATGACTGGGATTGTAAATTCACGAATTGGTATCAATATTAAATATGCAACAATTAGACCTGAAATTAACCCGAGTGTACCAAATAAAACATCTGTTACAGGCGCCTTTACAAGGGCTTCTTCAATATGTTTAATAAGCTGAACAATATAATCTACAAGCCAAAATGTTGTTAAAAATAAAATAATTGCACCAATAATCGCACGAACATATGAGCCTTCAAGTAAAGGAACTGCACCCATATCCAATACATTAATAACTTTAGGGATTAAATAAATCCCTAGAGCCCCTCCAATTACTAAAAAGAAGAGCTGTACGATCCGTTTTAACATCCAACCACCTCCTACTCATTATTAACCATTGTTTTGCTAATCAAAACGCCGAATGCAAAAGCGGACGTGTCTTTTCATAAATTGTTTTATTTACCAATATACCATATCATATACCAAAAATGTGTTAGTGTCGTTATATTATGAAATCAATGTAATATTCTTAATTGTGTCTACTCATATATAAATGCTCTTGAATTCGTTTTAAACCTTCTCGTATTTTTTTCGCCCGAACTTCTCCAATTCCTTCCACGTCATCTAATTCACTAATCGTAGCTCGACAAACCCCTTGCAAAGTTTTAAATCTGTTTATTAAGTTTTCAATAATAAGAGGTGGTACCCGAGATATTTTACTTGCGATCCGATAGCCTCTCGGTGTAATGCTTTCCTCTAAACTTGTTTGTCCCGAGTACCCGAGTAACTTCACCAAATCACTATCTTCTAAAAGCTGCGCATTTGCAAGGTCCTGTAATTTTTTTAAAATTTGATAGTGGTCTTGCGTCTTTTCTTGATAGTAGTCTTTAATTAATAACGCTGCCTCTGCTTCCAAATCTGCCAAAAGTTCAGTAAGCTGTAAACGAATCAGTCTACCTTCTGTCCCTAATTCATGAATATAACTTAGAATTTCATTTTTAATACGGAGTACCATTTCAACGCTATGTAAGACATGAACCACTTCAGACATCGTAACAACTTCCTCAAATTCTAGAATACCCAAATTTGTAATACCATCATTCCATACTGCCTTATATTTTTCTAAAGTTTGAATCGCTTGATTTGCCTTTGTTAAAATAACACCTATATCTTTTAATGTATAACGTAAACTACCTTGATATAGTGTAATTACATTACGTCTCTGCGAAATGGCCACTACAAGGCTTCCTGTTTGCTTCGCAACACGCTCTGCCGTACGATGACGCATCCCTGTTTCAATGGAATCAATAGACGACTCAGGAACTAATTGTGCATTTGCAATTAAAATTTTACTTCCTGTCTCATTTAAAATAAGTGCTCCATCCATCTTTGCTAATTCGTATAAACTAGCTGGAGAAAATGCACAATTAATGTGAAATCCTCCATCAACAATGCTTTTAATCTGATCATTGTATCCAAGGACGATCAAACCTCCCGTTTGTGCGCGAAGTACATTATCAATTCCTTCCCGCAGAGGCGTCCCTGGTGCAACAAGCTGCAAAATATTAATCATACTTTTGACACGTTGCTTGTTTTCTTCCATAGCCTATCCTCCTAATGTCAAACGAAGCGCCTCTCCTAAATTAGAAACACCAACTACTTCAATCCCGTCCGGTATTGTCCAGCCACCTAAATTTTTTCGTGGAATGATGGCACGTTGAAATCCTAATTTAGCCGCTTCTTGTACTCGTTGTTCAATTCTCGATACCCTTCTTACTTCTCCAGTTAATCCAACTTCTCCTATTACTGCATCAGTTGGCATAGTTGGCTTATCTCGAAAACTCGATGCAATACTTAAAGCAACCGCCAAATCAATTGCTGGTTCATCCAATCGCAACCCTCCAGCAACCTTTAGATATGCATCTTGGTTTTGCAATAATAATCCAGCTCTTTTTTCTAGTACAGCCATAATAAGCGATACTCGGTTATGATCAATACCTGTAGCCATTCTTCTTGGATTTCCAAAACTAGTAGGAGAAATTAATGCCTGTATTTCTACTAAGACTGGTCTTGTTCCTTCCATAGAAGCAACAACCGTCGAGCCAGCAACTCCAACCGGCCTTTCTTCTAGAAAAATCTCTGAAGGATTTAGTACCTCCGCAAGACCTAATTCTTTCATTTCAAATATACCCATTTCATTTGTAGAACCAAAACGATTTTTTACCGCTCGCAATATACGATATGTATGATGACGATCTCCTTCAAAATAAAGAACCGCATCCACCATATGCTCTAACATACGTGGTCCTGCAATTGCACCTTCTTTCGTTACATGTCCTACGATAAAAATTGGGATTCCTTTCGTTTTTGCAAGCTTCATTAGTTCCGCTGTACATTCACGTACTTGCGAAACACTTCCTGGTGCCGAGGTTACTTCTGGTAAATAAATCGTTTGAATAGAATCAATAACAACAAAGGAAGGGTTCATTTCATCGATATGTGCTGCAATTCTCTGTAAATCTGTTTCCGAAACAACAAATAAATTATTTCCATTTACATGTAGACGATCTGCGCGAAGTTTAATTTGTTTTGCCGATTCTTCACCAGATATATACAATACATCATACGAAGAATCTGCTAATTGCGATGATATTTGTAGTAATAAAGTTGATTTTCCGATTCCAGGGTCTCCTCCAATAAGTACGAGAGAACCATCAACAATTCCTCCGCCGAGTACACGATTAAATTCTTGAAATTTCGTTTCAATTCGTGCCTCTGACTTTGTTTCCACTTCTGTAAGACGTCTTGGCTTCGTTACTTCCGTTTGAATTGCGTTTGCATAGTTGATACGACGCGAAGATACCACTTGTTCCATCTCTTCAACAAGCGTATTCCATTGTCCACATCCAGGGCATTTTCCCATATATTTTGGTGACTGATAACCACATTCTTGACATATAAATTTCGTTTTCTTTTTAGCCATCTTGTTTTTTATTTCACTTCACTTTCATATGTAAACATATATCCTTCTTGTACAAGAAAGAGGGCTATTATTTAGCCCTCTTCGTTTGTCTACACTTATTTTACCTTTTCTGCACTGCGAATGACAAATGATTCTCCCTCAACATCAAAGACAACTTTTTGCCCTTTCTCAATTACTCCTTTTAGAAGTTCTTCTGATAATCGATCTTCCACATGTTTTTGAATTGCTCGGCGAAGTGGACGAGCGCCATACTCACGATCAAATCCTTTATCAGCAATCGCTTCAATTGCTGCACCTGTTAGTTCTAATTCAATCTCTTGTTCTTTTAAACGTTTTACTAATTGATTCACCATAAGCATTACAATTTCTTGAATATGTTTTTTCTCAAGCATATGGAACACAATGATTTCATCAATACGGTTTAAGAATTCTGGACGGAATGATTTTTTCAACTCCTCCATTACTTTACCCTTCATATCCGAATAATCACGGCTCTCATCTTGTACATTAAAGCCAAGGTGTTTATTACGTTTTAATGCCTCTGCACCAACGTTAGAAGTCATAATAACAATTGTATTACGGAAATCAACTGTACGTCCTTTAGAATCTGTTAAGCGACCATCTTCTAACACTTGCAGTAAAATATTAAATACATCTGGATGTGCCTTCTCTACTTCATCTAATAAAACAACAGAATATGGTTTACGACGAACTTTTTCCGTCAATTGACCGCCTTCTTCGTATCCAACATATCCTGGAGGAGATCCAACTAAACGAGAAGTAGAATGTTTTTCCATGTACTCAGACATATCAATCCGGATCATCGCATCTTCATCACCGAACATAGATTCTGCAAGCGCTCTTGCTAATTCAGTTTTACCTACCCCAGTAGGACCTAGGAAAATAAATGAACCAATTGGACGTTTCGGATCTTTTAAACCTGCTCGTGCACGACGAACCGCTTTCGCTACCGCAACAACAGCCTCATCTTGGCCAATTACACGATCGTGTAAAATAGATTCTAGATTCAATAATTTATTTGTTTCTGTCTGTGCGAGTTTAGCAACTGGAATACGTGTCCACGTAGAAACAACACTTGCAATATCTTCTACTGTTACTTCAGAGTTTTCTTTTCCTTGCTGCTCTTTCCACTGACGTTTTGTATCTTCTAATTTTTCGCGTAAACGTTGTTCCATATCTCGTAAAGAAGCTGCCTTTTCAAATTCTTGGCTTTGTACTGATGCATCCTTTTCTTTTCGAATTTCTTCGAGCTTTACTTCAAGTTCTTTTAAATTTGGTGGTGTTGTATAAGAACGTAAGCGTACTTTTGACGCTGCTTCATCGATTAAGTCAATTGCTTTATCCGGTAAAAAACGATCTGTAATATAACGATCTGAAAGCTTTACAGAAGCATCAATTGCATCATCTGTAATAGAAACACGGTGGTGCGCTTCGTAACGGTCACGTAATCCTTTTAAAATTTGAATCGATTCGTCTAAGCTTGGTTCGTCAACGTGAATTGGTTGGAATCGTCTTTCTAGCGCTGCATCTTTTTCAATATATTTACGATACTCATCTAACGTTGTCGCCCCAATACACTGTAATTCACCTCGTGCTAATGATGGTTTTAAAATATTAGATGCATCAATCGCGCCTTCTGCACCGCCTGCACCAATTAAGGTATGAAGTTCGTCAATAAACAAGATAATATTACCCGCTTGTCGAATTTCATCCATCACCTTCTTTAAACGGTCTTCAAATTCACCTCGATATTTTGTACCAGCAACAACTGTACCCATATCTAAAGTCATAACACGCTTATCACGTAACGTTTCTGGAACCTCATTATTTACAATTTGCTGGGCTAATCCTTCAGCAATTGCTGTTTTACCTACCCCAGGTTCCCCAATTAATACTGGGTTATTCTTCGTTCTGCGGCTCAGTACTTCAATAACACGCTGAATCTCTTTGCTACGTCCAATAACAGGATCTAAACGCCCTTCGCGTGCAACAACCGTTAAATCACGCGCTAAACTATCTAGTGTTGGTGTATTCGCATTTGTTGAAGCACCACCTTGATGACCCGATGTAGCTTCATTACTTCCAAGAAGCTGTAATACTTGTTGTCTCGCTTTATTTAAACTTACACCTAAATTATTTAAAACACGTGCTGCAACACCTTCACCTTCACGAATCAGCCCTAATAAAATGTGTTCTGTTCCAACATAAGAATGACCAAGCTTACGTGCTTCATCCATTGATAATTCAATGACTTTTTTTGCACGTGGTGTATAATGAACAGTTTGAGATACCTCTGTTCCACGACCAATTAATGCCTCTACTTCTTTTTGTACCTTTTCTGGACTTAACCCAAGGGCACTTAAAGCCTTAGCTGCAATTCCTTCCCCCTCACGTACAAGCCCAAGTAAAATATGTTCTGTCCCAATATTATTATGCCCAATGCGAATTGCCTCTTCTTGAGATAAAGCTAATACTTTCTGTGCTCGTTCTGTAAATCTTCCAAACATCATAGAAATCGCCTCCTACTTGCGCTCAATTTTGTTCAATTCGTAGTCTTTCACGGATTAATGTTGCTCTTCGATAATCCCTTTCTTCTGGACTTAAAGGACCACCCGCATATTGCTGTAAAATTCCTGGCTGAGTTAATACCATTAACTCTGTTAAAATATTTCTTGATATATTTTTTATATAACCAAGATCAATGCCTAGCCGCATATCTGACAGGCAAGTAGCGGCTTCTGCCGATTGAATTAATCGACTATTGGCCAGTACACCGTAAGAACGATATACTCGGTCTTCAAGTTCAATACTTGAATTTTTCATAATCAACTCTCGAGCTATTCTCTCTTGTTGTATAAGCTGATGAACAACACCCTCTAGATCTGCTAGAATATCTTCTTCTGATTTTCCTAATGTCATTTGATTAGAAACTTGAAATATATTACCTAAGGCTTCGCTACCTTCACCATGTATTCCTCTTACGACTAAACCTAATTGCTGAATTGCTTGTATAATACGATTTATTCGTTTAGTCAAAACGAGTGCTGGTAAATGTATCATTACAGAAGCACGTAACCCCGTTCCAACATTTGTTGGACAACTTGTAATATAACCAAGTGATTCATCAAAAGCATATTCAACAGCTTCTTCCATCCAATTATCCATCTTGTTTGCGCTTTGCAGCGCTTCTGATAGTTGCAACCCTGAGAACAAACACTGAATTCTCACATGATCTTCTTCATTAAGCATCACACTTATATGTTCATCCTCCGATAGTAAACAAGCTCCAAATTCTGCTCCAGCAAGATTAGGACTGATTAAATGTTTTTCTACTAAAACCCTTCGCTGAAGTGGATTTAGTTCGTTCATTTTTAATAGTTCCAAATCCCCAAAGGATTTCACTTTCCGGTTTGCAACTTTTCCTTGAAATAAATTAGTAATCTGCTTAGCCTCTTCTTCTGTCTGCATAATAGGGAAATGATAATCTTTTAAATTACGAGCCAATCGAATACGACTACTTAAAACAATATCAGAATCAGGGCCATCTCCCTGCATCCATGGACTAATTGCTTCATTCATAATACGATCTAATGACATAGGATTATTCCCCCTCTCTATGCCCACTAAGCTGATTTACAATACTTCGAATTTGATCACGAATATGAGCCGCTTCTTCAAATTCTTCTTTCTGCACATACTCATTTAATTTTAGTTTTAGTTCATCTAATTCTTTCTTCAGATGAATATTTCCTCCCATACGCTTTGGAATTTTCCCAAAATGTTGCGTATGACCACCATGAAGTCGCTTCAGCATTGGTGTTATTTGTTCCTTAAATGTCTCATAACACGAAGTACATCCAAAGCGACCCACTTTTACAAATTGTTCATATGTCATACTACAAGCTGGACATCGTAACACTCCTGTGTCTGAAAAGTTATCCTCTTGTTTTTCAAACATTGATGATTCTCCGTGTAGTAATCCAGCTAATAAGTCATGAAAGGAAAAACTAGGTTGCGTGGATTGAAAGAAAGACGTATAGCCATTTTGCTCTGCACATTGCTCACAAAGATGAACTTCCGCCTTTTGTCCATTTATTACTTTTGTATAATGTAAAGCTGCTGGTCTTATATTACAATTTTGACAAGTCATCTTATATCCCCACCTTTACAATAGGAACGATCTACCTCATGATACTTTTTATACGTCACTAGATTATTTTATTTACTTAATCTCGTTTGTAAAAAGCACCACTATAAAATGAATTAGCGCTCAAACATTTCTTAACAAAAGCTGTATTTATTTATATTTCAGTGTCCTTAACATTGCGCATAATATTCGAGCCCTAAGTTCATCTCGCAAAGGTAAATCAATTAATAATACGGAGCGATCTAATACACTCAGCATAAGTTTTGCTTCCCTGTTTGTCACAATATCCTCTTCCACTAATCGTATGATAATACTTTCCGCACTTCCTTGTGCAATGCTATGCTCAATCATATGAAGCATTTGATCAATAATGTCTATATCGTCATGCAATTTGACTTTGATAATGCGAATGTAACCTCCACCGCCTCGTTTACTTTCAACTACAAATCCTCTTTCTAACGTAAAACGAGTATTGATGACATAATTAATTTGAGACGGAACACAATCAAATCGGTCCGCAATCTCATTTCTCTTAATCTCAATCACATTATTACCACTTAAGTCAATAACTTGCTTTAGATATTGCTCAATGATATCAGATATATTTCTCATTTATCCGCCACCTTTATTGACTTTGACTATCTTTGACTTTAATTATATACGTATTACAAAAATTTGCAACTCTTTTGCTTCTTCACTATCCTAGCCAAAATTTTTGTTCTTTAGTCATTCAATTTATTATTTAAGTTTGTTAAAAAAACACACAAAAAAGACGAGTCAAATTGACTCGTCTTTAATTTGCTTGGCGACGTCCTACTCTCACAGGGACAAGGTCCCAACTACCATCGGCGCTAGAGAGCTTAACTTCCGTGTTCGGTATGG
>NZ_JBTMZT010000019.1:0-51062 GCF_054570475.1 Bacillus sp. C1
AAAATAAAAGGCAAAGCCTTTTGGCTATGCCAAACCGAAATTCATCTCCCACCTACCGTTGGGCTAAGCCCTTCACACGCTTGAGGAAGGAGAATTCTTTCGGGGAATTCGTTAAATCATGACTTAAACCGTATGATTATGTTGAAACTCCCAAAATATCCAGCTGAAATGATGCGAGAAGCACTTATGCAGCAATTTTCAGTGACGTAACACCCTTAATATGTGAAGTGTAGCGCTATATATAAATCCATTTTGATTTTCTAACAGATACACCATGGTTATGAAGAACAAACAGAGACCTTCGCTCATTTTCTCCTTCTGTTTTCACATGGAATGGGGCTAAAAAAGGCACTGACCGCTCCTATGCCTGGCCGGATGCTCTCATCAATCTAAAAAGAATGGTTTGATGTTCGTTTTTTAATTTGGATTTATATATAAAATTACGGAGGTGTTAACAATGCTAGTTATCATCATCTTAGCAGCAAGTCTTCTGTTTTGTATCAGCTTAGTACATGTTTATTGGGCATTTGGAGGGAAATGGGGAATAAAGGCGGCAATTCCAACTGAGTCAGGAGAAAAAGTTTTTTCTCCTAGAACGAGTATGACATTATTAGTAGCGCTATTACTATGTGTAGCGGCGTTACTTCTGTTATTACAGGTAAACCTTATCTCCTTTTTTATTCCACGTGTCATTGTTCAAATCTGTTCTTGGATTTGTATGGTTGTATTTGGACTTAGGGTTGTTGGAGAGTTCAAGTATTTTGGTGTTTTCAAGCGAAAAAAAGATACATATTTTGCGAAGATGGATACGATGCTATTCATTCCACTATGTGCTTTTTTAGCTTTTTCATTTTTCTTAGTGATTATCAAATGAAATCAATAGCATGCGCTCATTATATGTTACACTATAAATTACATTATTTTAGAAATGAATAGAGGGGAATACATGATAGATACGTTAAGTGAAATAATCGATAATATGCCAGAAGATGAAGCAAAGTCATTACTCCGTCTCATTTTACTTCAACTTGATTTAATGGACACAGAGCAAAGCGAAGATAGGATGGCAATATTAACAGAAATCCCAAAACAACTTATTGAATCACAAAAGCCTAAGCTACATATTAAAGAGAGTAAGCATGTGCATATTGCATTTGGTGAATCGCCAGCCGGTTGTATTAAGTACATGTTGAAACAAGCTAATGTAACAGAAGACTATGTTATTCTTTTCTCGGATGCATTCTCTATTGGCCCCATTCATCAATTGGAGTTGGAAGCTGGGCAAGTAGCTCGTCAGCAATGGCTATCTAGAAGTTTAAACTCCCATGATCTTTATTTTGAAGAAGAGTACTTATCAACATTTAGACAATCAATGGAAGAATTGCAGTCTATTCCTCAAAATATACCAATTACAATTTGGAAAGCCGATAATGCACACGAACATGTTGGTCTTTGTTTTGTACTTGCGCATTTGCAAAATCGGGATAATATTCGTGTAATTAATACATCAAAAGCATATAAAGAACTGCTCTCAGAAGGATATGATATACGCGGAACAGGGGAGTTATCTCCAGGGCAACTAGCAATTATTTATGAAAAATATGAGAACTTTGCATTACTAACCGAGGAAGAACGAAAAGGTTTTAAACAAGAATGGGAGCTATTCTCTAAAACTACAGATTCATTACGAATTTGGCAAGACAGTAAAGTTTTGTCCGTACAAGAAAGTTATTTCGATTCTTTTATCATTGAATGTGCAAAGAATCTGGAGAAAGATGCAACAGAAGAACAATTTTATAAATCAGCGCGGCTTATTGGAGAAGCTCTCGGTCAAATAGAACAGTCAGTTGGAGATATTTTTTTGGAATATCGCTTGCGTACATTAATCCAGCAAGGTGTATTTGAAATGGAAGGTACGTTAAAAGCAATGCGCTACTATAGTGTTAAGTTAAAGAAGTGAAGTAAGAAAAACTATATTATAAATCGCTAAAGAGTGCTATTTGAAAAAGATCAAATAGCACTCTTTTATTTTAGCTTGCATAAATGGAGAGTAAGACATCTATTTCAAGGTTTAAAGAGAAGTGAAGAGGATAAATAGAAAAATAACTATTTGGATTCATAAAAAGCTTCATTTCATTTTGGGCTATATAAATAAGCTACCTATAAAAGCGATACAACATATGATTGGATAAAGTAATCAAATTATATGAGGTGATTTTTTTATGTACAATCAACAGGCTTATTTTCCTTATGTAGACTATAATCAACCAGCATATTATAACCAACAAATCCCTAGTTATGAAACGACCGATGAAATGAGAGATGCCGAACTGGAAGAGTATCGACCTGATGATGCGGAAGATGCTCCTACATCGCCACCTCCATTACATGCACCTTCTGCACCGTCAACATTTGCACATCCTACGCAAAGCGGTAATATAAAAGCTGGAATGTGCAATTGCTTGGGAAGATGGGGATTTTTACGCCTGCACCGACCAGGTTCGTTTGGAAGAGATTTATGGTTTTTCCCAACAGAAGTGAGAAGAAGCGGAGTATCCGGATACACTTGGCAAGCCGGGCGGCGCCGAAAAGTAAGTTACCGATACCAGCAAATTAGTAATTTTATGTGTATTTCTTAGAGAAAAATCGGAGGGAAGAGTGTTCTTCTCTTCGTTTTTTTGTAATCGTGTGTATTTTTTTCAAGTTTTAAAGTGATATTTCAACTGAAAATTTACATTTTTCTATTCTCCAATGCGTTATAATTCATATGTTGAAGTGTTTTTTATAAATAAATGGGAGTGAGGGAATGTAATGTCTTTTAAAAACAAGGTTGGTTATCAAATAGAAGATGGTATTCAGTTAGCTTCTGCAGAGTTTAAAGAGAATGCTTATGAAATTTATAAAGAATCAAGAATATCACAACCGATTTTGTTTGTAGATAAAAGTGAGCTAGGCACAGAATGGCTTATTACAAGGTATGAAGATGCATTACCACTTTTGAAAGATTCACGTTTAAAGAAAAATCCAGATAATGTATTTTCTCAAGAGATACCGAATCCATTTCTCACTGTTGAAAATAGTGACCATTTAACGAAACATATGTTAAATTCAGATGCACCTGACCACAATCGTTTACGGACACTTGTTCAAAAAGCCTTTACTCCTAAAATGATTTCACAATTAGATGAACGTATTCAGAATATCGCGGATACTTTATTAGATCATGTAGAGTTTAAGCAGTCACTGAATCTTGTTAATGACTATGCATTTCCTTTACCGATTAATGTAATTAGTGAAATGTTAGGTATTCCAAAAGAAGATCAAGAGAAATTTAGAATATGGTCTCATGCGGTAATCGCTTCACCTGAAACGCCAGAGGAAATAAAGGAAACAGAAGAACAACTATCCGGGTTTATTACATATCTTCAATATTTAGTTGATGAAAAAAGGAAAGATCCACAAGAAGACTTAGTTAGCGCATTGATTCAAGCTGAAAACGAAGGAAACAAATTAAGTGTACTAGAGCTTTATTCAATGATTATGCTGCTTATTGTAGCTGGGCATGAAACGACTGTGAATCTCATTACAAATACAGTATTAGCGTTATTGGAGAATCCAGATCAACTACAATTATTAAAAGAAAATCCAGAGCTCATTGATTCAGCAGTTGAGGAAGGATTACGTTACTATTCTCCTGTTGAAGTTACGACAGAGCGCTGGGCCGCTGAACCTATTATGATCCATGAGCAAGAAATTCAAAAAGGGGATATGGTGACTATTTCATTAGCTTCTGCAAATCGTGATGAAAGTGTCTTTGTGAATCCGGAAG
Source organism: Bacillus sp. C1 (assembly GCF_054570475.1). NCBI lineage: Bacteria > Bacillati > Bacillota > Bacilli > Caryophanales > Bacillaceae > Bacillus > Bacillus sp. C1. The sequence goes on from NZ_JBTMZT010000019.1 coordinate 3,830, forward strand.
TTTTTGATATTACAAGGGAACATAACAGACATATTGCCTTTGGTCATGGCAGTCATTTTTGTTTAGGAGCGTCACTTGCTCGTTTGGAAGCAAAAATTGCGATTGCTACATTGTTAAAACGTATGCCTGACATACAAATAAAAGGCAATCAAGAAAAAATTAAGTGGCAGGGGAATTATTTAATGCGATCTTTAGAGGAATTACCATTATCTTTCTAGAATAGGTTATTGAGACGTGCATACATTTTAAACCGTTCACATAGAGTATGTATGTGTGATTTTAAACCGAAATGGAAGGGTGAAGACATCCCAATGATCAACTAATTCTATTTTTTTAAGAAATCTTCGTTATAAAACGAAATATTCTTCTGAATAGGATTAGTATGTGCATTTTTATATGTAAAAGGGATGTATTTTCGCGCTGCGAATGGACCTGTCTTTTATAATATGATATTGTGCTGCCTCCTATTCAGAATGCGGAATAGGGGGCTTTTTATGTCAATGAATGTAGAAGTAAATCAAAAGGCAAGTGCATCTGTAGTATTAAAAAATCGATTTGTGCAAGCGATTCTTGCTTCAGCATTATGCTTACAAGTAGGGATTTGGATTCGGAATTTTGCAGTACTGCTTTATGTTATGGAAATGACGAATGGTGATGCTTTTGCGATTTCGATGATTTCAGTTGCGGAGTTCGCACCGATTTTTATTTTTTCATTTATAGGGGGGACGTTTGCGGATAGGTGGAAACCAAAAAGGACGATGATTTGGTGTGAAATTTTAAGTTCTTTATCTGTATTTGCAGTCCTTTTCACACTGATGTTTGGTACGTGGAAAATTGTATTTTTTGTCACACTCATTTCAGCGATTCTTTCACAGTTTTCACAGCCGTCAGGTATGAAATTATTTAAGCAGCATCTTTCTACGGAAGAAGTACAACTAGCTATGTCTTTATACCAAACCATTTTTGCGATCTTTATGATCTTAGGTCCCATACTTGGTACGTTTATCTTTCAAGCTTTCGGGATCTATATTTCCATTGTTGTGACAGGGCTTGCTTTTTTACTTGCAGCTTTCGTGTTATTATTTTTGCCAAAAGATATTGAAAAACAAGAAGAAAAGAAAAAAATGAGTTTACGACAAGAAATGGTAGACGGAGTTAAATATGTAAAAGCAAAGAAAGCACTAACATTACTCGGTGTTTGTTTTATGGCAGCAGGGTTAGGAATTGGACTCATTCAACCACTCGGCATTTTTATCGTGACAGAACAATTAGGTTTATCAAAAGAAAGCTTGCAATGGTTACTTACTGTAAATGGAGCTGGGATGATTATTGGTGGAGCTTTAGCAATGGTATTTGCGAAAAATATCGCTCCGCAAAAGATGTTAATTTTAGGGATGTTTGCACAGGCAATCGGTATTGGTATCATTGGATTTTCTACAAATCTATGGATCACACTTATCGCTCAGTTTTTCAGTGGTCTCGCTCTTCCTTGTATCCAAATCGGGATAAATACATTAATTATTCAAAATTCAGACACAGACTTTATTGGACGGGTAAATGGAATTTTGAGTCCTTTATTTACAGGTTCGATGGTATTAACAATGAGTATTGCTGGTTCATTAAAAGAAGTGTTTTCACTTAGCACAATGTATGAAGGAACAGCATTACTATTCGTTATTGGTGCATTATTTATTTTGCCCATATATCATTTAAAACCAGTAGTAGGAACTTCTAATACAGGAAGTGCTGCCTCGCAGGAATCTTAATTCCTAAAGGAAACCAGATGCATATATACAAAGCTAAATACGATAGTTTCGACTCGAAAAAAAGTTTTTAATAAAGAAATACGTCAAAAGTAAAAAATAGATCATCAAATGGTATCATACCTCTTAAATTTGTTAATGATAAAAGAATAAGGAGGTGTGATACTTATGGCACAAGATGTTTTATGTGAAGTAAACAACTGTAAATATTGGGGTAACGGAAACAAATGCAATGCAGAGGCAATTTACGTAGTAAGTCATAGAGGTAACCAAGCATCTACAACGGAAGAAACGGATTGCAAAACATTCATTCCTGAAGCTTAAACGATAAAGGGTAACCATCTGACGGTTGCCCTTTTATTAATTATAGTATTGATAATAAATCTCATTTTCATTCATTATATTTTCTTTTTATGGTATTTTTTATAAAAAGCGGCTCACTAACAACATGTAAATCTTTAAGTGAACGTTACGATGTACTATAAATTACTTGTAGAAATTGTAAGCCACTTTGTTTTTAATAATACGTTTCAAACACAATATCTACAAATTTTTCAAACGAGCTGAAAAATATATCTTGACCTGAAACGCTTTTCATAAATTATAACTAAATTGTGTTTGACGAAGTAAATATGAAAACGATATCTCGTTTTGGATATTTATATAAGCATGTTTATTTATAGAAAGCGGTGACGGAACAATGAAACTTATTACAATTGATTTAGATGGGACTCTTCTTTCAGAAAATAAAATAATTAGTAAAGAAAATGCAGCAGCGATTCGGAAATGTCAGGAAGATGGGCATGTAGTGGCGATTTGTACAGGACGTTCTATTGTAGATATTGAGCGTTTACTACTGGAAGCTGATTTACAATGTCCAATTATCGCAGAAAACGGGGCTCTTATTTATGTAGATCAAAAAATGATGAAACGATATCCGATTCAAAAATTGCAGGCACTTGAAATTGTCGAGTACCTGGAACAAAATCGTATATATTATCAACTATATACAGACCGAGGTGTATACGTCCCGGCATATGGTGAAGAAAGTGTAAAGCATGATATGGAATGGATGAAAAAGGAAAATACGGCTATTGATCAGAAGGAGCTTGAACTTATCGCAGCACTGTATCTTGAACATACAGCCTTCCATATAACAGAAAGCTGCAAATCAATATTAGAAGCAGACATTCATGTGCATAAACTGTTACCGTTTTCCTATAATGTAGAGAAATTGCAACAGTTAAAAAAACATTTTCAACATAATACAGAGTTAGCAATTACAGCTTCGTATTGGCATAATTTAGAGATTAATCATTGTAATGCTCAAAAAGGAAATGGCTTATACACTTTAGCAGAACATCTAGATATTCCATTAGAAAACACTGTTGCGATAGGGGATGGGCTAAATGATGTTTCTATGATGGAAAAGGCACATGTGTCTATCGCGATGGGAAGTGCAGTGGAAGAAATCAAGCAACTGTGTCATTATGAAACGCTATCGAATGAAGAGCACGGAGTTGCACACGCTCTTTATGAATATGTCATAGTAAAAAAGTAAAAAAGAATCCAAAAAGGATTCTTTTTTACTTTTTATTAGGGGTAAGGTATTCTATGAGATCCATAGAAGCCTTATTACGCCCTATTATATAGAATATATTGGAGTTTTTGTATGTATTTTTAAAATCATTTATGAATAATTTGTGAATATTCCGACTCTATTATGCGTAAGGGACTATAGTTTACACCATTTTGACCACTTTTTTATTGAAAAATAAAATTTATTTGAACAATTATGCTATTTCTATATACCTATGAGAACATTATTCGTATAATGGAGAAGCGTGAATAAAAAATGGTATTAATTTTACATATAGAGGTGGAAAAAGAATGAATGCGCGGCTATTGGAACTCATTGATGTGAAAACAATAGAAACCATGGCAGAACAATTTTATAATTTAACAAACGTTTCGCATCAACTTCTTGATCAAAATAGGGAATGTGTTTTTTCATTTGGTGTGAACCAAGAAGAACATATACAACTTACAAAAATAGAAATTCCGTTTTTTTTACACGAGCAACATCTAGGGTCATTTGTTGCCTATTCAATAAAAACGGATATTCGTACGTGTCAAAAATACTTCGAAATGTTTTCAAATCTCATTGTAGATAATGCAATGAATAAACTTCAAAATCAAACAAAAAATATACATTTACTTTCTCAAAAAGAAGAACAGCTACATACAATTTTACAAAATATGCCCATCATGGTTGATGCTCTTGATAAAGAGGGGAATTTTATATTATGGAATAGGGAATGTGAGCTTGTAACAGGCTATGCGGCAGACGAAATCGTTGGAAATCCAAAAGCACTTGAGCTGCTATATCCTGACGAACATTACCGTAAGCAAATTCAAAAGAAATTTTCAACTCGCGGAAAAAGTTTTCGAGATTGGGAAATGAATTTAACATGTAAAAATGGGGAAATAAAAACAATTACGTGGTCAAATATTTCAGAGCAGTTCCCCGTACCCAGCTATAGTTATTGGGCAGTTGGTGTTGATATTACTCATCGCAAAGAAATGGAAGAGCAATTAAAGCAACAAACATCTGAACTAGAACTTATTTTCAAAGCATTACCTGATTTATGTTTTTTAACAGAAGCTGATGGAACAATTATAGATTATAAAGCTGGTTCACCAGCTCAGTTTTACGTACCTGCGGCATCTTTTATGGGGAAAAAGTTTTATGAAGTCTTACCTTCCTCTGTAGCCCAGCAATTTCGTGGAGCAATTTACGAAGTGCAGCAAAAAGGATCAACTGTTATTGTTGAATATCAGCTCTTACTTAAGGGGAGTATTAGTTTCTTTGAAGCTAGATGTTTACCATTATTAGAAGATAAAATTATGATCATTGTCCGTGATATTACAGAACGCAAAAAGACAGAAGAATTATTGAATAAATCAGATACACTTGCGGCAATTGGACAGTTAGCTGCTGGGGTAGCTCATGAAGTCAGAAATCCACTGACAGTAATTAAAGGGTTTATTCAATTATTTCAAATTAATCAAGAAGATCAAGATAAATATTTTGATCTGATGCTATCAGAAATTGAACGAATTGAAGTTATACTTCATGAATTTTTATCGATTGCAAAAACAGATGTCATTCCAACTGAAAAGAAAAACCTGTGCTCCATATTAAAAAATGTCGTTTCATTAATTAATACGAAGGCAATTATGACAAATATTCAAATTAATCTTCATCTCGAATCAAAAGAGTTAATGATGGATTGTTGTGAAAATCAATTAAAACAAGTCTTTATTAATGTTCTACAAAACTCGATTGAAGCAATGCCAAATGGAGGGGAGATCTCTATTTATGTGAAAAGGTCAGAGCGTGAAGAAGTTATGATTCATATCGTTGACGAGGGCGTAGGAATTCCTAAAGAAAGAATTAAAAAACTTGGAGAACCTTTTTATAGTACGAAAGAGAAAGGAACTGGCCTTGGACTTATGCTTAGTTATAAGATTATTGAAAGTCATCAAGGGAAAATTAGTATTATGAGTGAAGTAGGAATCGGGACATCGGTTACAATCTATTTACCAGTGTTTCCAAGTGAGCAAATGATTTCTCATGCACCAGCGGCACTTATAACAGAAGCTTTATGAAGAGTTATATAAAATAATAGAAACAAGAAGCTATCTTATAATTTGTAAGATAGCTTCTGCTATATATTCAAGTTTGAGAACTACAAAATTCTTATAATTTATCTATTATCCAGCGAATTGTACGGCATTTTTAGCATGTAAAAAAGCGGTGTCAAATACAGGAACAGAAAGATCTTTTTGCGAAATCAGTAACGGTATTTCTGTACAACCTAACAAAATTCCTTCTGCACCATATTCCATAAGGTTTTGAATGATTTCTAAGAAACGAGCTTTGGATTGCTGTGAAATAATACCGTTACTTAATTCTTGAAGGATAACATGATGAATGAAATTTCGTTCATCTTCTTTCGGAATGATCGTTTCAATACCATAGTTAGCTAGTCTTCCTTTGTAAAAATCCTGCTCCATTGTTTGTTTTGTTCCAAGTAAACCAATCCGTTTCACATCATGTGCGACAATTTCTTCAGCACTTACATCGCCAATATGAAGAAGGGGAATAGACACTGCTTGTTCTACTCCGTTCGCAAATTGATGTACTGTATTTGAACACATAAGTATACAATCTGCACCAGAATGTTCTATTTTTTTCGCCGCTTGAACGAGTTGACTTTGCACTTCTTCATATTGTTGATTTTGTAATAAATTTGTTACTTCACCAAAGTCCATGCTATATAGGACAAGCTTTGCGTGATGATTATACTGAGATAGCGTTAGCGTATTAATATGTTTATAATAAAGAGACGTTGATTCCCAACTTAACCCACCAATTAATCCGATTACTTTCACGTCTAATTCCTCCTCTTAATATATTTTGTTACGTCAATTATTCCATAATTCCGATAAGAATACAATGAATTATTCGTTTGGTTCACAAAAAAATAGAAATAGTAAGAAAAATATTGAAATTAATTTGCGTTAATGCAATAATACAACTTACAAACGAATACTTATCCAGAGAGGTGAAGGGAACGGCCCTATGAAACCTCAGCAACCCCTATATTCATACGAATAGGAAGGTGCTAATTCCGCAGAAGACATATTGTCTTTTGAAAGATAAGAGGATCATATCGAAATAAAAAATGACCTCTTCTATAAGAGGTCATTTTTTATTGGGAAGAAAGGAAGTGAAGACGCATAATTCAATTTTTTTTTACATATAGGACTAATATAGACTAACTAGAATGAAAGGGGAGTTCATATGAACAAATTATCTACAAAATTAGTCGTAGCAATTGGAATCGGTGCTGCAATATATGGGGTATTAGGTCTATGGGGATTTTCAATTGCGCCAAATACATTTATAAAGCCTGCTTTAGCTATATTAACAATTTTTGGGGCGATTTTCGGGCCAATTGCAGGACTTTTAATTGGACTTATCGGTCATACAGTGACAGATACAATCGCTGGATGGGGAATATGGTGGGGATGGGTGCTTAGTTCCGGTATTATTGGATTTACGATGGGGCTTGTACAAAAACGAGCAAGTTTCAGTGTGAAAAATGGAACATTTCGTAATCGAGATATTTCATATTTTGCTGTAACAGGTTTCATTGGGATTGTCATTGCAATTATATTTGCTGGTGCTTTTGATATTATCATTATGGGAGAACCTGTAGATAAAATTATGATTCAAGTACTTGGTGCAACACTTGCAGATGTTCTTGTATTTTTAATTCTCGGTTTACCAATCACAATTGGATTGGCCAAAGCAAATAAAAAACATACACATTTGAAAATTGAAAAGTAGGGAGATTACAATGAAGCCGATTATTTCTTTTGAACAATTTACATTTCAATATAAACAAGTGACAGAACCTACTTTAAAGGATGTTACATTTCACATTTATCCAGGAGAAAAAGTATTGATTGCTGGCCGAAGCGGCTCAGGAAAATCAACATTGGCCCATTGTATAAATGGGCTTATCCCTTTTTCGTATGAGGGAACAAGTACTGGGAAAATTTCGATATGCGGTAAGGATCCACGAAAAGGGAGTATTTTTGAACAAAGTAAGCATGTCGGAACTATTTTGCAAGATCAAGATTCTCAGTTTATTGGTTTAACTGTAGGAGAAGATGTTGCTTTTTCATTAGAAAATGATTGTGTAGAACAGAAAAAAATGAAGATCATTGTGGAAGAAGCGCTACAAAAAGTACAGATGCATACATTTCATTCACGAAGTCCACATGAATTATCGGGTGGGCAAAAACAAACTGTTTCTCTTGCTGGGCTATTAACGACGGAAGCTGACATATTACTATTTGATGAACCATTAGCAAACTTAGATCCTATAAGTAGTTTAAAAACAATAGAAGTTATACAGAAAATACATCAACAATGTAACAAAACGGTTGTTATTATAGAACATAGAATAGAAGAAATACTAAAATTAGACCTCGATAAAATTATATTAATAGAAGAAGGTAAAATTGTAGCGGTTGATTCACCGAAGAGAATTTTACAAACAAATATACTACAAAAAATAGGTTTAAGAGAACCTGTATATATTGAAGTATTAAAAAATATAAAAATGAATAGCTTAGATGAAGAAATATATCCGATTGAAACTTTAAATCGCGAGAAGTTGCATAGAGCGGTTAAACAATGGATGCTAAACGCTACTATGTCTAAAAAACAACAGAAAAAAGAAATTTTATGTGAAATAGAAAATATATCATTTTCATATTCTCACGAAGATTTTTCATTAAAGGATATAACGCTCTCTATACCAAAAGGGGAAATTGTAGCATTATTAGGCCATAATGGTGCAGGTAAATCTACATTTGCACATATATTAACGGGAATGAACAAAGTGACGGACGGGAAGATTGTACTTGATCATGAAAATATAAGTTCATGGTCGATTCGGAAACGAGGAGAAGTAATCTCCTATGTCATGCAAAATCCTAATCATATGATTACACAATCTACTGTTTGGGATGAAGTTGCTTTTTCATTAAAATTGAAGAAAGCTTCTAGTCCTGAAATAAATAAACGAGTGGAAGATGCATTGCGAATTTGTGGATTATATCCATTTCGAAATTGGCCGATTCAGGCATTAAGTTACGGTCAAAAAAAGAGGCTTACCATTGCATCAGTTTTAACAAGAAATCCGAAGCTTATCATCTTAGACGAGCCAACAGCGGGACAAGATGTTTTTCATTATAAACAATTTATGTCTTGTATAAATCGATTAGCGAAACAAGGAATGGCATTCATCTTTATTACACATGATATGAACTTAGCTTTAGAATATGCAGACCGTGCAGTTATCTTAAATAAAGGGGGAATTCTTGCTGATGATGTTGTTCCAATCGTATTAGCAAATAGCGAAGTATTACAACAAGCTAATTTACAGGAAAGCTCACTTACAACATTAGCAAAATTGAGTCAAATCCCGTTTCCAACAGTTTTTGTACAAATGTATATAGAGGCAAAAAGGAGGGGGGATTATGAGTGAATCAGATTTATTTTATATAGATCATCATACATATTTTCATCGTATGGATGGTGCAATTAAATTGTTGTTATTTATCATTTGGATGACTCTTACGTTTCTGTTTTTTGATTTTCGTATTTTATTATGCTTATTTTTTATTGGTTGTTTAGGGTTAGTGATTGCTAAAGTTCCTGTAAAAAAAGTTGCAGTTATATTTAGTGTTATTTTCGTATTTAGTATGTTAAATTCCGTGATGATTTTAATGATTACACCAGCCCATGGATCTGAGTTAACCGGCACAAGTACAGCATTCTTGTATATTGGATATGCTACGATTACACTTGAAACACTTTTTTATGCTCTTACGCTCTCATTAAAGTATTTTACGTTATTACCATTTACACTTATTTTTATTTATACAACACATCCAAGTGAGTTTGCTAGCAGCTTATATAAAATTGGTTTACCTTATAAGATTGCCTATGCGATAAACATCGCGCTCCGTTACATACCAAATATACAAGCTGAGTACAAATTGATTAAACACGCCCAAGAAGCGAGAGGATTACCATTTGAAAGAGGAGAGGCACATGTTTTAGAACGGATTAAAAATCGGTTACTTATTTTTTGGCCACTTGTTATTCATTCTTTAGAGCGGATTGATACTGTTTCAAATGCAATGGATTTACGAGGATTCGGAAAAAAAGAGAAGCGAACATGGTATTTTACAACAAAAGCAAAACAAGAAGATTATATAGGTCTCGTTATTGGCATTATCATTTTATTATTGGCTATTTACTTAAAATTTTATGTTTTCGAAGGGTTTTGGTACCCATGGTAAGTCTTCACCATGTTATTTTAGGAAGATTAGGAACTCGAAGGAGTTTCTTTTTTTATTTTACTCAAGACATGCTCCAAAATTGCATCCAAACATAATGTATAATACGAACCCGTTAATAAACGATCAATTACCCATCAGTTTTATATTAAAAGGAGGAAGAAAATATGAGTTACGGTGGTTCTTGCGGTTTTGGTGGAGGATTTGCTTTATTAGTTGTACTGTTTATTTTATTAATTATCGTTGGGTGCAGCTGCTGGGGCGGAGGGTATTAAAAGCGATATAGGTTTTGAGTGATCCGTCACAGAATCATGTAAACAAAAAAACTATTAAAGATACTTTTTAAGTATCAATATAAAAAAGGAGCATGATAGCTCCTTTTTTATATTGAAATTTTTTAGAATCATAATGACTCAAATTATATAAGTATATTAAGTGATATCATTATTTTGTGGGAAAGTAATCGTTAAAGTGGTTCCTTTGTTCACAATGCTATTTATATGCAAAGTACCATTCATCGTTTCAATGATTTTTACTGCCACCATAGTACCTAAACCTGTTCCTTTTGTTTTCGTACTAAAATAAGGTTCGCCAAATCTGTTTATTTGCTCTCGCGTCATACCGATCCCACTATCTGTAATAACAATAGTAATTTTATTTGCATAAGTAGCAGATTTGACACTTAGTTTTCCACCAGTAGGCATCGCTTCAATACTATTTTTTATTAAATTTAAAAAACATTGCTGAAAAAGTTGTGTATTTCCAGTGATAGAACCTGTCCCTAAATTTTCAGAAACATGTATCGAACTCATATTACATAAGGGCATCATCATGCTTATTATTCTTTTTAATTCTTGATCTATTTCAATCGTATCAACATTTTGTGATGCTGGCTTGGCGAATGTTAAATAATCATCAATGATAACTTGAGCGCGTTTTAACTCTCCCAGAATATGAGCAATATATTGTTCACGTGACTCCTGTGATAAATCTGGAGCTTTAAGGAGTTGCGTAAAACCTTGTACTACAGTAAGCGGATTTCTAACTTCATGTGAAATACTCGCAGCAAGTTGACTCACAATCTCCATCTTCTCCATTTTCACTAATTTTGATCTCATAATAACAGCATCTCTTAAAATCTCATTTATATAGACAACAAATAACATGATAATAGGAGGCAGTAGGATAAAATAAGTGATATATGGTTTTGTAATTGGGAAATTTGATACAAGCACAGCAATAAAGGTTGTTAATATCGCAAGAAAAAAAGGTAAAACCATTGACATAATAAGTTTTTTTCTTCTGTTTAATTGTTTAAATTTAGAAGAAGAATAGGCAGTGAAAATAAGAATAGTAATATAAACAATCACTGTTAAAAAGTTAACACCATAAAAAACAAATCGAATTAACAGCATGATACATAATAAAGCGACTCCGACGGGTAGACCGCCATAAAGTGTACCTATAAGAATTGGAATTTGTCTCAAATCATGAACACAATATTCATCAATATATATAGGGAATTTCATGCATAAGATTAATGGTACACTTGTGCAAATAACAATAAGTATTTTTTTGTGTTTTTTAAAAAAGGTTACGTTATCGTATATAAAATAAAAAACAAAAACACTACTTAAAATGTAAAGTAAATTATTTAATACGTTTTGATTAATGTATTCAAAGTTCATCTAACATGCCTCATTATTGTAGTTTTCCGTACTTAAGTATTATACAGAAAAAATGGAACTTCTTCATGTATTAATTATTTTACTACGATAAGGAGGGGGACTTTAACATTCATTTTGCACCTTTTGTTTTATATAATCAAATTAAACAGTGATATATATTTGATTATAAGTACGAAAGGAGAAAGAGATGGATAAAGAAATAATCATTGAACCGTATAATGTAAATTGGCATAAGGAGTTTTTAAAGGAGAAAGAAAAATTCATATCATTATTAAAAAAGGACATTTTAGCGATTGAACATATCGGAAGTACTTCAATAGAAGGTTTAGCTGCTAAACCACTCATTGATATGATGATAGGTGTTAAAGATTTAAAAGTAGTTGATCACTGGATAGATCCACTGCAAACGATAGGGTATGAATATATATTTCATAAACATTTTCCACAGAGACGTTTTTTTAGAAAAGGAAAGTGGAGAGCAGGTACGCATCATTTACATGTCTATACATACGGCGAACAAGAGTGGAAAAACAATGTATTATTTCGTGATTTTATGAGACAACATGAATGGGCACGCGCGGAATACAAGCAATTGAAAGAAGAGCTTGCTATGAAGTATCCGTTTGATCGAGTGTCGTATACAAATGAAAAATCTCCATATATTAAAAAAATTATTTCATTAGCAGGCGGAAAATTACCTCACTGAGGAGAACCGTCAGGAACATGGATTTACAACAGCAAACCCACGTTCCTGACGGTTCCCTTGTCTTTTAACAATGAGAAGAAAGTTTCAGCTAAATTCATTGGTTCCCAACCTAAAAGTGACATATGGCGCAATGAAAATATAACTAAATTTCAGAAAATTCTTATTATGCGATTGATTTTTGTGACGATAAGACCTATCATAATGATATATCGATTTGATATATCATTATGATAGGTGGAAGGAGATAGTAATATTGTCAATTGAACATTCTATTCTTGCTGTTTTAAGTTTTTGGCCCAGTACAGGATACAATATTAATTCGGAGTTTGAACATAAAGCTGCCGGTTTATATTGGGGAATGAGTTACGGAAGCATTTATCCGAAATTAAAGAAGCTTGAAGAAGAAGGATTTATTTATCCTGTCGAACAAGAAGAAGAGGGACGTAAAAAGAAACTGTATGAACTTACTCCAAAAGGGTGGGAGGAATTTGAAAACTGGCTTCGGTTACCTCCAGCTTATCCGAAAATTCGAGACGAATTATTAATGAAGATATCCAGTTGGCACGAGGACATGGAAAGTTCCATATTAATCAGTCATCTTCTGAAAAGAAAAGAGGCTACTGAGGATGTACTTGAATTTGTGAAAGGATGGGCAACAAATGGAAGTTCTTACATCAGTAATTTTGGTATGTTAGGAATTCGTTATGCCGAAATACGACTAGAAGCTGAGTTGAAATGGATTGAAGAATCGATACACGCATTGGAAAAAGATCAACTTCCAATAGGACAGGATCCAAATGGAAATACAGAAAAACTACTAGCAAGGCGGAAAGAAGCAATCCAAGAAGAAAAGGGGAAATAATACATGAAAGCTGGTATATGTAAGCCTTTAAAATTCCGTCCATTTCGTTCGTTATTTGGTGCGCAGCTATTTTCAGATCTTGGTAATTGGCTTGATTTTATTGCGTTACAGGTGATTGTTGCTTACTACTGGAGGCTAGATGAAACAGCCATTGCCGCAGTCATCATTGTATTAGGTCTACCTTGGGTGATTATAGGTCCTTTTGCAAGTGTATTTGTGGATCGCCTTCCCAAAAAGCAAACGATGGTTATTTGTTTACTTTTAAGGATTATTTTTGTAGGAGGATTATTCTTTGCTTCGAACCTTTATATCCTTTTAATATTTGTATTTTTGAAAGGAACAGTAGCGGCAATTTACGATCCGGCCAGACAAAGTATGATTAGGTATACGATTCCTGATAATCACCTTCCAGAGGCGGTAACACTTAGCCAACTTTCTACTAACACGATGAAAATTATAGGTCCTGCACTTGGTGGGGGCATCATAGCTTTATTTGGAGCCAAAAGTCCATTTTTATTTGAAGCGGTTATTTTTTTCATTGCTATATTCTTCTTATTAAACCTTCCTAACATAGATGAAAAAGATATGAAAGTTAAAAATACACTTAAAAATAGAGATAATGATCATTTTTGGAAAGAACTATTGGATGGTATTAAGCATATTTCTTATAATCCATTATTAAAAAGTTCAGTAATTCTATCTTCCGTAGCGTTTTTTATCATTTTCCTATACGATGGACTATTAATATTTATTGCTCAAAATCTTGGCTTTACTGAAGGGGATTTTGGACTATTAATTAGTGCTGTAGGTCTAGGGAGCGTGGTAGGTTCCCTTTTAATGGGGAACTGGACACATTGGAAGAGAAAACCTATACATGTAATGGCAAGCGCATTTCTTTTTAGCGGCTCTTTAATCATTATAATGGGGCTAGGTAGTATAGGAATTGTTAATCTTCCACAATTAGGTTGGGTAATTGGTGCATTTTTCCTTGGCTTCATAGGTTCTGGTCAAGCGGCACCTTATGGATTTATTTTACAGTCCGAGACACCTAAGCAAATGATGGGCAGAGTATCCGCTGCGGCCACATCATTACAAACATTCTCTATGCTTATTGCACCTGCTACAGGCTCTCTCCTTGCCAAGTGGCTTGGAGTTTCAATCGTCTTAATAGGAGCAGGGGGAGCAACCTGCTTATTGGGTACAGTTGTACTCATCTTTATTGTGAGAAGAATAAATGTTCGAAATAGCATGCAAGAAAAACACTTCCAAGCATAAAATCTAATTTTGATACAATTTTACCAACCTTTTAGAAAAACGTTTATAGTTCTCGGTAATTGTTAGCAAAAGGACTATTAGATGAAACTGATACATAATTTTGTATTTAAAATAAAGCGAGGTTGTTAAACATTTTGTCATTAAGTAAGAGGCTCTCGTGATTTGATAATCGAAATCTTTCACTTCAAAATAAAATCCATTCAATGATCTGTATATCTCATCCAGCCACTCTCTGATTGCTTTGCATTAAATTTACCGTAAGATAAAAGTTTCATTGCCGAACGAATAGCTGTGTGAAAAACTAAGGTTTGTATCGATTCATCGTCTGTTTCATTTGGATAAGACGCCGATTCAGAAGCATAAAAAGCAGCCATGATACAAGGTATGATTTGCTCTGGTTCAAATCCATATGCAGTTGCATCTTCAATAATTAAATCAATGATACATCGTTCTTTATCTTTAACTTCTTTTTGAATTAACTTTTTTACCGTTTCGGGCACTAATTTTAATATTTCATTTTTCATTACAGTCACCTCATTCCTTATCATGTCCCAATATGTTAGAAAGATATCGGGCAGAATTATACTCATGAAATTATCAGTATGAAATCCCTCCCTTTGTACAAAATAGATACGAATGTCCGTAAGAGGAGGGATAGATGATGACGAACCGAAATGATAATCGAAAGCAGAAAGAAAAACAGTTAAATAACTTAAAAAATGACACTGAATTCTCAAAAGAAGTGAATATTCGAAGTGAAATAACGAAAAAAGATTTGAACAAATAATGTTTTGATTAATCGAAATGATTGAAGCTGACATCGTATGTAATTAGTTTAAAACATAAAAAAGAAAAGATGTATGAGTTCTTGTGGAGCCTACATGTCTTTTCTTTTTTTTGATGCATGAAATTCTAAATTTCATTTACCGTATTTTTACAATAAATTATATAGACAATACTTAAACCGTCGCCAAATAGCGTGGCGTTGTTCATACAAGTAATTCGATTTCAAAAGAAAATGCATGAAAAAATCCCAGAATGGAACTATATTTCATAACGGATTTATAAAATTTTATTAATCCGAAGAAATAAGAATGGGGAATTTTAACATGAAACTAACACCAGAACAACGGATTCAATTACACGGATTTAATAACCTCACAAAATCATTAAGTTTTAATATGTATGATATTTGCTATACAAAAACAAAAGAAGAACGAGAAGCTTATATAGAATACATAGATGAACAATATAATGCAGACCGACTAACTAAAATTTTGAAACATGTCTCGGATATTATAGGTGCGCATGTATTAAATATCGCTAAGCAAGACTATGTACCACAAGGAGCAAGTGTAACGATATTAGTGTCAGAAGGTCCGGTAGTAGAAGTTCCGACAGAATCATTCACTGAATCGCCTGGACCACTTCCTGATTCAGTTGTCATGCAGTTAGATAAAAGTCATATTACGGTACATACGTATCCTGAATATCATCCAGATGAAGGCATCAGTACTTTTCGAGCAGATATTGATGTAGCAACATGCGGAGAAATCTCACCCCTTAAAGCGTTAAACTATTTAATTCACTCATTTGATACAGATATTATGACAATTGATTACCGCGTTCGGGGTTTTACAAGAGATATAACAGGGAACAAATTATTTATTGATCATGAAATAAGTTCTATACAAAATTACATTCCCAATAACGTGAAAAACCTCTACGATATGATTGATGTCAATGTTTATCAAGAACATATTTTTCATACAAAATGTAAACGAAAAGAATTTGATTTGAATAACTACCTATTTGGATATACACAAGAAAAATTATCGATAAAAGAACAAGAGGAAATTACTCAAAAGTTAAAAACAGAAATGGATGAAATATTTTACGGAAAAAACATGAATCATGGATTAATGGAAGAAAATCTGGATGATAATTCTTTTTAAAGGACTAGTAAGCGCGTGTAGTAATCCATTAGGGGAATACCAATAGAAAAAGCCTGGCTATTATAGTTAACATAGCCAAGGCTTTTTCATTAACTTTTGAAAGGGAAAATGAATTTTAAAAGGATTTTTCAGCTACATCAAATAATCCATATAGCATTTTTAAAATAGGGGAGAGCAATTTTAAATATTTATTAAATAAACTTTATCTTCCAGAATATACTTTTGGACACTCAGCGCTATTTGGTTGGTAGAAACAATGTTCTTTATATTGTCCCGCTAATGTTTGATTCCACCAAACGGGCGGACAATCTCCTACAGGATTAAAAAACCAAAGAGAATTGGTTGCGGGACGTCCTCGCCAATATTCCAGGCATTTCCTTGCCAGTTCCTTGTCAACTTCTCTTGCGCGTTGATAAAAATATCCTTTCGTCACAGCTTCGAATGAATAATTTCCACCTTGCTGTTGGTATACCATTTGCCCAATATTTGTAATACCTTTAAAGTCTAGACAATCACACATTACTCTGTTCACACCGACATTTCCAACATCTAGCATCCCTTGTTGTCCTTCTCCTTCAGCTTCTGCTCTCATTAGACGAGCTAACAAGCTCACATCATTTTCTGTATATGCAATTCTCATTTCTTTCCCTCCATTCTCTTTACAAATATATGTAAAGACAATAAAGTACGATTTAAAAAATGAAGAGTATTTCTGTGGCTAATTGTCGACAAGTATATTTCCTTATTTTGATGAGTATAAAGTGCTGTCCTAATTTACACATGATCTGATAGGTGAAAAGAATGGAAATTCATCAAAAAATGTTAGGGGAAGAGGGTCAGCCGAGATATACACGTGTCTCAGCCTAAATCCAACCTTTCTGCAATTTATTTTATTAAGTCTTATCTACGAAAAGAGGGCTTTTTTTATTTATATCACACTGTTGTTCTTTATAAGGTATTGTTTTTATGGGAAAACTTATCATCCATATACATTTACCATTTGAGGGGAGTTCTTATTTTGGTTCATAAAATTTTTAAAAAACAAAACCTATTCTTCAAATTAAATCCAGCACATATTTTAGTATTAGGTTTTTTAAGCTTAATTTTAGTTGGAACCTTTTTACTCATGTTACCTATATCAACCCAAGATCGTCATCATTTATCATTTATTGATGCTCTTTTTGAATCTACATCTGCTGTATGTGTCACAGGGCTTGCAGTAGTTGACACTGGGACCACATTTACTTTATTTGGACAAGTTGTTTTACTTATTCTTATTCAACTTGGTGGTTGGGGATTTATGACCAGTGGAATTTTGATGTTTCTTATATTAGGGAAAAAAATCGGATTGAGGAAGAGACTTCTGCTTCAAGAGTCCATTAATTCCTTGTCTTTGCAAGGGATTATAAAATTAGTTCAGAGAATCATTATTATTACACTTGCTACTGAGTTGCTCGGAGCTCTAGTTTTAGCCATTCGTTGGTCATATGAGATGCCCTGGCAAAAAGCGATATATTATGGTATCTTTCACTCCATTTCCGCATTTAATAATGCCGGGTTTGGATTAGAACTTGATAACCTCAGTAAGTGGGTAGGTGATCCTATCGTTAACATCATGATTACGGTTTTATTCATGACAGGTGGTATAGGGTTTACAGTTATTCTGGATATACTTGAGAAAAAAAACTTGAGGAAGCTTTCACTACATACCAAGCTCGTTTTAGGTGGTACACTTCTTCTTAATACAATTAGTCCATTCGTGATTTTAGGTTTAGAATATCATAATCCTTCTACACTAGGTTCTTTACCATTGGGGGATAAGCTATGGGCAGCGTATTTTCAAGGAACCGTACCTAGAACCGCTGGATTTAATACAATTGACATTGGTCAAATGACAATAAGTTCTCAAGTCTATATCATAGGTTTAATGTTCATAGGAGCATCTTCAGGCTCAACTGGTGGAGGGATTAAAGTTACTACAGCTATACTTCTTCTACTTTCACTTTGGGCAGTAATAAAAAATAAGGACGACATTAACGTATTTAAGAAAAGAATTCCACAAGGACAAGTTAATAGGGCATTGTCAATCGCTACTACAGCCATTCTTTTTATCTTCATCATATTCTTTTTACTTACGATTACGGAAAAAGGGGCTGAACTCTCAAAAATTCTGTTTGAAACTGTTTCTGCATTTGGTACAGTAGGACTGAGTGCAGGATTTACAGGCGATCTCACCCCTATAGGACGTATTTTGATTACAGTGATGATGTTTATAGGTAGATTAGGTCCTTTAACAATGGCATTTGCGCTTGCAATGGCTGGAAATAAAGACAGTAAGATACGCTATGCAGAAGAGAAGATCTTAATAGGATAGATTGATGGGAAAGAGTGCAAAAGTCGGTAATTCCCTTTAACAGAGGAAAAACCGACTTTTTGTAGTTGTAAATTAAAAATAAAGATAGAACATTTTAGTAAAATATAGATTTAGCCTGTATGCTTAGTGTACAAAATCCTCTAAATATTTGGGACATCATAATAAGTAATTTCATTCACCGTATTTAAAAAACAAAAAATTAAACCAAATAACAAAAACAGTTGCTCAATATCGAAATTTTACATAAACTAAAATTAGAACGACTGTTCAAATTTTCAAAATAAAAGGGGGAGGAGCAAACAATTGAATAAAAGGCGCTATGATAGTGAACAAGCAAGACAAGTAATAGCTGAAAAAGCAATGGAATTATTTTCTCGAAAAGGTTATGCAAAAACTTCTGTTGAAGATATTGCAAAGGCCTCTGGTTATAGTAAAGGACATATTTATTATCATTATCAAAATAAGGAAAACTTATTTGTATATTTGGCCCAAAAAGGTATAAAGCAATGGGATGAGAAATGGCAAACAACAACCAAGAAGTATCGCACAGCAACAGAAAAGTTATATGGAATGGCTAAGCACGTACTTTATAATTACAAAACCCCTTTATTAAGAGCTGGGCAAGAACTTGCATCAGATCCTACAACCAATCCTTCTACAGTACAGAAACTATATGGATTAGCAATTATTCCTTTACAAGCATATCAACATATTTTAGAAGAAGGCGTGAGAAATAGCGAATTTAAAATAGAAGATGTTGAGAAAACAAGTATTCTATTAGGTTCATGGCTAGGTGGTTTATGTCAATTTATCCACACAGTTGAATCTGAAAAATTACAACATCTATTTGAAGAAGCGATCACCATATTTTTGTTATCCATTTCCCAAAAAAGTACCTAATTCATACTCGTCTTTTATTTCATGTAAAGAAATACGAATTATGGGGGCGTGAGAAATGAAAATAGCATTATTTGGAGACAGTTTAACTGAGGGAAGACCAGGTATTTCTTTTTACAAAATATTGAGAGATCAATTTCCAAATGACACTTTATATAACTTAGGAAAACCAGGTGAAACAGTAACGGGTTTATATAATCGAATCAAGCGGGCTAAAGATGATGAAACATTCGACATGTCATTTCTTTGGATAGGAGTAAATGATATTTACGCCAAAATATTAGGTGTAAAAGCGCAACCAGTCGTATCAAACCATGAAGAATTTACTGAACAATATCAAAAAGTTCTTGAAAAACTACTCACTAGGTCAAAAAAAGTGATTGCAGTATCACCTACCATCATAGGAGAAATAGTAGACAATGAATGGAATAAAAAAACATATGAACTAGGAACGATTATTTGTTCATTGTCTCAACAATACCAAAATGTATATTATCTTGATTTGCACAAAGAGTTTACAAAAACTCTTGCAAAAAAGAATAGTTCTGAATATATTACGACAAAACCAATGAAAATAGTTTTTGAAGCATTGTTTTTAAGAAAAGAAAAGCGAATCGATTATATATCGGAAAAACGTGGGCTTCAATTAACATTAGACGGGGTGCATCTAAACAGTAATGGTGCTACAATCGTTGCGAATCAATATGCACATATAATCCAAAAACTAAGGGATAAAGAGAATTAAATGCTTTTATTTTTCGCTAAATTAGAACAATCGTTCAATTTTTAGGGCGTGTATTATTATGATGTCAGGAGGGCTCTATGTTGGATGAACAGAAGGTGGCAATTGTAACCGGTGGAGCTTCTGGGATTGGTCGAGCTTTATGTATAGCGTTATCGAATAAAGGTATCTTTGTTATTGTAGCTGATATTAATAAAATAGATGGTGAAGCAGTAGCAAGTGATATTGTTAATAACGGAAAAAAAGCTAAATTCGCTTTCCTAAATGTGACTGAGGCGAATGATATCGAAACCCTTGTATCAGAAATCAATCATGAATTTGGAAGAATTGATTATATGTTTAACAATGCTGGAATTGCTATGTACGGAGAGGTATTCGATATGTCACGAGAGGATTGGAAAAAAATTATAGATATTAATCTTCACGGTGTTATTTATGGCACTCAGGCTGCATATTCACTTATGAAAAAGCAAGGATTTGGCTATATCATAAACACAGCTTCAGCAACGGAATTAGGGCCTGCTCCGCTCTGTGCTGCATATGCAACAACGAAACATGCAATTGTAGGATTAACAACATCATTACATTATGAAGCGGAAGCTTACGGTGTTAAGGTGAGTGTATTATGTCCAACTTTTGTAGACACACCAATATTTCAGAAGGCAGAAGCGATTCATATAAATAAGGCTATTATTATAGATCAGTTAAAAATGAATAAACCGATTTCCGCAGATAAATTTGCACAAATTGCTCTTACAGGTATCGAGAAAAATCAATTAATGATTTGTCCAATGCCGTTAAGAAAAACAATGGATATATGCTTTACACTCTTTCCGTTTCTCCATAAAAAACTAATGCGTTTCGTTTGTCGGATGGCTCGTAAAGCGAAAATAAATACGCAGTAAATAATTTGATTATTCTCACTTTTATTATTTACAATAATAAGTACTTGTGATAATATGTTAAAAAATCACATGCGATGAAGAGAAGAGTAAATAAGGTAAATTCTTCACAGAGAGCTCCAGTAGCTGAAAAGGAGCCAGCATTTCTTATTGAAGCAAGCCTCTGAGCATCATACCGGAACCTTTAAAAAGGGGATAGTGTGACGGGAGCTCCCGTTATAGAGCTAAGGTATAAACATTTTTGAAATGTCGTACCTGATAAGATTAATATGGTGACATATTAATAAACTGGGGTGGCACCGCGATGATAAATCTCGCCCCCAAGACTTAAGTCTTGGGGGTGGGATTTTTTTATTTTGTTTTAAGTGTTGCATTCTATCTGATTATATTTTAGGAGGAATTCAATTGAGTTTTAACAAAACATTGGAAACTTGGCGGTATCCATCTATCTTATTGTTTAGCATTGGTGTTTCAAGTGTTGGAAGTTGGATTTACTTTATCGCTCTAAACCTTATCGTTCTTAACATAACAGAGTCGGCCATTGCCGTCTCTGGTTTATATATTATTAGAGCTTTATCAACACTGTTTACTAATATTTGGTCAGGAAGTCTTGTAGATCGTTTAAATAAAAAATATCTCATGATAGCATTAGATGTCTTTCAGACTGTGCTAATTGCATTATTACCTTTCTTCTCTTCTTTAGGGCTTATATATGCTATGGTCTTTCTTATTACAATAGCGAGCTCTATGTATCATTCGACATCGGTAACTTATATCACGAAGTTAATACCAACCGAACAAAGAAAACGTTTCAATTCTTTGCGTAGCCTACTTGATTCCGGAGCTTTTTTGACTGGACCAGCAATAGCGGGAATGATGTTTACAATTGGTACACCTAATATGGCTATTTATATCAATGCTGGAGCTTTATTTTTATCTGCATTAATTACAGTAGGAATGCCTAATGTAGAATCCTCTACCCAATTAGAAAAAACATCACATACAACAAAATTATCTGTTAAGCTATTAATAGATGATTGGAAGCTTGTCATTGGATTTAGTCGTAAGTATCTATATACCATGACGATTTATCTTTTGTTTAGTGCGATGATCGTCATGATGACAGCCACAGATTCGCTGGAAGCTGCTTTTGCAACTAGGATACTTTCCTTATCTGAAGGTGAGTATGGAGTCTTAGTCAGCATTGCTGGAGCAGGAGTATTAGCAGGTTCTGTATCTAATACAATAATCGTTGAAAAAATACTTACCTCATGGCTTATTGGTATGGGTTCCTTAATAACTGCAGTAGGTTATATGGTTTTTACATCCTCTAATACCTTTTTTATAGCATCTATAGGCGTTTTTGTTTTGTCATTTGCTACTGCCTTTTCTAATACTGGTTTTTACACATTTTATCAAAACAATATACCTGTTGATGTGATGGGGAGAGTTATAAGTATTTACGGGTTTATTGAGGCTTTTTTAATTATTATTTTTACTGTAATCTTTGGTATTTTTTCTGAGCTTATATCTATACGATTTGTTGTAGTTTCAGGAGCATTTATAATGTTTTTGGTATCTATTACACTATTTATTTTCAGTGTTCAACCATCAAAAGCAAAATTATATTCATCCCATTCATTAGATTCTAAAGAAATGTAAGAGTATAAAAGTACAAAAAGATGTGCGTACGAAAACGTGCGTCTTTTTGTATTTCAAGGGATCTCATCACATCGCTATCAACCTAAGCTCATGTAACGTCAATTATAAGCGAGATTGTTTCCTTTTTTCGAAAGTCTACGTTCCCCAAATCCATGCACTAGAAGGACGTTCACCATCATAATATGCCGGAACAAAAACAAAATTTTTGTACCATGAACCATCTCCATGAACACAATGTCCTACTGTCAATACAGCATTATCAGCATCACTATTTATAACAGATGCAGAACATATATAAGGACTAGAAGATGAGATTTTTCTAAAAAATAATTTTCCTGTTGTTTTTGGAACTATAGCCTTAGTTGATATATTAGGTTCAATCGGTGGAGTAGGTGGAGCATATTCTTGTTTTTTATTTTCTTTGTTTTTAGATTGAGGTTCTTGTGATGGAGTTAAATCAGTAGAAGGGTATTAATAAAATTTCGGGGCTAATTCGTGTTTTTCGGCTCTCGAATGAAACAGCTTTATTATTAATTTAAAAATCTATTTTCTATGATACAATTAGATTTCCAAATAACTTTGAAAGCTTTCTGTCATTCAAATATACAGAAGGCTACTGTGTTTTTTTGAGCTGAAATTAAACAACTTTATTATCATTACACAGGGAGGAGGTTAAGCAATGAGAGCACCATATCAAGTATTGATATTTCCTTATATAAAAATTGATGATTCTATTCAATATGCTATTTTTAACCGAAGTGATTATGGTTATTGGCAAGGAATAGCTGGTGGTGGAGAAGATGGTGAGACCCCTATTGAATCAGCAAAACGGGAAGCATTTGAAGAGGCTGGTATTATAAGAGAATGCCCATATATAAAACTAGATTCCGTGTCTTCACTACCAGTAGAGGATGTAGTTGGAGGATTTCTTTGGGGAGAAGATATTTATGTAATAAAAGAGTTTTCTTTTGGAGTTAAAGTTCCGACAAAAAATATTGAATTATCCAAAGAACATTTCAATTATAAATGGTTGTGCTTTGAGGAAGCAGTAACACTTTTGAAATGGGATAGCAACAAAACAGCATTGTGGGAATTAAACAAAAGGCTGTTAAAACAATTAAAGTGTTAGCTAACAAAGACATTAGTAGTATAAGAATGAAACAACTTAAAAAAGTCTTGCTACACTTCATATGCAGCAAGGCTTTTATTTTTCTTAGCTTGGTTTTTTTCCGAAATGCTGGTGATACCACATGCCCATCAACCTAACAGAACAGGTTGCACCCAAAACGAATTTTTTTCTCTCTACATTTATTTCTGAGAATTAAATTCATTTTTTCATTATATAAAGAACGATGCATTACATTTTCTTAGTGTAAGTTCTGTTCAAGTTTCTTTTCACATAAGATGATTAGGTATAAAAATATAAGGTGAAGCGATATTCTGATTATTTAAAAAGGAGGCAGATAAATGTCTTTAGAAAAGTTTGTAGATGCATTACCTATTCCACCTGTCTTAAAAGCAAAAGATAAGCGTGATAACATTCCGTTCTATGAGGTAACTATGAAGCAAGTCGAACAGAAGTTACATCGCGATTTGCCACCAACTACCGTTTGGGGTTACAACGGTATGTACCCTGGTCCTACATTTGAAGTACGAAGAAATCACCCTATTTTAGTCAAATGGAAAAATGAATTACCTTTTGAACATCTGCTACCCGTAGATCGAACTATTCATGGAGCAGAACCAGACAAACCTTCTGTTAGGACGGTTGTACATTTACATGAAGGTCGGGTTAGACCCGAAAATGACGGATATCCAGAGGCATGGTTTACGCGAAACTTTGAAAATGTTGGCCCGAAATTCGTGCATGAAGTTTACTATTATCCAAACTGTCAACGACCTGCGACTCTATGGTATCATGACCATGCCCTTGGAATCACTCGTTTGAACGTTTATGCAGGACTTGCAGGGTTCTATCTCCTTCGAGATAAGAAAGAGGAAGAATTGAACTTACCAAATGGAAAGTTTGAAATTCCACTAGTCATACAAGATCGTTCATTTTATCCTAATGGTGAACTGTTCTATCCAACTCAACCAGGACATGAGCCACCTCCAGCGCCACAACCACCTCCACCAATAGATCCAACATTACCAAATCCATCAGTTGTACCAGAATTTTTTGGAAACACCATCCTAGTCAATGGAAAAGTATGGCCTTATCTTGTAGTCGAGCCACGGAAATACCGGTTCCGCATCCTTAATGGCTCTAACGCTCGTTTTTATCGTATAAAGTTGAGTTCTGGACAAAATTTTGTCCAAATTGGCACAGAAGGAGGACTTTTGGAAAAACCAATCATCGTATCCGAAATCATCCTTGCACCAGCTGAACGTGTCGATGTTATTATCGATTTTTCAAACCATAAAGGTCAAAGTATTATCTTAACAAATGACGCACCAGCTCCATTCCCTAACGGTGCCCCACCTTCTTCAGACCTGACACAAATTATGGAATTTTGTGTCAAACAAAAATTGCACAAACCTGACAACAGTAAAATTCCAAAAAAGTTAAGTTGCTTAGAACACTTGGATCCTAATGATGCTGTAATCGTACGAAAAAACCTCTTAGTTGAAACTACCGATGAATTCGGGCGTTTAAAACTTTTATTAAATAACCTAGATTGGGATCAAATGCCCCTTACAGAAACCCCATATAATGGGACGATAGAGATTTGGGAGCTTTACAATACTACACCGGACACTCACCCTATTCATTTGCACCTTGTTACTTTTCAAATTTTGAATCGTGCTACGTTTACTGGTGATCCAAATGGTCCTGACCTTATAGTTGGACCGCCACAACCACCCGATCCAAGCGAGATGGGTTGGAAAGATACCGTTCGTGCCAATCCTGGGGAGGTCACCCGTATCATTGCGCGTTTTGGGCCATTTATAGGAATCTACCCGTGGCACTGCCACATCCTTGAACACGAAGACCATGATATGATGAGACCATACGAAGTTCTCGATAATCAAAACTTTAACCCGTGTGAACCGATCCCTGGGGAATGTCCAGATGATTCGTTCACTCAGTGTTTCGATCGTGATAATGATGACGATGATTGATTACAACACAAGCTTTTCTTTTTTATTTTGTCTATAAGGAGTACCAATACATCGCTATCAAGCTAAGGTCTTACACTACCCGTAAAGCAAAAAAGACGTTATCCTTTCTGTAGAATTATAAGAAAGGATGGCGTTTTTGTATGTCTATTTCTGTATCTGATGAATTACAACTATTTGCTCAAGAGATTCAAAGCTTTTTATCTCCAAATATCTTACGAGATCTTGCTAGAGATGTTGGTTTTGTACAACGAACTAGTAAGTACCAAGCAAAAGATTTAATCGCTTTATGTGTATGGATGAGCCAAAATGTCGCTACGACTTCTTTAACTCAGTTATCTAGCTGTTTAGAAGCATCAACAGAAGTACTCATCAGTCCTGAGGGACTGAATCAACGGTTTAATAAGGCGGCCGTCCAACTTTTACAACACCTACTAGCCGAACTACTAAGCAAAAAATTGGCCGCATCTATGCCGATTTCTTCTCCATACACTTCTGTTTTCAAGCGTATTCGTATTTTGGATTCAACTGCATTTCAACTTCCCGATGTATTTTCATCTGTTTATCCAGGTGCAGGAGGATACAGCCATACAGCGGGGGTGAAGATTCAGCTTGAGTATGATCTATTAAGTGGACAGTTCCTACATATTCATACGGGTCCAGGTAAACAACATGATCGAACCTATGGTTCTCTGTGTACCCCAACTTTGACAGCGAATGATTTATGTATCCGAGATTTAGGTTATTTTCACTTGAAAGATCTTCAACATATACAAGATAAAAAGGCTTACTATATCTCTCGTATTAAATCAAATACACGTATTTATCAAAAAAATCCCACCCCTGATTATTTTCAAGATGGAAGAATCAAGAAAGGTACAGAGTATATACAGATAGATATGGAGTTCTTAATGAACTCTCTTCAGCCAGGACAAACATGTGAAATATCCGATGCTTATGTAGGAATGATGGATAAAGTACCAACTCGTGTGATTGTTCATCGACTAACAAAAGTACAACAACAAAAACGATTACAAGATCAAACTGTAAGAGAAAAAAAGAAAGGAATGAAGTATTCTCCTCGTAGTAAACGACTCAGTGGTATCAATGTATATATGACAAACACCCCTACAGATATTGTCCCGATGGGACAGGTACATGACTGGTATTCTTTGCGTTGGCAAATCGAAATTTTATTTAAAACGTGGAAGTCATTCTTTCAAATTCATCATTGTAAAAAGATAAAACCAGAACGATTGGAGTGCCATTTATATGGTCAATTGATTGCCATTCTACTCTGTTCTTCTATCATGTTTCAAATGCGCCAATTGCTCCTCATGAAGAAAAAACGAGAGCTTAGTGAGTATAAAGCCATATATATGATTAAAGACTATTTTCTTCTTCTATTCCAAACTATACAAAAAAACACCCAAGAGCTATCAAAGGTGTTACTTCGCCTATTCAATCTCCTACAGCAAAACGGGCGGAAATCTCATCGATACGAGAAAAAAACGGTCTTTGATATATTAGGTGTCGTTTACAATTGTACCATGTCTGATAATCAAGCCGCTTAATTCAAAAAAGTGAAACCCGTTAGGGTTTATTTCGTATGCAAATCTTTCAATCATCTACACTTGCCCTTTAGAAAAAAGAAACAATCTCGCTTAAAATTGACTTTGCATAAGCTTAGCTTGATAGCGATGTGGTGATACCCCATCGCCATCAAGCTAAGAAAAGCAAATATCCCCCAAACGAAAAAATGAGCTTTTTTGTTACAAGTTAGTATAAAATTTCGTTCTGGGGGTACTATAAAATTTTAGCTTGATGGGCATGTGGTGCTATCCCTAATAGAGATTGCTTCTTACTGGGGAATTAAAGTTTTGGAAGTGAAGAATCAAAAAAGTAGAGACGGAAAATAAGTAGCTTCGAGAGTAATTGAAAGTAGCATATACGGATGTATATAATAGGATGGTAGAATTCAGATAAAAAACGAGGGAGAAACAGAATGAATAATGGTGTGAATTATAAAATTTGGACGGTATGTATGATTCAAAATGAGGATAAGGTTTTATTCCTCGATAGACAGCATGACGATTTCAAAGGATTCATTCCTCCTGGAGGAAAAGTAGAATTTCCGGAAAGTATTGTTGACAGTGCCATTAGAGAAGTTAAAGAGGAAACTGGTCTTGAAGTTAGCAATCTTGTTTATAAAGGACTGTATGAATATGTTAATCCAGTCGCCAAAGACCGATATATGATATTTAACTATTTTACAAAGGACTTTCAGGGGGATTTACTTAAAGATTCGCCAGAAGGAAAAGCTGTTTGGGTGAATATTAATGAAGCTTACAATCTTCCTATGCAAAAATCCATTCGTAGAAGATTCCCTTTGTTCTTTGAAGAAGGAACATTCGAAATTCAAGTAGAATGGGATCATGAAAAAAATCAAGAGGGACTAGTTACTATAAAAAGAACATAGACAAAACAATGCTTAGCCTACACATATTAGTCATATCTAATATGTGTAGGCCTTTTAATTTTAAGTATTTATAAATTTAGGTCTTGATCATATACGAAATTCGCGTTTTATTGGTGGGATCCCTTCAATCAAACATTTTGTTATTGAAATTCCGAATATTAAGATGTATTATAAGGAAGCGTGTGTAATCATATACTGATGGGAAAAACGTATTTATCATAGATGTTTGGTTTGTGTAAATGATAAGGGGGAACGTGAGCACACTATACATAGGGAATTTTTAAGTTTATTAGCATAGAAAATATAAAAATAAACTTACTAGAGTCTAAAGTAAAGCAACATGGAGGTTTTAGGAATGGAAAATGAGAGTAGGATCCAAAAAAAACAACAAAGCCATAGACACGGCGTTGTGAATATCGGGTTAAGTTTGGTATTATTAACAGTTAGTGTAATATCGTATCAATTATTTTTTACTACACATACAAAAGGAAAAGAACAGCCAGAAACAAAGAAAGTAGCGCAACAAGCATCTTCTAAAGAGACGAAAAACGAACAGAAAACAAAACAAGCAGAAGAAGACGCTTCAAAAGAACAAATGAATGAAGAAGTTGAAAAACAAAAATTAATAGAACAACAAAATCAAGAAAAAGAAAATGCAAAAATACAGGAAACAGAAAAGAAAAATAATGAAAACCAAGTGAAAAAACAAGAAGAACAAAAGGCAAATGAAGCAGTAACAAATAAAAACCAATCAGAGAAAAATGCAGATCCAGCAGACCAAAATAAGCAATGGAAGCCAATTGGTACAGAACAAGGGACAAAACCTGCTATGCAATTTAAAGAGGGAACGACAGATTGGAATGAAATGAAACAGGCAATTTCTTACGCTGTTAATGTGCCTGAATCGCAACTTATTTACGACTTTATCGGAAATAATGGAACGAATAAAGCATATGGTAATGTACGAGATAAGCAAAGTAATAAAAAATATAAAGTATACATTGATTGGGTAGAGAATAAAGGTTGGAAACCAGCATCTGTTCAGAGTGTAAAATAGTTATACCGACAAATAATCTACGAAAATTCAATATATAAAATAAAGACTCTCTCAATTGGAGAGTCTTTATTTTATATGAGTAATTATTTTTCTGCTTTTCTTTCTTTTCGTTTATCAAATACAAATAGATTAAGTTCTTCAGTGTCATTAGGTGATTGAATCGATCGTTCAAACTGCAATCCTACTTTTTTAAGAAGTTTAGCTGAAGCATGATTATCTGAAGTAGTAATCCCTACAATACGATTTAGCCCCAATTTATTTGCTCCATATGTCATCACCGCAGATGCTGCTTCATAAGCATACCCTTTAGCCCAATATTTTGGAAGAAAGGCAAAGCCAATATCCACATCTTCTAAGGAATCTCTTTTTACTAGACCACAAATTCCAATTGGAACATGATCTTCCTTTCGTTCCACTAAAAAAAGACAAAAACCAAATTGTTTATACATACGAATCGGGCCATTTAAAATATAAGCCTTTGCGTCTTCTATTGTTCTTACAGCACGATCTCCTATAAATTGCAACCAAGAAGGATCATTCATAAGCTCTAAAATGAACGCTGCATCATCAGTTGTTTGTAGACGGAGAGCGAGACGTTCTGTTTCCATTATATTCAAAGGAAATACACACCCTTTCAGTAATATATTATTATATCTCATCTAGATTGGGAGGGAAATACGGATATCATCATTGTTTTATCATTTAAACTGAGAATCCCCCTTCCTCTAAACGAAGTGACGGTGGGGGTAGTTCCGTACAAGAAATCATGAATAAAAACATGTAAGTATCGCTTTAAATCATCACTGCTCAATAGTTTCTTAGAGATAAGATGATTTTTTCATTGCATATTTATGTTGATTTCATTATATTAGCTTTTTAGATACCTTCTTGCCCGAAGATTAAGCAAGTTCATCAAGTTGGGTATGGGAAATGCTTTAAGGTTGATAAATTTTTAAGTAAAACTAAAAAGTGACAGCAAGAACTAAAGAAATTGAGAACGATCATTCTTGGCTGTAAATTGAGCGGAAAATTAAAGAGGAGTGTTTCTTAATGACAAATGGTATATCGAATCCTAAGGTTGATGAATTTTTAAGTAAAACCACAAAGTGGAAGAAAGAATATGAGAAGTTGAGAAATATCGTTCTTGACTGTGAGCTGGCCGAAGAATTTAAGTGGATGCATCCTTGTTACACATTTGAGAAAAAGAACATAGTTTTAATACACGGGTTTAAAGAATATTGTGCGCTTCTGTTTCAAAAAGGTGCCTTGTTACAGGATACCCATGGAATCCTAGTCCAACAAACAGAAAATGTACAGGCGGCGCGCCAAATTCGGTTCACCAATGTGCAAGAAATAATTGAGATGGAAACGATCTTGAAAGCCTATATTTATGAAGCTATAGAAGTTGAAAAAGCTGGTTTGGAAGTGAAAAAGAAAGAGCATAAAGAATTCATAGTTCCTGAAGAACTTCAAAATAAATTTGATGAAATGCCTACTTTTAAAACTGCTTTTGAATCATTGACACCTGGAAGACAAAGAGCATACATTCTTTATTTTTCTCAGGCCAAACAATCGAAAACTCGAGAGTCGAGGATTGAAAAATATACGCAAAAAATTCTCGATGGAAAGGGATTAAATGATTGTACTTGCGGGTTATCTCAAAAGCAGCCTAACTGTGATGGCTCACATAAGTCCATTCGCTAAGAAATGAAATAAATAAGATATTATCTTACTTTTCGTTCGAACTCCTTTTTAAATTACAGGTAACAATCAAATTGTTTGAAATGGACAAAAAATGAATACGATCGCATCCAAATTCTTAAAGTTGTTTCTTTTTGCGATCTAAATTTCGATCTAGTATAGAAATACGCATATAACCAAACTTCATGTTTATCATCTCCTTCATCAAACGGTGTACCAAAAACGATTGTTTTTGGTACACCGTTTGATTACAAAATTATGCTTCATTTTATGTAACTCCATTAACTACAAATACAAAATTACAATAGATTTTCAATTTCAAGGCCATTTCTGCATTTTATCTTTATCAGCGTTCATTAATATTTTCATTAGAAACCGAATTAAAAGCTGATAAGGAGATTGTTGAAATGAAAAAAAGAGCGATATTACATTACAAGCACGTGTTAAAGTGGCTAAAGACCATCCGGCAGATCTTTATATCAGCATTCATCATGATGCTTTTGAGGATACAAATGTACATGGAATAACAACTCATTATGGGGCTAATAAAAGAAAAGATAAAAAGTTAGCTAAGATCGTTCAAAAAGCTATTTTTAATCAAAATATAGATACTCGAGATAGAGGCATTCATGGAAGTGATTTCCTTGTCTTAAGAGAAAATCCTTCACCAGCTATCTTAATTGAGTTAGGGTTTACGTCTAATGAAAGTGATGAATAAAGAATGAATTCAGAAGAATTCCAGATAAAATCGAAAAAAGGTATTGTGGATGGCATTATTAATTATTTTACTATCTAACAAAATAGGTAAATAGAAAAATACTATTTTTTCAATATGTTAATCAGGAAGAATAGTATTTTTTATTTTAGAGGTATAGGGCTCATACCCATCAAGCTAAGGGTGCCAAGAGGGTATATGTGAATGTGTTTTTTTGAAATTTCTACGACTACACTAAAGATGTGCATAACAAATAAACCTATTAAATAGGTATTTTATTAGAATTTTTAGAATTTTATTGAATTATGTCGTGGTATGTGCTACTCTTCTATCAATCGCAATTATGAAGTTAAAACTTCATAATTGCGATTGATAGAAGCTTTAAATTCATTTAGGAAGGATGACACGTTTGGATTTAAAAAAAATTATTCAAGAGGAATACAATCAACTTTCTAAAGGTCAACAAAGAGTTGCTAAATATTTATTAGAAAAGCCAGGCGACTTTGCTGTTAAATCAGCGAGTGAGATTGGTGAGCAAGTTGGAGTAAGTGAAACAACTGTGATTCGTTTTTGTTACTCTATAAAACTATCAGGATTTTCTGAACTTCAAAAAATGGTTCGTGAGCAACTTCTTTTTATGAAGAGCAGTCTAGGGCAGTACTTTTCCAACAAACTTGAATTAGCTGAACAACCTCATTTTTATGCAAAAGTCATGGAACGAGATTGTCAATATATACAAGAAACAATCAATAATATTGATGAAAATGAGTTTGAGCGGGTTGTTGATCAATTAGTAAAAACGGATAAAATCTATGTTTTAGGGTTGAAATCTTCATTTTCTGCAGCTAATTGGCTCACAATGACTCTTGGTCTAGTGAGGGGAAACGTTCAAATTCTTCACCCGGAAACAAACGATTTGTTATGTACTTTAAGCGAGATAGATCATCGATCAACCTTAATTGCTATTTCGTTTCATCGTTATTTGAAAGAAACAATTAAAGTGGCTGAAATGGCTAAGGAGCAAGGAGCTTTTGTGATTGGAATTACAGATTCTTCACTGGCTCCAATTAGGGAATCTGCAGATGCGATTTTTCCAATGTATTCATCTGAGAAATCAACGATTGATGCTACTCCGGTACTGTTTTCGTTTTTGAATGCTATTGTTGCCGGTGTTTCTATCAAGGATAAAGATCGATTTGAAAAGCGTAAGGAACGATACGAAAAGCTGAATGGAGATTACTTTTTTGTATAAAGTGAGGAGAAGAAAAGTTGAAGGAGTATATACAACAGCTTAAGCCGACGATTGATTCAGTCTATGAATACTTACATAATCATCCAGAAATTAGTTGGAAGGAGTATAAAACAACGGAATATATTCAGCGTTTTTTACAGGGACGGGGCTTTATGGTGCAAACTTTTGACGATTGTCCAGGTCTTGTCAGTGAAGTAGGAACAGGAGAGTTTTGTATTGCTTTACGCACAGATATGGACGCGCTTTGGCAAGAGGTTGATGGTCAATTTCAAGCGAAACATTCTTGCGGGCACGATGCACATATGGCAATAGTTCTTGGTACAATGCTTTTATTTCAAAGGTTAAATGTTTCTACTGCTAAACTTAAATTCATTTTTCAGCCTGCGGAAGAAAAGGGAACAGGGGCTTTAAAAATGATCGAGAAGCACGTGTTGGATGGTGTGCATTTTTTATACGGTGTCCATCTTAGACCGATTCAAGAATTACAAGATGATCAAGCTGCACCTGCAATTTATCACGGGGCAGCCAAATTTTTAACAGGTGAAATCCATGGTGAGGATGCACACGGGGCACGACCACATCTGGGACAAAATTCGATTGAAATTGGGGCATCTATAATTAATGAAATGAAAAGCATTCATTTAGATCCGATGGTGCCTTACACCGCGAAAATGACAAAGTTTCATGCCGGGAGTGAGGCAGGAAATATTATTCCGGGTAAAGCCTTATTTAGTATAGATTTACGTGCGCAAACAAATGGGGTCATGAATGAACTTACCGAAAAAATCGAGAATATTGTTAAAAGTATGGAGAAGATTTACGGGGTTGAAATCGTGTTGGAAACAAAAGCGAGTGTAGCTGCCGCTGAGGTAAGTAAAGAGGCCCAGCATTTTATGAGAAAAGCGATTGTGGAGTCTTTGGGTGAGCATCTGCTGCGAGAACCCATAATTACTTCAGGGGGAGAAGATTTTCATTTTTATACGTTAAAAAATCCAGACGTTAAAGCAACGATGTTGGGATTGGGGTGCGATTTACAGCCTGGACTTCATCATCCAAAAATGACCTTTAATCAAAATGCTATATATGCTGGTATCGAAATTCTTGCAAAGACAGTATTGAATACAATAGAAGCACATAAAACGGGGGAGTTAACGTGAATTCAACAATTGAAATACGTGAATTAAACGGTTATGGCGAGATGAAGTTTGTGCAAAATCTTGAAAAAGATGTATGGAATATGGAACCAATTCCTCTTCACCAAACGATTACAGCTTCCCAAAATGGAGGTCTTTTACTAGGAGCCTTTGTAAATGGAGAAATGATTGGATTTTGCTACAGTTTCCCTGGATTTTTTGAAGGACAAAACTATCTATGTTCCCACATGCTTGGTATCCATCCAAGTCATCAAGGAAAAGGAGTTGGAGCTAGACTAAAACAAGTTCAAAAAGAACTTGCTTATGAAAAGGGATATAACTTAATCACATGGACGTATGATCCACTTGAGACACGAAACGCTTATTTAAATTTATCGAAGTTACGTGCTTTTTGCTCTACATATATGGAAAATTGCTATGGAGAAATGGAAGATAACTTGAATCGTGGACTTCCTTCGGATCGTTTTAAAGTTGAATGGTGGATTGATAGCCCACATATTTCTAAGCAGCAAGAGGATTATATGAATCAAGCACAACATGTTTTTCAATGGATACAATCAAAGGATCATTTGCCGAAACTTATAAATATTGAACAAGGTTTACATTGTATTGCTGCCATGGATCAACCCATATTAGTACCGGTACCATCCAGCTTTCAACAGGTAAAAAATAAAGATTATGATCTTGCAATTGATTGGCGTTTTAAAACGAGAGAAATCTTCCAAACTTTATTTTCACATCAGTATGTTGCTGTTTCGTTAATAAAAGATGCTGATGAGCTTGTTCACTATTATGTTTTAGTCAAGCAGAAAGATTTAGAGATAAACGGGGTCACGAGAAAATTTCAATAGCAGAAGATAAACATACACTTATACTTATCTAAATATCAAGGGGGAAAAGAAAAATGATAGTAAAAGAGATTATTTTACGACGTATAAAAATGCAATTGAAAGCGCCGTTCACGACAAGTTTTGGAACATTTCAAGACAAGGAGTTTCTCTTGCTTGAAGCTAAGGATGAAAACGGTATTAGCGGATGGGGAGAATCCGTTGCATTTCATTCGCCCTGGTATAATGAGGAAACTTTAAAGACAAATTGGCATATGTTAGAAGATTTTATTATCCCTAGCATACTTAATAAAGAAATTGAACATCCGCAGGAGGTATTTGAACGCTTATCATATATTCGCAAGAACAATATGGCAAAGTCCGCTATTGAAGGTGCTATGTGGGATTTATATGCAAAGCAAAAAGGAATTCCGCTCGCAACCGCCCTTGGTGGAGAGAAGAAAGCAATAGAAGTTGGGATTAGTATTGGCATCCAAGAAAAGGTTGACGATTTACTTCAATTGGTTGATGAGTATGTTAATGAAGGATATAAAAGAATGAAAATAAAAATAAAACCAGGTTGGGATGTTGAGGTCATCAGGGAAGTCCGGAAACAGTTTCCTCATGTTCCATTGATGGCTGATGCCAATTCTGCCTATCGACTAAAAGATATAGAGCGATTAAAAGCGCTTGATGAATTTGATTTAATGATGATTGAGCAACCTTTAGCTCCAGATGATATTGTTGATCACGCACAGTTACAAAGGGAGATTTTAACTCCAATTTGCCTGGATGAGAGTATTCATTCATACGAGGATGCAAGAAAAGCAATTGAACTAGGAAGCTGTAAGATTATCAATATAAAAATTGGACGCGTTGGAGGGCTAACAGAGTCAAAACAAATACATGATCTGTGCCAGGAACAAGGTATTCCAGTTTGGTGCGGTGGTATGCTGGAATCGGGTATAGGGAGAGCGCATAATATTGCTTTAACAACATTATCAAACTTTATTATGCCTGGCGATACTGCAGGGTCTTCTCGCTATTGGGAGCAAGATATTATAGAACCTGAGGTAGTGGTCGAAGATGGAATGATTACCGTTCCAGAGCGACCAGGGATTGGTTATGAACCAAATCGAGAAATGATTCAACGATTTACAGTTTATGAAAAAAATTATTTTTAATAGGGATGAAAGGGGAGGACATGTTCCTCCTGATCTTTCTTTATTTAAATTTATCAGAAAATTCAGATTAACAGGGAGGTAAGTATGAAGGAAAGTATTCGAATTGCAGGAGCATTTATTGGTTTAATTGTCGGAGCGGGATTTGCTTCAGGACAGGAGGTTTTACAATTTTTCACAAGCTTTGGATGGTTGAGTGTTCTGGGAGCATGTGTTTCAACTATTCTTTTTGCATTTTTAGGAATGAATCTAACTCAACTTGGAAGTCGTTTACAGACAAGTTCCCATAAAAATGTGATTTACTATATTTGTGGCTCATACCTCGGTATAGTTGTTGATGTAATCATAACATTTTTCTTATTTGGTGTAACAGCTGTCATGATGGCTGGGGCTGGTTCGATTTTTGAACAACAGTTTGGTATTCCTAGTGTTACTGGAAATATCATTATGACTTTATTAACTATTGTAACAGTTTGTTTTAATATTCAGAGAGTTATTTCGATAATTGGGCTTGTTACACCGTTTTTACTTGTACTTGTCATCATCATTGCTGTTCACTCTTTTGTCACAATGGATGTAAGTTTTAATGAATTGCAACTAATTGCAGATAAACAAAACGCGGCTGCATCTAATTGGGGATTAGGAGCGTTATTATACGTTTCATATAACATTGCCGCAGGAGCTGCTATGCTTATCGTGATGGGAGGAACAATAAAAGACGAAAAAACGGCGGGACTTGGAGGCATATTTGGTGGTATAGGATTAGGTATCCTTATTTTACTTATTAATCTTGGTATGCTTACTAAACTTAATAAAATTACAGACATAGATATGCCTATACTCTTTTTGGCTAATGAGATTTCTCCAATATTCGGCATACTAATGTCTATTGTATTATTAGGTATGATCTACAATACTGCCGTAGGAATGTTGTATGCTTTCACAGCAAGGATTGTAAAATCAGAATTGCCAAAATTCAAAATGTTTGTTGTTCTATTTGGAATTGCAGCATTTAGTGCTAGTTTTATCGGATTTACTAAATTAGTAGGAACTGTATATCCTATAACGGGCTATCTTGGATTTATTCTCATAGCTTCTATCATATTTACTTGGCTTAGACGAAAACAGCAGGTGAAGAATGCTATTACTAA
This sequence comes from Bacillus sp. C1, assembly GCF_054570475.1. NCBI lineage: Bacteria > Bacillati > Bacillota > Bacilli > Caryophanales > Bacillaceae > Bacillus > Bacillus sp. C1. Next base: position 41,240 of record NZ_JBTMZT010000019.1, read on the forward strand.
AATAGACGCTTAAATGTTAGTTTTTACAAAATGAGGAATATGCAATGTTTCATGCGTAATAAGCTATAAATATCGCATGTCAAAAAAATGAATTATTATGCTTTCCTTTATTCGTCTTAATAACGGGGTCTGTGTAGCAATGGAACCAAATCAAGCAACAAGTATTTTAAACGGACTATAAAAAAAAGCGGATACTATGTCTAATTAAGATATGGTATCCGCTTTTTTTACATTCCAGTAGACGGTATTTACGGCTATCGTCGTATAGCATTGGCAATCAATCGTCAGCGAAAAGAAAGTAATCAAGCGGTAGTTAACGAGAAGCGTATTTATCGTTTGATGCAGGTGAGTGGGTTGAAGTCCGTTATCCGGCGAAAGCGAAAGCCTTATCGTAAATCACCATCGCATCATGTGACAGAGAACGTATTAAATCGGGCATTTACATCGGAAAAGCCAAATGAAAAATGGTGTACAAATGTAACAGAGTTTAAATATGGGAACGGAAAAAAAGCCTATTTAAGCGCAATTATCGTCGAACAAGTTAACACACAACAACAAGAAAAGAAAAATGAAACATCAGAGATAAGGCAAAAAAGACCTGATGGAAAACCGGTAGAGAAAGTGGCTTATTTAACATTTGATGATGGACCCAGCACATTAACAGGTCAATTTTTAGAAGTATTAATGGAGCAAGATATAAAAGCAACATTGGTGTGAATTCAACGATCGATCACCGCCCGTTTCACCAAAAGATGCACTGATCCCATTTAGGTGAAACATCTTTTAGTTTAATAATTACCTTGTTTATTTGGTTAATTTTGGTGTAAAATCAAAAAGGAACACAAGTTCTTATTGGTAGGGAAGAATATAGAATAAAAAAGGAATGCCCGAAATTGTAAAAATGAATATGAAATAGAAATTTGGATACCCGTTACATAAGTGCACTCTTATTGAACTAACGGGTGTTTAGTTCGATAGGACCTATTGAAGAACTGTATAGACTATATCAATTGTGATCGGAGTGTTATTAGATGCAAACAAAAAAAGTTTACCTTTATGTATTTCATACAATGTCAGACTGGGAATATGGATATTTAATCGCAGAACTAAACTCAGGAAGATATTTTAAAAAAGATATAGCACCTTTAAAAGTAGTTACAGTAGGGGCTACTAAAGGAAGGATTACTACGATGGGAGGACTGAGTATACAACCAGATATCTCCCTTGATGAATGTACACTTGAAAGTAAAGATCTTGTAATTTTACCTGGAGGGAATACTTGGAGCGAAGATATTCATCAACCTCTCTTAAAAAAAGTTGGACAAGCTTTAAAGATTGGCACGATTGTTGCGGCGATTTGTGGTGCAACTGAGGGTCTCGCGAATATGGGATACTTAGATTCTAGAAAGCATACAAGCAATAGCTTAGAGTATATGAAAATGGTTTGTCCTAATTATAAAGGAGAACAATTTTATGAGATGAGACCTGTAGTATCTGGTGAAAATTTGGTCACTGCATCAGGAGTAGCACCTCTAGAATTTGCGATGGAAGTATTGAAAAAATTAGATGTATTTGCACCAGATACATTACATGCATGGTATAGCCTAAATAAGACTCATCAACCGGAATACTTTTTCGAGTTAATGAATTCGATAAAAAGATCTGACACTTAATTCCAAAAGTTGATGAATACATTTCACTTCATTTTGGACAGACTGGTCCCGTAAAGTAAGTTAGCCATTTTTAACAATCTGCCTCTTAGTTCGTTTAGTAAATGATGCGCTGGTAATACTAGTAACTATGAAATGTTTATGATAAGGATGATAGTATGATTTTCATTTACACAGATTTTGGTGGAACACATACAACTTCACTTGCAGCAGCGTATCATTTAAATAAATTACCTACCGATCGTAGACTAACAAAGGAAGAAATTTTAAATGTGGACTATTTCAATAAACTTAAAACTTCTGATATGGGAAAAATCATTTTTCATGGGCGAGACGAGGGAGGAAACCCAGTTTATACAGTAGGGCATGGGACATGCAAGATAGCTGTTCCTGCGATGAAAAATTTAGGGGAAATTCTTCAGCAGCATTATCAAAACAATGAAAAAATCATTTTTTCAAATACATCGCCAACAGTTCCGCTTCCTATGACGTTAGGAGGATTGTTTTCAAGAAGGTTACATATTGATTTTATTGGTGTTCCATTACTTGTATGGGGAGCAAAGCTTTGCTGTGATAATATACAACGACTTGTTAGCTATACAAAAGAGGCTGGGCGAATGACAAATGATTACGTTATTATTTTAGAAAATGAGACTTTTAAATAAAAAATGCAGGATATATTACAATCCTGCATTTTTTCTATATAAATTCGACTTTTTTGCGAATCACAATTTTATCGATTTCTTCTTCTTCGTCTCCAATATATAAGCCGCGTTCCTTTAAATATGTTTCAAAATATAAATCTGCTTCTGCACGTTCATCATAAGGTTTTACAGATAAGACAAATCCTAATTTATTTTGTTCCTCTAAATGAGAAGTGGAGATATAAGCAGGAATATTATGTCGTAAAAATAGCTCCTTAACAGGAATGATCATATCTTTCATTAATTTTGATAGCATGCTCATTTCGAACTCAAAATTAAAACGATCAATACTAGATAAATCAGCAAATACAACCCCGATAAACCCAGTATTAAATACTTCTTGGAATTCTTCCTCTTGAGCATCATAAAAATTCTTTTCAATTAAGTAATTTTTAAAATAAGCGATACCATCAGCTTGTTCAAAAGGCTTTGTTGAAAGAACAAAACCGATTTTCTGTTGTTTATGTAAATATACACAAGACATGTGTGCAGAAATATTATGCTCCTTAAATAATGCACTTGTTGCACCTCCTAAACCATCTAAAACATGATGGACAATTTGTAATTTCTTACGGGCGAAATAGTAGGATTTTTTTTGTAGTTCCAATGTATCAATAAACACAGAACCGATAAAGCCTGTATTTGAGATAGTCGGTGTATGCTTTTTTCTTCCTCTGCGCTTGTTTTGAGCCATTGTAAAAATCATCCCTTCAAGTACGATTGAAATAAAAAGAACGTTTGTTCGTATATTTATATTTTACTATTTAATCGCTATAAAGTAAAGGTATTTTCACCAAAAAACAATAAAAAAGACACCTTTTAAAAGGTGTCTTACATGCGATAGGGAAGAGGTTTCACCCCAACTTATTTGCAAATTTATATTATGAAACAGAGACAAGTTCTTCTGCATCGTCTACATCTAAATGACAATCCATTGTACGTACATCTTGATCTTCATGACTTCCGAAATAAATAGTAATTTTCATATGTATCGCTCCTTTATTCTAGGAATACCTAAAATAATTACTAGTAATGTTACTGCTTATTATATACCACTTTTTCCATTTCGACAATCTTATCTAGTTTATGAAATACTTTTGTGAATAGTGAGAATTTTTGTTACGATATATTTAATTACATGTAAGGAGGAATTCATATGTTAAAAACTTTAAAAACATTCTCAAATAAAGGAAGAGGAGTGAATAGCGTTTAGGCTAACGTAACACTCCTGCTTCCGGTTACAAAACAAATCACCAATTACGGAAAGTAGGAGAAAATTTGAAAAAGCATACAATTGCCCATCACAATATTTCTATTTTATTTTGGGTTCATTTTTTTGGAACAATTAGTTTTTTACAAGCAGTTATGACGTTGTTTTATGTAGAAAGAGGCCTCACTCCTTCCAATATTCTCATCGTATTAATGTGCTGGAGTGGAGCGGTTTTAATTGGAGAAGTACCGGCAGGCGTGTTTGCAGATCGCTTCGGCTTAAAATTCTCTTTTATAACAGGCGCTTGCATAAAGATAACAAGTATTTCTATATTGTTCTTCGCTGATAACATATGGCTCTTTTGTTTATATAGCTTATTGAATGGTTTATCAGTCACGTTCTTCTCTGGTGCTGATGAAGCTTTAATATATGAATCTTTAAAAGAAACAAATGAACAACATTTGATGGATAAAGCGATGGGAAAAATACAATCCGCTAGTTTTATTTCAATGTTAATTGCTGTGATTTTCGGATCTTATTTTGTAAAAGATTTAAAAGAAGAGCAATTTCTCATTTTAATTACACTTGGTTTGCTGTTCCATTTCGTAGAATTAATTTTACTTCTATTCGTAAAAAATCCGGCGGCAGGATTTGAATATAATGAATCATCGTATTCACAAGTGATTGAAGGAATACAAGTTATTCGAAAAGAACCACAATTACTCATCATGTTCTTAAATATATCACTTGTATTTATTCCGGCGAGTGCCGTTTTTGACAACTATGATCAACTACTTTTGAAAAATGCAGGTGTTCCCGTATTTGCAATTGGTATATTATATGCAATTGCTGCAATAGGTGGCTATTTTGCATCCATTTCTATAGGATGGTTAACCGGAAAATTCTCTCGTATATTTTTATTGAATTTTTTAGGCGCATTAGCTGTCATTGGATTACTACTAGCAGCATGCTTTGGAAATACATTATGGATTGTGTTAGGAGCATTTATTATATTACGATTTGTAAGAGCGATCAGATATCCAATTTATTCACAGCTGAGTAATGACATCATTCCATCACATGTACGCGCAACAACAATTTCATTGTTATCAGTACTTGATTCTGCACTGGATTTAATTATTTTTGGTACGTTATCTTTACTTGCTGTATATGGCTTACCATTTATGTTTATTGGATGTGCTATCATTGCACTAATAGGTTCTTGCTTACCTATTAAAGGTGTAAAAGAAGAACCTAAAAATATTGAATCGTAAATTATAACGAATAGACCATGCTGTTAAGGATTGAACATCCTTAACAGCATGGTCATTTATTGTATAAACATATGCAAAAATTGATTGAATACGATATTAAATGAGATGTTTACAAATTATCCAGATCGTTTACAGTATGCAATTTCATCAGTTTATAAAAAAGATTAACCTAAGTGTAGGAAACTACATGCTCAAAAAAGACAACCTAAACAGTTTTCTCCTTAAGTTGTCTTTTTTTTGACACTGATAGAAGAATAGAGTTACATTGAGCCATACTTAATTTTGAAACGAAGATTTATCTTAAGATCCTACGCTAATTATAATTACACTTTATTAAATAAGGAATATTAATTCATTTCTTGGAATAAAACTTGTTAACGATGAGAAATAACAAAAGATATTAAAAAAATAAAAGCAACGTGAAAAATACGATGGTGGAAGGATACGTATGGAAAGGAAAATCGATGAATTTTTCAGAAAAACAACAAGATCAAAACAAATACATGAATGTGTTCTACTTATAGAAAACACAAGTGGAGATATTTTATATAGTAACGGTTATGGTGAAAAAAACATAGATACACCATTACTTATGAATGGGGTACAGCCACATCGCCATCAAGCTAAAGTTATGAAGTGCCCCCCTAAATGAAAATTTTTATCTCACTACAATTATTTATAACCATCCAGCGCATTTTTTCGTTTTGGGGTTGATCTGTTTTTTTAAGTTGATGGCGATGGGCAATACCCCTATATGGATAAAATGTAAAAGAGTAGCGAGATAAGCGACTAAAAAAGCAGTACCACCACTATAAAAGTGTTGGTACTGTTGTATAGAGTAACAAATTTTATATTAATTAGAACGTACTTGCTACTTTAACAGCCTTTTCAAGCCCAGTAGCAATAATTTCTTCTGCTTTATCTGGGAATTGGTAGTGACCTTCAATTACTATTTTTTCTATATCTTTTACACCGAAGAAGCCCATCATACTTGCTACATATTTAACAGCCATTTCCATTGGGGCTTTTGGTCCTTCAGAATATACACCGCCACTTGCGTTTAATAATGCAATTTTCTTATTTCCAATAAGACCTACTGGACCTTCTGACGTATATTTAAATGTTTTTCCCGCGCGGTTTAAGTAATCAATATATGTGTGTAATACAGCTGGGATTGTTAAATTCCATAATGGGAAACCAAAAACAACTTTATCAGCTGCAAGGAATTGATCTAAATATTTATCAGCAACAGCTACTGCTTTTGCTTCTTCTGCTGTTAAATCAAGTCCTCTACTAGCCTTAAATGTACCATTAATCATATCTACTCCTACATATGGCAATTCTTCATTGTATAAATCAAGCTCTACCACTGTATCATTTGGATGTGATTCTTTATAGCTTGCTAAAAAAGCCTCATATAATTTCACACTAACTGCCTGATCTGCTGGACGATTGTTTGCTTTTACAAATAAAACTGTTGTCATTCTCTTTTCCTCCTGTTACTCACTCTTGCGTTGTTATATATTCACTCAAAACGGCGTTATATTGCCTTTACAATATTTTTTTAAAACTATACTCCATTTCTCCACCTAGAGCTTCAGCTGTATCACCAGTTTCTCTAAAATCATGTGTATGAATTTGTTCAAACGGACCAAAATCTGTTTGTTTATAAAATTCATAGCAAGGGAATCCATCATGTTCACCTTCAATATCAACAGTACCATCTTTTTTAACATGTACAGTTAATAGGTAGTCAACGGGAGGTGCATATACATTTAATGGGTTGCTAGCACTAGCACTCATTTGAAACTTGACGTCATCAGAACTCCATACAATCTTCGTGCACAAAATATTTTCTGTACTTGCTTTTCCTGTTCTTTTATTAACAGAACCATCTGGAGTTGTGACTCTTTCTGTTGTTATGCCAGTATTCGCATATGTGAAAATTTCTTTTTTGTAAAAATCTACAACTACTTCTTGTTCAATTCTGGAACGCATAGCGTTTACAGCATAAGGTGTAAATTCACGTGAGTCACCTTCAAATTGGATCACATTACCCGTTTGAATGTCCTTCTTAGGTTCAGTCCAAGACATTGGAATAAATACGCTTGCTCTAATTTTAACGATACTAGTCATGAGACACACCTCTGTAATTTTATTTTGGGTAATACAGAAAAACCTTGAGCAAAACAAATCGCAATTTCTTTCGCATATTCAATTGTTTTTTCTTTAATATTTTCTGCTTTTGGTTTAAATAGTGACATTCTTCTGATTCATATTTATATCTAGATTATTATTTTAAAACTGTATTCCATTTCTCCAGCTAGTGCTGCTGGAGTGTCTCCAGTTTTTCTGAAATCATGTGTATATATTAATTCAAATGGACCAAAATCTGTTTGCTTATAAAATTCATAGCAAGGGAACCCATCATGGGAACCTTCAATATACGCAACACCACTTTTATTAACACGTATTGTTAATATATAATCAGCCGCAGGTGCTGCTGTATTTAAAGGATTGCTGGCACTTGCTCTCATCACAAAAGAAACTTCATCAGTACCCCACACAACATTAGTGCATACAATATTTTCTGTGCTTGTTCTCCCTTTTTTATACTCGATAGAACCATCTGGATTTGTAATTTTCACAGTTACGATACAAGCATTTGCATGTGAAAAAATTTCTTTTTTATAAAAATCAATAATCACTTCTTGCTCTAACCTTGACCGCATAGTGTTTACAGCATAAGGTGTAAATTCACGTGCATCACCAGTGTATTCTAATATCTTTCCTGTTGCAGGATCTTCAATAGGTTCCAACCAAGCATAAGGTGCAAATACACTTCCTCTAATTTTAACGATATTAGCCATGAGAAACCTCCATAATTTATTAATTTTTGTTTCGGTAAGTTCTATTCCTTTTAAAATCAAAATATAGTCAATTTGATTGACTATATACCGTATAGTACAATAGGATTTAATTGTAGTCAACCAAGTTGACTTCATTTGAGGAGGTTTTATGTATGAAGCATCAAGTATTTAGTGAATTAGATCTTACATCGCTTTTATCATTATCTTTTAGTACATCCATTAATGAATTACATGAAAAATTAAATGAATTGGGATTTGGAGATATTAGACCTGTACATGGTTTTATGTTTAAATGTATCACTCCTAATGGAGCAACAGGTATAGAACTAGCCGAATATTTAGGAATTACGAAGCAAGCTGTGAGTAAAATGGTGGATTATCTTGAGAAAAGTGGTTATGTAATGCGCAAAGCTCATCCTACTGATAAGAGAGGGAAAATTATTATTTTGACTGAACGAGGTTGGTTAGTTGTAAAAGCAAAAGAGAAGATACTAGCTGAGATTGAACAGCGTTGGATTACAAACATAGGTACTGAACGAATGCAAATGCTCAAAGAGGATTTAACAAAATTAGTTTATGAAGCAAATGAAGGTAATTTATCATCCAGGTTAAGACCTGTTTGGTAAATATTAATTTTAAAAGGTGAACTAACCGTACGCCCGTTAACTTAAAAAGTATATAATCCCCCATAAAATGAAAAAATACGCTATTCTTTCTGTAGAATCATAGGAAAGGATGGCGTTTTTGTATGTCTATTTCTGTATCTGATGAATTACAACTATTTGCTCAAGAGATTCAAAGCTTTTTATCTCCAAATATCTTACGAGATCTTGCTAGAGATGTTGGTTTTGTACAACGAACTAGTAAGTACCAAGCAAAAGATTTAATCGCTTTATGTGTATGGATGAGCCAAAATGTCGCTACGACTTCTTTAACTCAATTATCTAGCTGCTTAGAAGCATCAACAGAAGTGCTCATCAGCCCTGAGGGACTGAATCAACGATTTAATAAAGCGGCCGTTCAATTTTTACAACACCTATTAGCTGAACTACTAAACCAAAAATTGACCTCATCTATGCCGATTTCTTCTCCATATACTTCTGTTTTCAAGCGTATTCGTATTTTAGATTCAACTGCATTTCAACTTCCAGATCCCTTTTCATTCGTTTATCCAGGTGCAGGAGGATGCAGCCATACAGCGGGAGTAAAGATTCAGCTTGAGTATGATTTATTAAGTGGACAGTTCCTTCATATCCATACAGGTCCAGGTAAACAACATGATCGAACCTACGGTTCCCTGTGTGTCCCAACTGTAACAGCGAATGATTTATGTATCCGAGATTTAGGTTATTTTCATTTGAAAGATCTTCAACATATACAAGATAAAAAGGCTTATTATATCTCACGTATCAAATCGAATACACGTATTTATCAAAAAAATCCTAACCCTGATTATTTTCAAGATGGCAGAATCAAGAAAGGTACAGAGTATATCCAGATAGATATGGATGTTGTAATGAACTCTCTTCAAGCAGGACAAACATGTGAAATATCCAACGCTTATATAGGAATGACTGATAAAGTCCCAACTCGTGTGATTGTTCATCGACTAACAAAAGAACAACAACAAAAACGATTACAAGATCAAACTGTAAGAGAAAAAAAGAAAGGAATGAAGTATTCTGCTCGTAGTAAACGACTTAGCGGTATCAATGTATATATGACAAACACCCCTACGGATATTGTCCCGATGGGACAAGTACATGATTGGTATTCTTTACGTTGGCAAATCGAGATTTTATTTAAAACGTGGAAATCATTCTTTCATATTCATCATTGTAAAAAGATAAAACGAGAACGATTGGAATGCCATCTGTATGGGCAACTGATTGCCATTCTACTCTGTTCTTCTACCATGTTTCAAATGCGGCAATTACTTCTTATGAAAAAGAAACGAGAACTGAGTGAATATAAGGCCATATATATGATTAAAGATTATTTTCTTCTTCTTTTCCAAGCTATACAAAACATACTAAGATTAGTAGTGCAGACCAAGGCATTGGTTCGCACTACTATTTTTTATATAGTAGAAGTG